>JAFTWA010000045.1 GCA_017465565.1 Tyzzerella sp.
AAGAATAAATATTGGCTGAAACTCTAAGCAAAAATAGAAGAGGAAATGCGAACGCGCACCTCCTCTTGAATTTTGTATTTTTATAAAATTTATTCTCTATGATTTCCGAACTCCAACATTTGTTTTAGAGTCACTTTTTTATCATTGTTTCAATAATTGATTTATCTGTTTCATCTTTTTTAAATCTGCTCTGGTCGCGTCGTTATTATATCTGGCACGTATGTAAATCTCTCTCATTTCTTTCATCATATCTGGCGTTGGAAATATTTTACCGCCTTTTTCCGCAATGTCCGCACTGGTGTCGGACGACAGAATTCTTTCTCCGTGTGTCATATACAATTTCAAAAACTTGCGGTATTGTCGTCGTACCTGATGAACGGTAGATGTTGCGTAGTCTCTTTTTTTTGTATCATTTTTGGAATTTTCACTCCTAATAATATCTAAGCCATGAGCCCGTACCTCGTCCGTTTCCCAGCCAGAAGCAAGCCAGCGGAAGAAGAAAAAAGCAGCTATTACCAGCACAATAATAATGATGGCGGTTACAACCTGCTCAAACATTATAGTGCTATTCGTGATATTTTGTTCCAGGTCTGAAAACATATTCATTTCTCCAGACGAATTCACTTCACTGCCCTTATAGGTTAGTTTGCCAAATTTCAGCCATGAAAATAGCTTCATAAATAGCCCTATTATGGCTACAACACATGTAATCAAAAGTGAAAATATTGGAAGTATACAATTCATATAAATAAAATTGCATGCACTCCAGATGCTTTGAAATACAATTTCGCGGCTGGAAAGCCAGGCCGCCATCAGCACGCTGCCAAGGAGAAGAATGTTTTTGGTTTGATACTGTCGGTTTAAATAAACTTCAGGGTCATGACGCAGCATACGAAGGAATAGGACAGACGCAAAAAGTGAAATAAGTGCCATAGGCAGCGAGTGACTCAAAACCAGCTGATATCTTGCTGCCATGCAAAGGCAGATTCCAGCTCCTAAAAATATTTTCCAGCTAATCAAAAACAATTCTGCCTGACGTTCCCAGGAAAATCCGTACTCTTCTTTATAAATCAGATATAGGATGTAGACGATTGGCGGAACCAACGCAAGCCTGCCTGATTCGGGTAGAAAGAGAACCAAAACCGGAAGCAACCAGAAGATGCGGTTTCTGGAAAATTTTTGAATGTGCGCCAGAATTCCATAGCACAGGCAAAGAAGCAGCATCTCTTTTAGCATAGAATTGCCGCCAAAAGATGCAACCACAAATTCTGCAAAAAAGAAATAGAAAGAAAGATCTACGACCATCCGTAGCGTATTCATGAAAATCATATCAAAACTCTCCCTACAATAAATGTGCCTTTAAAACTAAAATCTGGCCATCTGCTGATGACACAGGACTTTCATTTGGAGTGATTATAATCTTCCCTCTGTCCTTACCACCAGAATCTTCAGCCATTTTCATCAGCTTTTCCAAAGAAAACGCCGATATGTGCATGCTTCGGCCCAAAAGCTCCATCACCCTTGTGAAGTGGCGTGGACCCAGCCCTTCACTTACGGTGTAATCATCGCCGGTACCTCCTGCCATCTGTGCGTTGGTATAAAAATCATATTGCATGCCTCTTGCTTCTAAATTACTGCAGACTCTTCTGGCCAGCGAAAAGCATTTCTCTAACAACTCTTTATTATCGGCCAGCTCTGTTTCAACATTTACAAGGACAGAGATGACTGGCTCCACGGTGTGGTCATATTCTTTTACCATCAGCATTTGCCTCTGGGCACTTTGCTTCCAGGAAATCGTTTTCAAAGGTTCCCTGCCTGTGTATTCCCTGAAACCAAGTGTCAGCACAGGGTCTTCATGTATAAAACGGCGCACAGAATAATCTCCAAGAAATTTTCCCAAAACCTGTTTTACTTCCTGACTGTCATATTCCTTTGGCGCTACGACAACCTCCCGCATCTGTTCCATATTTTTTTTGCACTCTTTTAATCCGAGAAAATCTCCGCAATATAAACTAGGATGAACCAGTACGTATCGTCCGCGGCAGGATGCAGAAACAGGAACCTTTAGCTGCGCTTTTTGTCTTGGCTTCAACCAGGTGGAAATAGTCACCGTGTGGCCATCGATACTGCGATTTTTGGTTACCTTTTTCACTTTCGAATCTATCACGAATTCTTTGACGAACGGACATTGTACCTTTATGTAGTACAGGGGCAGCCGTTTTTTATTTTTTAACTCAATAGACACATCAAAGGTTTCATCTGGGTCCACGACATTATCTTCCGGCCAGAAATTTCCCTCGACTGCATCCAGGCTATTTTCCAATGTCCATTGCTGGACTATCAGAATCAAGATTACAAATAATAATACAAAACCTAAAATCATACATTCTCCAATGGAACTTGTACGTTCTCGATAATTTTATTTAAAAATTTAAGTGAAGCCCCAGTCTTTCCACTGTCACGAGAAATTCTGTGCGACAAAACATGTGGCGCTACGAGCTGTACATCTTCTGGAATCACATAATCGCGGCCTGCAAATGCTGCTGTCACCTGAGAGGCCTTGTAAAGAGCGATGGCACCACGTGTGGATACACCTGTCACGAAATTATCCTCGGTTCGTGTCCGCTCAATAATATCCATCAGATAATGAAGGACTGGTTCCGATACATTCACTTCCGTATATGCACTGCAAACATAAGCTGTCTCTTCTGGAGAAACAACCTGTTCTAAAGAATCAATAATTGATACGGTATCTGGACGGCCAAGCACGCTCATTTCCTGTTCCCTATTCATATATCCCAAAGACAGGCGCATAAAGAAGCGGTCCATCTGTGCGTCTGGCAATGGAAATGTTCCATAGGATTCTAACGGATTTTGGGTAGCCATTACCATAAACGGCGCTTCAAGCTTCGAGGTTACTCCATCCACCGTAATCTGTTTTTCTTCCATAGCCTCCAATAAGCTGGACTGTGTTCTCGGCGTTGCACGGTTAATCTCGTCCGCCAAAATAATATTTGAAAACAGCGGGCCTGGGCGGAACTCAAAATCACCAGTTTTCTGGTTATAAAAATTAATCCCTGTCAAGTCAGATGGCAGTAAATCAGGAGTGAATTGAATTCGTTTAAACTCCCCGCCAATCGTTTTTGCAAAAGCACGAAGGAGCATCGTTTTGCCGGTTCCCGGAATGTCCTCTAAGAGCACATGACCAGAGCATACAAAACAGGTCAGTACCAGAGAAATTACATCATCCTTCCCTACGATTACCTTCGAGCAGTTTTTTACAATCTTATCATGGTATTCTACAAATCTTGAAATATCCATTTTGTTCTCCTTTTATTTCAACGATATTTTTCCCTATAATCATTATCTACGATTTGGACTGAGAAATAAAGTGTTTTCCTTTGAGAAGTATTGAATAACTGCAAAATTATCCGCATAGATTGTAAAAATACAAACTATTTGGAGATTTTTATGAAGGATTACATTGAAGAAAGGGCAATAGAGATTGCAAATTATATTATAGAGAACAATGCGACAGTAAGACAGACGGCAAAGGCTTTCGGAATTAGCAAGTCCACAGTGCACAAGGATGTAGCAGAGCGGCTTGGGCAAATCAATGCATCTCTGGCGGCAGAAGTGCGCAAGGTTCTCGACACCAATAAATCGGAGCGGCATATTCGTGGGGGACTCGCTACGAGAGAAAAATATTTACATATGGAACAAAAGCGCAACTGGTGGGGAATGATTTGAGTCGTTCCCCTTTTTTTGTAAAAAATTTCATGATACAATGCAATAAAATAAACCGCTCGCGCATTATATTTATGACAGGAGGGAGACAATGATATTTTTAGCGCTTTTACAAACGACACAAATTGCATATAATGCCGGCTCTCACCTGGACGCACTTATGAGTAGGCTGGCTGTGGGTGACAAAGATGCGTTAGCGGAGCTCTACCACGAGACCCGGGCGGCAGTGTATGGATTTTCATTATCCATCACAAAGAACCCCGCAGATTCAGAAGACGTTTTGCAGGAAACCTATTTGAAGATATGGGCAAACGCAGAGCGCTACACTGCAAAAGGAACGCCAATGTCATGGATACTTACGATAGCAAAGAATCTTTCTCTTATGAAGCTTCGCGAAAAGAAGCGTCACCAAGACTTGGAGCCGGAAGAGTGGGATATGTCTTTCCATATTCCAGATACGGCAGGGAATACAGAGGACAGGCATCTTCTGGAGGCAGCGCTTAATATTTTGACAGATGAGGAGAGGCATATTATTCTGCTTCATGCAGTCTCGGGACTCAAACACCGAGAAATAGCAGAATTACTTGATATGGCGCTTGCGACTGTTCTCTCAAAGTATCACAGAGCCCTCAAAAAGTTACGAAAATATATAGAAGGAGTGGAAGCTAATGACTGATCGTGAATTAGAACTTAGGTTTAAGAAAGCCGTAGAAGCATGTACGCCAGACGTTCTTGATAAGGTCATGGCTGAATGCGACAACTACCAAGATAAAGTAATACCATTTGAAAGAAAACAGAACTATTTTAGAAAATTCACCGCTATAGCAGCAGCGTGCGTGGTAATTGCGGGAGCAGGAATTTTTGGATTCCTGAATCTGAGCGCCAGTAGAGTTGCAAGTATTGTATCGCTGGAAGTCAACCCAAGCATCGAGCTTAAGATTAATAAGGATGAAGAGGTTCTGGAGGCGAACGCAATGAACGCGGATGCCGAAGAAATCCTTGCTGGTATGAAACTCAAAGGACTTGATATTCATACGGCGACAAATGCACTCATCGGCTCCCTTTTAAAACATGGATACATTGATGAACTGGCAAACTCGATTCTTCTCTCAGTAGAGGATGAAGACTCGGTACGTGGGGATGCACTTCAGGAAACGTTATCTGAGGAAATTAACGCAATCTTAACTGGTGCATCTGTAAACGCCTCGATTTTATCTCAATATGTGGATGGAGAAGTGGTAGATGCAGTTTCGCAGGAATATCAGATTTCTCATGGAAAGGCAGCGCTCATCGAACACATTTTGGCAGCTAACAGCAATTACACATTTGAAGAGCTTTCAAAGCTTTCTGTAAATGAACTGAGCCTCATTATTTCCAATCCAAAGAACCAGGTTGAAGCTGTGAAAGCAACTGGTGAAGCGACAGAGCAGGCATACATTGGAGCTGAGCAGGCAAATATGATTGCCTTTGCACATGCGGGAATTGAAGAGAGCAGTGTGTATGATTTGGAAGTGGAAATCGACTATGAATACCACATGATGGTATACGATGTGGAATTTGAGAGTGGAGATGTTGAGTACGAATATTTCATCAATGCGATGACTGGTGAAGTAGTAGAATACGAAAAAGAATACGCTGAATAAATTAAAAAATTAAAAATGTAATCAAGGGATTTTGGCCACCACTTCAATGAAGTGGTGGTTTTTGAGATTCAGATAGAGTAACACGTTTTTGTAATTTGGCTTTAAATGCAAGTGTTACAATGTTTCGATTTGTTAAATATCTGGGAAAAACGTCTAGATATCTAAAAACATTCACATCTATCTGTTGCAATTTCAATTCGAAGACACTGTCGGGCAGACAGTTTTGACTAAAACCTTCTTTCTATCTGTCAGCTTACTAGCTGCTTGTGATTTTAGAACGACTAGAAATGGTTCAAATGAAACTTCTATCTGCTACAATTTCATGTCGGAACTTGAATTAAACAGATAGAAAAACGATTTCTGCATATTTAGCCGATTTTGACAAGTAAATCTAACAATTATAAGCAGATAGATAGGAAGTTTCCACGGTATCTAGACGTTTTTGTAAGTTTTTTTCATACGGAATCCCTACGATACTTTCATTAAAACCAAGTCACAAAGTAAATGGGTCTCAGACCCAGCGAATCACTCCAAATTCAAAACAAACATGCTCTCAAATATAAATTTTTTTGAAATTTATGCAATAAAATGCCATTCTGTAACATTATCATTACGAAAGGTGGAAATAATAAAAATGAAAGGTGGAAAATATATGAAGAATAATAAGAAAAAAATCGTTGCCGTAGTAGTGGCGTTGGCAGTAGTTTTAGCAGTTTGGGGAATAATTGAATTCTTAGATGAAATGGACGTAGCAAGTATCGTACAACTGGATGTAAATCCTAGTATCGAGCTTCAGGTAGATGATGACGCAGAAGTTATCAGAGCAGTTGCATTAAACCAAGATGCAGAAAAGGTTTTAGAAGGCATGAAGTTAAGAGGAGCAGATGCTGATACAGCAGTAAATGCAATTATCGGTTCTCTTTTAAAGCATGGATATGTTGATGAGCTGGCTAATTCCATTCTTCTCTCTGTGGAAGATAAGAATGAAGCAAGAGGTGCCAAATTACAAGCAGAACTCACAGAAGAAATCAACCAGATTCTCAGTGCAACATCAGTGAATGCAGCGATTCTTGCGCAATATGTAAATGATGCTGGAGTAGATGAGATGGCAGATGAGCTTGACATTTCTAAAGGAAAAGCAGCATTGATTCAGAGCATTTTAGAAGTTAATAGCACTTATGAAGCAAAAGATTTGGCGAAACTTTCAGTAAATGAACTGAACCTCGTGTTATCAAATCCAAAGAATGAAGTGAAAGATGTAGTTTCAACAGGCAGTGCAAACGACAGTGCTTACATTGGAAGAGATAAAGCGAAAGAAGCAGCATTTGCTCACGCGGGAGTAGCAGCAAGTGATGTTCGGGATGTAGAAGTAGATTTCGATTACGAATATGGCAAGATGGTTTACGAAGTAGAGTTCGCAAGTGGCGAATATGAATACGATTACAGCATTGACGCTGAAAACGGCGAAGTGCTCTACTCACACAGAGAATACGATGAGGATAGGGCAGCAAGTTCATCGAACACAACGACATCTGATGCAGGTACGACAAATGCGGGAACCTCAAATACAGATTCCACAAATACAGGCTCACAAGCCACAGAGAATGCAGGAGCAGAAAGTAACAATTCAGAAGCGACAGATATTGGAAAAGAAAAAGCAAAATCAATTGCTTTAGCACAAGCAGGTTTCACAGAAAGTCAAGTAACAAGGCTGAAAGTGGAACGCGATATTGATGATGGAAGAATCGAATATAGTGTGGAATTTACAGCTGACGGTAAAGAATACGATTATGAAATCAGCGGAGCAGATGGAAAGATTTTAGATTACGACGTTGAGAGAGAAGACAACGATTAGAAATTTGAAGGGGAAAATGAGGTGTACGAAAGTACACCTTGTTTTTGAGGAAAGATTTATGAAGCATGAGAAGGTCATTGTTCTCGACTTTGGCGGACAATACAATCAGTTGATTGCCAGACGTGTCAGAGAATGTAATGTTTATTGTGAAATTTATTCTTATAAAAAAGATATAGAACAAATCAAAGCTATGAATCCAAAAGGAATCATTCTGACGGGCGGGCCAAATAGCTGTTATGAAGAAGGAGCACCAACTTGTGATAAGTCATTATTTGAGCTTGGTGTTCCTGTACTTGGCATCTGCTACGGTGCGCAGCTTATGATGCATGTACTTGGCGGGAAAGTCGAGAAGGCGCCAGTCCGCGAATACGGGAAAACAGAAGTAATCGTTGATAAGACGGATTCTCTGCTTTTTCGTGGGATTTCTCCAAAAACAATTTGCTGGATGAGCCACTTCGATTATGTAAGTACCATTGCAGCAGAATTTGAAATTACTGCACACACGGCAGACTGTCCAGTGGCAGCCGCTGAAAATGCCTCAGCTGGTTTATATGCAGTTCAATATCACCCAGAAGTACTCCACAGCGTAGAAGGAAGTAAGATGTTATCAAACTTCCTATACAACGTTTGTGGATGTACTGGCGATTGGAGGATGGATTCTTTTGTGGAAAATTCCATTAAAGCAATCCGCGAAAAAGTTGGCGATGGAAAAGTACTCTGCGCATTATCAGGCGGCGTGGATTCCTCAGTTGCAGCAGTAATGCTTTCAAAAGCAGTTGGAAACCAGCTTACCTGCGTATTCGTAGACCACGGACTTCTCCGCAAAAATGAGGGCGATGAAGTGGAGGCAGTGTTTGGTGAGGCTGGCGAGTATGATTTGAATTTCATTCGTGTAAATGCACAGGAAAGATTCTATGAACGCCTAGCAGGAGTAGAGGAGCCAGAAGCGAAAAGAAAGATTATCGGTGAAGAATTCATTCGTGTATTCGAAGAAGAGGCAAAGAAAATTGGAGCCGTGGACTTCTTAGTGCAGGGAACCATTTACCCAGACATTGTAGAAAGCGGTGTTGGAGGCGAATCCGTTGTAATCAAATCACACCACAACGTAGGCGGACTCCCATCCGTAGTAAGCTTCAAAGAAATTATCGAGCCACTTCGCGATTTATTTAAAGACGAAGTGCGTAGGGCAGGACTTGAACTTGGAATTCCAGGGCATCTCGTATTCAGGCAACCATTCCCAGGTCCAGGACTTGGCGTACGTATCGTAGGCGAAGTAACAGAAGAGAAAGTAAAAATAGTACAAGATGCAGATGCAATTTACAGAGAAGAAATTGTAAAAGCAGGATTGTCTGGGGAAATTGGACAGTACTTTGCGGCGCTGACCAATATGAAAAGCGTAGGCTGTATGGGCGATGAAAGGACGTACGATTACGCAGTGGCACTCAGAGCAGTGACGACGGTAGACTTCATGACGGCAGAGGCAGCAAGGGTACCGTGGGAAGTGCTGGAGAAGGTCATGAATAGGATAGTGAATGAAGTGGAACATGTGAATAGAGTACTTTATGATGTGACGAGTAAGCCTCCAGGGACGATAGAATTTGAGTAAGAAAATTTCATAATGAACATTTCAAGTGGCAGATAATCATATGGTTATCTGCCATATTGCATCCTTATTAAATTAAGAGTAAAATATGAATTATAAATAAACTCCCAAGGAGGCTCCTATGCAAATCGAATTTCTCAGCATCCGAAATTTTAAATCTATCCGCGAACTTAAAATTCACGACATCGAGAATTCTCTAATCTTAGTAGGGAAGAACAACACTGGTAAGACGGTTGTGCTAGATGCAATTCGTGCCGTCACGGGCGATTATACTGTTAGGGAAACGGACTTTAACGAGAAAAAACAGAATATTGAGATTTCGATGGTTTTGGACATTACCGAGGAAGATTTGCACCAGTTTCATGCACATGGAATTGTGAGTCCTTACAAACGCTATGATGCATGGAAACGTGATTTTTGCGAAAAGCTTCCGTCCTATTCGAATGGTCAGCTTCAGTTTGTCTGTACTATTAATCAGAATCAAGAAATACGCTATCAGGACGGTTACCGCAAAAACAACCGCTATATTCCAGAGATTTTGCCGAAGATTTATTTTATCGATACCAGTCGGAATTTAAAACCATTTCAGGAGGATTTGCTCTTGTTCCAGGAATCGGAGCAGCTTGCACGCCTGCGTTCCAGTGAGTGCATGTTTGACTCGGCAAAAAATTGTAATAAATGTTTTAGCTGTATCGGTCTTATTAACCAGAAGAAGCCTGAGGAACTAAAGCTATATGAAACTGCCCGTCTTTTGGAGTACAAAATGTACCAGCTGAACCTGAACGGTTTTTCGCAAAAGGTAAATGATAATTATCAAAAGAACGGTGGGCAGGAGGAAATTTTGTATACGCTGTCTTGCAATCCAGACGAACTGTTTCGCGTGAAAGTGGATGCATGGCATGAGGAACAGCAGCATTTACGGCCGGTAGAGCAGCTTGGAAATGGTATGAAAAGCATCTACATGCTGTCGCTTTTGGAGACTTATATTGAGGATGAGAAGCGAATTCCAAGCATTATTATCGTAGAATATCCAGAATTGTTTCTGCATCCATCGCTGCAGAAAAATGCAAGCCGGATTCTCTATCGGCTTTCTAAGAAGAATCAGGTGATTTTCACCACGCATTCGCCGAACATGGTTGCGAATTTTACCAGACGGCAGATTTGCCAGATGATTTTGGATGATGACGGCTATTCTGTCGTTCGCCAAAATGCGGATATCGATGATATTCTGGACGATTTGGGTTACAGCGCGAATGACTTTTTGAATGTGGATTTTGTGTTTATCGTAGAAGGCAAGCAGGATAAGAGCCGACTTCCGCTGCTTTTAGAAAAGTATTATTCGGAGGTGCACGACGAGAAGGGCGATTTGTCCCGCATGGCTATCATCACCACAAACAGCTGTACCAATATCAAAACTTACGCAAACCTAAAGTATATGAATCAGCTTTATTTGCGCGACCAGTTTTTGATGATTCGTGACGGTGATGGAAAAGACCCAGAGGAGCTGGCTGGCCAGCTTTGTAAATATTATAGCGAACGCAGTAATGAGGACATTGACAAGCTGCCAAGAGTTCGCAGGGAAAATGTGTTGATTTTGAAATATTATTCCTTTGAAAATTATTTCCTAAATCCAAAGGTCATGGCAGAGATTGGAGTTGTCAAAAGTGAGGAGGATTTTTGGGAGATTTTGTTCTCTAAGTGGAAGCAATATTTACACAGACTATCCAGTGGAGAGCATCTTACGGAAGTATTGGGTAAGAAAATTGATTCAATTTCCGAATTAAAAGAGCATTTTGAAGAATTTAGGATTTACATGCGGGGACATAACCTGTATGATATCTTTTATGGACGTTTCCGCAATAATGAAACGGAACTTCTTCGCAAATATTTAGAGTTGGCTCCAAGGGATGACTTTAAAGATATCCTGGATGCGATAGACTCTTTTGCTTTTTTTGATAGTCGAAAAATAGAATGAGATGAGGTGTAACTATGAACAAAAGAGAATCTTTTAGAACGAGATGGGGATTTATTCTTGCATGTATCGGCTCCGCGGTTGGTATGGGAAATATTTGGATGTTTCCAACCAGAGTATCCCTTTACGGCGGCGGTTCCTTTATTATTCCATATTTTATCTTTGTAATCTTAATTGGTTCAACCGGAATTATTGGAGAGATGAGCTTTGGACGCGCAACAAAGTCAGGACCGGTAAATGCATTTGGAACTGCCTGTGAAATGAAGGGCAAAAGAAAAATAGGGGAAGCAATCGGTTTGATTCCAGTTTTAGGTTCCTTGGCAATGGCAATCGGCTACACAGTTGTTCTTGGCTGGATTGTGAAATATATGGTTGGTGCTTTTACAGGAACTACATTGGCAGCAAATGATGTGGATGGTTTTAGCGCTGCATTTGGCGGCATGGCTTCTGCATTCGGTAATAATGGCTGGCTCCTTTCGTCGCTTACTATTGCAATTGTGATTCTGATGCTGGGTATCGGAAGCGGGATTGAAAAAGCGAACAAAATTATGATGCCTTTATTTTATGTATTATTTATCATTCTTGGAATTTACGTATTCCTCCAGCCAGGTTCGGCCGATGGATATCGTTACATATTCCGCGTAGACCCAAAGGCGTTAGCAGACCCTACAACATGGATTTATGCATTAGGCCAGGCATTTTTCTCTTTGTCAATTGCAGGAAATGGAACTCTGATTTACGGTTCTTATCTTTCGGATTCAGAGAATATTCCGGCATCAGCAGCACGTGTGGCGATTTTTGATACGATGGCGGCGCTCCTTGCGGCTTTCGTAATTATTCCAGCCATGGCAACTGCGGGAACACAATTAAATCAGGGTGGTCCGGGACTCATGTTTATCTTCCTTCCAAACCTGTTTAAATCTATGCCAGGCGGAACGATTGTTGCTATGATTTTCTTTGTGGCAGTTTTCTTTGCAGGGATGACATCCTTGATTAATTTATACGAAGCGCCAATTGCAACGGTGCAGGAAAAGTTTGGATTAAAGCGTGTGCCGGCATGCGCAGTTGTAGGTGTGTTCAGTGCAGTTGTGGCAACCTGTATCCAAGGTATTGTATCTGGCTGGATGGACGTTTTATCTATCTACATCTGTCCACTAGGAGCAGGCCTTGCGGCAATTATGTTCTTCTGGGTTTGTGGAAAGAAATATGTGGAGACACAGGTAAATAAAGGACGGGAAAACCCAATCAGTGATAAATTTTACCCTGCCTGTAAATATATTTTCTGTCCAGTTTGCTTCTTGGTATTGCTTCTTGGAATTTTTATGGGTGGTATCGGTTAAAAACAATAGTTATATTGCATAATAAAAAGTCTTATGATATACTGAACCTAGTAAAAATTCACAAAAGTGATATAAAGGAGGATGCATATGGATGAAAGATTAGTGGACCTTCGCTCAACGAAGAACCCAAAAGCACGAATCAAAATTTTGAAAGGTCACTTTGCTACCAGCAACTCTCATATCAATACATACATCGATATGTCGACGGTAAAGGTTAGACATAACAACTGTAGAGAGACAGCAAAAGTTTTAGCAGAAGAATATTCACATACAGTATATGTAGATACTATTGTATGTTTGGAAGAGACAGACACAATTGGAACATTTATGGCAGAACAGCTGGCAGACACTAGTAGACAGTCATTAAGCCACGGCAATAATATTTCCATTGTTTCCCCTGAATATCATCAAAATGGATTAATCCTATTCCGTGATAATGTGCAGCGAATGATTAGGAACAAACAAGTACTGATTCTGGCACCATCTATCACAACTGGGAAATCAGTGAAACGTGCAATCGAAGCAGTTTTATACTACGGTGGTACAGTTTGCGGAATTTGTTCCGTTTTCAGTTCCATCAATAAGATAAATGGACTTGAAGTTAAGACAATCTTTACCAGCAGGGATATTCCAGATTACCGTGCATACGCACCAAACGAATGTCCATTGTGTAAAGAAGGCAAGAGAATCGAAGCGATTGTAAATAGCTACGGATATTCAGAATTATAGACATATGAAGATAAGGGAGCACATCTCAGAAATTGGGATGTGCTTTTTATTTTTATAACTAGCAATTTGGAAGAAAATGGATTAAGATAGAAAATATTAAGGAATATACGAATGAAAAGGAGATTCTCAAAATGCAAGTGATTTTTCTTGTAATTGTTTTTCTTACAATTATCGGTTTGATGACACTTAAGCGTCCACTATATCAGGCAATTTTAGGCGGCTTAGTGGTCACAATTTTATTATATAAAATACCATTAACGGAGGCGGCCGGCAAAACAGTTTCAGTTCTTACAAACTGGTCGTCCCTGTCAGTTTTGGTGACCTTTTATTTGATTACATTTCTGCAGAGAGTATTGGAAGCGCGTGACCAATTGAAGCTGGCGCAGGCGGACCTGAATGGAATCTTCCACAACCGTAGAATCAACACCGCAGGCTCAGCTATTTTCATCGGGTTACTGCCAGCGGCGGCAGCCATGGCATTATGCAGTCAAATTGTAAAGGATGCCACAGACGGGTACCTCAACAAAAAGGAACAGGCTTTTGTGACAAGCTGGGTTCGACACATCCCGGAAAGTATACTTCCAACGTACACAGGCGTTTTGCTTATGCTGAACCTGTCAGGTGTAGAAGTATCAGCATTTGTAATGGGAATGATTGTACCGGTGATCGTGTTAATGCTGCTTGGATATGTGACTTGTCTCCGTAAGATTCCAAAAGACCCGGGAACGCCGAAAAGTGAAAATAGAAAACAAGATGCCATCAATCTTTTCAAGCATTTGTGGTCACTGATTCTGATAGTAGTATTGATTCTAGTGGTAAAATTGGAAGTTGTCTGGGCGGTTCTGATTGTAAATGTTCTCTGCCTTTTTGTATATCGCATTAAGATTGATGAGCTGAAGAAAATTGTTGTCTCTGCGGTTGAGAAACGATTGCTCTTTAATACATTTCTTGTATTAGTATTGAAAGAATTTATCGCGCATACGGGAGTTTTGGAAATCCTGCCAGAGATGATGCAGTCACTTCCACTTCCTACATATCTCATATTTGCGCTGCTGTTTTTCATCGTGACAGTCATCAGTGGTTCCTCAGGAGCCATTGCCATGGGCGCGCCACTTGCATTTGCGGCGATGCCGGCAACTATGCCGCTTGCAGTATATTTGATGTCTATCACCCATGCGGCAAGCCAGGTGGGACTGACACATATGTGTCTTGTGGTGGCAGCAGAATATTTTGATGTAACCTTCGGGGAGTTGGTGAAGAAAACGCTGCCAGTTGCGATAGTGTTCTGCGCACTGATGACAGTATATTACAATGTACTGATGATGATATTTTAAATAAATTATTTACACGGAGGCGTGAGGATATTTCTAGATTTACACATATAAAAGCACATTCCCATGGTGAATGTGCTTTTTTTGACCGTTTTTTCATATATATTAGTAATATTTTAAATATGGAGAAATGTGAAAATGAAAAAGAATAAGGGATTGTTGTTAAAATGTATTGCGATTCCGCTCCTTGTAGGTGCTTTGGCGTCGTTGTTGTCGGGTGGTGGAATGGAAATGTTTGAGACTTTAAATAAGCCGCCACTTTCACCGCCAGGTTGGCTCTTTCCGATTGTATGGACAATTTTATACATACTGATGGGGATTAGTTCTTATCTAATCATTGTGTCTGATGCAGAGGAGAAGGAAAAATACGAAGCACTCGTTTTGTATGGTTATCAGCTTGTAGTAAATTTCCTTTGGCCGACGTTCTTCTTTAACTTTCAATGGTATCTGTTTTCGCTTGCGTGGCTGGTACTCTTGTGGGTGTTAGTGCTGCTTATGATTGAAAAGTTCTGGGGAATCGATAAAAGGGCAGCGTGGCTGAACATTCCGTATTTGGTATGGCTGACATTTGCTGCGTATCTGAATGCGGGGATATGGTGGTTAAATAGGTGATTTTTTATGTAAAAAGCATGCCTCTTGAATATTATTCTGAGAGGCATGCTTCATTTTACGTTTTGAGTGGGGTATTTTAGAACGCTTTGAATAATTTTACTATTTTTCGTACGATTTTATAGAGTGGTCCTTCTAATTCATTTGCGGCATTCTTCAATTCCTTTCGAATCTCAATGTGTTGTGGACAATGCTTTTCACACTTGCCACACTGTACACAGTTTGATGCGGCAGTTGAGTTCTTGCGAAGTGCCGTGCACATCATGTAATCAAAAAATCCACCGTACTTGCTTTCCGTAAATCTGCGATTGTATGCAGAAAATGTTCCTGGAATGTCTACGTTTTTCGGACAAGGCATGCAGTAGCCGCAGCCAGTACAGCCGACCTTCATCTTTGAGTTAATCGCCTTTACAACATTCTGAAGCATTTCTTCTTCTTTCTTGCCAAGTTCGCCGACGGTTACAGTTGAAGCAGTCTCAATATTATCCAAAACCATTTCCATGGAATTCATACCCGATAAAACACAGGTCACTTCTGGCTGATTCCAAAGCCAACGGAATGCCCACTGTGCAGGCGTGTGCTTGATAGGATAATTTTCGAAAATGCGAGTTGCTTCCTCTGGAAGGAGATTTACCAGCTTGCCACCGCGGAGTGGTTCCATAATAATAACTGGAAGTCCTTTACCGTGAGCGTGGTTCAGGCCTTTGCGCCCTGCCTGAGAGTGCTCATCCATGTAGTTGTACTGAATCTGGCAGAAATCCCAGTCGTAGGCATCAATCAATTGGCAGAACATATCCGAATTCCCATGATAAGAAAAGCCAATCTGGCGAATTTCACCAGTCTTCTTCTTGTTCGCAATCCATTCCTCAATGCCAAGCGATTTCAAGCGCTCCCATGTATCAATGTCAGTTAACATATGCATCAAATAATAGTCGATGTGGTCCGTTCGTAGACGCACTAATTCTTCAGCAAAAAGTTTATCTAACGTGCCCGCGCTCTTAATCAAATAGTGAGGGAGTTTCGTCGCAATGTAAACCTGGTCGCGCAGGTTATTCTTTTCTAAAATCTCACCGAGGGTGGCTTCGCTGCCTGGGTAGACATAGGCAGTGTCAAAATAGTTGACGCCTGACTCAATGGCAGTGAGGATTTCACGTTCCGTTTCGGTGAAGTTGATCTTGCCAGCGGAGCGTGGGAAACGCATGCAGCCGAAGCCGAGGATGGAGATGGGGTTGTGGTATTTGTCATGACGGTAGTTCATGGTGGCCTCCTGAAAAGTGTTTATAAGGATAGTATAATGGATAAAGGGAGATGGGGCAAATGGAATTTGGGGAGGGACTTGCTGAATGAGTTGTTCTTCCGCAAAAAGTCAAAAACAAATTGATATTTTGCGGAAGATAATGCATAATCTGCGTAAAGGGCTTCAAATTGGCACTACAGAAATTATTAAAAGAAGGTGTAATAGTTGTGAGTAGAGATGACAATGTACAGATGTTTCAAGATACAGAAAGAATGTGTGAGGAAAATGGTAAATTAAAAGCTGCTATCAGAAAATCGATCTCACATCAGAAACTAATATTGGAAAATGACGCGATTTCCGAGATTGATAAAAAGAGATACGAGGAGCCTGCACAGGTTATTGTATCGAAGAAAAGAAGTTATGAGGCGGCATCTGCCTACAAAAATCAAAATGTATGTGTACATAATTTCGCATCGGCATCCAATCCTGGTGGCGGTGTTACACACGGTGCAAGTGCGCAAGAAGAATGTTTGTGCCGATGCTCTGATTTATATTTCTGTTTGAATACACCGAAAATGTGGAACGGGTTTTATAAACCACATAGAATTGCCAAGAATCCGATTCATAATGATGACATTATCTATACGCCGGATGTTGTTGTATTTAAGACAGACACGGCTAGTCCCCAATTAATGGAAGAATCCGATTGGTACAATGTAAATGTACTCACATGTGCAGCACCAAATCTCAGAGAACGTCCAAGTAATATGTTTAATTCGGGAGATGGAGATAAATGCATTAAAATATCAGACGATGAACTAATGGAAATTCATGAAAAGAGACTTGGAAGAATTCTGGATATTGCCGCCAATGAAAAAAACGACGTTGTTATTCTCGGAGCATTTGGATGTGGCGCCTTTTCAAATAATCCGACAGTAGTTGCGAAGGCTGCGAAAAATGTGATTGAGGAATATAAATATACATTTAAGACGATTGAGTTTGCGGTGTATTGCAGTCCGAGAGATGAGCGGAATTATACCATTTTTAAGAAAACCTTTTCTTAAATAATAATCGTCAAAAGGTAAAAAGTAAGCACTCTTTTATTGAGCACTTACGGAATAGCGGGTATTCAATGTAAGTTTTAGAGTTATTTCTGCATTCTGGATCTAAGAACCTGTTTGCCGGACAAAGTATTGACAATGTACTACAATACACATAAAATATAATTGGAGGTAAGCATATCATGAAAAAGACAACGTCAATAAGTATTCGTGTAAGCGAAGATGAATTAGAAAAATTAAAAAAAGCAGCAAGGTTGGAAGCCTATTCTTCTTATAGTGAATTTGTAAGACGCACATCTTTAATAGAGGCTTCAAGAATCATCAAAGAGAATGGCGAAGAACTAGAAAGAGAGGGAAAATACAATGAATCATAGTCTCATTGAAAGAATGAGAAACGAAAATTATCAGTTAGTTAGCATTGACCTCTTTTCTGGTCCTGGGGGATTGTGCACAGGGTTTAAGTGGGCTGGAATACTTCCGCTTATTGCAGTGGAGTGGACAGACACAACTGTGGAAACATATTCTCTTAGCCACAACGCAGAAGTCATGCATTTGTCGGAATATTTTGATGAGAATGGAACTCGTGAGGAATATTTACAGCGGTTTATGTATGAAAGTACCAGAACGCTTTTGATTCATGGAGATATAAATCTCGTGGACAGTGAAATGATACGAGATTTATTGCAGGCTCGTTACGGTATAGATTCGCAGAATGAGACTGTAGATGTGGTTTCCGGGGGTGCTCCCTGTGAAAGTTTTAGTATGGCGGGGACAAGAACTCTTGGTGATGAAAGAGATGATTTGTTTAGCAATATTGTCCGTATATCCAGAGCGGTAAATACAAAGGCTATCTTATTTGAAAATGTAAAGGGTATGCTTTCAAAGAAAAATGCTGATGGAGAACGCGGAGGTATCTTTAGATATATATGTGACACATTTGAAAATGAAGACATAAATCCAAGCTATAAATTGGCATCAAGGGAACAGGAGAATATTTTGCTAAGAGCTTGCGATTATGGTGTTCCGCAAGCAAGAGAACGTTTATTCCTTGTTGGTATTAGAAGAGATTTGGAAAATGTGAATTTTGTATATCCAGAGAAGACGCATGGACCAGGGTGTGCGAATTCGTATGTGACTGTAGAAGATGCTATTTCAGACCTTCCAATAGTCGGAATGGGTGAAGGTGATGATGTAATTGAATATCAGCGGCCAGAACAGTACCAGACAGATAATCAGCGCAGATTTGTTTCAATTATGCGGGGAGACTATGAGGAGAGAGGTTTCGATTCTCATGTACCACAACATCTGATTGATGCAGAAATATATAATGATCATAATGTAAGTTCACATAGGGGACCAGGTCATATTCAGAGAAAACAGCAATTGCTTGCATTAATTCCTCCGAGAAGTAGTATGAGAGCTACTTTTCAGCGATTGACAGAAACTGGGGAAATTGAACAGTATAGACATTTGTTTCCAAACACTATCTATGGAAGCCGAAATAGAAGATTATTATGGGATGAACCAAGTTTTACGGTCACTTCGCATTGTCTTGATGAAATTTTACATCCAGAAATTAACAGGGCAATAACACCTCGTGAAGCTGCACGTTTGCAGAGCTTTCCAGATTGGTATCAGTTTGCAGGACCATATGTACAGTTCCATGGTGATAAAGTACAGGACAAATATGAACAGATAGGAGATGCAATCCCCCCACTGCTTGCTTATGCAATAGCAAGACAGTTTGTGCAGTGTCTTCCACACATCATATAGAGGGGAAAGGAGCAGAAAGATGGCACAAGAAAGCGAAAACGCTAATAAAAACGAACATGGAGCGAATGGAATTATTTCACTGGAACAAATGATAAATTCCTTAAAAGAAAAAGATTATATTGCAACGTCACAGAAGAAGTACAGGGTTGCTGACCCTAATTATGAAGAGGAACAATTTTACTTCCAGTTTCTCATAGAATTTCAGGATAAGGAGCAGTGGATATTACATTCCACAACTTCGATACGGGACCGCATTACTGAGCAACAATGGCATAGTGAACACATAAAGAGGCTTAATGCTTACGTGAAAAAAGCATATGTAGTTGTCCCGGATGGACTTAATGCAAAAGAAAGAACGAATGCTGCCAATTATAACAATAAGATAATTCAAAAGAAAATATACTCAGCGTTGGATGGTGTCATACCATTTGAAACGGCATATAGGATGATAGAACACAAAGCTGCTAGTCTTATGAATTCTGGAAAGGCGCATGCGAAACTGGGACTTCACTTCGAAGAAAAATTAGTTGATGCCCTAAATAATCAACAGAATTTTGATAAATGGAAAAACCAATCTGCCACATCAGTTGGGTATTTGTATTCACTCTATGTTGATGTTATGAAAAAACTTTGCGTAGATTCGCGAGAAGTGTTATCTGTTAAGGCTACATCTGATATTCCGAAGCTTCCATCTGGAGGAACACCCAAAACAGATGTTTTGCTGGAAATTAATACACTCAATGGTACACTTGAGTATTCTTTTAGCTGCAAAAGAAGTTCGGCTGATAGAGTAAGTGTACACGAGTACACAGCCGATGCTTTCTCAAGAGTTTTAAATCCTGATGATGAAGAATTAAGAAGTCTATTGCTTGAGTTTCAGACAGCTGGTGGTGTTCGGGCTATGAACTCTGAAAGCGCAAATCAACTGGAGAAGCACTTGATAAAATATAGGGACCGATTGTGTAAATGGGTGTTGGCTGGAATCGGCGGAGAAGGAGAACCAAAGGTACAGTGGGCTTCCCACATCATTACTGTGAACGAAAATCTGAATGAGTACAAGATTAGTTCGATTGATGAATATATTAAAGAATATGATATTCAAGGTGTGACAGGGCAACTAGGTACACCATTTCAGTGGACATATCCTTCAGGCGGCAAAGGGAAACGGATACAACTTAAGGGCAAGATGATTTAAAAAGGAGGACATATGGCAGAACATTCAGATAATGCAGAGAAACAAATGAGGGGTGCTGCGTTTAAGAAAATGGTAAAAGCGCAGTTAGAAACTTTAGATGAGGTGCGTGCAATCCAGAAAAGAACTTTTAGATATCCAGACAGTAGACAGGAATTTGGATTCGATTTTGACATTCTCTTGAATAATGATGAACATTGGTTAATACAGTGTCAAACATCGTTAGGAGATATTACACAAAAACATGAATGGCGTGCCTACAATATTCAAAAGATACAGGAAATGAACAAGGAATCACTCGAACGGGTAAAGAGATATTATATTGTTTTTGAAGATACAGCAGAACACGGTAGCTATTCTTTGGCGCATCGTCATAAAGCAGGAGAGATTAAGTCAGTTATTGATGGTTATGTGTCTGTAAAGGAAATGGTAGAAACAATACAAGAATACGCTTTTGAAACAGGGGAAAGAAGCTCGGGTGCACAATATGCTTTGCGGGGATTGAAAAAAGAAAAGTATATTAAACAAATTTTGGAGAATCCTGAAAATTTCCGTAGATATTTCAGAAAAGAGAATATACCTGGATTAGATTACTATGTTTATGTAAAAATATTATCTAAATTAGGCATAAGTTGTGATGAAGCGGTGTCATCTCTTAAAGCCTTTGATAATGCAAGGGTAATAGGTAAGCTTAGAGGAGCAAATGGTAGGCCTTCTAATGCTAAAACGGATGTTGTTTTAAAGGTTATATATAATGATGGAAGTGAAAAAGCATATACGCTTTCATTAAAGCGATCTACAGGGCGCAGAAAAGATATTAGTGTTTACCAGACTTCGGTGCCTCATTTATGCAAATGTATAGGTATAGGTGATGCAAAATTAGAAGAAGCATTGAATCATTTTCAAGAATGCGGTAGTGGCGACAAATTGGATGAAAAGTATCCTAAAGATAGGGAGATAATTACAAGACGTATTAAGCCTTTTATTTCTGAAATAGAGAGTTGTGCTTTCTCGGGAAGAGGTATTCCATGTGCGGGAGAAGAGCAGTATCAATATGCAGATTATCTTGTATTGATAGGGAAGAATGAAGTGCTAATATATACCATTGATGAGTATATTCAAATCTTGCGTGATATGAAAATTGAGCGTATGTTTGGAACTGTCTTTACATGGAGCTATCAGGGAACCCGTGGGAAATCAATTCAACTTAACACGGCAAGCTTGCTCGCAAGAATTGAAGGTAAAACTAAGTAGGTACCATTATGCAAGAAACTAGAGATAAACTTACTCCAGAACAGCGCAAGAAAAATATGAAGAGCATTAGGTCGAAAAACACGCGAATAGAGATTGTTCTGAGAAGGGCGCTATGGGCTAAAGGTTATAGGTATAGAAAAAATTATGTAAAAATACCGGGAAAGCCGGATATAGTACTCACAAAATACAAAATAGCTATTTTCTGTGATGGGGAATTTTTTCACGGAAAAGATTGGGAGGTGTTAAAGCCTCGTTTAGAACGTGGAAAGAATAGTGATTTTTGGATAAATAAAATCTCTCGTAATAAAGAAAGAGATGAAGAAGTGAATAAGCAATTGTTGTTTATGGGCTGGACAGTAATACGATTTTGGGGAGATGACATTAAGAAAAATACAGATGAATGCATAAGAGTTATCGAAGAAACAATATTTGAACAAAAAATGGAGGATCCAATGATATGGGAGTGAATATCTCGGCCTAGATTAATAGTACTCCCAGGAAATACGATATAAAATGCTTCCAAAGCAAAAGTGAGGTACATAATGAAAACAATTTATTACAACGGACAAATTTATACAGGGGAGTTGCCCTTAAAACAAGCCTTCGTTGAGGAGAACGGCCATTTCCTCTACGCTGGCGATTCAGAAACAGCCAAAAGCATGGCGGAACCAGGCGATGCCTTAATCGACCTCCGCGGCCGCTTCGTCTGCTCGGGCTTCAACGACAGTCACATGCATCTCCTTGGCCTTGGCAAGATGCTTCGACAAGCGCTCCTCTCCGAACACACGGAAAGCCTCTCAGACATGCTCGCCTGTCTTAAGGCTTTCGAAGGTCAACCAGAAGACACCGGTCTCTGGCTCCTCGGCCGCGGCTGGAACCAAGACTTTTTCACGGACGTGCATCGTATGCCAAACCGCTATGACTTAGACACCGTTTCTACAACTAGACCTATCTGCATCACGCGTGCCTGTGGTCATTGTCTTGTGGTGAATAGCAAAGCCCTTGAATTATTACATATCACCGAGGAAACTCCTAGCCTAGAAGGCGGAGTTATCGGCAAGGAAGATGGCGTACTCGACGGAAGATTTTATGACAATGCGATGGACCTAATTACAGCAGCCTTCCCTGCACCGAGCAAGGAGGAAGTGAAGCAGATGCTTCGTGTGGCTTGTAAGAAGCTGAATTCCTACGGAGTGACAAGCTGTCAGTCGGACGATTATTGTATGTTCCGCAACGTGCCATGGGCGACAGTGAATGAAGCCTACCGCGAGTTGGAAGAATCGGGAGAGCTTACGGTTCGTGTTTACGAGCAGAGCAACCATACTACAGTGGAAGATTTGAGAGAATTTGTGGAAGCAGGGAATGTGACTGGAGCGGGAACGGATTTGTTTAAGATAGGACCGCTTAAGATGCTGGGAGATGGTGCGTTAGGTGCAAGAACGGCTTTCCTATCGATTCCGTATGCGGATGATGCGACGACAAAAGGAATCCCTGTATTTACGAAGAAGCAGTTTGAGGATATGATTGGTTATGCCAATGCTCAGGGAATGCAGGTTGCAGTCCACGCTATCGGGGATGCATGCCTGGACTGGGTGTTAGGCGCGATTGAGAAGGCGCTGAAGGAGAATCCTAGAGAAGACCACCGCCATGGAATTGTGCATTGTCAGATTACGAGACAAGACCAGTTGGAGAAAATCAAAGAACTGAATTTGCATGTATATGCGCAGACGATTTTCCTGGATTATGATATTAACATCGTAGAACCTAGAGTTGGAAAAGAGTTGGCATCTACAAGCTATCGCTGGAAGACTTTGATGAACGACGGTGTATCGGTAAGTAATGGTTCGGATTGTCCAGTGGAACTCCCAGATGTTATGGCAGGTATCCAGTGTGCAGTGACGCGAAGACCATTAAAGAGCGCAGCGACAGACACATCAAAAGTATATCATCCAGAGGAAGCATTTACGGTTCAGGAAGCGCTGGACAGCTACACGACGAAAAGTGCAGAAGGCAGCTTCGAAGAAAAGGGAAAAGGCAAGATTCAGAAGGGAATGCTGGCAGATTTTGTAGTGCTGGAGCAGAATCCTTTTGAAACGAATCCAGAGGAACTAAAAGACATTGCAATTTATGCTACTTATTTAGGAGGAAAAAGGGTCTATGGAAAATAAGTTTTTTGATAACATTAAGCGTAATTTTGGTTTTGGATTTATGAGACTTCCAATGAACGGCGAAGAAGTGGATTATGAAGAAACCACAAAAATGGTGGATACATTTATGGCAAATGGTTTCAACTATTTTGACACTGCTCATGGCTATATCGGTGGCAAGAGTGAGATTGCGCTGAGAGAATGTCTTGTGAAGCGTTATCCAAGAGAAGATTACATAATCACAAATAAGTTGTCGCCTTCTCATTTTGAAAAGGAAGAAGATATTCGCCCATTATTTGAAAGTCAATTAGAGGCTTGTGGGGTGGATTATTTTGATTTTTACTTAATGCATACACAGGATGCAGAGTACTTTGAAAAGTATAAGAAATGCAGAGCTTATGAGACAGCGTTTGAACTGAAAAAAGAAGGAAAAGTGAAGCATGTTGGTTTCTCTTTCCATGATAAGGCTGAGGTGTTAGACCAGATTTTAACAGAGTATCCTGGGATTGAAGTGGTTCAGATTCAGTTCAATTATTTGGATTATGAAGCCCCAGGCATTGAAAGTCGAAAATGCTATGAGGTGTGCGTGAAACACGGCAAACCAGTGATTGTTATGGAACCGGTAAAAGGTGGACATTTGGTGAATTTCACAGAAGAAGCGCAGCAAGTGTTTGATGAGCTTCAAGGCGGAAGTAATGCAAGTTATGCGATTCGTTTTGCAGCAGGCTTTGACAATATGATGATGGTGCTTTCAGGAATGAGCAACATGGAGCAGATGGAAGACAATGTGAGCTTCATGAAAGACTTTAAACCATTGACAGAAAAAGAGCAGGCCGCAATTCAGAAGGTCTGTGAGATTATTAAAGCACAGAATTCGATTCCATGTACCGCTTGTAAGTACTGTGTGGATGGATGTCCAAAGAAGATTGCAATTCCAGATTTATTTGCGGATTTGAATGCGAAGAAGGTATATAGGGACTGGAATAGCAAGGACTATTATATGGAGCATACAAAAGACGGCGGTAAGGCATCGGATTGTATTAAATGCGGCAAGTGTGAAAAGGTTTGTCCACAGCATTTGGAGATTCGAAAGTTGTTAGAAGAAGTAGCAGAAGCATTCGATAAATAACATTTGTTTGAGAGCCACAAAATAAGGCTTCGAAATTCGGAACAATAAAAATCCTGAATATCGAAGCCTTTGCTTTTGGCTGCATTTTCGTAATCCAAACCTTGGATAAAGGAGCCATTACACCTCAGTCAATTCATATTCTCTAGAACCAAATCCCAACTTTGCAGACGCCTCTACTGTCAGCACACCATTTCTACTCTCAATTCTTTCAAGAAGATGTGCCTGTCCTGGGTCATCTGTTGCCGCGTAAACCAAGTCTAGACATGCCTGGTCGATGGCAATCGGGTCGAGCGAAATTAAGATTCCGATGTCTTCCATACATGGATCTTCTGCAACCGCACAGCAGTCGCAGTCTACAGACATATTTTTCATAACATTGATATACACAGCTTCTCCGTGGAAATAGTCTACAACCGAAGATGCTGCATCCGCCATGCTTTCGAGGAAGGAGTCGTGGTCAGCAGTCCAGATTTTTTCTGGCTCGCCAGCGCCATGAATATACGCTTTCCCAAAGGAAGATGCAACGCCGATAGCCAATTGCTTCAATGCTCCGCCGTAACCGCCCATTGGATGTCCTTTGAAATGGGAAAGTACCAAGAGGGAATCATATTTTGCCAGATGACTTCCTACATAATTTTGTTTGATATGTTTTCCGTTTGGAATAGGAAGCACGAGGTCTGGACCTTCAGAATCCATGATGTCTACTGTGAATTCACTGCTCCAGCCATGTTCCTCCATGGTTTTCATATGCTTGTCTGTAGTGTTTCGTGTGCCTTCGTAAGCCGTGTTGCATTCTACAACGGTTCCGCCAACGTGTGAAATGAGTGGTTTCCAGAATTCTGGTCTGAGGAAGTTCTGATTTCCTGTCTCACCGGAATGTACCTTGATTGCCACATTTCCAGTAAGGGTTTTGCCTAACAGTTTATAAAGTTCTAATACTTTTTCTGGTGTAATTTCTCTTGAAAAATAAACTTTTGCTTTCATGTCTCATTTCCTCCTTTTTCTTTATTTTAATTTATTTAATTTTGCAGTGTTTGCAATCACAATCAGCTTCATGGATTCTTCTAATACTTTTTCGGGTTCGATATTGACACATACATCGGTTCCCTGACAGATTGCAACGATATTGATAGAATATTTTTTTCTGAGATTTAATTCGAGAATCGTTTTGCCTATCCATTCTGGCTTTACATCAAGCTCTACCATGGAGACATCTCTGGAAAGTTCCACGATATCTATAAATCCAGAACTCAGAAGATTTTTGGCTAATCTGGTGCCAGATTCACTTTCTGGCAGGACAACTTTGTCTGCGCCTACCTTGTCGAGTATCTTTTTATGCATTTCAGTAGCACATTTTGCGATAACAGTTTTAACCCCGGCTTCCTTACAAAGCATAATTGCCATTACGCTTGCCTCTAGGTTACTAGCCATAGCAATAACCACGACATCTATATTGGAAATACCTAGTTGCTTTATTACTTCAGCATCTGTAATATCAGCACATTTGCATAATGGAATCTCAGTAATTGCAGCGTCGACAACGTCTTCATCAATATCAACTGCTAAAACCTCCGCACCATTTTCTATAAGTTCTTTTGCTACAGCTGTTCCATATCTTCCAAGTCCAAATACAGCATATGATTGATGTATACTCATAAATGATTCCGCCTTTCTTAACCTACACTTATTTTCTCGGTAGGATTTTTAATAATATTTTGTCGCTCTTTTCTTGTGTTAAATGCAATTGCAAGGGAAATAGGCCCGATTCTTCCCAAAAACATAGTTAAAATGATAATGATTTTTCCCCATATGTTCAGTGAAGGTGTTAGATTCCTTGTCAAGCCTACTGTTGCTGTTGCACTGACAGACTCGTAAAAAATATCCAATGCATCGGCATCTGTAACCGCTGCAAGAAGAACTGTGGAGAGGAACATTATAATAAATGACATGCTAACCACTGCAACGGCTTTGCTAAGGGTCTGTTTTTCGATATCTCTATTAAAAAGTACAACTTCATTTTTGTTTTTTATAGTAGCAATCATAAACGCAATCAATACAGCAAAGGTAACTGTTTTTGCGCCGCCTGCCGTTCCTACAGGAGAACCGCCTATAAACATCAGTAATAGACATGTAATTGCAGAAGCATTCGTCAGATTTTGCTGCGGAATGGTTGCAAAACCGGCAGTTCTCGTTGTTACCGATTGAAAGAATGAGACTTCTATTTTTTCGAGTAATGAATAGCTTTTTATGGTGAGAGGATTATTGTATTCAAAAACAAAAACGGCAATCGTTCCCAAAACGATAAGAATGACTGTTGTCCAAATAGCAATTTTACTATGCAGGGTCAGATTTCTAAAACATTTTAATTTCTGTTTTCTTATATTCTTCAAAACTCTTATTACATCCCACCAGACAACAAAGCCTATGCCTCCAAGAATGATCAATGCACATGTTACAATATTAATGATAGGATTTAAAGTATATTCACATAAACTATTTTCAGAAATAATATCAATTCCAGCATTGCAAAAAGCCGATATCGAATTAAATATGGAGATCCATATTCCTTTTGCTCCAAACTTTGGGATAAATATTATCATGTATAAAAGGGCCCCTACTCCTTCGATGACCAAAGTGCCCATAATCACTTTCTTAATAAATTTCACAAGACCTGATAATGTATTTAAATTAAAAGCATCCTGAATCAGTACCCTATCTTTGATGCCTATTTTTTGGTGAAATGTAATCATCAGTGCAGATATAATAGTAACAACTCCTAAGCCTCCAATTTGTATCAAAATCAGAATAATAACTTGTCCGAAAATACTCCAGGTTGTTATGGTTGGAAGCGTTACTAAGCCCGTCACACATATGGCGGTGGTTGACATAAACAATGCATCTATATATGAAACTGATTCTCCAGCCGCAGAGCTAATTGGCAGAGCAAGTAATACGCTGCCTATCATTATTGCGAAGAAGAAACTTAGCATAATGACTTGTGTTGTAGATAAATCAAAATGAAATTTTCTTTTCATGATTAAGCCTTTCTTTTCTAGTTGATAAACTCTTTTACTTTTGTAGCAACAGCTAAACCGTCATGATATCCGATGTTGTAAATTGCTTCTATTTTCTCAGGGTCACTCTCCAGTCTTCCAATATTAAGTGGCTCTGCAGGACGAATGACCAGAACCTTTCCATCGGCCTCCAGCTGTTTGATTTCTTTTAGTGTTTCATTGTAGTTCATATGGCGGTTTTGCAGTGCCTTTACAAACGCAGGATATTTGCGGTAACCAATTTTAGAGAGTCCTGCATGCTCAGGTTTCTTCACGTAACCATCCTCACGTGTGAGTACAACTACATTGCGCTCGTATCCCATTTCTTGAAATGCTTTCACAGGCACACTGTCAGCAACCGCGCCGTCCAGATATTTCTTGCCATCTAAAATGACTGGCTTTGAAAAATAAGGGAGGGAGGCTGAGGCACGGAGATAGTCGATTTCCTCGTGCATGTCGGTCATGTGTTTATAGAGCGCTTTTCCAGTTTCGAGGTCCGTGCAAGGCACGTAAAACTTGGTGTTTGATTTATTAAAGGTGTCATAATCATAGATGTCCAGTTTTTCTGGAAGCTCATGGTAGCAGAAGTCTGCGCCCACGAAATCTCCAGTGAGAATCAGACTGCGAAAACTCATGAAGCGTGGATCTTTGCAGTATTTTTTGTAATATCGTATGCTTCGCCCTTTCTGGCGGGAAACGAAGGAGCAGCCGTGGATGGCACCCGCGGAAACGCCGATGACTCCATCAAACTCTATATTATTTTCTAAGAATGCATCTAAAACGCCAGCGGTGTAAATACCGCGCATACCGCCGCCTTCTAAAACAAGTCCGGTTTTCATACAATTATTTCCTTTCAAAATCGCTTTTTGCCCTATGCGTAAGGTATGAATCTATTGTATTATAGAAAGTGTGAAAAAGAAAGTAAAAAGGGGTATAAAATGGAAAATAGAGTATATGTGTGTATCGATTTGAAATCCTTTTATGCTTCCGTAGAGTGCAGGGAGCGGGGGCTTGACCCGATTCGTACGCGGCTTGTGGTGGCAGACCCGGAACGCTCGGAGAAAACGATTTGTCTTGCGGTATCACCTGCCCTGAAAGCACTTGGTATTCCGGGTCGCTGCAGGGTGTTTGAGATTCCGCAGGGAATTGATTATATTATGGCACCGCCGCGCATGCAGCTTTATATTGATTACGCAGCGGAAATTTATAGTATTTATCTGAAATACATTGCGAAGGAGGACATCCATGTGTACAGTATTGATGAGGTTTTCATGGATGTGACAGATTATCTTGCTATGTACCAGATGACGGCGAAAGAGCTGGGGATAACCATCATGCAGGATGTGCATAGGTCTACTGGAATTACGGCGACCTGTGGAATTGGAACAAACCTGTATCTTGCGAAGATTGCACTTGATATTACGGCGAAGCATGTGGAGGACCATATTGGAATTCTGGACGAGGAGTCTTACCGAAAAACGCTCTGGAATCATCGCCCGCTCACCGATTTCTGGAGAGTAGGCAAAGGGATCGCGAAACGTCTGGAGTCCCAAGGGATTTACACCATGGGACAGCTTGCGAAGGCAGATGAAGATATGCTTTACCGCATGTTTGGAGTTGATGCGGAGCTTTTGATTGACCATGCATGGGGACGTGAGACGACGCTTATGTCGGATATAAAGGCTTATAAGGCAAAGACGAATTCCATTTCCAGCGGTCAGGTCTTATCCAGAGATTACAATTTTGAAGAGGGAAAGCTCATAGCAAAGGAAATGGCA
Organism: Tyzzerella sp.; assembly: GCA_017465565.1. Classification (GTDB taxonomy): domain Bacteria; phylum Bacillota; class Clostridia; order Lachnospirales; family Lachnospiraceae; genus Faecalimonas. The sequence continues at coordinate 29,454 of JAFTWA010000045.1, forward strand.
GATTTGCTTGCTTTAGAGCTGGTGGAAAAGGGACTCGTGACCGATTCCATTACGCTTCATGTGGGATACTCGAACCGTTCGGAGGCAAAACCTGCCCATGGAACTATTCCGATGACAATCACGACGAGTTCAGCAAAGCAGCTCATGGTTTATACGGAACAATTATATGAGAGGATTGTAAATAGAAATCAGTTGGTCCGCAGAATGACATTGACATTTAACCGCGTGGTGGATGAAGTGTATAAGCAGTATGATCTGTTCACAGACCCGGCAGAAATGGAGCGGGAGCATCAGCTTCAGAAGGCGATGCTGGATATCAAGGAAAAGTATGGAAAGAATGCGATTTTGAAGGGAATGAATCTGGAGAAAGGCGCAACAACCATAGAGCGAAATCAGCAGATAGGAGGGCATAAAAGTGGTGAGACATAAAATGAGCCGGGAAGAGCGGGCAAAACAATTTATGCCTTTCGCAGCATTGAAGGGCTATCCAGAAGCACTTCGAAAGAAAGAAAAAATCGTAGTGGAAAAGCAGGAGCTTTCGGAGGAATACAAAGAAGCACTGGATTTTGAACTTCGTCAGGTGCAGAAAAATGATATTATCACTGTAGTGTATTTTTGCAAGGATGAATATCTGAAGATGACGGGGATGGTGTCAAAGATTGATGAGACAGCACGTATTCTGAAGATTGTAAATACGAAAATACCTTTTGATGACTTGTACAAAATAGATAGAGGAGAAAATTAATGCAATACTTTATTTCATTTTTGGAGGGAATTATTACGTTTATCTCTCCGTGTTTATTACCAATGATACCGATTTATATCTCTTACTTTGCAGGAGGCGGCGAGCGTACTATGAGAAAGACGCTGAAAAGTGCGATTGGATTTGTGTTCGGATTTACCGTTGTCTTTATTGCTATGGGGGCACTTGCTGGAACAGTCGGCAGTTTCCTACGAGAATATCAGACGGCGGTCAACATTGTTTCGGGACTTGTGGTAATTATTTTTGGATTAAATTTCTTAGGGGTATTTCAATTGAATTTATTCCGTGGAAATCGTGGGAACTTTAATGCAAATAATATGGGCTTCTTTTCGGCATTTGTTTTCGGGCTGGTGTTCTCACTGGGCTGGACGCCTTGTGTAGGAGCATTTCTCGGCTCGGCACTGATGCTGGCATCTCAGCAAGGACATGTGCTCACAGGGGTACTGATGCTCTTGGCATATTCAGCTGGACTTGGTATTCCATTTATTGTAAGCGCAGTTTTGGTAGATAAGCTGAAAACAACCTTTGATTTTATCAAGAAACACTATGGCATTATTAATAAAATAAGTGGTGGGCTGCTTATTGTAATTGGTATTTTGATGGCAACAGGCATGCTTGGCAGATGGCTGGCATTGTTGAGTTAGGAGGCATTATGAAAAAACAGACAAGTTTGGTTTTAATTATATTGGCATTTGCCGTGCTGTTTATAGTTGCGACCGCCGTGTATGAGCATTTGGGCGAAGAGTATAAACCAGATTCTCTTGTGACAGAGGGAGATAAAGGGGATTCTGGGGACGATTCAGAGGACTCGGCGGAGGACGAGGGGAAAACGGAGGCAAATCCGGCAACCGATTTTACCGTTGTTGACAAGGAGGGCAATGAAGTCAAACTCTCGGATTTGAAAGGAAAACCAGTCGTGTTGAACTTCTGGGCAAGCTGGTGTGGACCGTGTAAGAGTGAAATGCCAGATTTCCAGAGTACTTATGAAGAATATCGAGAAGAAATACATTTTATGATGGTGAATCTGACAGACGGCGCCCAGGAGACAGTGGATTCAGCTGCCGCTTTCATAAATGACGCTGGCTACACGTTTCCTGTATATTATGACACAATGCTCGAGGCAGCAACTGCGTACAATATATATTCTGTGCCACAAACATTTTTTATTGATGCGGAGGGAAATCTTGTGGCTTATGTGACGGGTGCCATTGACGAAAGTATCCTTCTTGAAGGAATCGGCATGATTTACGAAAATAATGAATAGAAGAAAATGGGTCTTGACATCCTATATTTAATTGCATACAATTGAATTGGAATAAATTAAATTCAATTTAATTGTATAAAATTGAATGGAGGATGCTAATATGAGTATTTATGATTTTACTGTAAAAGCGCAAGATGGAAGCGAAGTTTCTTTAGAAAACTATCGTGGAAAGGTTCTTTTAATTGTTAACACAGCGACAGGATGTGGATTTACACCACAATATGATGAGCTTGAAAATATTTACGAAGAATTCCAAAAAGATGGTTTGGAAATTCTCGATTTCCCATGTAACCAATTTGGAAATCAGGCTCCTGGTACAGACGAAGAAATTCAATCCTTCTGTACAGTGAAATACGGAACTACATTTCCTAGATTTGCAAAAATTGATGTAAATGGTGAAAATGCGATTCCTTTATTTAAATGGTTAACAGACAACACAACTTTCGGTGGATTTGATAAGAATCCAATGGGACTTATGTTGGGACAAATGCTTAAAAAAGCAGATAAAGATTTCAAAACTAGCAGTGCTGTAAAATGGAATTTCACAAAATTCTTAATTGACCGTGAAGGAAATGTTGTGGCAAGATTTGAACCAATGACTTCTTTAAAGAAAGTAAAAGAACAAATAGCGAAGGTGTTATAATATGGAAAAATATGATGCTTTGAAAATTGAAAATCAAATATGCTTTCCACTCTATGCTTGTTCCAGAGAGATTATCAAGCAGTACAAGCCATTTCTGGATGAGTTGGATTTGACTTACACACAGTACCTTGTGATGATGGTGCTTTGGGAGAAGAAGGTGGCAACGGTGAAGGAGCTGGGAACCACGTTGTATTTAGATTCCGGAACCTTAACCCCACTTTTGAAAAAGTTAGAATCGAAGGGGTTAATTACCCGCGCGCGTTCAAAAACAGATGAGCGTAATCTCGATGTTGCAATTACAGAGCAGGGAGAAGAACTGAAAGAGCAAGCACTTTCTGTGCCAGAGCAGATTGCCAAATGTTCCAATCTTGAACCAGAAGAAGCAGTGATGCTCTATAAGATTTTATATAAAATATTGAAGCAGGGGACGTAGTAAAATTAAATTTTACTACGTCCCCAATTGCGTTTAGTGGTGTCCCTTTTTGAACATACCCCTGTCCCCAAATTGAGAATAGAACTTTCTCCACTTCTCAGCAACATTTCTCTCACTATATTCAATACTGCCTGTTTGCGAGCATTTGCTGCAATGACGATAGAATGCTTTATCCTGTTGTAGCTTGCGTATACAAGCCACAAACTCTTCTGTACTATTTGCATACTGCACATAGTCAAATAGAATGTCATCGTAAAGTTCCAGCTGTCTCACCAGAATTGGCACTTCGCATTGCATGGCTTCCAAGACCGTCATTGGAAACAATTCCTCATAAGATGGGAGAATCATCATATCACAGGCATTGTAGAGTGCATTCATTTTTTCACGGTCAACCAGCCCTAAAAATGTTACATTTGCAGGAGGATTTTCCACGACTTGTTTTATCTTTGCATAGTCTTGCGTAATTTTTCCGAAAGAGAAATCACCTGCCCACACAAAATGAACATCAGGCATTTGCCCTGCCATTTCAATGAAGTCGAATACACCTTTGCGCTTTTGGAGCTGACCAGCGCAGAGGACGATAAAGGAATCTTTCGGCAAAGCAAATTCTGCCCGGGCTTCCTTTCTTTCGATTTCAGAAAGTGGATAAAAATTTGCAGAGGACACCACATTCGGAATGTAAGAAACTTTGTTTCGAGGGAAGCCGTAATTCTTTTCCAGTACATCCACAAAATATGGATTGACGGTAACCAGCGTATCCATGCGGCGATAGAAAAAAAGCACATATTTATAATACAGCCACTCAATCGGTTTTGGCAGACTGATGCTGTTTTTCAATGTTTCAGGAAGAAAATGAACATAGCCAATATTTTGTGTGCCACGGCATTTTCCAAGGAATGCGTTAAATAAAAATTCTGGGTTGATGGTGTGAAAATGGTTAAGCTGGCATTGTTGGTATCCGTATTCTAGTACTTCAAAATCATCGGAAAGATAGTTTTTTACAAGCGCCACCTGTTCATCGTGGGCACTTAAGACTCCGTGCCCTTGTGCCATATCAGCTTTGGAATACATGCGAATCGAGACCATAGTCTTTTTTCCTCCTTGTCGGTAATCGTTTTTAGATAAAATTGCAATGCTCTGCGGGCAAAAGTTTCTTTGGAAAAATCAGAGGCAGTCTGCAGGGCGTGCTTTTGCATGCTTTGGATTTGTGAAGGTGTTTGTATCAGTTCAGCCAACTGTTCTATGAACTCCACTGAATTTTGGAAAAAATATCCGTTATATCCAGGGGTTAAAATGGACTGCAGACATAGGTCTTTCATGCAAAATAGCGGAAGACCACACGCAAGAGCTTCTATGTAAGTGAGTCCTTGCGTTTCGCTGCTAGACGCTGATACGAACAAATCCCCAAGGCGATAATATTTGGACACCTCTTCTGGTGCGACCATTCCAGTAAAGTGAACAGTTCCTTCAAGGCCCAGTTCAGATACCAGAGATTCCAGGCGTTCACGGTCTGGTCCATCCCCTACAATGACAAAATGAAGATTCTGGAGTCTTGCATCTGTCATTTGCTTTATGAGAAAATCCACGTTTTTTTCCCGGGCGAGGCGTCCAAGCGTCACAATCACAGGTACATTTTCTGGAATATGAAGCTGTGCCTTTAATTCTTGGACAATCTCTGGTGAAACAGGCTTTTGCAAACGTTCCAGGGAGAGACCCGTTGGAATGATACCAATCGGAACGTCTACCTCATAGCCTTCCAGAATCCGTGCGGTCTTTTCGGTAGGAGCAATCACCGCATCAGCCTGATTGCAGATAAATCTGGATCCCAGTGCCACAATCTTTTTACCTAGTGTTTCACTTGGACAGAAGTAGTGGGTGTAGTATTCATACAATGTGTGATAGGTGTGAACAATTGGAATACTAAGCTTTCTTGCAATTTTCTTCGCAAATATAAATGTAAAGAATTCACTTTGGGAGTGAATAATGTCAGGTTTCCACTCCAGAATGTCTTTTAATAGCGTATCTTGGAAGGCGAAAGTTGCCCGCACATCAGGATATATTTTGAGCTTTCTTGAACGAATATAATACACATCCTCATCTTTGTAAGAAAAATGGTTTGGAGACAAAGTAAGAATACGCACTTCATTTCCGGACGCCTTGAGCGCAGTGTAAAGATTGTGAACGGATACGGAAACGCCGTTAATCATATTTGTATATGCGTCAGTTGTAATTAGTATTTTCATAAGAATCCCCCTCAATTATTTCATAAATAGTGTTGCAAACTGTGTAAGAATCGTGGTAAGTCCCATGCTGTAAAGAAGGATGGAACAGGGTTTGCAAAGTGTAATAATCATTACAAATTTCTGGAAGGTCATCTTGGTGAGACCAGCCAGCATACATAAAAAATCGTCTGGAGCCACCGGTAAAAAGATTGCAATAGCAAATAGCTTGTCAAACCGCTCCCCTTTATCGAGCCAGCCCACATATTTGTCATAGACCTTCTGCGAAGAAAGCTGGACAAGCAGTGGTTTACCGTATTTTCGAATCAAAAGAAAGTTGAAGCAGGAGCCGATACAGATACTGATGTAGTTGTAAACAAATCCCCACACAGGTCCGAAGCAAATGACTCCAGCAACACAGGTGATTCCACCCGGGATAATCGGAAAAATAACCTGTGTGATTTGAATCACCATGAAAAGCAGCGGTGCCCAGAGACCGAACTGCATTAAGTATTCTTGTAATGTTTCAGGAGAGACAAAAACCTGCTTCTGGAAACAAATGATTATAAAGACAATGGCGGCAATGATGCCGACAATAGAACCGTATTTTATAAATTTTTTCATAACCCACCTCATTTCGATGAGGTTATTATAGGGGATTAAGTTAAAGATGAACGGAAATGAAATTTAAGAAAGTATGAAATAAAATGGAAGAGTTTCTTAAGATAAAAAAAGGCAAAAAAATAGAACGCCGTCGTAACGTCGTCCGTACAAAAACATATGAGTTTTTTTATCTGTTTATATTATATGTAAAGGGGAAGAAGAAGTCAACAATTTATTACTAATAATACTTATTGCTTTATTGTACTAAATGGTTGAAATTGCTAGCCATACTTTCTATAATAATTCTAAAGTTCAATTAGTTACTACGGAAAATCGAGGTTATAAAATGAGTAAACAATCAGAAAAAACAGGACTTAATATTAGTGTGAAATCTTTTATCACAGCAATTGTAGTTATTTTTATCTTAATGGTATTAACATACGGTCTGACATTTATCATCCCAGGAGGCGGCATTCCATTCTGGAAATGGGCTTTATCACCAGTTTTAGTACTTGGTGCGGATGGAAATGTGTCCCTAATCGCGGTAATTGTGTTCCTGCTAGTAATTGGCGGAGTCTTCAATTGCTTAGATAAGTGCGGTCTTATGAAATACATGCTTGATACAATCACGTATCGTTTTGGCAAGGAAAGATATAAACTTTTGGCACTTGTAACCCTTTTCTTTATGGCAATGGGTTCATTTATCGGTTCTTTTGAAGAATCAGTGCCACTGGTTCCAATCGTAGTTGCCTTGGCAATCCGCTTAGGCTGGGACGCATTAGTAGGTGTTGGAATGAGCCTTCTTGCAATCGGCTCTGGATTTGCAGCAGGCGTATGCAATCCATTTACAGTAGGCGTTGCCCAGGAACTTGCGGGACTTCCAATGTTCTCAGGAATGTGGTTCCGTGCCATCGCATTTATTCTTGTGTATGCGCTGCTATTAGGATTTCTGTATCGCTATGCGAAAAAAATCGAGAAACCATTAGATGTGGAACTGGCAAGAGGAACATTTGTTGCAGATAAGAAAATGACACGCGGATTAGTGTGCTTTGCATCGCTTATGTGTGCAGGAATTCTCGTTGTTTTAAGCTCAGTATTCCTTACATTTTTACAAGACTATACGATGATTATCGTTGCCTTAACCTTCCTTGCGGCAGGACTTATTGCAACTGGGGTCTCAGGTCAAGGTATAAAAATGGGAAAAACATTCGGAAGTGGTGTAATGAGTGTTCTGCCAGCGGTGCTTATGATTTTGATGGCAAATTCAATTAAATACACATTAGAAGAAGGAAAAATTTTAGAAACAATCCTTCAAGGAATGGTCTCTACAGCAGAAACGCTTCCAAGATGGTCAGTTATTTTATTTATCTATCTTATTACGTTAATTATGAACTTTTTTATCGCCTCTGGCTCAGCAAAGGCGTTTTTACTCATACCACTTATTGTGCCGATTGCAGAGGTGTTCGGTATCTCAGCACAGCTCTGTATCGTTGCATATGCATTTGGTGATGGATTCTCAAATGTATTTTACCCAACAAACCCAGTTCTGCTCATTGGACTTGGCGTGGCAGATATAGATTATGGTAAATGGGTGAAATGGAGCTGGAAGTACCAGGTTATGAATCTGGTGCTGACAAGCGGATTATTACTTTTGGGATTGGCAATAGGATATTAAAATGGAAAATTATTATTACAACCGATTAAATAAAGCGCAGCAGAATACATACCATGCAATCAAAACGGGCTTGCAGTCGCTGGCACCGTCTTTTCAGGTTCCTCGCTTGGAGCATAAGGAACTGGCGGATGTATACTTTATGGTGCGCCTTGATAATCCAGAGATTTTTTATTCAGTAAATTTTAAATACCGTTTTTATCCGGAATCAGGAAATGCAGAAATGATTCCAGAATATTTATTTGATAAGAACAAAATCAAGGACCACCAGAAGGCGATGAAGTCTCGAGTGGAAAAGCTTGCAAGACCAGCTGCGAAGTTGAGTGAATGGGAAAAGGTACAATATGTGCATGATTTCATTTGCCAGAATGTTTATTATGACAAACTCAAAAAAGCATATTCTCACGAAATTATTGGTCCTTTGGGACAAGGCGTGGGAGTCTGCGAAGGCATTGCAAAAGCAGTGAAAATCCTGTGTGATGCGCTTGGAATCTGGTGTATTATTGCACTTTCAGAAGCGAATCCAGAAAAGGGAATTAAGTATCGCCATGCGTGGAATGTAATACGTATTAATGGACAATATTATCACCTGGATGCAACCTTTGATAATACGCTTGGAAAGTCCGCAGATGTAATTCGCTATGATTACTTTTGTCTGAGTGATAAGCACTTATTCCGTGACCATCAGCCACTTGTGTGGATGATTCCAGCTTGTGAGGATGGAGACCATTTTTACTATAAGGAAAAGAAACTTTCATTTACGAAGATGGAAGATGTGAGAAAGCGTGCTGCTCAGTCGGTGAAAAAAGGTAAGGTTCTGACGTTTCATTGGAGAGGTGGATACCTCACAAAAGAAGTGGTGATGGAGATGCTTCAGATTTTCGAAGACGAGGCAGTCAAGAAAGGGAAGCATGCGAGAGTATCAATTAATTGGCCACAGGCGGTGTTGCAGGTGAGGTTCGAAGAGCAGGCACCAGTGGAGCAGGTGACACTTGAGGAAGCCAATGAAGGAGAAAAGGAGTAAACTATGATTTTATATTATACAGGCACAGGAAATAGTGCATATGTAGCAAAGAAAATTGGAGAAAAGATTGAAGACGAGGTTCTGGACCTTTTTGAACGAATCCGAAATCATGATTATTCAGAGATTCATTCAGATAAGCCACTTATCTTTGTGTATCCAACCTATGGATGGCAAATGCCAAGAATTTTGGCAGATTGGATTCGCAAGACAAAATTTACAGGTGAGAAAAAAGCATACTTTGTAGCAACCTGTGGTTCTAGCAAAGGTGATACAGACAAGAATCTACAGAAACTTTGTAAAGACATGGGATTTGAATATAGAGGATGTGCTGGCGTTCAGATGCCAGAAAATTATATTGCTATGTTTCCGGTGCCGGATGAAGAAATTGCGAAGAAGATTATTATTGTTGCTGGGCGTACGATTCTTAGAATTGTAAAAGCAATTAAAAATGATAAATATTTGGAACTTGGCAAGGTTCCTCTCGCTGATAAGATTTGCAGTACGGTTGTAAATAAAGCTTTCTATGCATTTATTGTAAAAGCGAAGAAGTTTTATTCAAAAGATACTTGTATTAGCTGTGGAAAATGTGAAAAGGTGTGTCCACTTAGCAATGTCACTTTGGTGGATGGAAAGCCAAAGTGGGGCAAGGATTGTACGCATTGTATGGCGTGCATTTGCAAATGTCCGACAGAGGCAATTGAGTATGGCAAGGCGAGTCAAGGGAAGCCAAGATATCAGTGTCCGATGTAGAAAGGCTATTGTCAGAACAAAAGCATAATCAAGGATGTGGGGCTACCACTTGTGTGGTGAAGACGCCTAGATTCCTAAAATCCATCACATCTATCTGACATTTTTTCCTTGTCTAGCGTGTCGACTCGCCTAGAAGAAGAACATGTAGAATGTCTAGTCGTATAGAATTAGCTTGTTTATAACTTGTTGGAGATATGGGGCCGCCTAGAAGTGGAGGTTGTTGATTAACCTAGACGTCAAAAAAGAACTTGCTTAAGATGCAAAGACACCTAGGAGAAGAAAATATAAATCATCTAGGCGTATAGATTTAACTTGTTTAGAACGTGGAGGCGTCCAAAAGTTAAAACCCAGAACAATCTAGGCGTCACCACCACACAAGTGGTAGCCCCCCAATTTTTGATTATACTTTTTGATTTTTAATTTTGCAACATCATCTTTGGGCATCAGAATCAGCGGATGAATACATATTCATCATCTGACGATAGTTCTTCATGGTATTCAAATCCTAATCCTTTGAAGTTCTTTATTAATTCCAAGTCTACGACTTGATTATCTGCCATAAATCGTACCATTTCTCCCCGTGCCATCTTGGCAAGTGTCCCCTTTTGTACAATCTTCCCATTCATTTTTTCACCGAATATGCAGGTTACAAATCTGTCCTCAGATGTTAAGTATTTTTCAATGCACTTAGAATATTCTTTAGAAGCCAGATTTAAAATTGTATGGTCATTATCAATTACTTCTTGATACAAAGAATTGCCCCAGTAATCATACAAATCTTTTGAAGTCCTTATCTTTGTTTTTGCCTGCATTTCTAAACGATAAGGAGTGACTCCGTCAAACGGCTTTAGTACCCCATAAAATCCAGACAGAATTCGTAAATGGTTTTCAATATATTCCAAAGCTTCTTCTGAAAAGACGGAAGGTGCCATATATTGATACTGAATTCCCTCGTAGGAAACGATGGCAGGGGTTAAATGTTTCTCCAAATTCATTTCTTGAAAACGCTCAAAATTCTGTTTTGCAATCTTATCGTTGCATCCCCAGAGTTTTTTTGCTTCCATAAACGACAGGGTTCTCATATAATTCATAATCTCTTTGCTTTGTGTAAGAAAGATTGGAAGATTACGGTAAGCCAATATGTCGGTATCGATATTCATTTTCTTGGCAGGGGAAATAATAATTCTCATGTAGTGACCTCTTTCAAATAGATTATCTGCTTAATTGTAACACATTTTACAGAGAATTTAGAGACAAAATATGATAAAAGATGGTAATATATATAGTAGAATAAACTCATAAGAACAGGAGGAATAAGTATGGGATTAATTAAAGCTATAACTGGTGCAGCTGGCGGTGTGCTGGGTGACCAATGGAAAGAATACATTTATTGCAGTGCAATGGCAGAGGATGTCATTGTAACAAAAGGACAGAAGAAGGTTTCTGGTCGTTCTTCCAACAAAAAAGGCGTGGAAAATATTATTACAGACGGGTCTATCGTAGTAGTTAACGAAGGACAGTGTATGTTAATCGTAGAACAAGGCAAGGTAGTAGATATCTGTTCGGAAGCAGGAGAATACACCTATGATGCCTCTACAGAACCATCTTTATTCTGTGGCGATTTGGCTGACAGCATCTTAGAAGTATTTTCGAATATTGGAAAGAGATTTACATTTGGCGGCGAAGCTCCAAAGGACCAGAGAGTTTATTATGTAAATACAAAGGAACTCGTGGGAAATAAATACGGAACTCCAAGTCCAGTTCCATTCCGTGTAGTTGATGCGAACATTGGGCTTGATATCGATATCGCAATCCGTTGTTTTGGAGAATACAGCTACAAAGTAACAAATCCGATTCTTTTCTATACAAACGTATGTGGAAATGTGGATACTGCATACACTCGTGAAGAACTGGACAGCCAATTAAAGACAGAGCTTCTCACTGCTCTTCAGCCAGCATTTGGCAAGATTTCAGCTATGGGAATCCGCTACAGTGCACTTGTGGGACACACAACAGAAATCGCAGATGCATTAAACGATATTCTTTCAGAAAAGTGGAAAGACCTTCGCGGAATCGAGATTGTTTCTTTTGGAATCTCTAGTGTGAAAGCTTCCGATGAAGATGAAGCAATGATTAAAGAGCTTCAAAGAACGGCCGTATACCGTAATCCAAACATGGCGGCAGCACAGCTTGTGGGTGCACAGGCAGATGCAATGCGTTCTGCGGCAGCAAATCCAAATGCAGGTCCAGCTATGGCATTTATGGGTATGAATATGGCGCAGAATGCAGGTGGTGCAAATCTTCAGGACCTCTATGCGATTGGAGCGCAGCAGCAACAAGCATCTCCACAACCAACAGCTCAGCAGGCAGCGGGTTCTCTTGGAAACGCCTGGAAATGTTCTTGCGGTGCAGACGGCAACACTGGAAAGTTCTGTGGAGAGTGTGGTGCGCCAAGACCAGCAGAGGGCTGGACATGTGCATGTGGTACTGTAAATAAAGGAAAGTTCTGTATGGAATGTGGTGCGAAGAAGCCAGCAGGTGCTGTACAGTACAAATGTGATAAATGTGGATGGGAGCCAGCAGACAAGACAAAACCACCAAAGTTCTGTCCGGAATGCGGTGACCCATTTGACAATGATGATATTCAGTAATTGGCTTTCGTATAGTTGTTTTAAAGAAATGGAGGCGGATATAGATGTCACAAATCTTAGAATATAAATGTCCGTGCTGTGGCGGTGCGGTGGAATTTAATAGTACGGTTCAGAAAATGAAGTGTCCATACTGTGATACCGAGTTTGAAATGGATGTACTCCAATCTTACAATGAAGACCTTCAGAATGAAAAGCCTGATGATTTAAATTGGGAGACGCAGGCAGGCTGTGAGTGGCAGGAGGGTGAGACAGAAGGGATGAGAGTCTATATCTGTCAATCCTGTGCAGGCGAAATTGTGGGTGATGAAAACCTTGGGGCTACCACCTGTCCATACTGTGGAAACAATGTTGTCATTAAAGGTCAGTTTGCCGACGCGTTGAAACCAGACTATGTCATTCCATTTAAGTTAGACAAGAAGGCGGCAAAAGAAGGCTTGAAGAAGCATTTACAAGGGAAACGTCTTCTTCCAAAGCTTTTTAAAGACGAAAATCATCTGGATGAAGTCAAAGGGATGTATGTTCCGTTTTGGCTCTTTGATGCAGAAGTGGATGGGCATGTGCGCTATAGAGGAACCAGAGTACGCGTGTGGGGCGACTCTGATTATACATATACGGAGACCAGCTTTTACTCCATCACTCGTGGCGGAAAGGTTGGATTTGAACGTGTTCCTGTAGATGGATCGACACGAATGCTGGATGAACTGATGGAATCCTTAGAGCCTTATGATTTCTCGGAGGCAGTGGATTTCCAGACAGCATATCTTGCCGGATATTTTGCAGACAAATATGATGTGTCCGCAGAGGAAAGCATCAATCGTGCAAATACCAGAATCAGACAGAGCACAGAGGATGTTCTTGCATCTACCATTAATGGTGGATATGCGACACTGGTCAAAGAAAATAGCAACATACGCATTCAGAACGGTAAGGCAAAATATGCTCTTTACCCAGTGTGGGTGCTACAGACAACCTGGCAGGGCAAGAGTTATCTCTTTGCTATGAACGGGCAGACAGGAAAGTTCGTGGGAGAGCTTCCAGTTGACAAGGGTGCATATTGGAAATATTGGGGCATGTTTACGGCAGGATTTGCAGCGGTTGCATTTATCATTTCGCTGTTTTTTCACTAGAATAGGAGGGATGTAAGATGAGAAAGATTTCGAAGATTTTAATGGCAGGCATCCTGACTATGATGATGATTTTGTCGATAAATGTGCAGGCGGAGAGCGGGCACCCATCTAGAGTAGTAGATGATGCAGACCTGCTTGAAACCTATGAAGAAGAGGAACTTCTCAAAGAGTTAGATGAGATTAGCGAACGATTGGACTTTGATATTGTAGTTGTGACAACGAACTCTACAGAAGGAAAATCAGCGGAGGCTTATGCGGATGATTACTTTGATTACAATGGTTATGGCATGGGCGACAGTTACGATGGAGCATTGCTTTTAGTTAACATGGGAAACCGTGAATGGCATATTTCCACAACAGGATATGGAATTACTGCTTTGAGTGACAATGATTTGGATTACATTGGAGAAGAAGTGGCAGACTATTTGAGTTATGGTGATTATGCAAGTGCTTTTGAAACCTTCGCAGAGCTCGTGGAGGAAGAAGTGCTAGATGCAAAAGACGGAGAAACTCTTGAGATTGGCGAAGTACTTGTGAAGATTCCAATTGCACTTCTCATTGGCGGGCTTATTGCATTTATTCCAGTAACTGTGATGAAAAAGAAGATGGATAACGTGGAGATGCGTTCAGAAGCGTCAGATTATGTGATGCGGAATCGCGTTGCAATCACAGAACAAAGAGACATGTTCTTATATCGAACAGTTAACAGAAGAAGAAAACCGAAGGATAGCGGTGGTGGCAGCAGTACGCATAGAAGTTCGTCTGGCAGGTCACACGGCGGTCGCGGTGGAAGATTTTAAATAAGAGGAGAGGTGCAAACCTCTCCTTTAATTGTGAAAAGTGCGTTTTATTCAGCGGTTAGAAGTAAATAAAACGGTGTTGACCGCTGAATAAAATAATTCATTGTTACTTCAAGGTATGAAGAAAGGTAAAAAGCCAGAAAATTGGTTGGAAGCATTCTATATGCTTGAAAAGTATTTGGATGAAATTGATGACGGAAGTAGACAACTGATTTTTTTGGATGAGCTGCCTTGGCTAGACACACCTCGTTCGGGATTTGTGACTGCTTTCGAGGGGTTTTGGAACACTTGGGGATGCCATAGAGATAATTTGATGGTTGTAGTTTGCGGTAGTGCAAACTCGTGGATACTAGATAAATTAATTAATAATCATGGCGGATTATATAACAGAGTTACTTACGAGATAAAACTTGCACCATTTACTTTAAATGAATGTGAGAAATTTTATACAAGTAAAAATGTAAAACTTTCAAGATATGATATTGCGCAGAGTTATATGATTCTTGGTGGGATTCCGTATTATATGGGATATTTTCAAAGTGGAATGAGTTTAGCCCAAAACATAGATAATATTTTGTTTTCAAAACAGGGGAAACTCCGAGACGAGTACAATAGGTTATTTGCTTCTATTTTTAGCAATCCTGAATTAATGAAAAAAATTGTCGCTCTCTTATACACAAGGAATGCAGGATATACCAGAACTGAAATTGCAGAGAAGGTCAGTATGAATGATGGAGGAACACTGTCACAAAGTTTAAATGCTCTTATTGCTAGTGACTTTGTTATTAAATATATTCCATTTGGTAAAGGAAAAAGAGAACATTATAAGTTAGTAGATCCGTTTTGTATGTTTTATCTTCATTTTGTGGATAAGAAAAAGAAGATGGATGATAAGTTTTGGCAACAGAATGTATCAACGCAGCAGATTGTAAGCTGGCGAGGATTTGCATATGAAAATGTATGCTTTAATCATGTTTCGCAGATAAAGAAAGCACTCGGTATTAGTGGAGTCATTACCACACATTCTGCTTGGTCTAAAAGAAGTGATGATACGGAGGGGGCACAGATTGATTTACTGATTTCGCGTAATGATAATGTTGTAAATATGTGTGAAATCAAATATTATGGCGGTGAGTTTGTAGTTGGCAAGGAATATTATCAGGTACTACTTAAACGGCAAGAAATTTTGGCGAAAGAAATATCGCCTAAGATTTCGATTCATAATACATTGATAACAACATTTGGGCTAGCTTACAATGAGTACAGTGGTGTGTTCTCTAATGTGCTAACCTTGGATGATTTGTTTGCTGAGTAATATGAAATTAAATAATGGGAGTGGATGTGTTTATTCTAAAACATTCACTCCTTCTTCGTATAGTAGTTCGTTGGTCTGTTGTACGGTAAGACCATTTTCTAATGCGAAAATAATAATAGAATCTTTCTTACGTCTTGGATATAATTTGCCGCATTCTGCAAGTGCGAGAGCACGCTGCGTTTCTTCGTATGTCATATGTGCGGCAAGGCAGAGTGCAAGAACTTTATCACGTCCTGGCTTTTTTGTCCCATTTAGAATTTGATATGCATAATTGCGCTGGATTAATGAAGCGTGAATGATTTCACTTTCTACAAGGTTATGGGTCTGTAAGTATGCAAAGAAATATTCAGAAAAAGAATGATAACTGGTATTTTCAGGAAGCAACTCTGTGTATTCATTTAGTTTTGAAACGGAATTCACTGAATGTAAAATTTTTAAAAGTTCATCTGTGGTAAGGTTTTTCTTTTGTACATCAGACATGATAGTTCTCCTTCTTGCGTAAAAACTGGTTGTATTATATAATTTTTCCAGGAGAAAAGCAAGAATGGAGAAAAACAATGGGACTTGCAGAGGAATACAAGATATCGGTATATCAAGATTATGGGCCACTTGCAACCAAAGAACATATAAGACTTGTCCGAAATAAGCAAACGGGACAAATTTGTGTAAAGAAAGTCATAGATTACACGCAACGGGATGTAATAGAATTTCGGAGAAAGAGCACGAATTCTTATTTTCCTCAATTGTTTGATGTAATTGAGGAAAATGGAAAATATATTATTATTGAAGAGTATGTGAATGGCGTTACTCTAGAAGAGTATATGATGGGAGAAGCGCTTTCGGAAGAAAAAGCGGTTAAAATTGGTCGCCAGGTTTGTAAAGCACTCATAGATTTACACCATGCAGAGCCTATGATTGTATATAGGGACTTAAAAGCTGAAAATATTATGGTGACTTCAAATGATGATGTAAAACTTGTCGATTTCAATATTTCGCGGACATTTCAAGAGGGAAAGAAACGGGATACGGTTCTTTTAGGGACTGCGGAGTATGCAGCACCAGAACAGTTTGGTTATTTTCAGACGGATAATAGAACAGATATTTATGCATTTGGAGTATTGTTCAATTATATGCTGACAGGGAAATTTCCAATTGAATACATAACAGAAGGGAAATACGCTGACTTGGTGCAAAAATGTATAGAATTAGAACCATCCAAACGCTATCAGGAAATAGAAAAAATACTGGAAGAATTAGGTGGGGATGAATCGGACAAGAAAGAAATCTCAACGGTATCGGATGTATCTTGGACAATTCCAGGATTTCGCAGTAAAACGGGTTGGAAAATGATAACGGCGACTTTGGGCTATCTTTTGGTTTTGTATATGGGATTGTCAATGGAGTTTGTCAAGGAAAATGGGGAGGTATATCCATTGGTCTTACTATGGATATATAGGCTTTCGATAACTGCAGCCCAGATAGCAACGATATTTTTCGTATGTAATTATCGTGGAATATCTAATATAATTCCGATATATAAACATCGTTTTCTTATAATACGGGTAATCAGTTACATTGCTACATGGTTTGTTTTCTTTTTGATGGCAATTATGGTGGCAGGCATCATTGAAACGATAATAAATATATAAATTGTATGCTGACAGCATACCATAATCTAAGAATGAGTATATAAAATAAGAGACATGGAAAAATGCCATGTCTCTTATTTTTGAGAATTTTTAAGATAGTCTTTCAGTATTAAGTTTATGTATTGGGAAAATGAACGGTCATCTTTTTCTGCTAGTTCTTTGATTTTCTCAATAACATCTGTGTCGAGCGTAATGCTGACTTTATTTTTTAACGGTTTCATGGTTCCACCTCTCTTGCGTATAATATATCAGTTTATGCGAAAGCGGATTGACTTATGCTACAAAATAGGATAAAGTAGGATAAAAGAGGATAATACAATACAACTAAAGGAGAAATTATTATGAGTAAAGAAGAACAAACAAAGGTATGTAAGCATTGCCAGACGGAAATACCAAAGAAAGCAAAGGTGTGCCCAAACTGTCGTAAAAAGCAAGGTGGGATTTTAAAATGGATTATCATTATAGTGATAGTAATTGCTGCGATAAGTGCTATGACCGGTGGAGATGATGAACCGAAAAAAGTAGGAGATGTTCAATCTGGAGAAGAAGGTAACAAAGAAACGGGCAAAGAAACCAAAGACACATTTTCACTCGGAGAAATTGCAGAGCTTGATGGTGTTAGGGTTACAATGACTAATTATCAGGAAAGTGCTGGAAGTGAATGGAATAAACCTACGGATGGAAATGTATTCATGCTCGTCGAATTTGAAATTGAAAACAATTCAGAAGAAGAAATTGTTGTAAGCAGTATGATGAGTTTTGAAGCTTATGCAGATGATTATGCAGCAAATGTGTCATTTGGTGCTTTAGTGGAAAATGAGCAAACACAATTAGATGGAACAGTTGCGCCTGGAAAGAAAATGAAAGGCTGGATTGGATATGAAATTCCAAGCGATTGGGCAGATTTTGAAATTCATTTTATTGATAGCGTTTGGAGCGATACTCCATTCAAATTTACAATTGAGAAATAATGTATAGTAAAACCGCCTCATACCATTAATTGGAAGAGGCGGTTTTGTCGTGTAAGATTATTGGTCAAACAATTGGTTACAAACGTTTTGATTTTTCGGTGCCGGCATTAATGCAATCCATCACCGCATATCTCATGCCACCGCGTTCCAGTGCCTCACATCCCTCAATTGTAGTTCCACCCGGAGATGTTACCATGTCTTTTAACTGTCCTGGATGAATTCCTTTTTCAAGAATCATTTTTGCCGTTCCAAGGCAGGTCTGTGCTGCAAGGCGATAAGCGGTTGCGCGAGGAAGCCCATTTTTTACACCACCGTCTGCCATCGCTTCGATAAACATTGCAACGTAAGCTGGACCGCCGCCGCTTAATCCACATACGGCATCAATCAGGTGCTCAGGAATCATTTCTACGACACCGATGCTTTCATAAATTTCTTTTGCAGCAGCTAACTCTTCTTCAGTGAAATCATTATCTGAACAAAGAGCAAATGCACCTTCAAATACAAGTGCAGGGGTGTTTGGCATGATGCGGAGAATTCTAACATTTCCATCTATCATGTTTTTGAGGCGTTCTACAGTAATACCGGCAATAATTGACATAATTGCTTTTCCGTCCAGGACCTTGCCACATTCTGCAAGGACTTCTGGGGTGTACTGTGGTTTGACACCAAGTAAAATAATGTCACTCTTTTGGCATAAATCTTCTAAATTCGATGCGAGATTTACTCCGGTTTTCTTTGCATTTTCCATTGCTGCAGGATTGACATCATAAACATATGCCTGTGAAGGAGCGATAACACCGCTTTCGATTGCGCCGCAAAGAATGGCACCGCCCATATTTCCGTATCCAATAACACCTATTTTTTGTGTAATCATATCTAAATCCTCCTTATTTTGTACCATTATGGAATTTCCAGGTTTTCTTTAAATTTTCTGGGTCCGAAAGCAATAGTTTTGTTCCCTCTGCCATACATCTTGCTGCGTAGAACATTCCTTTTTGTCCAATGCTCATTCCAGATTGTTTGGTTGTAGACCAGTGATGGAGTGGTGTTCCCTTGCACATGGTTGCAGCACTTAGTGTTATGGTAGGAATTGTATGGCTTACTTCCGCTACATCTGTCCCGATTGGCATAGGAACTGGTTCATCCTCCAAAGGCCAGAGACCGCTAAAGTAATCGCCGTCATTAGAGAGGCCGGCTTTTTCTGTAATCTCAGCAGCCACATCCAATTCCTCTTGTGTATATTCAGGTGTTGGAATGTGCGTCATTGCTTCATAATAAATTTTTGCAAGTACACGGTTTACTTTCATTTCTTTACAGCATGTAACAAGCTCGATATCGACTGTTGTTCCAGTCATAAGAGCAGCACCTCTTGCGCAGTTGTCCACGCGTTCGCTCACTTCTTCTGTAAGTGCACGCTTATAAGAGCGGATAAAATAATTGGTCTTTGCATAATCTGGGACAACATTAGCTGGAATACCATTGTCTTTGTATGCATAGTGCATGCGGCATTCTGTTGGCACATGTTCACGAAGGTAGTTTACTCCGATGTTCATAAGCTCCGCCGCATCTAGTGCACTTCGCCCTTCTTCCGGTGCCTTTGCAGCATGGGAAGTACGTCCGTGGAAGGTGTAATTTTTAATATCCTGCGCCTGCCAGATGTCGTTGCTGACACGGTTCCTGTCGAATGGATGCCATGTAACAGCCACGTCTAAATTATCAAAGATTCCTTTGTCATTCATGATGATTTTCCCAGACATGATTTCTTCCGCAGGGCATCCGTAAACAATCAGTGTACCGCCATCAGTGACAGCGTTTGTTTCCATATCAGCCTTGAGTGCACAGGCAGCACCTGCCACAGCGGTTCCGAGCAGATTGTGACCGCAGGCGTGTCCGATTTCCGCGAGAGCGTCGTATTCAGCAAGGAAACCAACATATGGTTTTCCGCTTCCCCAAGTTGCAGTAAATGCAGTGTCAATGTCGGCTGTATTCCATTCTACTTTAAATCCATTCGCTTCCAGATATTCACCGAGATATTTGGAAGAAAGTTTTTCCTGATAAGCTGTTTCTGGATGGTTGAAAATGTAATCAGCAGTCTGAATCATATCTGCTTCGTGTGAGAGCAGCCAGTTTGTAATCGCATTTTCGTTCTTCATCCAGCTCTGTAAAATACTAGAATTCTGCATGGTCAATTTCTCCTAATACGTCAAAATATTCTTGTCCAAATTTTTCGATATATTCCTCGATAGCTTTTTGGACAGCAATTTCACCTGTTTCACCTAATTCTTCCTTCAAGGTGTTTCCAACTGTATGTAATAAGTGTGCTGTGTGGAAATTAAAGTCCTTCATACAGCTGCTTCCGAGAGCCTTTTTCTTTTCAGCCAATAAAGTCACTTCTTCGGCTGTTAAAGGATGTCCCCAGTCAAACTCGCAGCGTTCCCCGCCCCAGCTAAGTGCAGTGGTAGTAGGTGTACATACGAAATCAGGGCGGAATCCCTGATAAACAGCGTTGTCTACGTTAACGCAATAATATTTTCCATATTCAGTTAAATTGTGTTTTTTCCAGGCATCGCACCAGGCGCATTTCGCGATGTAAGTCTGAAGTGTTGGTTCCGTATGAATGGTTCCGAAATCCATTTGTCCAGCATAGTCAGGCTTCCATTCGCCATACGCCTGATTTGTCATTGTGGTGAGATCATCTCCGTTGGCAAGGGCGTTCTTTGCCATACGGGCACCCCGTTCATTTCCGTACTTTGTCATTCCTTTTAGAATTGCTTCCTTTCCAGCTTCTCCAGCAAGAGTGATAGCGCTTTTTGACAGGAGAGCAAAAAGAATTGCATGATGTTCAATTTTACAAGTTATGGTTTTATCTGACATAATAAAACTCCTTTCGTACTTGATAGGGATATTTGTTGTACCTATTATACTCCATAACTTGTTAGTATGAAAAGGGGTTTTAAAGTTAGTTGACTGAGCTTGGGTTGTCGTATATTATAATTATATAGGATATGGTGATAAGAACCATGTCCTATGGGGAAAAGAATTAAGAAATATTTTGCCAATTAGAGTCTACAATAATATGATAGACATAATAATTGATAATCTGACTAATTGCCTTGAAGTCAGAGAAACAGGAGAAATTGCGAAAACCTACTACAAGAGAAATGTAAAAAAGTTTACTAGTGAAGAAATCAGAAGAATGCATATGGAAGGATGGAGTGAAAATTTTAATTGGAAATCCATTCAAGAGCAAGGTTTTGAAGTATTCGAATTACATACAAAACATGATGATGTAATTCAAGGCTGTATTGCATTAAATCATATAAAAGACCAGTATTTCACATTTGTACCTCTTGTGGAAAGTGCACCTTGGAATATAGGTGTTAAAGGGAAATATCAAGGTGTAGGCGGACATTTATTTGCAATAGCATGTAAGGAAAGCTGGGATAGTGGGAATGACGGTTATGTAGTGTTTGAGTCAAAAGTATTTTTATGCGGAGGAGGATGAAAATGAGAACAATGACTAAACGAAACCCTATATATGAATTAGATGAAGTGCTTACAACTGGTATATTGTGTGAATGTTTAGACTTTAAACCATTCAGAGCTAGAGAAGCATTAGAACTTGTAAAGCACCTTGGGCGTCCTCTTACAGATGAGGAAATGAAACAATTCGAGATAGACTAATTTTAGGTCAAACAAAGCGGCGGGAAGAAATTTCCCGCCGTTTTTATGATAATAGAAACCTATGCTTTTATACTCACTGGTGGTTTTGGCTGATTGAGGCTTCTTGCGCTTGTCTTGCCATCTGTAATTTCGCCAGCAGCCTGTAATGAACGTTTTGTTAGTGCTGGACCAACTAATTCATATACTAATACGCTGAATAAAACAACGTTACGAACAATTGCACCGTCCGAAAGTGCAGTGGCAGTAAGTGCCATTCCAAGAGCTACACCGGCTTGTGGAAGAAGTGTAATACCAAGGTTATCGGTAATCTTCTTGTTACACTTTGTAAGTTTACAGCTTCCATATGAGCCGAAATATTTACCAAGTGATCTGGCAATAATGTAAACCACGCCGATTAATAATACAGTTGGTTTACTGAGAATCTGTAAATCTAATTCTGCGCCGGAAAGCACAAAGAATAAGATGTTGAGCGGTACAGTCCAGCCGTCTACACGGCCCATCAACTCTTCTGATGTCTCACAGACATTGCAGAAAACGGTACCCGTCATCATACATACAAGTAACAGTGAGAAACCACAGTGTACGCCAGCAATTTCAAATTTTATCATAGAAAGTCCAACTGCAAGAAGAACGAAACTAAGCGAAATTGCAAGACGTTTGCTTCGAGAGTGGAAGAACTGTTCGACATAGTTTAATATAAGACCGATAATCGCGCCAAGTCCAAGTGAAATTATAATTTCAACCGCTGGTTCTACAACGATTCCAATCATATCGACATTTCCTGATTCCAATGCGTTTGCAATGCCAAATGAAACCGCAAAAAGTACAAGACCAACAGCGTCGTCAATTGCAACAACAAGCATCAAAAGTCTTGTCAAAGGACCGTCTGCTTTATACTGCTTGATAACCATCAAGGTTGCAGCAGGTGCGGTAGCTGAGGCAATTGCACCAAGTGTGATTGCGGCTGGTAATGAAATTAAATTAGGATTTGCAAAATGTACTGCGATTAATGCCAGGTCTACAAAAATGGTAGTTACAACAGCTTGTAGGATACCGATTGTAATTGCCTGACCTCCCATATGTTTTAAAGAGTCCAAGCGAAACTCATTTCCGATTGCAAAAGCGATAAATCCTAATGCAGCGTTTGAAATAAAACTAATTGTTTCTACTTGCTCTAACGAGTTGAAGCCTAATCCTGAGATGTCAAGTGCACCGATGCAATAAGGACCAAGTAATAATCCTGCTACCAGATAAGCGGTAACTGCAGGTAGATGGAGCTTTTTGGCAACACGTGACATCATGAGCCCGCCAATAATAGCAATGGCTAAACTGATGAAATACGTTTCCATAAAAATTTTCCCTCTTTTCCTAAAAATATTCCTATTTCCAAAACATCAGTATCATAGCACCAGAGAACTAAAATAGCAAGTTAAGAATTGGTATTTTTTTCAATACAAAAGCATATCTATTATATCAATGAAATAAAATGGGGGAGATATGTATGAAATTAGAAGTGGGAAAGACGGTAATTGGGAGTGAAGAGGATTGCGAAGAATTATTTTCTTTTGAAATACAGGTGCGTCCAGATGAAAAAAATGAGTGGAGTGAAAGCTTTGCTTTTGAGTTGAGCCACGATTTGGCGTTTGAATTTACCATTCCATATGGATATCAATATCGGATAAAAGAGGCAGATTATTCAGGGGATGGGTACCACACAACCATAAATGCGGACGGAGAAAATATGAAAAATAGTCTGGTCTATGAAGGAACTATGCTGGAATCACAACGAGTGGAGTACATAAACGAAAAGATAGACGCAGTCGGGGCTGCAAGTGAGTCAAATAATACACCACACTCGCAGTTTGTGTTTTGGGGAATTGGTATCTGCATTGTGCTAATAGTGGGCAGACTCCTTAAAAAAAGAAAGCTGGAATAATGGCAATCGTCATGTTTTAATGGTATAATAATGCAAACAGCGAAAAAGGAGAATCGGTATGAGATTGGAAAATGATTTTTTGTGCGTGGAAATCGCAGAACATGGTGCTGAGGTGACACGCATTTATGACAAACAAAATGAAACAGACGTGTTGTGGGAAGGGAATCCAGAATTCTGGAAAAGACATTCGCCAGTCTTATTTCCAAATGTAGGGAAGACCTATCAGAATGTCATCCGTGCAAATGGAGTGGAGTATCCAACTGTGCAGCATGGATTTGCAAGAGATAAGGACTTCTTCTGTATCAATGCTACTTCAAATACTGCTTTCTTTATGCTCTGTTCCTCAGAAGAAACGAAGAAAGTTTATCCGTATGATTTTACATTATTTATCAATTATTATTTGCATGGAAAAGAGCTGACAGTGGAGTGGGTAGTGAAAAATGATTCTAAAGAAACTATTTACTTTACAATTGGAGCGCATCCAGCATTTCGCTTTGCAAAACCGGAGGAGAAAAAGGCAGACTATGTGCTCAAATTCCCTGGCAAAGAGAAATTAGAATATATTCTTCTTGATCCTCAGACAGGAACGGGTGTGCCAGAGAAGGTATACACGATGGAATTAGAAAATGAGATGTATCCGCTGTCAGAGGAAATGTTTGCACATGATGCGCGCGTTTTTGATCATACACAAATCGAAGAGGCTTGGATTTGCAAGAAAGACGGAACGCCTTACGTGGGGCTTCGCTCAAAGGATTTCCCTAATTACGGAATCTGGTCTGTGAAGGATGCGCCATTTGTATGTTTGGAGCCATGGGCAGGGCGCTGTGATAATGTAGGATTCACGGGAGATATTTCCGAAAAGGCTGGAATTAACAAGTTGGATTCGGGAAGACAATTTACAAGAAATTATACAATCGTAGTAGCTTAATACGGAGGTACGGGAAATGAAAGTGACTGTGGCAATTGATTCATTAAAGGGGAGCCTTAGTTCCATGGAAGCAGGTTATGCAATTTCAGAAGGGATAACCAGAGTTTATCCAGATGCAGAGACTATCGTGCGCCCGTTGGCAGATGGCGGGGAAGGCACAGTAGAGGCTCTGGTTGCCGGCATGGACGGCGTGTACCGCACAGTGACTGTGACGGGACCATTAGGCGAACTGGTGGAAGCAAAATACGGTGTAATCGAAGAAACGAAAACTGCTATTATGGATATGTCGCAGGCAGCAGGCATTACATTAGTTCCGATAGAGAAACGGAATCCGCTCTATACAACTACTTATGGGGTGGGTGAAATGATACAGGATGCAATGGAGCAGGGTTGCCGCCGATTTATCGTAGGAATCGGTGGAAGCGCGACAAATGATGGCGGTGTTGGCATGCTGCAGGCGCTTGGCTTCCAGTTCTTAAATGGCGAAGGCGATTCCATTGCAGATGGGGCAAGAGGCCTTAAGGAATTACATAAAATTTCTGGAGAAAATGTACATCCACTGCTTGCAGAATGTGAATTTCATATTGCGTGTGATGTGACCAACCCACTTTGTGGTGAACGTGGCTGCAGCGCAGTTTTTGGGCCACAAAAGGGCGCAACACCAGAGATGGTGGAAGAGATGGATGAGTGGCTTCTCAACTATGCAACATTAGCATGTGAGCAATATCCAAAGGCAAACCCTGTATATCCGGGAACTGGAGCGGCAGGTGGTCTTGGCTTTGCATTTTTAACATTTACAAATGCAGTTTTAGAGTCTGGAGTAAAACTTGTTTTGGAAGAGACGAGGCTTCGGGATTATGTAAAGGATGCTGATATTGTAATCACAGGCGAAGGACGTCTGGACGAGCAGACGGCCATGGGAAAAGCTCCAAGTGGAGTGGCAAAGCTTGCGAAAGAATATGGAAAGCCAGTCCTCGCATTTGCAGGTGCAGTGACCAAGGATGCGGTGGTTTGCAATGAAAATGGAATCGATGCATTTTTTCCAATTTTACGTTCTGTAGTGACGCTGGAGGAGGCCATGGATTCAGAAAAGGCGGCAAAGAATATGGCAGATACCGTAGAACAGGTATTCCGCGTGATTCAAATGATGAAGAAATAAGAAAAAAGACGGCTGAATCAATCAGTCGTCTTTTCTGTAATAACCCCATTTGAATCAATATCTATATTAATCGATAAATCCTCTAGAAACGTATATAATTCTTCTTGTTCTTCAGGCGTATCCAGATACTGTGTCGTGTAACCCGTCTGCAATGCTGGCACAAAGGACATTTCCTCCAAACCATCCAAACCGATGCGCAATTGCAATAGCCCCGTGTATTTCGTTTCACTATTAAACCAGAAATCTCCAAGGCTATAAACAATTGGTTTCCCATCCACATATTCCATCCCCTGTAGTACATGAGGGTGTCCGCCGACCACGATATCAGCTCCGCAGTCTAAAAATTCTCGTCCTTCCGCTTGCTGCCTGTCGTTCAAATAATTGGAATCCTCTGTTCCCCAGTGCATGTAGGCAATCAGATAATCACAATTTTTTGAAGCCTCTTCAATGACCTTTTTGAATTCAGTGGTGTCGTATGCAAGCAGAATGCCTGGTGAATCCTCCGTCGCCTGAGGGGTATAGCGATTCTTCTCTGCATTTGAAGCGGCTACGAATCCTATTTTAATGCCGTTGACTTCAAAGTAAATTGGCTCCGTTGCTTCCTCAAAATTTCTTCCGCCACCCACGTATGCGATTCCCGTTTCGTCCAATAAATCACAGGTATCATAAAGGGCATCTGCGCCATAATCAAAAACATGGTTGTTTGCCAGACACACCAAATCCGTGCCCATTTCCTCTAAAAGTGACATGCGGGAAGGATTGGCGCGGAAAGTATAGTATTTTCCTGCTAAAGCACTGCCTCGGTCACTGATACAGTACTCGTGATTCAAATAAAAAATATCTGACTCATTCATAATGTTCAAAAGTTCTGGAGAAATGCATTGTTTCAAATCGTTGACCGTATCATAGTGGTCAAGAACAAAACCTTCCTCTGCAAAGCAGACATCTCCGGCAATTGTAATTACCGCCTCTTTAACAGGACGCTCATATTCCTCGTACAATGGCTCTTCTGCCAATTGTTTTTCCATCTCTTGCAGCGCTTTTTCTCCGCCATTGTTCTGGAAGAATCGAACAGTGCCTGCTATTAAAAAAATAACCAAAAGCAGGCATGCCAGCATGCTGCAAACTAAAATTCTTCTTTTTATAATTGCTCTGCGACGCCGCTCTAAGCGTCTGCGTCTTATCTCTTGCTTATCCATAAAAAAATTCCTTTTGTAAATTGATACTGTAATCATACCACGAATTGTTGGAAATGTTCCTTTTTTATTGTAAGTTTTTCATTTTTGACATATAATTTTATAAATGTGTTGATATCACGCAAGGCACGTAAAAGAAAGGCAGTCATGTATGAGCAGGGGAACAGAGCATCTGAAACTGGTTACAGAAAAACTGAATACAAAAATTGCAGAAATGAGTGATACTATCCAGGAAGTCCAGAAGGATATCGAGAGCATGAACGATTACTACTGGGAAAATTATAATGAGATGGATGAGTATGGCTACGAGAATTTTGATAATCAGAGAGCCCTCCTTACTCAGGTAAATGCCAACGAGGCAAACCGCGCGGCACTTCACCGCATGAAAAAGATGGTCGCAGCCCCGTTTTTTGGCAGTGTGGAATTTCAATACGAGGGAGATGATGATGCAGAACATTTCTACATTGGCATCGGAAATTTTGCAGAGCGCACGGGAAGTGTACCGCTTATCTACGATTGGAGAGCGCCGGTCAGTGGCCTCTTTTATGACTACGATAAAGGCGAAGCTTCCTATGAAGCACCAGGCGGAACCATGGAAGGGGAAATCCTTTCCAAATGGCAGTACAAAATCCGCGATGGCAAAATGATTTATGAATTTGAAAGTGACGTCAAGATTGACGATGATATTCTAAAGCAGGAGCTTGGAAATAATGGGGACGTGCAACTGAAGAATATTGTGCGCACCATTCAGAAAGAGCAGAATGCCATTATCCGCAATACGAAGGACAAGGTAATGGTGATTCAAGGCGCGGCAGGAAGCGGAAAGACTTCGGTGGCGCTCCATCGGATTGCATATCTTCTCTACCACGACCGAGAACGATTAAAATCATCCAATATTTTAATCCTCTCGCCAAACAGCGTCTTTTCAGACTATATTTCACACGTGCTTCCAGAGCTTGGCGAGGAGCACATTCGGGAAATGAGCTTTGATTTGTTTGCATATCGTGAACTGAAAGAGATTGTGGGAGACTGCGAGGACCGCTACAATCATATTGAAAAGCGCATCCGTGATATAAATAAAGAAAGCGAGGCACGCTATCACTGGAAGCAGTCAGGAGACTACGTGGGAGCTGTGGAAAGCTTTTTGGTTCTTTTAGAAGATGACCTTATGAACTTTAAGGATTTCGAATATAGGAACTTTAAGAAATCAGCAGATGACTTGCTAAAGCTATTTTATTACAAGTTTCCAGAGCTTCCTCTTCTATCACGCATGGAATCGGTGATGGAGTATGTGATTGACGAGTACGAAACACTGGCAAACCGCAGCATACCAGAAGAGGAAATGCAGCTCATCCGCGAATGGTTCATGAGCATGTACGAAACCATGGACATTTACAAAATCTACAATTGGATTCTGGAGGAAAATGGCTGGCCGGTACTGTCAGATGTGCCGAAAGAGCAGCGCGTGCTGGCATACGAGGATGTTTATCCGATGCTGTATCTGAAATACCGCTTGTGTGCAGTGAAAAAGCACAAGGATATCCGCCATCTGGTAATCGACGAGATGCAGGATTATTCTTATCTGCAGTATGTGATATTGCAAAATATGTTCTCATGCAATATGACAATCTTGGGCGACCGGGCGCAGACAGTTGACGATACGCCTCAGGATGTGCTAAGATTCCTGCCAAAAATATTTGGAAAACAGATTCGCAGGATTGAGATGAACAAGAGCTACCGTAACACACTTGAGATTGCGGAATATGCGGCGAAGATTACAGGAATTTCAGATATCAAGTTCTTAGAAAGACATGGAAAACCTGTGGTCGAAGAAAAATATAATCTGATAGTGGAAGCTGTGGAGAAGATTTTACAGCAAGTAAATGTGGGCGTGGATGGCTATGAAACGGTTGCGGTTCTGACTATGACGGAGGATGAGGCGAAAGACGTTTATGCATATCTGCGAAATAAACGAAAAGATGTGTTCTATATTGATAGAGATAGCTCGGCATTCCGAAAAGGAATTACGGTTACCACTTATTATCTGGCAAAGGGATTGGAATTTGACCAGGTATTCGTGATGGGAGGGCGGAAGGAGAATCCGTTCTATCCACAGTTTAAATATATCAGTGCCACGAGGGCGCTGCATGAATTATATGTATATGAAAAAATGGACCCAT
Organism: Tyzzerella sp.; assembly: GCA_017465565.1. Taxonomy (GTDB): domain Bacteria; phylum Bacillota; class Clostridia; order Lachnospirales; family Lachnospiraceae; genus Faecalimonas. The sequence goes on from JAFTWA010000045.1 coordinate 58,421, forward strand.
AATTGGTTTTTAAACTGATTATGGGTCTTTTTTTGCGCCAAAATATGAAAGAGTTTTTGCAAATTTGCAAAAAATTTCAAGTTTCCCGCCACCGATTGACGCCTATAAATACACATTTTATTATTAAAGAACAAGGAAGAAAAAGATGGCGCATATTTGCCAGAATAAATAATAAGGAGGCCGATGAAAATGGCGGTAGTAACAATTATTGGAGCGGGTATGATGGGTTCAGCATTAGCGTTCCCAGCAAGAGAAAATGGACATGAGGTACGTTTAGTAGGAACACACTTAGACAGAGATATTATTGATGCTTGTAAAAAGGAAGACAAACATCCAAAGTTTGACAGAGTGTTCCCAGCAGGAATTAAATACTACCAAATCGAGGAAGTGGAAGAAGCTATTGAGGGGTCTACATTTATCATTGGTGGAGTTTCAAGTTTTGGTGTTGACTGGTTTGGCAATGTGATTTTACCAATGATTCCAGAAACAATTCCAGTACTCAGCGTAACAAAGGGTCTTGTAGATACAGAAGAAGGTAAATTACTTACATACCCAGATGTTTGGGAAGCTAAATGTAAAAAAATGGGTAAGAAACTTTCTATCAACGCTATTGGCGGACCATGTACAAGCTATGAACTTGTATTCCATGATCAAACAGAGGTTGCATTCTGTGGACGCGACATGGAAATCTTAAAGATGATGAAAGAAGCTATGACAACGGATTACTACCACATCAGTCTTTCAACAGACGTAACGGGTATCGAAAGTGCAGTAGCATTGAAGAACGGATATGCACTTGGAATTGCACTTACAATCGGCTTAAACCAAAAAGAATTTGGCATTGACAGCCAGCTTCATTTCAATTCACAGGCAGCTATCTTTGGTCAGGCAGTAAAAGAGATGTACAGACTTCTTGCATACCAAGGGGCAGCAACATTGGAAAACATGACAGTTGGTTATGGCGACCTTTACGTAACAGTATATGGTGGAAGAACAAGACTTGTTGGTATTCTTTTAGGACGTGGTCTTAACATTGACGAAGCAAAAGAAGAACTCAACGGTGTAACATTAGAATCGTTGGTTGTTGCAGAACGTGTAGCTCGCGCAGTAAAAGCTGCATCAGCAAGAGGCGCTCTTGATGCAAAGGATTTCCCACTTCTTATGCACGTAGATGAAATTATCTGCAATAAGAAAGAAGTTGAGATTCCATGGGAAGACTTTACATTCATGTATGAAAAATAAGAGGAGCATTTTATGGGACAAAAAATGGAAGAAAAGATTTTTTTTCAAACAGAAATTAGTTCATATGGATATTATGATGTGGTAGTTCTAGGTGGTGGACCGTCCGGCGTATGCGCTGCTGTGGAAGCGGCACGTAACGGAGCCAAAGTAATGCTTGTAGAAGCGGCAGGAATGCTGGGAGGCATGGCGACAACCGCTATGGTAGGACCATTTATGACAAGCTATGACCGTGACGGGAATCAGCCAACAGTAGGAAGAGTAACCAGGAAATCAAAGTCTCATTTAAGAAATGTGAAGGATATAACTTTACTGGAGAAGTAAAAGATGGTGATACTCCATTGACATCTACCGTAATGTTAAAAGGTCTTACCAATAAGGCGTTATACTATGAAGTTGCTACAGCAGGAGTGAAGGGCTTTGCAGCCATGGTTCCTGCAGGGAAATATGAAGTAACTATCACTACAGAAGGATACCAGACGATTCTTGATACGATTACGATTACGAAGGATGTATCGAAGAAATACACGGCTTCGCTTTCACAGTTTGTAGAAAAAGTGAAAGTGAATGAAAAAGAGGTTAAATCTAAGATAACTGCATGGAATACAGAGAATGAACATCTGAAGGAGGTTACAACCTCTTATGATGCGGGCGGTAAAACTGCACCATTGTATTTCAATAAGACAGCTAAGGATTTTGTTATGGAAGCTACAATTGATTACACAACGATATTCAAAACTGGTCAAGAATACCAGCCAGACCTTATGGGCGGATTCGTTTTCAACGATGGTACAAACAGTGGCTGGATTATGGCAAGAAAGAGCGGTATCGTATATACTGGCTGGGAAAAACTTACTGGTTTGATTGATTACGATATGCTTACCTATCCAGATAAGAAAACAGCGAACTTTGCTATCGCGAAGGTAGGCGATGAGGTTTCTGTTTACCTGGATGGCAGACTTGTAGAGACTTTGAAATGGTCTGTAATTGCACCAAAGATTAATGCAAAATCAGAGGTGGCAATTGGACTTTACATGGTAGCGGATAAAGATGCAGATATTAAGTTTAGTAATATCAGTATTTCGACAGATGCAAATGTAGTATCTAGCTATATTTCGACAAATAAGTAAAATATAGATGCAGGTTGATGTGATATCAGCCTGCATCTTTTGGCGCTAAAAATGAGTAAATGTGAGAAATAGGATATAAAATATTGAAATTCTTTGACCGCAGAGATATATTATTTTTACAAAGGATAACCAGAATGAAATAGGGGACATAGAAGGTATGAAAAAAACAAAATTATGTTTAGGGCTCAATAGCCAATTTGAAAAAGAGAATAAGGAGCAAATAGCTCTTATAAAAAAGGCAGGTTTTGATGCGTATTTTATAAATTGGAAGCCTGATCTTGATGTGAAAGAATTAAAGACCTATGGAGATGAATTAGGCATGATTTGCCAGTCTATGCATGCACCGTTTGGAAAAATGGCGGACATGTGGGAAGAAGGCGAAAAGGCTGAGACAGCAACAAACGAGCTTCTCCGCTGCGTAGAGGACTGCTTTGAAAATCAGATTCCAATACTGGTATGTCACTGTTTTATTGGCTTTGGTCCAGAAAATCCAAACGAAACCGGTGTTAAGAATTTTGAAAAGGTTGTTTTGAAGGCAAAAGAGCTTGGTATCAAGATTGCCTTTGAAAATACAGAGGGTGAAAGTTATCTTGATACCTTGATGGTCGCTTTCGAAAAGTATGAGAATGTAGGGTTCTGCTGGGACACGGGGCATGAGATGTGCTACAATCACAGCAAGGATTTGCTGGCGAAATACGGCTCAAGATTAATTGGCACACATCTAAATGACAATTTGGGAATTTCTTCAGAAGAGGGTGTGATTACATATTTGGATGACCTTCATCTGTTGCCGTTTGACGGAATTGCAGACTGGACAGGAATTGTGAAACGGTTAAATCAGTGGGGATTTGAGGATATTTTGACTTTTGAACTGAATACCAAGAGCAAGCCAGGCAGACATGAAAATGATGTTTATGATGCAATGGAGCTGGAAGATTATCTGGCAGAGGTATATAAGCGTGCTTGCCAGGTGGCTGAGATGAAAAATAATAAATGATTAATTTGGGAGTCCAGAAATATGGACTCCTAATGTGAGATAATCTCCATATCAAGAAACAGATATGGAGGTTTTTTATATGAAAAGTACAAATAAAAATAGAATTTCAGACGCTTTAACAATTATCTTTTTAGCAATTTTTGCAATGCCATTTTTCGGCGGTTACTTAATGTTGGATAAAGAAATAGAAACGAAAGTACTTGGTGGAATTCTTTGCATTGTGGGGCTTGTCATTTGGTTCTTGTTTGGGCTAAACTAGTGTTATCAATTACTTAGGGGAAAGAAGATGGCGGCACAAAATCAAAAGAAAAAATTACTGGCGGTTATGCAAATTCTTTTGCAGAAAACGGACGAAAAACATATGATGACGGCACTAGATATTCGCAGTGCTTTAAAGAGTGTATATGGAATTGATGCAGAGCGAAAAAGTATTTATGCAGACGTGGAAGCTTTGATGGACATGGGGATTGATATCGTACAAAGCAGGGGACGTGCGCCGGGTTATTACGTGGCATCTCGAGACTTTGAATTGCCAGAATTAAAGCTTTTAGTAGATGCAGTTCAAGCCTCAAAATTTATTACTAGTAATAAATCAGAAAAACTGATAAAAAAACTGGAGGGGCTTACCAGCACATATGAGGCACAACAGCTGCAGCGCCAGGTATTCATCTGCGACCGTCCAAAGACAGAGAATGAAATGATTTTTTATAGTGTAGACGATATTCATAAAGCTCTTTTTGAAAATGTGCAGATTACCTTTCAATATACAGAATGGACATCTCAAAAAGAGCTTCGCCTAAAGAAAAATGGCGAATATTATGTAGTAAGCCCGTGGGCGCTGATATGGGCCGACGAGAATTATTACCTAGTGGCATTTGATAAGAAGGCGGATATGCTGAAACATTATCGCGTGGATAAGATGAAGAATCTTTCTTTATTAAAAGAGAAGCGGTTAGGGAAAGAAAAATTTCAGGATTTTGATTTGCCGGCTTTTGCAAAGAAGACCTTTGCCATGTATGGCGGATATGATGAGAAGGTTTCGCTTTTGTGCCGTAATGAAATGGCTGGAGTTATGATAGACCGGTTTGGAAAGGATGTTATGATGATTCCAGTGGATGAGGCTCATTTTAAAGTAAGTGCGCTTATGACGGTAAGTGAACAATTCTTTGGCTGGATTACAGGGCTTGGATTAGGAGTTAAGATTGTGGGACCGAAGAATGTACGAGAAGAATACCAGAACTACTTGCAGGGGATTTTGAAAGGATATGGTTGGGGGATTGGACCTGATTCATCGCTCTTTTGAGAGCTGGGTCCAAAAATCACGAGTTTTTTGGACCTCTTTCTGATTTTCAGACTAGTTTTTACATATAGAAGCAGTTGGCTTATGCAGGTCCAATATTTACAGTAAATTTGGACCCCTACAAGGTTTTTAACTTGCTGGGCCCAAATTCAAGTCTAAAATATAAGTTTAAATTTAGAATTTAATCTGAATTACATCGATATCAAGATTCCATAAGAACTTGTCCAAATCCTTGAATGATAAGAATACAGTTGCTGTGTTATCACATGGATGAATTCCTAGACTCTTACATTTTGACAGACTGCGGTCGATAAAGAATTCTACTGCATGGTCTGTATCGTTGATTAATCCAAATGGAGTTACACTTCCTTGTTTTAATTTTAAATATTTTTCTAAGCGTTCTTCAGAAGCGAAGCTAAGGCTGCTTGTTCCGAGCTGGCGAGCCAATGATTTTAAATCCACTTTTGATTTTTCATCAGCAGTTACAAGGAAGTGGCGTTTTCCTTTTGCGTCGCGGAGGAATAAGTTTTTACAGAGTGTTCCTTTTTCAGGAAGTCCTAAGCGGTCCATATCTTCCATTGTATGTACTGGTTCGTGTTCAACTACTTCATATTTGATTTTCATTTTGTTTAATTCGTCGTAAATACGTTGTTTTTGATTTTCCATGAGATTGTTCTCCTTTTGCGAATATTATAATGAATATTATATTGAATATGGCGGAAAATGTAAAGAAAGGATATAATAGTTTTATTAATAAAAAGGAAAGAATGTGGTGATTTCATGAAGAAAAGATATGGAATTCTAATGGGGTTTTTAATAGGTATTATTTTAATACTTGCGATTGCAGGCATTGTCGTTTCTTCCAATCGTAAGAGAGAGGAAGAAAATAAAGAGGCTTCTAATTCAAAAGTAGAAGCGGTTGTGGAAGAAGAACTTAATGAGGAAGATGGGAATAAAGTCGCAGGAGAAGGGGCACAGGAAGATGCTCTGAAGACCGAAGAACCTGAGAAAGAGGTTGTCAGCGAGCCGGAAGAACCAGAAGAGTCAGAAGAACCACAAAGTCAAGTGGTGACTACACCGAAGGTGGAAGCTATTCCAGGACAGCACCGTGACCCCAATAGTGCAGTGGTTGTTATTGACCCAGGACATCAGGCAAAAGGCGACAGTACCAAAGAGCCAAATGGACCAGGCTCTTCGAACATGAAGGCCCGTGTGACATGGGGAACCACAGGGGTATCAACCGGGGTTGCGGAATACGTTCTGAATCTGGATATTAGCTTAAAGTTAAAAACGGAATTGGAAAATCGAGGTTATACGGTTTACATGACCCGTTCTACTCATGATGTGAATATTAGTAATATGGAACGTGCACAATATGCCACATCTGTAGGGGCTGATATTGCAGTGCGCATTCATGCAAATAGCATAAGTAACTCAAGTGTGGCAGGAGCGGAGACGCTTGCGCCATCTTCAAGCAATGCCTATGTGAGTCACTTGGCAAATGCGAGTCAGAGCTTGAGTCAGAAAATTATTGATGCTTATTGCAGTGCAACAGGGTTTAAGAATCGCGGTGTGAAGACAAGTGATACTATGACAGGTATTAACTGGAGCGAAGTCCCCGTGACAATTATTGAGCTTGGATTTATGAGTAACGCAGCCGAAGACCAGGCGATGCAGGATCCGACGATGCAAAATAACATGGTGCAGGGAATTGCGAATGGAATTGATGCCTACTTTGGATTTTAATAAACATAAATAGAATGGAAAATTTATGAAATTTATGCAAACTAACTATTGACAGTTACGATTAACGGTGCTACTCTTTAATATAGAGTTAGTTAAAACTAATTACGGTCTGATAATCAGGAGGATGACATGAACTTAAAAGAAGCACAGTTAGGAGAAGAGTACATAATTAAAGAAATACTGACAGATGACGAAGAACTGAACGCATTTCTTTTTACGCTGGGCTGCTATAGTGGGGAACCTATCACAGTGGTTTCACACATGAGGGGTGGATGTGTCGTTTCTATTAAAGATGGCAGATACAACATCGATAACCAATTGGCAGAAGCTATTATTATATAAAATATAATGGTGGTAATTTACCACCTATATTTTTACCATACGGTTAGCGAAGACTATCTGAAGTTAGATTAGCATGATTGAGAGAGGAAAAGAACATTTATAAAACGAGGAGGAATCCAAAGATGAGAATTGCTTTAGCAGGTAATCCAAATAGTGGTAAAACTACTATGTACAACGCGCTCACAGGTAGAAATGAACGTGTTGGTAACTGGGCTGGTGTAACAGTTGATAAAAAAGAACACCAAATTAAGAAAAATTATTACGATGGAGCAGAAGAATTAATCGCAGTTGACCTTCCAGGTGCATACTCAATGTCTCCATTCACATCAGAAGAAAGCATCACAAGCGGTTATGTAAAAAATGAAAATCCAGATGCAATCATTAATATCGTGGATGCAACAAACTTAAGCCGTAGCTTATTCTTCACAACACAATTATTGGAATTAGGCGTTCCAGTAGTTGTAGCATTAAATAAGAGCGATATCAACGCTAAAAAAGAAACAAAGATTGACACAGCAGCATTATCTAAGAAATTAGGCTGTCCAGTTGTTGAAACTGTTTCTACAACTTCATCAGACAAAGGTTTGGCAGAAGTAGTAAAAGTAGCTGCATCTTTAAAAGGCGTAGGCCAGAAAGCTCCATATAGCCAGGGAGACATTAACTTAAAAGACAAAGCTGAAGTAGAAAAAGCTGACAGAAAGCGTTACGAATTTGTAAACAAAATCGTTGCTGACGTTGAAACTCGTAAAGTGTTCACAAAGGACAAAAACTTCCAAGATAAAATTGACGCAGTTATCACAAATCCAATTCTTGGTATTTTAATTTTTGCGGCAGTAATGTTCTTAGTATTTGATATTTCACAGTCAACATTTGGACCATTCTTAGCTGATACATTAGTAGCCTGGATTGAAACATTCCAAGGATGGGTTGGCGGTTTGGTAGAAGGTGCTTCACCATTCTTACAGGCACTCCTTGTTGATGGTATTATCGGTGGTGTTGGTGCCGTAGTTGGTTTCCTTCCACTTGTAATGGTAATGTATTTCCTTATCGCTTTATTAGAAGACTGTGGTTACATGGCTCGTGCAACAGTTGTACTTGACCCAATCTTCAAGAGAGTTGGTCTTTCAGGAAAATCAGTTATCCCAATGGTAATCGGTACAGGTTGTGCAATCCCTGGTATCATGGCTTGCCGTACAATCCGTAACGAAAGAGAACGTAGAGCAACTGCAATGTTAACACCATTTATGCCTTGTGGAGCTAAACTTCCGGTTATCGCTCTTTTTGCAGGTGCATTTTTCGCAGATGCTTCTTGGGTAGGAACATTAATGTACTTTGTAGGTATCTTATTAATCTTCTTAGGTGCATTATTAGTAAACAAAATTACAGGACACAAATATAGAAAATCATTCTTTATCATGGAACTTCCAGAATACAAGCTTCCAAGCTTAAAGAGAGCATTTATTTCTATGTTATCACGTGGTAAAGCATACATTATCAAGGCTGGTACAATCATCCTTGTATGTAACACAGTAGTGCAAATCATGCAATCATTTACATGGAGCTTACAGCTTGTAGAAGAAGGTGCTGAAAATACATCAATCCTTGCTTCAATTGCTTCTCCAATCGCTGTATTATTAGTACCAATCGTTGGTGTTGCAGCATGGCAGCTGGCAGCGGCAGCAGTTACAGGCTTCATCGCGAAAGAAAACGTTGTTGGTACATTAGCAGTTTGTTATGCATTGACAAACTTCATTGATACAGATGCATTAGAATTAATTGAAGGTGCTTCAACAGTTGCTGAAACAATGGGAATTACAGCAGTTGCAGCTTTAGCTTACTTAATGTTTAACCTCTTCACACCACCATGTTTTGCAGCACTCGGTGCTATGAACTCAGAAATGCAGGATAGAAAATGGTTATGGGGCGGTATCGGACTTCAATTTGCAACAGGTTATGTTGTGGCATTCCTTGTATACCAAATTGGTACACTTGTAACAGAAGGTACACTTGGAGCAGGTTTCATTCCTGGTCTTATCGCAGTGATTGCGATTGTAGCTATTATTGTTTTCTTAATTAAGAAGGCTGAAGGAAAATTTGAAGCAGAATATTCTTTGAAAAAGACTGCATAATATACATAGAAAAGGAGTGATTGATATGGTAGATATAATTATTGTAGCAATTATCCTGGTTATTATAGGCGCAGCAGTAATTTACATCAGAAGAGCAAAGAAGACTGGTGTAAAATGTATCGGTTGTCCGGCAGGGGGTAATTGTTCCTCTCACAAGCACAGCAAAGGCAGTGAATGTAGCTGTGGATGCGGTGGCGAGAAGAAAGAAGAAAGTACTTGCAGCTGTGGATGCTCAGATACGAAATAAAAAATAAATGGCAGGGTTTCGGCCCCAGTGTCATTAAGTTAAGGAAAGTTCTAGCCACAATGGCTAAAAACAATTGAATTATAATCAGAAATATGAATCCACCGCTTCATCTTGAAGTGGTGGATTTTTACTTGGGTAAAAAATTGAGATTTTCCATTATGCG
>JAFTWA010000046.1 GCA_017465565.1 Tyzzerella sp.
ATATTCAGGAGAATGGACAAAGCGCCTATATACTTTAAATGAATCAGAGACAAAATTGATAACAGAAGGTGATGGAATAGAGTTCCGAGTAGTGAAAGATGGAAATCAGGTTTATATGTACCTGGATGGAAATCTTAGACATACAGAAACACTCACCGAATTAGATGATAGTAATGCAACTAATGTATGGGTAAAACATTGGGATGATACAGGTAGGTTGATCAAAATACCATTTACATTCTCATCGTCTGCACCTGAAAAAGTAACAATTAATCTTTTAGAAGATATTGTAAACGGCACTGTGAAAACATATAAGCAGACTGATGCTAGTATAACAGATAAAACTTATATTGTTGGTGAAAAGATCATACTTGTTCCAGCTGCAAACTCAGGCTATGAATTTGATAGCCTGAGTGTAGATGGCGTAGAAGTTGAATTATCTTCTGATGGAACTTATACATTCACAGCTACCAAATCAAGCTATGAAGTGACAGCAAGTTTCATTGAAGATGCTCCAATGGTTGAGGCTAACAAGTTGTTTAGTGTTGCAGGATTCTTCTATAACAATACTGCAACAAAGGTGACTGAAACGAACCTTGCAGACCCATTCGTATTAGATAATACAAATGTGGATGGTTATTACTATATGTACGGTACATATGGTAAGTGCTATTGCTACCGCTCAAAAGACATGGTGAACTGGGAAAAAGTTGGAGATACATTAGTATTAAGTGAAGTGGAAATGCAAGCAGTTTCAAAAGACATTTGGGCTCCTGAGGTTGTGTATGAAGATACAACAGATGATGGTGTGGCTAACGGAACATATTATATGTTCTTCAGTGCGACAGCATCGGATGAGACAGATGAATTACTTTATGTTGCAGTTTCTGACAGACCAGATGGCGGATTCAAATTAATAGACTTTACAGATGAAGCTAGTTGCGGAACAGGAAATAAACATGGCTATAGCACAAATACTTATAAAGAAGAATATGCGAAGTATTTAATGTTAGACCCAGAACTGTATAAGAAGTTCTCTGATGAGAATGGAGCTCTTTTTGAAGATAGTAGAGAAGTAAACGGATATATTGGTGCAATTGACCCACATCCATATGTGGCAGCAAATGGTAAAAAATATCTCTTCTGGGTTGATAGTCATGGTGCAGACCGTATATGTGGTGTAGAGATGGAGAATTGGCTTAGTCCGAAGTGGGATACGGCTAAAGTTCTTACTTACCATGGATATTCAACAGTAGCTGCATGGGAACAGCTTTTCGGAAGAGGAGAAAAGGATTCAACATATGAATTAGAATCATCAATCAATGAGGGGCCAGTAATTACAGAACACAATGGAAAGGTTTACTTAACATTCTCTGTAAATAAATACGACACAAACTCTTACCAAGTAATCCAGGCTGTTTCTTCAAATGGTATTTTAGGAGACTATCGTAAACTAACAGAAGCGGAGGGTGGAATCCTTCTTTCTGGAAAAGATGCTATTTCTGGAACAGGACATCATTCGTTTGTGACAGTTGGAGACCAGACATTCATTGTATACCATAGACATAATGATTATAAAAATCCAAGTGCACAGCGTAACCATGCAATTGATGAAATTAAATGGGTTACAATCAAGGATAAAGATGGAAATGACCTTGATATTATGACTGTAAATGGTCCAACATCTACAGAACAGCCTATGATTGAAGTATACAGTGATTATAAGAATATCGCAGAAGAGGCTAAGATTACTGGTTCTAAGACAGCTTCTTACTTAAATGATGGTTTGTATTCATTTAACAACTATAGTAAAGAGACAAGCATCACAAACAAGACAACATTTGTTTTCGACTTGACTCAGGAAGAGAACAAGACAAAGACAGTAAGTGCGCTTATGATTTACAATTCAAAATCAGCAGAAACCTGCTTTGACAAGATTACAAAGATTGAATTGATTTGTGAAGAAAAAGATGGAACTGTAGTTCGTTATATCAAAGACTTAGAAGCTCTTTGTGATGCAGAGGGCAAAGTGATTCCAGGTGCAGCCAGCTACGCAGCAGTTGAGGATGCGAATGTAAGATATGTTAGAATTACAGTAGAAGTACCTGAAGGTCAGGAATCTGTTGGTATTTCAGAAGTAAAAATTCTTAGTCCAAAGGAATAAAGAATAATCTGATAGTTAGGCGGGACGGAAAACCGTCCCGCCTAACTATTGCGAGAAGGAGTAATTGAAACATGAATATTTTAAATAAAGAAAAACTAAAGCTGGTAATGGCTATGGACTGGTGGCAGACGGACGACCTTGGCGGCAAAATTGGCAAGATTAAGGTTAGTGACGGTCCAGTCGGCCTTCGCTGCTTAAGCGTGACAGACAGCTGGGCAAATGATAGTATTTATCCTTCAGTCGCTTATCCTTGTTATCAGATGTTGTCTCAGACATGGAATCTTTCTCTTGCTTACAAGATGGGAAGAGCCATTGCAGATGACTGTGTGGACCATAATGTTGACGTTCTTCTTGGACCAGGAGTGAATATCAAGCGTACACCACTCTGTGGAAGGAACTTTGAATATTACAGTGAGGACCCATATGTGGCAGGTGTGTTTGGTAAGTCTTTCATCGAAGGTGTTCAGGCTGGACATGTAGGGGTTTCCTTGAAGCATTACTGTTGCAACAACCGTGAGTATTCGAGATACTGGCTTTCATCGGAGGTGGATGACAGAACCCTTCGGGAGATTTACCTGAAGCCTTTTGAAATCGCAGCTCAAGCGAAGCCGTGGACCGTTATGACTTCTTATAACTTGGTAAATGGTGTTCGTATGAGTGCCAATAAAAAACTCAATGACCTCTTAAGAGACGAGTTTGATTTCGATGGTGTCATTGTTTCGGACTGGGAAGCAGTGCAGGATCCTCTTGACAGTCTTCATGCAGGCCTGGATTTGGAATTTCCGCATAATGACAAGCATGCAGAGGAGATGGAAAAGCATCTGGCAGAAGGTCGTGTAGACTTAGAATGCCTGGATAAATCTTCAGCACGTGTTCTTGCATTGGCTTCGAAGGCGGAAAGGGAAAGAGCGCTTCGCAAAGAAGAATACACTGTGGATGAAAGAATTGCCATTTCTCAGGAAATTGAAGAAGAAGCGATTGTGCTTTTGAAAAATAATGGAGTTCTGCCACTGAAAGGCGGAAAAATCTACGTAACAGGAGCGCCGGCTCATCTTTACTATCATGGCGGAGGCAGCAGTGCGGTAATTCCAAACAGACCTTTCGTGCCATTGGATGAAGCCTTAAGAAGCTTGGGTTATGATGCGTTCTATTCAGAGAGTATTGGAAAGATTTACGGACCACTTGTCAGTATGGGAAATCTCAGACAGGCATGTCTTAACAGTGACCAGAGCGATGTGACAATTTTGACAGTTGGAACAGGCGCAGGTGCTGAGGTGGAAGAGACGGACAGACAGACGATTAAGCTTTCACCAGAAGAGCTGGATGCGCTCCGATACCTTCGTGCGCATTCGAAAAAACTTGTCGTGGTTGTATATGCTGGTTCTGCAGTGGACCTTTCGGAATTTGACGAGCTTGCGGATGCAGTGGTGCTTGCTGGATTTGGAGGACAGAATGTGTCTCAGGCAGTAGCAAATGTACTGACTGGCAAGGTGAATCCTTCGGGAAGGCTGACAGAAACCTATGCTTATTCTATCGATGATATTCCTTCAGAGCAAACCTATCGCAATGAAGCGGTGATGGTATATGAAGAAGGTCTCAATGTAGGATACCGCTACTTCGAAACGCAGGGAGTAGACGTGCTCTATCCATTTGGCTATGGACTCAGCTATTCAGACTTCAAGTATTCGGATTTGAAGGTGGAAATGAAGGCTGACCATGTGGCTGTAAGTGTAAAGGTGGAGAACCTGAGCGATATGGATGGCAAGGAAGTGGTTCAGATTTATGTAAATGAAGTAAATCCACTAGTTTACCGACCAGTGCGTGAGCTGAGAGCTTTTGACAAGGTATTTGTAAAAGCCCATGAAAGCAGGGAGGTAACCTTTGAACTTCAGAAGGATGCATTTTCATATTTTTCAACAATACTAAATAAATGGATAATGGAACCAGGAAGTTTTATAATCCAAGTTGGGAAAAATGCGCATGAGATTGTGCTTCAGAAAAAAGTAGACGTAAACATGTAGGAGGAAAAGACTTATGAACTATTGGACACAAAGCCCGAAAAACATTTACGTAGCAGCCCATAGAGGATGGCCTGCAAAATATCCAGAAAACACAATGGAATCTTTCAGGGCATCAACAGAAATTGGCGTTGACCAGCTGGAGCTGGACGTACGTGTAACGAAGGACAATGAATTAGTAATTATTCATGATGCGACAGTAGACCGCACAACAAACGGAACAGGTCTCGTTTGCGAGCACACGCTTGCAGAGCTGAAAGCATTGGATGCAGGAAGCCACAAAGGTGCCGAATTTAAGGACTGCAAAATCCCTACTTTTATAGAATTTATGGAATACATAAAGGACCATCCAACCATGACACTTGACGTGGAACTCAAGGAGTGGCCAACAGAGGGACATGAAGCGATTGCGTATGATGTTTGCGACAGAATTTTGAAGATTATTGATGACTACGGGTACACAGACCGCGTAGTATTAAATACCTGGAGCGGAAAGCTTCATGAATATATTTACAAAAAATATGGTAAAAAATATCGTCAGCATTCTTATTATCCAGTGGGATGCCTTGGAGAAATTTCAGAAGACCCATATACCTTCCCATACTGTTGCTGTATGTTCACAAGCAAGGATGAGGAACACTGGGAGCCAATGGCAACAAAAGAAGAATTTGACGAGATGGCTGCAAAGGGCGTACAGCCTTGGGCAGGTGCAGGTGTAAATAGTGAGGAACGTGTGGATATGGCAATTGAAAGAGGTGCTTACCTTATCACTTGCAACAATCCGGACGAGATTTTGGCCTGGTTAAGAAAAAAAGGTTATCATAAATAATATTTACTCAAAAGGAGGACAATTGAAATGGCAATTGTAACAATTATTGGAGCAGGTATGATGGGCTCAGCTTTGGCCTTTCCTGCAAGAGAAAATGGACACGAGGTTCGTTTAGTAGGTACACATTTAGATAGGGGAATCATTGATGCATGTAGAAAAGAAGACAAGCATCCAAAGTTTGACAGAATATTTCCAGCGGGAATCAAATATTATCAAATCGAAGAAGTAGAGGAAGCTATCGCTGGTTCTACATTTATCATTGGCGGCGTTTCCAGCTTTGGTGTGGACTGGTTTGGCGATGAAATTTTACCAAAGATTCCAGGAGATATCCCTGTGTTAAGTGTAACAAAAGGTCTTGTTGACACAGAAGACGGAAAACTTCTTACATACCCAGACGTTTGGGAAGCAAAGATGGAGAAAATTGGAAAGAAACTTTCTATCAACGCAATTGGCGGACCATGTACAAGTTATGAATTAGTATTCCATGATCAAACAGAGGTTGCTTTCTGCGGTCGTGACATGGAAATCCTGAAAATGATGAAGGAAGTTATGACAACAAGCTACTACCACATCAGTCTTTCAACAGACGTAACAGGAATCGAAAGTGCAGTAGCATTAAAGAACGGTTATGCACTTGGCATCGCATTAACAATTGGATTAAACCAGAAAGAATTCGGTCTTGACAGCCAGCTTCACTTCAATTCACAGGCAGCTATCTTTGGACAAGCGGTCAAAGAAATGTACAGACTTCTTGCATACCAGGGAGCAGCAACATTGGAAAACATGACAGTAGGCTACGGTGATTTATACGTAACAGTTTATGGTGGAAGAACAAGACTTGTTGGTATTCTTCTTGGACGTGGTCTTAACATCGACGAAGCGAAAGAAGAGCTTAATGGTGTAACATTAGAGTCCCTTGTTGTAGCAGAACGTGTGGCAAGAGCAATCAAAATTGCAGCAGCAAGAGGCGTTCTTAATGCAGAAGATTTCCCACTTCTTATGCATGTGGATGAAATTATTTGTGAAAAGAAAGAAGTAAATCTTCCTTGGGAAAAATTCACCTTTGTTTACAACAAATAGAATACTAGAGAAAATGAAGGAACTATCTTGTTTAAAGCGAGATAGTTCTTTTATAATTGTCCTTCTTTAAAAACTTGATATTATACTTGACATTATTTCAAAAAATAATCAAAATATTAGTGTGAGCACTTAAACAAATGAAAAAGACAAAGGAGACTTAAAAATGGAGCTGAGAGGGATTAAGATGGGGTGTCTCGGAGACAGTATCA
Organism: Tyzzerella sp.; assembly: GCA_017465565.1. Classification (GTDB taxonomy): domain Bacteria; phylum Bacillota; class Clostridia; order Lachnospirales; family Lachnospiraceae; genus Faecalimonas. The sequence continues at coordinate 6,301 of JAFTWA010000046.1, forward strand.
CACAGGGTGTGGGCGTAACAGACCTCAGTAACATGTATTACAACCGTATCCAGAGAGAATGTGGTATCAGAGAACTTTATATAGACGGAATCAGTGGAACACGCATTTCGCGTCAGCATACTCCAAGTGCAGAGCCAACCTTTGATTTGGATTTCATTTCCAGAGTTGATAAGATGGACGAGGATTGTGATTTGGTAGTGGTATTTGGCGGAACGAATGATTTTGGTCATGGTGATGCGCCGATTGGTGAGCCAACAGACCGCACTCCGGATACATTTTGGGGTGCATGTCATGTGCTTTGCGAAAAACTGATTAACCGTTTCCCAAAGTCGCAGATTGTTTTTATGACACCACTTCATAGAATTACGGAAGAGAATCCGAACCAGCATGGAAAGGTGTTGGAAGACTATGTGACGATTCTGAAAACGGTTTTGAAAAAATATTCTATTCCTGCTCTCGATATGATGGAGAAGGGTGGAATTGCACCGCGGGTTCCAGTTCATCAGGAACTTTACATGCCAGATGGATTGCATCCAAATGATGCGGGGCAAGGATTGATCGCTGCGAGATTGAAAGGATTTTTGCAGAGTTTGTAGAGCAGAGATACGTTATAAAAATATGAGAAATAGACGAGGTGAATAGTATGTACGTAGAATTTGATGAAAGTTTAGTAACAGGTAACAAGGAAATTGATAACCAGCACAAGGAATGGATTGATAAGATTAACAAATTGGTTCAATGTTGTGAAAATGGTGGCGGAAAAATCGAAGCCATTAAAATGTTAGAGTATATGGCTGATTACACAGAATTCCATTTTGGTGCAGAAGAAAAACTTCAGGAAGAAGTTGATTACCCGGGAATTAAAGAGCATCAGCAAAAGCACGCTGAGTTTAAGAAGGCAGTAGAAGAACTACATGATATGTTGGAGGAAGAAGAGGGACCAACGGAAGCATTTGTAAATGCAATTAATAAGAATGTCATTGACTGGCTGTACAATCATATTAAAACATTTGACTGTTCAGTGGCGACTTATATTAATATGAAATCGCATCCAGAATTGGTATAGAAATGGCAAATAGAAGGAATTTCTATATGATTACATCACAGATTAAAAGATTATATTGCAATTTAACATCAGCAGAACGAAAGGTGGCCACTTATGTCATCGAATCACCACAGGAGATTACTGGTCTAACGGTATATCAATTGGCAGATAGATGTGATGTAGCAGCATCGGCGGTCATCCGTTTTTGCAAATCTATTCAATTACGTGGATTTTCTGAGCTGAAAATCGAATTGGCGAGAGAACTTGGAAGCAAAAAAGATGAAAAGAAGAATACCTTACCATCTGTAGAGCATGAGAGTGGGACAGAAGGAGTTGTGCGAAAAGTGTTCAGCTCTGGGATGCAGACTCTGCAGGATACCCTCGATATGCTTGATTTTTCAAAGGTGCGAGAGATGTCAGAGGCGCTGGTTCATGCGAAGCATATTTTCCTCTTTGGTATCGGTACCTCATCTACCGTAGTTATTGATGCCCAGTACCGTCTGTCGCAGTTGGGGCTCTGGGCAACAGCCTGCACGGATATTTTATTGATGGGTGTAACGGCGGCGAACCTGGAGGAGGGCGACGTGGTTTTGGCGGTTTCCCATAGTGGTAGAACCAAAGCAGTCGTAGATGCGGTCCGTCTTGCGAAAAAGAAAGGCGCAACAGTGATTGCAATTACCAGCTTCACGGACAGTATTCTTTATGAAGAAAGTGATATTGCAGCAACTGTTTTTGCGGATGAAGTGACGTATCCGGTGGAAGCGGTGTCGGCCCGCGTGGCACATATTTGTCTGGTGGATTCACTGGCGATGCTTCTGGCAACACATAATTATGACAGCTTTGCTGACCATATCAAGTCGAGAAATGATATATTGGAAGGAATAAGATATTAAAAAATTCGCAAAGATTAAATTTGCGAATTTTTTATTGCCCGTTTTCTAATGTTTTGTGAATTAGATGTTGACAAAAATAGCTGGCATTACTATAATGAAATTTAGTATCAATAAAAATGAATTGATAGAACTTTATTCCGAAAAGTTCTAAAATTGTATACAGTATATGACATTAAGGAGGACATAAGTATGAAGCAAAAAGTTATTTTAATTTCAATTGACGGCATGAGACCAGATGGATTTTTGCAATGTAACAATCCATTTATTCATGAAATGATGGAACGCGGTTCCTATACATTGGAAGGAAGTTCCATGAACCCTTCGGTTACATTACCTTGTCATATGTCTATCTTTCACAGTGTGACACCAGAAAGACATGGTATGACTACAAATACATATATGCCGATGGTTCGTCCGGTCAACAGTCTGTTCCAGCAGATTAATAATGCAGGTGGAAAGTCAGCAATGTACTACGGCTGGGAGCCAATCCGAGACGTGGCAAAACCGGGGACACTGAAGCATGCCGAATTTATCTGGGCGTACACAACAGACCATACAGACCGTTTACTCACAGAATCTGCCCTTACATATATAAAGAAAGAAAAACCAGATTTTGTTTTCTTATATATGGTAGAAACCGATGAAAAAGGCGGACATGACAATGGCTGGATGACAGAGGCGTATTTGCAGGTCATTCATGATGCAATCGACAATGTAAAGAGAGTGCTTGAGGAAGTGGGAGATGAATACACCGTGATTGTAACAGCAGACCACGGCGGACATGACCGTGCACACGGAACTCTTCTTCCAGAAGATATGACAATACCGATGTTCTTCATTGGACCAGATTTTGAACCAGGTAAACAACTTTCAGGACTTAGCTTACTTGATCTTGCTCCTACAGTGGCAGACCTTATGGGAGTGCCGGCAGCGAGAGAATGGGAAGGAAAATCAATAGTGGAGGCGGAAAAATAAATGAGTGTTTTATCAGCAACAGTTGGTCAGATGCTGGTTCTGTTCACATATATCCTAATGGGATATGTAGTTGCAAAAGCAAAAGCAGTGCCAGAGAATTCCGCTACAGTTTTATCAAAATTAGAGAATAATTTATTTGTTCCAGCTCTTGTTCTTGGAACCTTTGTAAGCAATTTCACAGTTGAGAAGTTAGGTACAGCATGGAAACTATTTTTAATCAGTTTTGTGATTTGTCTGGTTATGATGTTTCTTGCAGTGATGGTTTCTAAGCTCTGCTCAAAAGACCAATACATAAGAAATATCTATACATATGGACTTGCATTCTCAAACTTTGGGTTTATGGGAAATGCAGTAGTAAGTGCAGTATTTCCAGAGATTTTCCTGGACTATCTCATATTCACAATGCCGTTATGGACGATGATTTATCTTTGGGGCGTGCCGTGTCTTCTGATTCCTTCGGAGGCGGGAAAACAGACCATCAAAAGCAGGCTTAAGTCTTTTGCAAATCCAATGTTTGCTGCAATGGTTATCGGTATCGTAATTGGCCTTTGTGGTGTTAAACTACCTGCGTTTTTAACAACAGTTATCGATGTGACAGGCGGTTGTATGTCACCGATTGCAATGATGCTGACAGGTATCACAGTGGCAAATATGAATGTGAAAAAAGTGTTATCAATAAAAAGTATTTATGTTGTGTCAATTGTGAGATTACTGGTATTTCCACTGGTTTTCGTTGGTTTATTTAAAGTGATTCCGATGGCGCAGAATATCGTGGTTTGTACCATTTGTTCACTGGCAATGCCACTTGGACTTAGTACCCTTGTAATTCCAGGGGGATATGGAAAGGATACATCGGTGGCAGCCGGGATGGCGATAGTGTCACATTTGCTTTCGGCGGTGACGATACCGATTGTATTTTATTTGATGATGAATTTTATATTTTAGAATTAACGGTCACTTCGGTGGCCGTTTGTCATCTTTGATAAAAATAATCTTGACACGATTATTGGGAGAGATTATACTACTTTTACATCAGTCAAGAGTGTGATTCGATATTGAATTATTCAAAACACTTTAAATGTGCCGTTCATAGGTGCATCTGATTTTCAAGGCAATTCTGCCGAAAGATTCAAACTAAAACAACAAAATATTGATTGGTTTTGTGTTTGCTTTTTTGCGTTTTGTGGTGAACACAAAATCACTGCGTGAAAAGGAGGAAATTTACATGAAGACAAAACAATTAGACTATCGCAATATTTTAGGGGATCCAATGACTCGGGCAGAGGTAATGGAACAGATTGCGAGAGATAAGGGAACTAACGAGAAATTTCAGGAACTTACAGATGAACTCAAAGAGGAATTAATTGCTTTTTGTATGGGAAACCGAGGGCTTAAGGTGACATATGATCCGTTTTTCAAGTATATCTTCAATCCAAGTCTACACAATGAACGACTGGCGGAGTTGTTGTCGCTTCTTATAGGAGAAGAGGTGGAGATTGTAGATGTATTGCCAAATGAATCGGACCGTATTTCGGATTCGGGTTCGCTGCTTGTTATGGATATTTTAGTCAAGCTGAAATCAGGAGCATATGCAAACGTTGAAATTCAAAAGGTTGGTTATTTGTTTCAGGGGGAACGGTGCGCGTGTTATTCAGCAGATTTGTTGATGCGTCAATTGACAAGACAGCGGGAAAAGGCAAAGGCAGAAAATCGGGATTTCAAATATAAGAGTATAAAGAAGGTGTACACGATTGTTCTGATGGAGAAAGCCCCTTCGGCTTACTGGGATTTCCCGCAAGAGTATATTCATCATAGCAAACAAGTCTTTAATACTGGTTTGGAGTTGGATTTATTGCAGGAATATTTCATGATTCCGCTTGATATTTTCAAAGAAATGTCACATAATAAAATCAACAAGTTGGAAGCATGGCTGTATTTTATTGGCTCAGATTCGCCAAAAGATATCTGTCGTGTGATTGAAGCATTTCCAGAGTTTCGAAAGCTCTATAATGAGTTGTTAATGCTTCGGTATAAAACGAAGGAGTTGGTTAATATGTTTGATGTTATCAAGGAAGCACTTCGTGCCGCAGATGAAGGTACGGTGAAGTATATGGTGGAAGAACAGCAGAAGGAGATTGCGGAGCAGAGAAAGACGATTGCGAAACAAGAGAAGACGATTGATGAGCAATCAGAACAATTGGCGAAGCAGGATAAGCAGTTAGCAGAGCAGGACAAGCAGTTAGCAGAACAAGATGGGCAGTTAGCAGAGCAGAATGAGCAACTGGTGAAGCAAGCTGAGCAATTAGCGCATCAGCAGAAGGAAAATCAACGGCTTATGAAGCTGTTACAAGAAGCTAATATTAAGGTTTAATCTCTGGGCACAATAACATTATAAGAAAGATGAAAAATACGGAGCATGCTAAAACATGCTCTGTTTTTTTGTGTAAAAATACCATAATTTGGATAGTTCCACCTGTCTTTTTGGGCATTGTATAATTCTTTTCGGAACAAAAACAATCAAAATCCCAAATCAGAATTGTATTTAGTACTTTTTAAATTTGGTGGGTTGTTGATATGAAAAATCGAAATTGTATAATTAAAATATACACGTTGGCAATGATATTAATAGAGGTGTAAATTATGAGAGCGGTATATGACTATGAGGATGTCAAAAGTTTTTCGAAGCCAATTGATATACCTCCATTTTGGATTGAAATGGCAGGGATATCAAATTGTGATGAAACATATCGTATTTTCCGAGAACATTCAAAAGTATGCGTATGTGAATATATAATAAAGGGTTCAGGCACTTTGCAAATTGGCGAAAAAACATATCATCCTAAGGCAGGGGATATTTACATTCTTCCTGAGTTTGAGCGGCATGAATATTATACAAATCCTAAAGACCCATGGACAAAAATATTTTTTAATGTGAGAGGAACGGGTGTTTCTGCCATGTTAAATGCCTTTGAAATGAAGAATAAAATTCTGTTTTCAGATTGCAAAGAACTTTATCCAGTATTTCAAAAGATATTTGAAAAAACCAAGGAAGACATAGATACAGAACAGATTATGATTGAGTGCTGTCAGTTGTTTGTACAGTTATTGTTTTCTCTTTACAACAAGGCAAAGACAATAGATGCAACTTTAGAGGAAGCTAAAAAAGTAAAAACATTCATTGAGAATAATATTGAGCGAGAACTTTCGATGAAAGAGATAGCGGATTCGATATATCGGTCAAAGGATTACACAAACAAATTATTTAAGCGTTATTACAATGTGACACCATATTCTTATTATGTGGATTTGAGAATAGAAAAGGCGAAAGCATTGTTACAACATACAACGCTGACAATCAGCCAAATTTCGGAGAAATTAGGGTATAAAAATGGAAAAGGTTTTTCAAAACAGTTTCATTATGTAACAGGAATGACTGCTTCCCGTTATAGACAGATTGAGCATGGAGTAAAAAGAGATGATTTGTAGCGTTTTACGAACGCTTATAAATATAAAAAAAGAGGAGGAAAAAACTATGAAAGGAAAAATGAAAAGAATAGCAGCTATCTTACTTACAGCTGCTATGACAATTAGTGCCACAGCATGTGGTGGAGGCGGCAACTCTAAAAATGCCGACGCAGGAGACAGAACAGTTATTTATTATGCAGCATCTTACGTTACTGCACAGGTACGTGACGCTTACCTTGAAATGGTGAAAACGTACAATGAAGGTCAAGGTATGAAAGACGGCGTTTATGTTCAGATGACAGAAAACTCTGGTGCAATCAGCGGACTTGATTCAGCATTAAGAAGCAACTACATGTATGACGTACTTCAATTACAGGATGACGAATACAAGTCACTTGCAATTCAAGGTGGAAACTACTTTGTGGCGTTGGATGAATACCTTACCGATGAAGTGAAGACAGCTATGAACTGGGATGCCATTCCTGAAAACTTAATCAATCGATTCCGCATGAACACAACTGCGAACGAAGGCAATATTTATTTGGCAGGAGAAGGGACTGACCTTCTTGCGTTTCCAAACGGAAGCAATCCACAGGTTCTCTTCTATAACAAAGCTATCTTAGAACAATGTGGAATTAATGTAATTTCAGTACCTGAAGCAGAATTAGAAAGCTATAATTCAGAAAATGGAGCATCACTTAAACCACACGGATATGCAGAGTACAAAGAAGCTCCATTCGCAGATGCAATTAGTGGTAAAAACGAAGCAGGCGAATTTGTATACAAAGTATTCAATGAATGTATTGCAATGAACTGGGAAGAACTCCGATGTGTGGCACGTGCTATGCAAAGGCAATACGGATATGAATATGGATATATGAGCGAATGGTGGTTTAACTATGGATTCTCAGTAGGAGGCGACTGCGTAGGCTGGAATGGTGAGATTGGCGAATACGAGCTTACGATTTCAGATAAACAGGCAAACTACTTAGCATTAACAGATATTACAGTAAATGGAAGAGACTATAGCAAAGGTGAAGTGCTTCTTTATGAAGACAAATCCTTCTTGAATAGTAATGAATCAGAAAAGCAGGCATTAAGCGGAAAAATCTACGCGCTTCCATCACAATACGATGCAATCTTAGAATTTAACCGTTTAGGTGTACCAACCAGCAAAGAGGCAGATAAAGGTGTGAAAGGATATGGAGTTGCTCCAAGCACAACAGCTAACCGTACGGCAAGATTTACATCAGGCTCAGACTGTCCATTACTTGTTGAAGACTTTATTCAGACAGAATCATTCAAGGGTATCCTTGGCGACGCACTCGGAATGGCAATGCCAGCACAATACAGAGAGTACGTAGGTGGCAGCACATATACAAATGGTGGTACAGAATACTTAAAGGTAATTGGAGAAACATATGACGGAGCTGTTTACACAGGAGACTTACATTATGAAGGCGACACAGCTATTGTAGGTGAAGCGGCAACAGAAAGTGAAGCAGCTGGATTATTTATTCCTGCAAACACAAAGAATCAAAACTACGACGAAGCAGTGAAATTTGCAAGTTGGGTAGCAGGTCCAGAAGGTCAGGCAATTCTTGCAAAAGGCAATACTCAAGTTCCTAACCAGACAACATACGGACTTGGCGAATATGCAACAGCAGAAGAAAGAACCATTCCAAACATGTGGGCAGGTGCATATCTTGCACAAAAAGCTGATATCGGTGACTATACATACTTTACATCATTGACATGGATTACAGAATGGTCACAAACCTTCAACAGTGATGTACGTGAAGGAAAAATGACACTTACAGACTTTATTGCAGCTAAGAAATCAGTGGCTGATACAGGACTCAAAGGTATGAATATCCGAATTATTGGGAGGTAGTTCCTATGCAGGAAACGAGTAAAAAGAAAGTGAAATGGAAACGAGAGCAAAAGCTTGCTCTCGTAATGTCCTTAATTCCGCTTATCGGATTTGTCATTTTCAACGGATTCCCGTTGTTGATTTCTTTTATCGGAATGTTTTGCAACGTGGATTTATATGACTTAACGAATATACAATGGAACAATTTTGAAGGCTTCAAGTCTGTATTTATACCGAGACATGCCTTTGAACTATTTTACTTTGATTTATCAAAATATTTTTATAAAGCGGTTGTGATTACAATTTGGATTGCTTCAACCCAGCTTGTAACATTGCTTATCGCACTTGTCGTTGCGACATTACTCCGCGAGAAATTCTTTGGAAGCAAACTTTTCCAGGTTCTATTCTTCATTCCATACATTTGCTCAACGGTAGCAGTAGCACTTATGTGGAGATGGATTTTTGACTGGGAAGGCGGAATTCTTAACAGCATCCTTGGAACAAATGTCAAATGGCTGGAAGATCCAAAAACTATGACATGGTGTATCATCATCGCCATTATCTGGTCAGCGCCGGGATACGGAATTGTAATGTACAAAGCAGCATTTTCAAATATTAACAACGCGCTTTACGAGGCGGCAGCTATTGATGGAGCAAATGCATGGCAGAAGTTCCGAAACGTCACACTTCCAGGAATCAGTCCGACTACTTTCTTCCTTTTACAGGCAGGCGTGGGAGCTGGATTCTTGATATACGATTTAGCGCAGTTAATTATTCCAAATGCATGGGGTTCGCCAGGCGGAAAAGATTCCATGGGACTCACATTAATGCGTTTAGTTTATTACTTAATTACTAACTCTACAACAACAGATGCGAATGGGGTAAGCTACATGGTTTCCTGCGCATGTGTAATTAGCTGGCTGCTCTTTGCAGTAACAGGCATCCTTTCGATGATTCTGTTCAGACAGAGAGAAAAAAGCGCATCCTAGTGAAAGGCGGTGAAATTGTGAGTAAAAAGAAATTATCCATTGGACAATTATTCATTTATATCATATTGATTTTATACACAGTTTTTCTGTTCTTTCCTATTGCAACGGTATTTATTACATCCTTCGTTCCAACCGAGGAACTTGCAACAAGTAAAGAGTTCATCTGGGGCTCGGCAAATGCGAACATCGAAGCATACAAGGCGATTTTCTTAAACGACAGTTACAGAACTATTGTAGGAATGCCTGGTCTAGTACTCGGATTCATCAACACTATGTGGCTCACTTTAGTTCCACTTTGTGTTGGACTTATGACAGCGGGATTTGCAGCCTTTGCATTTTCCAAAATGGATTTCCCAGGAAAGGAAAAACTGTTTAAATTTTCAGTAATTATCAGAATGATTCCGCTTGGAGCATTCGGAGTTATCTCTTATGTGTTCTATTCAAATATCGGATGGACAGGAGATAATGGATACTTACCGCTTCTCATTCCAGGAATGTTTGGTGGAATTGGAACCATGTTCTTCCTCCGATTATTCTTTGACGGAATTCCAGATTCCTTAATAGAAGCAGCAAAACTGGACGGTGCTGGATTCTTTGAAACCTTCTTCAAGGTCATGTTTCCGCTTGCAAAGCCTGCATTCATATCGCAGTTCATTTTTGGATTCGTAGGCGGTTACAACAGTTATCTTGGACCAATGCTGTACTTGCAAAATCAGCCGAAGTTCGTAACACTTCAGTTGTATTTGAGCCAGATTCGTAGTCTGTTCCCAAATGCAGGAAGTGAGAACATTTATAGTGCGGCTGCAATATTAGGAATGCTTCCACTCATCGTGATTTACTGTTTCATGCAGAAATACTTTATCGAAGGTATTACTGTTGGCGGTGTAAAAGAGTAGTTATGGGGGTGTTATAACGAAATGAAAAAGAAAATTGCAACAATATTTCTGGCGGCAGCATCGATTGCATTGCTTGCCGGTTGCCAAAAGCAATATGAAGTAGCCAATTATCAAGGTGAAATTGCGGAAGGCGAAACAAAATCGGATTACAACAAAGAATTATTTTATCGTAACGATAAACAAACAGGATTGGCAGACCCGTTTGTTCTGGATAACACAGAAGTAGACGGCTATTACTATATGTATGGTACAGAAGGCTCTCTGTTTTGTTATCGTTCGCAAAACCTGATGGATTGGGAACCAGTTGGAAATGCTTTGGATAACTATTTCTTCAATGAAGATGGGACTCGTTCAGAGGATTTAAAATCAACATGGCAAGATATTTGGGCACCTGAAGTTGTCTATGATGCAGAAACAGAAGACTATTATATGTTTTTCAGCGCAACTCCAGTGGAAGATACGACTGTTGTAGCTGGAAATGGTGTGGAGGAGGGTACTCCAACCAGACAACTTATGGTAGCGAAATCAAAATATCCATATAAAGAATTTGAAGTAGTGAACTTTAGAGATTCAAAGAGTTGTGGAGCAGAAAATGTACATACATATAGCGAAAGTAGATTTCCACATTATTTTGCGAAATACCTGATGCTAGATCCGGCAGAATACATTGCATTCTCTAAGGCAAATGGAAGAGATGATGCGGGTGTAGGCTATGGCGGTTATACTACTGCAATCGACCCACATCCATATGTGGACGAAGATGGAACAAAGTATCTGTTCTGGGTAGATAACTTGGATCAGGATCGTCTCTGTGGTGTAAAAATGGATAACTGGTTAAAACCGGACTGGAGTACTGCAAAGGCACTCACATATACACATTATTATACAGTAGATGATTGGAAAGCAGCTCAAGAAGGTGGCAATGTACCACTGGTTACTTACGAAAATGAAACCAATCATACCAATGAAGGTCCTGTGATTACGAAACACAATGGGAAATATTATTTAACGTTCTCTGTAAATGATTATTGGGATAGTTCATATCAGCTTGGTCAGGCTGTTTCAGACAACATTTTAGGTCCATATCGTAAATTGACAGAAGCAGAAGGTGGGTTACTTCTTTCTGGTGGTGTGGCAGGAAGCCAGGATATATCCGGTACTGGACATCATAGTTTTGTTACACTCGGCGATAAAATGTATGTTATATATCACCGACATAACAATTTCACTGCGGCGGGGACCGCACGTAATCATGCAATTGATGAAATCAAGTGGATTACAGTGAAAGACAAGGATGGGAATGACCTTGAAGTAATGTATACAAACGGACCAACATGTACCGTTCAGCCAAAACTGGAAGCTTACAGTGATTATAAAAACATTGCACTGGAGGCTGCGGTATCAGGTTCTTCAGACGCATCTTACTTGAATGATGATTTGCTTTCTATCTATAAATACGGTGACACGACTTTTATGGAATATATAAAGGAAACCACAATTTCTGAAACAACAACATTCAGCTTTGATTTCGAGGAAGCAAGAGCAGTACGTGCAGTCATGATTTATAACTCAAAGAATGAAAATGCATGTTTCAGAAATATTTCCAAAGTGGAATTCGTGTGCGAAGAAAACGGAAAAGAAGTGATTCGTTGCATTGAAGACATGGAATTCAGTACGGAATACTATAGAGCGAATGACCTTGATGATTCAATTTACTATGTTATTCCAGGAGCAGCTGCGTATGCAGAATTTAATGAATTAAATGTAAAATCAATTAAAGTAACAGTGGAAGTACCAGAAGGTCAGCCTTCAGTTGGTATTTCTGAAATAAGAATTCTTGGACAATAAGGGAGGTGCTGCAAATGGAAAAAACAAAGAAAATGACCACAAAAAAAGTTATAGCCATATTAGCTGCTATTTTCTTGCTTTGTGGAGGAGCACTGGCATTATTGGTAATCGCCCGCAATTATACAAAGACGGTTGCATCCGAAGAAAAATATGAATATTTTAATCCGGATGAGACAAAAGCGGAACCTGATGACGGGTTTGTCATTGATGGTGTTCTCGACGAAGAACAATACAAAAAGTGTAACTGGCTCAAACTGAAAAATGACCAAGGCGGAGCCGGCGTTGACCTTGCCATGACCAGTTTTTATGGTAAAAAAGGAATGTACATTGTTTATGATATCTCAGAGAGTTCTCCAATTTATGTAAATCTGGAGCGAGAAAGCTATATGAACAGTGGTGTCGAAATGTATCTCGCATTAAGTGATGTCACCAGTATGGCTAGTAATAAGATTTTCGAAATCGATTTGCTCCCAACAGGAGACATGAACTTCCGTCAAAGAACAGGAAAAGAAAACTGGGTAAATGTTGCGAGTTCAGATGATATTATGGCTTATCTGGGTGCAACAACGAAAGGCGGTGCTGTCAATACAGAAGAATGTAACGGATACAATCTGGAATTGTTCATCCCATGGGACTATATGGATAAATTAGGAATGAATGCTTCTGAAATGCAGGAATCATTTGTCTATATCAATCCTGTTCACATTACCTCTTACAGTCTCACTGGTACAAATGCCGGTACAGATAGATACTGGTATGCTTTTGCAACACAGCTTGGAAGTGATGGATGGAACGATGTTGCCCAGTATTTCAGATTTGGCGAAAGAGGTGTGCTTGGAACCGTTCCTGTTAAGTTGGTGGAAGGTGAAAACTACACGATTACGGGAAATGACAGTGTAATTCCTGGAATGATGACCACTGTAACAATTACACCAGAGGACGGATATGCATTAAATTCCATTTTAGTAAATGGAGAAGAATATATTAAGAAAGTAGCTTATAACGAAGATGGTTCCGTGACATTGAAGCTCCGTGGTGTAAAAGAGGGGCTGGTAATTTCTGCTTCCGCGGAGGCTGTTACCGACGGAAATAAAACACTGAGTGGAACTGTACAAGTTCACAAACTTGGAGGGGATACATTAGAGGGTGTTTCGTTAAGCTATAAAGGTCCAGGTGGAGAAAAACCGATTACATTTGATAGTAACGGAAAATTTGAATTAAAGGATTTAAAACAGGGATATTACATAATCACAGCGGAAAAGAAGGGATATGCACCTATTAACCGTGGTATTTGTCTCAATCGAAATATCGAAACAGAACTGGTATTGGAATATCAAATGTTTGAGGCAGAAACAGGATATAACTGGATTTTAGATGACCAAAACGATGGTGTACTGAATCGATTTGGTGGTTCAGGAAAGATTCTTTCTGTAGATTCATATAAAAAGTTCGCAGTCGAAGCTAACTTTAAATACGACACTGAGTTAGCTGCAATGTCTGATGGAGATACATTCCTACAACAACGTTCAGGTATCCAAATCAAATTCAGTAATGGAAAATTCTGGCGTGTGGACCTTATGAAAGAAAAAGATGTTTTCAAAGTACAGTATGCAAAACATAATACTGCTACTGTATTTGATTGGAAAACGGTTCATGAATTGACAGAAAAAGAGATTGCACAGTATCAGAGTGAAGAAGGAATTAAACTTTCTATCTTAAGAGATGGAAATTATGCATGGGTATGTTTGAATGATAAACCTGTAGCAGTCGAAGTCCTTGATGACGAGTATAAGAACTGTACAGCTCAAATTGGTTTTGAAGGCTGGGTTGCAAATCAGGAAATTGAAGAAATGAATTATAGCATTTCTACAAGTTTTAAACAAAACCTTAAGAATTTCTATTTTACAACTTCCGGAAAATGGGATATCAGCCGTCAGTTAGAAGGCGTTGTTTCATTGCCAGGTGGTGGTACACATGTTTTACCATTCTATAAAGAATATACAGATATTGATTTAACGCTCAAGAATGTGAAAGAACATGACGCTACTGGTAAGAAGCCGGGAAGAACCGACGTCCTGTTTGAATTTGATACCAATGGCGATGGAAAAGTAGACAAGAGTGTTTCATTTGGTATCGTGTGCACAGAACCAGAAACAAAGACCTGCTGGGTTCAGACATTAGGAAATGCAGACAACTACCTTCCAGCCACAAGAATTAAAGGCTTGTATAAGTTAAGTGCGCAGGAAGCAGAAAAATACTTAAATGGTGATGGTGTAGAATTCCGTGTTGTTCGAAAAGGCACAGAAGTTTACCTTTTTGTAGAAGGTGAAGAAGTAGCTATTTTTGATTTGACACAGAATAAGAGTGGTGTGAAGGCAGATACCAAAGCAAAAGTGTCACTGAGACATTACGACGCTGAGGGTGATGTTGTATTACCATTTACAGTATCAGATAAAGTTGAGAAGGTCGAAATTGATAAAATCTTCAAAGACAACGAAAAATGGGATTTGACAAAACAGTATGAAGGTGTTGTTTCATTGCCAGGGGGCGGAACAGATACATCCCTTCAGTTCTTTAAGAAGTACCAGAATATCGATTTGACAATAACTGCAAAAGAAAATGATAAAACAGGCAAAAAGCCAGGAAGAACCGATGTCTTATTTGAGTTTGACTTAAATAATGATGGGACAATGGATAAAAACGTTTCCTTCGGTGTTGTACAGTTAAGCAACGGAAGCTGCGAAATTCAGACATTGGGATGGAATGAAAAATTCATACCAGAAAAGAGAATCAATGCTCTTTATCAATTAGATTATGGCGAAACATTGAAGTACAAAAATGAAGGAATTGGACTTCGAGTAGTTCGTTATGGAGCAGATGTGTTCCTTTATGTGGATGGAAAACAGGTTGCTGTATTCGACTTGACACAGAACAATAGTGGTGTAAAAGCAGATAGCAAGGCAACTGTGATTCTAAGACACTATGACGCAGTAGCTGAAAATGTAGTGATTCCATTTAAGGTGACTGATCAGGTAACAAAACCAGAAGTGGCAAAACCAGCAGAGAAAATCTTTAAAGATAATTTCAAATGGGATTTGTCTAAACAGTTAGAAGGAGTCGTTTCATTACCAGATGGTGGAACCCAGGCGGTAGAGTTCTGCGATAAATACAGCGATATTGACTTGACGCTCAAAAATGTGAAAGAGCATGACACTACTGGTAAGAAGCCAGGCAGAACCGATGTCCTGTTTGAATTTGATACCAATGGTGACAACAAGATAGACAAGAGTGTTTCATTTGGTATCGTGTGTTCAGAGCCAGAAACAGACACATGTTGGGTTCAGACATTAGGAAATGCGGACAATTTCCTTCCAGCTACAAGAATCAAGGGCCTGTATAAATTAAATGCGCAAGAAGCAGAAAAATACTTAAATGGTGATGGCGTGGAATTCCGTGTTGTACGAAAAGGCACAGAAGTTTACCTTTTTGTAGAAGGTGATGAAGTAGCTATTTTTGATTTGACACAGAATAACAGTGGTGTGAAAGCAGATACCAAAGCAGAAGTGTCACTGAGACATTACGACGCTGAGGGCAATGTGGTATTACCATTTACAGTAACAGATAAAGTCGACAAGGTCGAAATTGATAAAGTTTTCAAAGATAACGAAAAATGGGATTTGACAAAACAGTATGAAGGTGTTGCTTCATTGCCAGGCGGCGGAACAGATACATCCCTTCAGCTCTTTAAGAAGTACCAGAATATCGATTTAACTATAACTGCAAAAGAAAATGACACAACAGGTAAAAAACCAGGCAGAACAGATGTCCTGTTTGAATTTGACCTTGATAACGATGGAACAATGGATAAAAATGTTTCGTTCGGTGTTGTGCAGTTAGGCGATGGAAGCTGTGAGATTCAGACATTGGGATGGGATAAAAAATTCATACCAGAAAAGAGAATCAATGCCCTTTATCAATTAGATTATGGCGAGACATTGAAATACAAAAATGAAGGAATCCAGCTGCGGGTAGTTCGTTATGGAGCAGACGTGTTCCTTCACGTGGATGGAAAACAGGTTGCTGTATTCGATTTGACACAAAATAATAGTGGTGTAAAAGCAGATAGTAAGGCGACTGTAATATTAAGACATTACGATGCAGTAGCTGACAAAGTGGATATTCCATTTACGGTAACAAATGAAATTTCTAAAGTGACTATTACAGATAATAGCCCAGTAGGAAAGGTTGTCGCAAAAAGTGCATGTTATTTTGTTGGAACAGAGATCGTACTTTCTGGAGAGTTAGATGGTTACTACTTAACAGATATGAAGGTAGATGGCGAGCTGGTTGCTTTGAATGCTGATGGCACATGTAAATTCAAAGCCACAAAAGATAACTACACAGTGGAAGGTATCTTTACAGAAGAAGTATTTGTTAATAATACAAATTGGAATCTGTTGCAGCAGAATCAGGGAACTGTAGAAGTAAACTTCGTAGAAGCGACAAAAGGTGTTGTTACACTTCCAAATGGAGGAAATGCATATAATTCCAATAACTTAGGCGGATTGAAATTGAAGGACAAGTACACGAATATTGATTTGAATTTGGTTGTAAGAGATTACGATGACAGTAAAAAATCATATGCGAGAACCGATGTCTTATTTGAATTTGATGGTGGTGAAACAGTTTCCTTTGGTGTAACAAAGACTGGTAATGCTGGAGATGAGGCAAACTGGACTTACAGAGTGCAAAGTACAGGATGTACATTAAACAACTGGAAAACACTCAGAAATATGACAGAGGATGAAATTGCATTGTATACAGGAGAAGGTGGTATCGATTTCCGCATTCTTCGTAATGGAACATCATTCTATGTATATCTTGGTGGCAAATTAGCAAAGAGCTACGATTTTAAAAATAAGATTTCAGCGGATACGAAGGCAACAGTAACGTTAAGACATTACGATGATGCAGGTGTTCAGGTTGACATTCCATTTACGGTAGCTGATGAAGTAAAGAGCATTTTTACAACAAAGGGTGCATGGGGTGGCACATGGAATATTGCAAATCAATTTGGTGGCAGTGTATCTGTAAATGCAACGGGAAATACAGCAATTCCTTTTGCTGAAAAATATACAGATGTGGATTTGACGTTAAAAGTGAAAGAAAACGGAACAACTGCAAAACCAGGAAGAACGGATGTGCTGTTCGAGTTTGAAAATGGTAAGAATATTTCTTTTGGTGTCTTATGTACCGATAAGAGCAATGGAAAGTATTATATCCAAGCCCTAAACAGTGCTAATAATATCGCAAATGCTGGAAAGATAATATTTGACAGAGGAGTAGGATTCTATCAGTTAAGTGCCGAGGAAGGTGCAAAGTACGAAAAGGAAGGAATTGAATTCCGAATTGTTCGTTCCGGCACAGTTGTATATCTTTTCATTGAGGGAAGACAAGTAGCAGTATGCAACCTTAATTATAATAATAGTGGCGTTACTGCAAGTACAAAAGCGACTTTGCAATTGAGACACTATGATGTAACAGGTGCGTTAGAATTTCCATTTTCAATAAGTAATAGTGTGAAAGAAGCAGACGTAAATATTACTTCTAGTGGAATGGGAACACTTACTAAGAATAAAGTCTGCTCAAATGGTAATAAAACGAATCCTATAGATATTACAAAACATTTTGTGGGTGAAACAATCATCCTTACAGCTACACCTGAAAGTGAAGAATATGGTTGTACCCAGCTTCTTGTGAACGGCAAAGATGTCACAGCAGACATGGTTGTAAATATAGATGGAACAGCGACATACGCTTTGAAAGTACTCGAAAAGAATTATGACGTTGAAGCAACATTTGCCAAACTAATCTTTGCTGATAATTACAATAAGTCAATTTGGGATGCATCAACACAACTTGAAGGAGTTGTATCACTTCCAAATGGTGGAGGTGGAACACCAAATCCTCTTCGATTTTATAAGCCATTTGTAAATGTGGCCTTGTCTTTGACAGTAAGAGATTATCCGTATGCAGGCAATGCAAAAGAGGATGCTAGAACGGATGTTGAATTTGTTTTTAGAAATGGTGAGACAATCACATTTGGTGTTGTTCTGACAGGTGGTTCGTATAGAATTCAAACTAGAGGTGGAACACTACTCTCTTGGAAGACTCCATATTATATTACTGATGAAAACTTGATTAATTCTTATGTGATTACTCAAGGGGAATTAAGTCAGGAAAATCCAGGAGGACTTGATTTCCGTATTGTACGTAGTGGAACAGAGTTCTATCTCTATATTGAGGATGTTATGGTAAAAGGCTATGATTTCTCTCAAAAAATTGCATCAGATACACAGGTGGACATATATTTGAGACACTATGATGATGTAGGAGGCAACGTAGAAATTCCATTTACTATAACCGATGAGGTTGATATTGAGGATCCTAGACTCTTTACTGAAAAATCAGCTGTGACAGATTATGCTTATTCATTTGCAGTACTTCCGGATATCCAGATTGTTACTGAAAATGATGCAGTAAATGGGGAAAATAATTTAGCAAAATTATTCGATTGGATCGTTGCAAACGAAGAGAGCAAGAGGATTCAATACGTATTCGGTTTGGGTGATATTACAGATAACAATAATGAGGCAGAATGGACATTGGCTCAAACACAACATGCGAAGTTGACGACTGCAGGAATTCCTTATTCCGCGATTCGTGGAAATCATGATTTACCTTGGTATCGTAAGGATAAAGGCGCAGCGAATTATAATACCGATGATTATACAGCATACATGGGTACCACTGATTACAGAGCTCAATTTGAAGGCTTCTATAAGGAAGATAATATTGCTAACTCATGGAGAACATTGACAGTAGGAAGTGTGAAATATCTTCTGATTACACTTGATTATGGTGCATCAGATGAAGTGCTTAATTGGGCAAGCGATATTATTTATCAACATCCAGACCATAACGTAATTATTACGACACATGCATATCTTTACCGGGATGGAACAACATTGGATGACGGTGACCTTGTTCCACCATCAAAATCAGGTGGTGTAAACGACGGCGATGACGTGTGGGAAAAACTGGTTTCAAAACATGAGAATATTGTCTTAGTAATGTCAGGACATGACCCAAGTGAAAATATCGTTGTGAACAACTCAGAAGGCGATAACGGAAATAATGTTGTATCTATGCTGATTGATGCACAGGATGTTGAAGCCGACGAGGGCTCAATGGGTATGGTAGCAATGTTATACTTCTCAGAAGATGGTAAGAATGTTACAGTCGAATATTACTCTACAGCAAAAGAAAAATACTTCAAGAGTGTGAACCAGTTCGAAATAGAACTGGATGTTGTGGAAAAAGATGATGTGGTGTATGGACAGGGCTATGTGCCAGTGCAAGGACAGCAGGTGAAGACACAGAGCGCATTCGCTTCGTTCCCGCGCACGATAGAAGTTACTTTCAACAGAAACAGTGACACAACCAGACAAGTTCTGTTCGGCAATTGTGGTGGATCATCGAATGACTATTTCAATCTGGAGGCACCAGAAAATGAGAATATAATATACTTGAATTTATGCCTTGGAGGGACAACATTCCAGCATAGTTTTAATGAGGTTTCGGTTCCAACGAACGAAATATCTCGTGTAACAGTTGTTATCGAGGATGTCGCTGTAAAATGCTATGTCAACGGTGTGTTAGCACAAACTCGTACAACAACCAATGGTAGCAATGGTAGTAAACAAATGAGTAAATTGTGGGAGAAGGTGCCATATGCGAATCTGTCGAATATCTATGCAGTAGGTTCAGACTTACGTGACGGCTTTTATTTCAATGGCACTATCTATGATATCGCATTATGGTCAGATGCTCGTACTGCAGATGAAGTTGCAGCTAGTACAATTTTAGATGTTAGTACAGATAGTTATCAGGATAATCTACTTGCAGCATATAACTTTAGAGCTGGTTATAGTTCAAGTGCGACAGATCCATTTAAGACAGATTTGTCTGACAATGGTAACAAGTTAACTGGAACTCTCAATGTTGCAACAAACGCCACACCAGTACTTGGTGCATATTCAAAGATTTCGACAGGCAAGGGAAGTAGTTATCCAGCAATTGTAAGTGATGCACAGAAGAAAACACTTTCACAAAATCCATATACTGTTTCTACTTGGATCCATTTGCAGACAAATGTTTCTGAAGCAGCAGGAGTTATTTTAGGTAATTATAGTGGAAGTGTTGCAAATTTAATGAATTTCGAGATTAGTACAAATGGAAATCCGAGATTCTATCATCGAAATTCTAGTAACAAATACGACAGTTTAGTATTTGAAAATGTAGATATACGTTCTAATACATCATGGACTCATCTGGCATATACAGTCAGCGGAAATAAGGTCTCTTGTTATGTAAATGGTGTATTGAGAGAAACTCTTGAGGCAAGTAATACGATTCAATTGGAGTCTATTAAAAAAGACTATGTGATAGGTGGAGATTTCCGTTCTGGAAACAGTAGAGCATTTAAAGGACGAATTTTAGAACTCGACCTCTATGAGGGCGTTTTATCCGCAGATAAAATTATGAAACTTTACAGTGAGGGTAAAGATGCAGTAAGTACAGGTAAAATTTCTTATTAGTAGGGTTCTTTCTGGAAAGCATTGTTAATGGAGTAAGGATAAGCCCACCATAATGGTGGGCTTGCTTTTAGTTTGTGCAGCATTAAGGAAAGGAATACAAGGAGTTAATGTAGATGAGTTTTGAGATAAAGAATAATCAGTTTATAAAAGAGGGTAAGCCGATAAAAATCATTTCAGGCGCAGTCCATTATTTTCGTAATTTTCCAGATACATGGGTTGATATTTTTCGAAAAATGAAAGCCTGTGGTTGCAACTGTGTAGAAACTTATTGTGCTTGGAACATGCATGAAAAGAAAAAAGGTGTTTTTGATTTTGATGGCATACTTGATATTGCAAAATTTATAAGGCTGGCGCAAGAAGAAGGTCTAATGGTTATTGTAAGACCAGGTCCGTATATTTGCGCAGAGTGGGAGTTTGGTGGACTGCCATGGTGGATTCAGGTTGAAGAAGATATGGAGATTCGATGTTCCAATCCTACGTACATAAAGTATTTTGACCGATATCTTGACCGTCTGTTTGAAGAAATTAGACCGCTTTTATGTACAAATGGTGGTCCGATTATCATGGTACAATGTGAAAATGAATATGGATATTATGGAGATGACAAAGAATATTTGAGTTATTTACGTGACGGATATGTGAAAAGAGGTATTGATGTGCTGTTATTTACATCTGATGGCACATCAAAAAATGACCTTTTGGATGGCTCTATACCAGGATGTTTGTCGACGCTTAATTTCGGCAGCAGAGTGGAAGAAAATTTCAAAGCTCATGATGAGATTTATCCTGATTCTCCTAAAATGTGCATGGAAATGTGGAACGGTTGGTTCGATGCATGGGGAGATAAGGAACATCATGTAACTTCTGCCGAAGACTATGCAAAGGTTGTGGACGATATGCTAAATCGAGGAAGTCTCAATATGTATATGTTTATCGGTGGTACAAATTTTGGATTTATGAGTGGTGCAAATCACTACGAAACATTCACTCCTGATGTGACTAGTTACGATTATGACGCATTACTTTCGGAAGCAGGGGACATTACACCGAAGTACCTTGCAGTCAGGGATGTGATTCAAAAATATGTGGAAGAGCCGTTGCCAGAAATTCCTGTAGATAGAGAGAAAAAAGCGTATGGGGAAATAAGCCTTACGGAGCAGGTTGGAATATTTGATATGTTAGATGTTTTATCATCTCCAATTCATTCGGATGTTCCAAAATGCATGGAAGAGTATGGAATCGGCTATGGTTATATCGCTTATCAGACAGTATTAAACCGTGATTATGAGGATGCAGTTTTATCTTTTGCAAGTTTGGGAGACCGTGCACAAATCTATATAAATAGAACTTTTGTTGGAACTGTTTATATTAATGAGAACTTGGAGATTAAGATTTCGGCCAAAGCAGGAGACGTGTTGACTGTTCTTTGCGAAAATATGGGAAGAGCAAACTTTGGACCAAAGATGATGCGGAAGAAAGGTATTGCAGGAAGGTGCTTGATAGATAACAGAATTCATTTTAACTGGAATGTTTACCCACTTTGGATGGACAATCTGGAACAGTTGACTTTTTCAGAAGAGCAGCCAGCTGAAAACTCTATTTTTTACAGAGGTGTTCTGAAAGTTACAGATGTGAAAGACACCTTTTTAAAGTTAGACAATTTTAGAAAAGGTTTCGTCATTATCAACGGATTTAATATTGGAAGATATTGGGAAGTTGGTCCACAGAGAACATTATATGTTCCTGCTTCGGTTTTGAAAAATGGAGAAAATGAAATTATTGTATTTGAATCTGACGGTATTAAGGGAGTTCCGGTAGTGGAATTCTGTGATAAACCAATTCTACAGAAGTAGACAGTATTATAAACAGAAAGGAAACCAAACGTTATGAGAATAAAAAGAGCAGCGAGTGTTCCATTGGTGCTGCATGATCCATTCTTTTCAATCTGGTCTTCTGCAGACCATTTATATGACCACGATACAGTACATTGGAGTGGCGCAAAACAGCAAATCCGCGCTTATTTAACGGTAGACGGAAAGCGATATTGTTTTATGGGGTACATGGATGTGAATGAAGTACTTCCACAAACATCTATTGATGTGACAGCAACAGCCACTGAGTATGTGTTTGAAAATGATGAAGTGAAATTGAAATGTCGATTCACTTCGCCACTTTTGTTAGATGACATGGTTTTAGTGTCTCGTCCATGTACATATATCGATTTTGAAGTAGAGAAAAAGGCAGCATCCGATGTGGTGCTTGATTTTGAAGTTTCACCTGATTTGATAAGAAACAACAGAGATCAGGTAATACAGTTTGAAGGTAAGAAGGATGATTTCTCCTATGCGTATATGGGACGTGCCGTGCAGTTGCCACTGGGCGGAAGCGACGATTTGGTTACACCAAACTGGGGATATGTTTATGTGGCCACACAGGAGAAAAACAGTGAATTTCATTTGGATAGGCAATGGGAAAAACTTTGCTTGAAAATGAAGCTGGAGGATAAAAAGGAAACAGGCTTGATTTTGGCCTATGATGATTTGCTTTCTATCAATTATTTTGGACAGTGGCGAAAAGCGTACTGGACTACAAAGTATCACACAATACTTGATGCAATTGCAGCGGCATTTGCAGATAAGACAGAAACATTGAAGCGTGCTGCAGAGTTAGATTCTGATATTGAAGCGAAGGCTAATGAAATCGGCGGGGAAGCCTATGCTTATCTTTGCAATATGAGCTATCGTCAAGCAATTGCTGCGCATAAACTGATTACAGATGAGGAAGGAAACATCTTATTCTTGTCAAAGGAAAATGCATCTAATGGTTGTATTGGAACAGTAGACGTTAGTTATCCGTCTATTCCGTTATTTATGTTATATAACACAGAGTATGTGAAAGGAATGCTTCGTCCTATTTTTAAATTTGCCGGATATGATGTCTGGGAATATGATTTTGCACCGCATGATGTTGGAAGATATCCATATGCATGGGGACAAGTATATGCATATAAGAAAAATTTTGGTGCAGATGCAGAGGAAAAGACAATCTGGGCAGGAGGAAGAAATGGTGTATTTCCACCATTCTATACTTATCCAACAGGATGTGATGTCTATAATATAGATTTCCAAATGCCAGTAGAAGAATGTGGTAATATGCTTATTATGATGGCTGTAGTTTGCAAGGCTGATGGTAATGCAAATTTTGCTGCGCCACACTGGGATGTGTTAAAACAGTGGAAGAATTATCTGGTGAAGTATGGAGCAGACCCAGGTGATCAACTTTGCACAGATGACTTCGCTGGTCATTTGGAGCATAACGTAAACTTATCTGTAAAAGCAATTATGGGTATTGAGGCTTATGCAATTCTTGCAGAAATGCTCGGAGAAGAGGAAGAAGCGAAAAAGCACCATGCACTTGCGAAAGAGATGGCGGTAGACTGGGAAGTGAGAGCAGATGCTGGCGATCATTATGCATTGGCGTTTGGAAGTCCTGACACATGGAGCCTCAAATACAATTTGGTATGGGATAAGCTCTGGGGCAGTAAGTTATTCTCAGAAGAAGTTTACCAAAAAGAATTGGATTACTATATAAAACAAGCGCGAAAATATGGAACACCATTAGATAGCAGAAGGGCGTATACGAAGAGCGATTGGCTTCTTTGGTGTGCAGCTATGGCAGAAGATAAAGAACAGGCAGAGAAGTTGATTGAGCCGATTGCCCGTTACCTAGAAGAGGTGAAAGAGTATAGGGTTCCGTTTGCTGATTGGTATGAAACGGGAACTGGAGAATATCATCATTTCGTAGGAAGAAGTGTACAGGGCGGCATTTTCATGCCGATGATGTTTTAAAATATTCAAACAGAAAGGAAAAGCCGCCCGTTAAGGGCGGCGGGTCAATGATATGAAGATTAATAGAGCAGCGTGTATTCCACTTATAACACACGACCCATTTTTCTCAATATGGTCCAGCGCAGATAAGCTCTATGATAAGGACACCACCCACTGGAGCGATATACGCCAGAAAATTCGTGGATATGTGGAAATCGATGGAGTTCCATATTGTTTTATGGGAAACCCTGAATATCATAGAATCATACCTCAAGTATCTGTGGATGTGACAGCGACTGCTACAGAATATATTTTTGAAAATGAGAAAATAACCTTCTCAGTACGATTTACATCGCCAATCATGCTCTCAGACCCTCTGCTGGTTTCCAGACCATGTACCTATGTGGACTTTGCGGTAGAGAGAAAAGTGGTATGTGATGTGGATGTTATTTTTGAAGCATCCAGAGATTTGGTATCACAGCAGGAATCAGAGCTTTTAGGTGGCTGTTATTATAGACCAGCAAAAAATGACATTCCAGATTTCCGCTATGCCATGATGGGAAGAGCCTGCCAGCATCCGCTGGGTGGCAGTGGCGACCAGGTGACGATTGACTGGGGGTATCTGTATCTTGCAAGTAAAAAGCAGGGCGCTCAGTTTGATTTTAATAAAGAAGATGGAAACCTTGTATGTCGTTTGTCTATGGGAACAAATGAGTCAGAGACAGGCCTTGTAATCGCTTATGACGATTTGATTTCTATTAACTATTTTGGTGATTGGAGAAAGGCGTACTGGACGACCGTTTATGCGACAATTTTAGATGCTATTGGAGCTGCCATTGACGACCGTGTGGAAGTGATTGAAAAAACGAAGAGGTTCGATGAAGAGATTCAGGAGAGAGCAGAGGCTTTAGGCGGAAAGGATTACGCGTACCTTTGTAATCTCAGCTATCGTCAGGCAGTGTCAGCCCATAAACTGGTTTTGGATGGGGAAGGAAATGTTCTTTTCTTGTCAAAGGAAAATGATTCCAATGGATGTATTGGAACGGTGGATGTAAGTTATCCTTCCGCACCATTGTTCTTCTTATATAGCACGGAATATGTAAAAGGAATGCTGAGACCAATTTTCAAATTTGCAGCCTGTGATGTGTGGGAGTATGATTTTGCACCACATGATGTGGGACGTTATCCGTTTGCATGGGGACAGACCTATAGTCTGGGAGAAGAATATGTGAAATTTTATACGCAGCGAAAGGATGGAAGTGTATTCCCACCTTTCTATACATATCCAGCAGGAAGCGACGTATATACGATGCGCAAACAAATGCCTGTGGAAGAGTGCGGCAATATGCTGATTCTTATGGCAACCGTTTGTAAGATAGATGGCAATGCGGATTTTGCAAAGCCTCATATGGACGTGCTGGAGAAATGGGTGAAGTATTTGCTCACATATGGAGCGGACCCAGGAGAGCAGCTTTGCACCGATGATTTTGCGGGACATCTTGCGCATAACGTAAACCTTGCGGCAAAGGCAATTATGGGAATTGAAGCATTTGCCATGCTGAAAGGTCAGATGGGTGATAAGTCAGCGGAAGAATTTTATCATAAGACAGCTCAGAAGATGGCTGCAGAGTGGGAAAAATGTGCCAGTGCAGGCGACCACTATATGCTTGCATTTGGACAGCCTGAAACATGGAGTATGAAATACAATCTGGTTTGGGATAAAGTATTTGGCTCAGAACTGTTTTCAGAAGAGGTCTATGATACGGAGATTTCATGGTATGTTGAGAAAATAAATCCATTTGGAACACCGTTGGATTGCCGTAAGGAGATTTCAAAAACGGACTGGATTTTATGGTGTGCAGCCATGGCAGAAGATAGTGAGTTGGCTAGAAAGCTGTTAAAGCCAGTAGCGCATTATCTGGAGAATACCAGCGACCGTGTTCCTTTTGGGGATTACTATGAAACAGTGGCTGGAACACATAAGAGATTCGTCGGAAGAAGTGTGCAGGGTGGTATTTATATGCCAATGCTGAGAGAGTTTGTTTCTAGTCTGGAAAAGGAATAGAGAATTTTATATGATTTGGAGACACTATTATTTGTAGAGACAAAATAATAGTGTCTTTTTTGTAGGTCTGATATATTGAAATAAATATACTTTTTGGGAACTGTACTATTGAAATAATTATATTTCTCGAGTAGAACGCATAAAAGAGCAATAATCAGCAGAGTATATTGATAGCTATAGGGTGAAAAATTATGTTTAAAAGAAAAGTATACGATTAGCTTTTGGAGTGGAAAATAGGTACATTAAAATTAAAGCCGATATACATGTTTTTGTTAAAAGATTTGTAATGCGGTCACCGTAAGGTGGCCGTTTTTTGTATGCTAAAATGCCTTAAAAATAAATAATGTGTGTAAATTTATATTTAGAAAAGTGTTTGCTTTGAGTTTCGAGGTGATTTGCTTCAAAGTAGAAGCAATTTGTGGAACTGAGACCTGCTTGACTCCCAGAAACGCCTAGATTCCTAAAAACATTCACATCTATCTGTTGTATTTAATTCTTGCTTAATGCGTTGATTCGCCTAGAAGTAGAATTTATCGAGCATCTAGACGCAAGGAATTAGCTTATTTACATTGGGCAAGTCCATCTTTGATGCCTAGATTGCTCCGCATCTTTACTTTTAGACGACTCCACATTCGTTTTTGGCGCCTAAATTACTCCACAGGCTCCACATCTAGGCGTTTCCATATTTTAAACAAGCTATTCTATGCGTCTAGATACTCTACAACCTCTACGCCTAGGCGTCTCAACAGAAATAAACAAGAAAAATACGACAGATAAATGTGAATATTCTGGGGAATCTAGGCGTTTTTACAAATCAAGAAATCCTCAGAACCCAGCAAATCGGCTCAAAACTCGAAACAAAGACTTCCCTAAATACAAATTTGCAACATCGCAGCCTCCTTTTATAAGCCTCATACATATTAACATTTTTTTCGGGAATCCTATAATAAAATTTCGGAAAAAAACGTTGAAAATTCCACCGAATTTTTTTTCCGACTTTTTAAATTTAGTGCAATGTTGATATGAAATATTGAGCAGGTATAATTAAATTATACATGTCGACGATAGGGGCGTGATGAGATGTTAGAGACAGGTAAAGCTGTTTATGATTACGAAGAAGTAAAGTATTTTACAAGGCCAGTGGATATGCCGCCTTTCTGGATAGAAATGGCTGGGATTTCCCGCTGTGATGACAAGTACCATATTGTTCGTGAAGATTCAAAGGTCTGTGTATGTGAGTACATTATCAGTGGTTCTGGAACCCTGCATATATGCGGAAAAACCTACCATCCTAAAGCGGGAGATATCTATATTCTTCCAGAGTTCGAAAGGCACGAATATTATGTGGACCCAAAAGACCCTTGGACGAAAATCTTTTTTAATGTGCGTGGCACAGGTGTCTCTTCCATGTTAAACGCCTTTGAAATGAAAAATAAATTCTTGTTTTCCAACTGTGAGGAACTTTATCCAGTGTTTGAGAAGGTTTTTTCAAAGACGCAGGAGGATATATCTAAAGAACAAATCATGATAGAGTGCTGTGAACATTTTGTACATTTGCTGTTTTGTCTCTACAACAAAATTAAAACAATGGATGAAACCTTGGAGGAGGCTCAGAAGGTGAAACTCTTTATTGAAAATAATATTGAGCGGGAGCTTTCGGTGAAGGAAATTGCAGCTTCCATTTATCGGTCCAGAGATTATACAAATAGACTTTTTAAACGGTATTATGATGTGACGCCTTATGCGTATTACCTGGAACTGCGTGTGGAGAAGGCGAAGGCATTGTTACAGCATACAACTTTATCCATTCAACAAATTTCAGAGAAATTAGGATATAAGAGTGGGAAGTGTTTTTCGGAACAATTCCAATATATGACAGGGATGACTGCCACTCATTATAGAAAAATAGAGCATGGAGCGAAAAGAGATAACACAAATAAGGAGGATTTAGAAAAATGAAAAAGAGACAGATTGATTTATTGCCATATCTTTTGCTGGTTCCTACTTTTGCGGGAATTACCATCTTTAGTTTTTGGCCATTCCTTAAGACCGTTATATGTTCCTTCTCTGTAACGGATCCATTCGGAGATTGGCTCAGATGGGAGGGGACCTATTTTTGGAAGGAATTGTTCGTGGGAGAAGAGGGCTTGTTTGGAACGATGATGAAAAACACCCTGCTTTTTGCTGTCATGAATTTTGTATTTACCTTTACAGCAGGTATGATTTTGGCCTTGCTTTGCGTTAAAAGAGGAAAATTCAGAAAATTATATCAGACAATCTATGCCATTCCAATTGCAATTTCTTCCGCTACAGCCAGTATCATGTGGCAGTTTATCTGTAAAGGCAATGGCGGCCTTTTGAATGTATGGACAGGAATTGATATGGACTGGCTGAAGGATGAAAGAACGGCATTAATTGTTCTTTCTGTTATTACCTCGTGGGCGCATGTAGGAACTGCATTTTTATTGCTCCTTGCAGGCTTTCGAGGAGTGTCGGAGGATGTGCAGGAGGCGGCGATTGTGGATGGTGCCGGCGCTTTTACCAGAGCAGTGAAGATTATGATTCCAATGGCATCGCCACAAATTTTTTATGTAGTATTTACAAATATTCTTACAGCGATTAAGACCTTTACGCAGATTCGGTTACTGACGGGCGGTGGACCGATGGATGCTACAAGAACGCTTATGTATCAGATTTATTGTAAGGGAGCAGATGCGGGAGAATATGAGTACGCATGCTGCGCATCGGTGGTAATGTTCCTTCTCATCTTTGTGATTACGAGAGTGCAATTTGCCTTTGAAAAGAAAATGGTACATTACCAATAGTGGAAGGAGTGACTGAGCATGAAAAAGAAAACAAAAATAGCAGCATCTGAGCTTATAAAAATAGCACTGGCCTTTATCATGATTTTTCCAGTGATAATTGCCGTTGTCGTATCCTTCCAGACCATGGATGAAATTTATCGCCTGCCATATCAGCTTACATTGGAAAATCCATCCTGGGATAATTACATATATGCTTTTGAAAATATGAATCTGTTTGTTTATTTGAAAAACACCCTGGTGCAGATATTGATGCGTGTACCGTGTCAGATTATTACAAGCCTTTTGGCAGCCTATGCATTTTCTTATTTTGAGTTTCCATTCAAAAATACATTATTTGCCATTATGATAGCTGCCATGATGATTCCGGGAGAAGCTGTAACCATAACCGTATTTAAAATGGTTGTAAAGTGGCAGCTGGTGGACACCTATTGGGGATTGTCGATTACAGGTTTAGTTAGTGTAGGTGCAGCATTTATGTTCCGCCAGGCGATGCTTTCTGTACCTCGTTCTCTTTGGGAGGCGGCAAGAATGGACGGTTGTGGCAGAATGCAGTACTTTGCAAGAATTCTGGTTCCAGTATGTAAATCAATTATTGTATCGCAGACGATTTTGTCACTGATTGGAACCTACAATGACTATATGTGGCCACTCCTTGTAACAACAAGAGATGCCATGAGAACGGTGCAGACAGGTATTGTGTACCTGACTGGAGTTGCCAATACGGGTTATACCATGGCAGCAGTGTTGATAGTCCTTATGTTGCCACTCCTTCTGTTTGTGTTTGGCTTGGACTATATTATGGAGGGCGTTACAGCAGGAGCTGTGAAGAGTTAGATATAAAAATCAATAATTTAAAGGAGGAAAATGATTATGAAACAAAAATTACTTGCACTTATTTTGGTGCTGACTATGGTGTGTTCTCTGCTTGCGGGCTGCGGAGGCGGAAGCGGCGACGGAGAAGGCGGAAAGGATAGCACTGGTTCCAAAGGAAAAACAGACTTGGTGTTATGGTCTGTTTACAATGACGATGGTGTAGAAACATTGTATGAGCTTGTGGACAAATTCAATGAGACAAATGGTACCTACAAGGTAACGGTGGAATATGCAGGAACCCAGTCTCAGGTAAGACAGAAATTAGCAACATATGATAAGAAATATTATCCATCCCTGTTCATGTGCGAACCAGCCTCTATCTATGACTATGAGTACGGCGGATATGTAAAATCATTACAGGATTTCATAGATGCAGACAGTGATAAATGGGCAGATGATATTTTCCCGGCAGCAAAAATTGCTTATTCTGACAAAGAAGGAAAAATGCTTGGTGGTATCATGGGAGTAAGTGCCAAAGGTTGGTTTGTGAATCTGGACATCTTGGAGGCAGCAGGTTATACCATGGAAGACCTTACAAGCTTTGAAAAAGTAGCGGAAGCGGCTCAGGCGGCACACAGCAAGGGGCTGACAAAATATGGATACACACCATATGAATCCTTTGAGATTCAAAATATGCTCTGCTACCAGGGTGTAGACATTTTAGACAATGATAATGGATTCGCAGGAACTCCTACGAAATGTCTGCTTGGTGAAGGTGATACATTTACCTATATGCAGAAGCTGGCAGATATTTATGCAGAGATGGTTGAGAGCAAATGCCTTTACTATGGTGGCGGCGGTGTGTCAGGTGCATCTATGTTTATCAATGAACAGTTACTGTTCTGGGGTGGCACGAACTCTTACGCATACAATATCAAAGATGTAAATCTTTCTTTTGACTGGGCATTCCTGCCACTTATGGGTATCGATGATAATGCGCAGTACAAAGATTGTGCGATGGCGGAAGGTACAGGACTTTTCATCACAAATACAGGTGATGAGACAGAGATGCAGGGAGCTTATGAGTTGATTAAATTCTTAGCAGAGACAGAAAATCAGTTAGAATGGTGTACCTACAGAGGTTACGTTCCATACACCAATGAAGCGGTAAATCATGAGACATGGACAAACTTTAGTGCAGAAAAGTTCCCTTCTGCAGCAAGTATTTTAGAGAAAATCCAAAATACACCAGCGGAGCTTAGACTTCCATATTCTCCGGTTGCTTCTTCTATGAACAGTGCATGTTCAAGACTTAGCAGTATGATAAATTCAGATCCAAAGGGAGATTTGGACAGTTACATTAAAGAAGTAACAGAAAATGTAAATAAGAGCCTTAAGTTATTAGAAATGAGACAAGAATAATTGTCGGAAAGGAGCTTATGATGAAAAAAGCGACAGTATTTCGAAGAATTTGTTATTTGATCACGGTGCTTATGCTGATGGTAACCGGATGTGGTGCTAACAAGGAAACAGATTCAGAGGAAGCTTCAAACGAGGAAACGGTATCGGATGAGGCAGAGTTATCGGGAGAAGAAGAACTTTACGAACTCGAATACACAGATATCGTGTTAGACAGAACAAAAACGGAAGGGAAATTGGCAGTATATTTCTTCCGTGGGAACGATCTTTGGAAGACATGGCGTGGTGGCGAGCATGACGGAGACAGCGTCCTTGTAATTACGCCAGACGGGACAACCTTATTATACGACTGCAATACACCAAACCATGGGGCAAATATTGTTCACGCATTGCAGAGACTTGGCATTGACAAGATTGACTATTTTGTGAATTCTCATCCTCATATTGACCATTTGGGTGGATTCCCTGTATTGGCAAAACATATTGAAATTGGTCATGTATATACTTCGGCGGAAGATTTGACTTACGTAACTGGAAATAACGGAAGATATTACAGAAAAATGATTGCTATGATGGAAGAACTAGGCATTCCCCATTCTTTCCTGCAAGAAGGCGATTCTTTTATGTTAGGTGAGGATGTGAAGGCGACTGTATACAATCCACCATCACCGGAGGAATTTAATTACAATTCGGTAAATGAAAACGAGATTTCTATTCTTTTAAAATTGACTTATGGAGAGTCTAGCTACATTATGGGCGGCGATATTGGCAATCCGGATAATAATAAGACGGAGGAGAAGCTCATTGCAAAATATGGTTCAGAGCTTCATGCTGACGTGGCGAAGGTGAATCACCACATGATGCCAGGAGGTGACAACCCATCTACAGACGGCTGGCTTCAAACCATCGATGCAAAGCTTTGGGTAGGACAGATGTCAACTCTTCCAGATGATTTTGAATATTTTAGATTTAGACAATTAGATGCAACAATCTTACATACTTCACTGGATGGAGCTATTGTAGTAAGTACTACAGGAGATGGTACCTATGACGTTCAGATGGAAAGAGAACATCCGAGTGAGATGTATGGATCCTTAGATGCAGTGAATGGTTACATGAAAGTGGAATAGGAGAGTAGGAAAGGAGTTATTATGGAAGAGAATAACGTAAAAGTAAAAAAATCGATTAAGATAAAATTAATAGCGTTAATCACAGTCCTACTCATTTGTGCAGCAGCAGTTGTGGGTGTTTTAGTAGCCCCAAAAGAGGAGGAAGTAGTGAAGACTCCAGAAGAAAATCTGGAAGAGACGCTTGAAAAAGAGCAGAAGGCTTCTGATGAGGCAACTTTACGAGAACTTCTGGCAAAAGAAGAAGAATTAGTAATTGAAGTGACCGAAGATATTATCATTGATAAGATGATTTCTATCAAGGGTACAAAAACACTTACAGGTTCTGGCACTATTAGTATGGAATTGTATGTGGCGCCATATCAATATATGTTTACCCTGGAAAAGGGTGGCAATCTGACACTGGATGGCGTAACGGTTGACGGAAATGGTAGTTCGAACTGCTTTAAGGTAGAAAAAACAGCAGAACTCACACTTTTATCAGGAGAATTAACCTGGGGTTGTCCGACGATTATAGAGTCCTTTGGTGATGTTTACATCAAAGGCGGCAGTATCACCAACGCAGTAGGTACCGGTGTGTATGTACATAGTGGTGGTAATGCCTATATGACAGCAGGAACAGTTAGAGACTGTGTAGACTGTGGTATTGAGACAGCTGTGGACAGTTATCTGAGCGTCAGTGAAAAGGCGATGCTCCAGAATAACATGGAATATTTCATATATAGCCGTGGTACCTGTGATATTACGGGTGGTACATTTAGAAATGCACAGAGCGATATGGTATATACATCAGGAGTTATGAATGTAAAAGGTACTGCTGATGAAATGCTGGAATGGCATGATATCAAGGGCTGTGGAATCATCGTAGGCAATGGCGGCGAATTAAATGTAGACCGACTGCACATTCACGATGTAGAAAATCGTGCAATCTCAATGGCGGCAGGAGAAAGTGTGGCCAATGTCAGCAACTGTTTATTTGAAAATACAGGCGGCGATGGTGTTTACATCAGAACCGAAATGAATCTGACAAATGTGGAAATTAGAAATGCTGGTCTCAGCGGCATTATGTTGATTCAGACTGGTAAGGCAACTATCGACAACGTGACAGTTACAGACACTGTGAAGGACGGAATCCAAAACGGCGGTGGTGTGGTAACTGGAAAGAATTTTGTTGTAAATAATGCAGGTCGTATCGGTGTAAACTGCTACAAACTGAATGATGTGTCAGGTACAGTGGACCTGAAAAATGTAACGGTAAATGGTACAGTAAACAGCAACGGTCTTCATGTAGAGACCTCTAAGATGACTGTGTCAAATGTGAAAATTTACAATACAGGCAACGAAGGTGCCCGCATACAAAAGGGCGGTTCTTTGAATCTGACAAATGTGGAAGTACATAATGCGAAAGGTCGCAGCATCACAGCTTATGATGAAGGTTCTGTGCTTACACTGAAAAATGTGAAGACCTTTGGAGGGCAACGTGGAATCGGAGCTTTCGGTGGTGACGTTAAAGCAACCAATGTGTCTATTGACAGCCCAACAGAATACGGCGTGACAGGAAGTAAGAAGAGCGTTGTAGAGATTACCGATTTGACAATCAAGAATTCGGGTGGAACAGGAGTCAATGCAAATGATGCAAAGATTACTATCACCAATGCAGCCATTGAAGATACAAAGAAGACGGCTGCAGTCAATGCAGACTATAGTGGAACAATTACTTTAAAGAACGCAGATATTAAATTTGCAGAAGGAATCACAGAGAACATCGATGGTGTGAAGGCAGTGAGTCCGGCAACCGTGACACTGGAAAATGTAAATATGGTGAATGTGCCTTGGCGCAGTGTATATGCGAATGGAGCAGACGCAAAGATTACACTTTCTGATGTTACAACCACAGGTGGAAAACGTGGTATTCAGATTTTTAAAGGCGGTCAGGTAGAAGGTAAAAATATAGCGATTACTTCTCCATCAGAGTATGGTATCAGCTGTGGTGACGAGGGAAGTGGATTCAAGCTTACAGATTTGACTGTGACAGAATGTGGAAAGCATGGTGTGAATGTATATGACGGTGCAGTTGCAACGGTCACAAACGGAACCATCACAAAACCAGCTAACCTTGGAGCATTTGTAGGCAACAAAGGACAGCTTACTTTAAATAATGTTACAATTACAGAATCAGCAGCAACCGGATTAATGAATGATAGCGCAACACTGAACGTGAAGGGCGGAAGCGTTACGCTGGCTGGTGCTCATGGTGTTTATACATATAAGGGTGGACATACAAATCTGATGGATTTTGAAGTGGTAAATTCTGCAAACCATAACATCAGAGTGGATAATGAAAACTCAAATAATATATTGACAAATGTGAAAACGACAGGTGGAAAACGCGGTGTTCAAATCTACAGCGGTGGAAAAGTAGCAGGTAAAACTGTGACTATCACTTCACCAACAGAATATGGTATTGCTTGTGGTGAAAAAGGAAGCAGCTTTGACATTACAGACTTAACAGTAAACCGCAAGGGAGACACTGGAGTGAGCAGCGGAAGCCATGCCGTAAATGTATATGACGGTGCAATCGCAACCGTGACAACTGGAAAGCTTATTTATCCAGGCGGTAATGGTGTCAATGTGGACAAAGACGCTGAATTGACCTTGAATAATGTGGATGTCGAATACGCAGGCGCTCATGGAGTATATGTACAAAAGGCTAAAGTGAAGCTGACAGGCACAATGAAAATCGAATCGCCAGCAGAGAGAGGAATCATTAATGTTGGTGGAACTGTGGATGCAAAAGAAGCAACTGTAGACGTAGATAATCCAGGAGCATATGGAGTAGCTACCAATGTCTTTGTGGAAGAAACAGAAGCAGGAAATGTTGAAACACCAGGTACAACGACAATTGGTAAGTTGGAAATCGCAAGTGCAGGCGAAGAAAAAGTGTCGTATTCTTCTATGACCGTAAATGGAGCAGGCACTGTAGTAACTGTTTTAGAAGGTAAGATTGAGGATTCATGGAAACATGGAATCAATGTGGAAAATGGAACATTGAATCTGAGTAATTTCAAAATCACAAATTCTGGACAACAGAAAGGTGATAAGGAAATATATGATGGTGTACAGGCACAGAAGAACTCGACTGTAAATTTGACAAATGTTGAAATTACAGGCGGCACCAATGGTATCAAGGTTCAAGATGGTGGAAAGGTAGTAGACAGTAAAAATGTAAAAATCATTTCACCAGCAACATATGGTATTGAAGCTTGCCGTGAAGGAAGCAGCTTTGTGATTACAGGTTTGACGATAGAGAAGAGTGGAAGTCATACTTTTAATATTTGGGATAAAGCAGCAGGAACAGTGAATGGTCTCACAGAAGGAGAAGAAACAACAAAGAGCACCATTACAAATCCAGGTGGCCATGGAGCAAATCTGGATAAGAGTGCAACATTAACCTTAAGTAATGTTGATATTATCTTTGCAGAAGAAAAAACTGGTAACTTTGATGGAGTTCATTTCAGTCGTTCGGCAAATGTAAATCTGCATAATGTAAAAGTTACTGATGCACCACGCCATGGTGTACATGTAGATGATGGTGTGAATGATAGTGCTGCATATGGCACAAATGGCAAACTGACATTGACAGGTACATTAGACGTTGTTTCTCCGACAAAGAGAGGGCTCGCTAACTATGGTGGAACTGTGGATGGAAGTTCAGCAACTGTAACCATCACAAATCCAGGAGAATTTGGTGTTGCAGTGAATGGTGGAAAAACAAGTACCATTGGAACATTGAATATCAGTGGAGCAAAAGGATATTCCTCTATGACAGTTAATGGAACAGGAACCGTTGTGACTGTTAATGGTGGAAAGATTGAAAATTCAAAGCAACATGGTCTTAACGTAAATGCGGGTACATTGAATCTGAGCAACTTCGTTGTTCAAGGTTTTGCGCAATATGGTGTAGAAGCGCAGACAAATTCTACGATTAAGTTGACTGATGTTCAGATTATTGGCGGAGAACGTGGTATCCGAATTCAGGATGCTGGAAAGGTAATTGAAAGTAAAGATGTAACTATTACTTCATCAAGTGTACATGCTATTGAGTGTTGCCGTGAAGGAAGTAACTTCAATATCTCGGGACTAACGGTGCAAAATAGCGGAAATCATGCCCTCAATGTCTGGGATAAGGGAACTGGAACAGTTACTGGAATCACAGAAGGAGAAGAAACAACAAAGAGCACCATTACAAACCCAGGCGGACATGGAGCGAATTTGGATAAGGGTTCAACGCTTACATTAAACGATGTTGATATTAATTTTGCAGAAGAGAAAACAGGTGCCTTTGATGGTGTTCATTGTAGTCGTTCGGCAAATGTAAATCTACATAATGTAAAAGTTACTGATGCACCACGCCATGGTGTACATGTAGATGATGGTGTTGATGATAGTGCTGCATATGGAACAAATGGTAAGCTTACACTGACAGGTACATTAGATGTTGTTTCACCGAAAGCAAGAGGACTCGCAAATTATGGTGGCAGCATAGACGGAAATACAGCAACTGTAACTATCACAAATCCGCAACAGTTTGGTGTTGCAGTAAATGGTGGAAAAACAAGTACAATTGGAACATTGAATATAACAGGTGCAGGACAAAAAGGTGACAGTTATTCATCTATGACTGTAAATGGAACTGGAACTGTTGTAACTGTTAATGGTGGAAAGATTGAAAATTCATGGAGACATGGACTTAATGTAGAATATGGAACCTTGAATTTGAGTAACTTTACAATTAAAGATTCTGGAAAGAAAAATGACGGAAGCGAATATGATGGTGTAAATGCTCAAAAACAATCAACCGTAAACTTAACGAACGTTACAATTATAGGTGGCGGAAAAGGTATCAATGCCGTTGAAGGAGCAAATGTTACGATTACTGGAGGAAATATTTCAGGTGTGACGGGAACCAATTTATATGTTACTTCAAAAGCAGATGACACTTCAAAATCAAATGCTACCATAAATGGAACGCTTACCATGACAGGAGCAAAACGTGGTCTTGCAATTTATAATGGTTCATCGGTAACGAAAGGTGAGAATGGTGGTAATATTACGATTACTTCTCCGTCGGAGCATGGTGTTAGACTTTACAATAGTGGAAGTAGCTTAAATATAGACACGCTGAATGTAACTGGCGGCGGTGTTGGAGTGGAAGTAGCAGACAAAGCACAGGCTACTATCGCAGGCGGAACAATTTCAAACACAACAGGACATGGTGTGTATGTGAAAACCCAAGCACAGGCTACCATCGCAGGCGGAACAATTTCAAACACGGCAGGACATGGTGTATATATTGAAGGTAGTAATAATGCTACGTCAACTCCACAATCAAAAGCAACATTAAGTGGTACAACCATTTCTAATGCAGGTACAACTGCTGACCAGCGTGGTATCTTCCTTGAGAAATATGGAGAAGCAGAGTTGACTAATGTTAATATTAATAACACGAAAAAGGGAGACAACCTGTATCTTTTATCAAATTCAAAGGCAACCATTAACGGAACGCTGACCACACAGGGTGGTAGACACAGTCTTGCAATTTATGGTGGCTCATCAGTGACCAAGGGTGAAAATGGAGGAACTATTACAATTAATTCTCCAACTAGTGACGGAATTAGAACTTATAACAGTGGAAGTAGTTTGAATATAACTGTTTTAAATGTGAATAATTGCGGCGCACATGGTCTTGAAATAGGCGAGAATGCACAGGTTACGATAGAGGATGTAAATGTTATGGAGCCAGGAAAAAATGGTGTTTACGTTCTCACATCTGGAGTAATGAATTTGACAAAAACTGCTAATGTTCAGGGAGCAGGAGAGAGAAGTTTTAGAATTGATACTGGAACATTATCAGCATCCAATGCAACGATAAACATTACGTCATCTACACAGTATGCTTTATCAACAAGTGGAACAACAACTGCAACAATAGGAACACTGACCGTGACTGGTGCAGGTGGCTTTGCGGCTGTAAATGCTACTGACACTTCGGCGATAACTATAAATGGTGGAACAATAACTGGTGCGACGGGACATGGAGTTAATGCGGCTAAGAGTTCTACTTTGAATCTAACAAACATTGTAATTTCAGGTTCTGCTAATAATGATATAAATGTAGAGGCCAATACTGCGACTGTCAACTTAACAGGAATGGTAGAAGGAACGCATTATACAAAGACGGGCGGATTCACTGGGAAGATTAATAAATAATTAGGCAGTATCAAATAATGAACGTATACAAAATGACAGAGAGGATTGTGTAATGACAGAGAATAAAACATTCCCATTTCAACACTACACGACAAAAGAAATAAAACCTGAAGGGTGGCTGCGAGGGCAGCTGCTCATCCAGGCGAAAGGTCTTGCAGGAAATTTAGACAAGATGTGGCCGGACGTTCGTGACAGCAGATGGATTGGTGGAGAAAAAGAAGGCTGGGAGAGAGTTCCTTATTGGCTGGATGGCTTTATACCTCTTGCCTACTTATTAGATGATGAAGATATGAAAGCGCGCGCCAAGAAGTACATTGATGCGATTTTGGCACAACAAAAAGAAGATGGCTGGATTTGTCCTTGTACAGAGGAAGAGAGAGTCGGCTATGATGTGTGGGCAGTATTCCTTATCTGTAAGGTTCTTGTTCTGTATTACGAATGTACAGGAGATGAACGTATTGAAGGCACTGTAAAAGGTGCGCTTTACAACCTGCATAAATGGATTTTCCGCCACACTCTGTTCAATTGGGCAGCGGCAAGATGGTATGAGTGCATGATTTCTATCAACTGGCTCTATGATAGAATTGGAGAAGAATGGCTTGTGGAATTGGCTCATACCCTTGCAATGCAGGGTATGGATCACAAAACCTATATCGAGCATTTCACAGACACAGCCTATCGCAGACAGTGGAAACAGACTACGCATGTTGTAAATCTTGCAATGGCAATCAAGTCTTATGCAGTGTCAGAAAAATTTATCCATGAAGATGGAAACGCATTTGCAGAACAATTTTTAGCAACCCTGCAAAAATATCATGGAACCGCTTATGGTTTATTCACAGGAGATGAGTGTCTGGCAGGAACATCACCAACTCAGGGAACAGAGCTTTGCGCCATTGCAGAGGCAATGTATTCTTACGAGATTTTGTTCGAGACAACAGGCGATAGAAAATGGCTGGAAAGACTGGAAAAGCTGGCGTTTAATGCATTTCCAGCGACCATCAGTGAAGATATGTGGACCCACCAGTATGTGCAGCAGGTGAATCAGATTTCCTGCAAGATTATGGATAAAGAAAAGAATCCAATATTTAGCACGAATAATCATGAGGCGCACATTTTCGGCTTGGAGCCAAACTTTGGCTGCTGTACAGCGAATATGGGACAGGGCTTCCCTAAATTTACGTTAAGTACATATTATCACAATGAAAATGGAATTTATGTGGCGGCAATTGCACCAGCTTCTTTGAAGACAGAAGTAAATAACGTGGGTGTAGAGATTGTTTGCGACACCAATTATCCATTTGAAGATACCGTGCGTTACAAGGTGTGCTGTGAGAAACCTGTGGAATTTGGACTATTCTTACGTATCCCTGAAAAAGCGAAGAAAGCATGGGTAAACGGAGTAGAGGTGCAGGCAGGAGAGTTCTACCAAATTCGACAAGTTTGGGAGAAGCAAGAGGTTACGCTAAAATTGGAAATGGAGGCGCAGCTTGTACAGAGACCAAACGGGCTGTGGGTTGCAGAAAGAGGAAACCTTATGTTCTCGCTTCCAATTTCATACACAAGTGAAATGCATGAGTATGAAAGAGATGGCGTGGAACGAAAATTCCCATACTGTGATTATGAGTTTACCCCAACTTCCGATTGGAATTACGGTTTTGCATCGGGGGAATTGGTATGTGAGAGACAAGAATTCCAAAATGCATTTTCGGTAAGCAATCCGCCAATGGTCTTGAAGGCGAAGATGGCAAAGGTTCAGTGGAAAACCAATGATGAGTACCCGGATGTGTGTGCAGAATTCCCAGAGTCAGGCAAAGCGATTGATATGGTTGAAGAAAAGATATTGTATCCATATGGATGTACGAATCTGAGAATGACAGAAATGCCGATGATAGACAAATAATATAGAATAAGTTGCGGGGAGGCGTTTGCTCACCCGCAATTTTAGGATAAGAGGAATATTTGATGAATAAAGAAAAAATTAGACTTGCGTATTGTCCTACCCGACGTGACGTTTTTAGTCGAGAAGAAGCGATAAGATATAGTGAAATGATTCGTAGTCAATTAGAACAATTTCCAATAGATATTGTAGATTTGACTGGTATTAATGAAGAAAAATTATTGTATCAGGATTGTGATATTCAAACAATCATTGAACGTTTTTTAGAGACAAAAGTGGATGCGGTATTCTTCCCACATTGTAATTTTGGTTCAGAAAATCGGGTCGCACAGGTGGCAAAGGCACTTCAGGTACCAGTGCTTCTCTGGGGACCAAGGGATGATGCGCCAGAACAAAACGGG
This sequence comes from Tyzzerella sp., assembly GCA_017465565.1. Taxonomy (GTDB): domain Bacteria; phylum Bacillota; class Clostridia; order Lachnospirales; family Lachnospiraceae; genus Faecalimonas. Next base: position 47,592 of record JAFTWA010000046.1, read on the forward strand.
TACAGAACGAGAGATTCCCAGTGCGGTCTTTTTGCCACAGGGAAGGTGCTCAGAAGATACAACGTTCCATTTACTTATTTGACAAATTCCTGGGTAAACAGTCAGGAGTTCAAAGATGGTTTTGGACGGTTTCTTGCAACGGTGAATGTGGTAAGGGCGGTAAAGAATCTAAATATTTTGCAGATTTCAACCAGACCAGAGCCGTTTTGCAGTGTGATTTGCAATGAGAATGAATTGATTGAGCGGTTCAACGTGCATCTCTATCCAATTACACTGAATGATTTGGTGTTAGAAATGAGGCGGGTGGAGCAGGAAGAAGAAACAGAATTTAAAGAAACCTGTGATTTTATAAGAAGTATCGACAGAGTTGGCGATGAGAACCAGATTCGTAAAGTGGCAGCCTTAAAGGTTGCTATGAAAAGAAAGGCCAAGGAGTATCGCTGCCGGGCAATTGCAATTCAATGCTGGACATCCTTGCAAGACATGATTGGTATTATGCCTTGTCATGCAAATGCGCTGCTCACAGATGAAGGCATTCCAACTGTGTGCGAAACAGACATTCACGGTGCTATTACAGCGGTGATGATGCAGGCGGCAGCTGTGGGCGGGACTGTTCCATTCTTCGCAGATGTGACCGTAAGACATCCGTACAATGATAATGCAGAACTTTTGTGGCATTGTGGCAACTTCCCACACTCTTTGGCAAGGGACAAGAAAAAGGCTACTGTGGGAGACAGTGTTTTTCACAATGGTCAATATGGCGTGTGTGACTGGGAACTGAAAGAGGGAGACCTTACTATTGCAAGATTTGACGGTGACCATGGAAATTATCAGCTTTTGATTGGAGAAGCGCATACAACAGATGGTCCGAAAAATGCAGGAAGCTATGTGTGGATTGAGGTAGACAACTGGAAAAAGTGGGAGCACAAAATCGTGGAAGGACCATACATTCACCACGTGTCCTGTATTTATGGAAAGTGTGGAGAGATTCTCCTGGAGGCATGTAAGTATATTCCAGGGCTTATGGCGGATGCGGTAGAACCAAAGGAAGAGGAACTCCGTGAGAGATGGTATTAGAAGGGAGAATGCAAAATGATAGATGTTACCAAGTATGGTGCGGTTGGTGATGGAGTGACAGACTGTTCGCCAGCTATAAAAAAGGCTTTAGAAAATGAGAAAGAACTCCATTTTCCAGCGGGTACATATGTAATTACAGAGGAACTATTGATTCCATCTAACCGTCATATATATCTTGATAAGGATGCTGTTATATTTGCCGCTGACCATTGTTTCGACAAAGAAGGTGTGAGGGCAGTTATCACCAATGCAGACCACGTGAATGGCAATGAAAACATTATTATCGAAGGTGGAAAGGTGGATGCGAATAATGTTCACAATGGGCGTGCCCACTGGAAATATGGGCCTAACTGGGGACTCACTTTCTGTTTTATGAGGGTAAAAAATCTCACTGTGAAAAATTTGATTTCTCACAATGCAGAATCTTATAATTTTCGTTTGAATCGTGTGGAAGATTTCCTGATTGAGGGGATTACCTTCACTGCTACGCATTTCAAGAAATGTCAAGACGGGGTTCATCTGGAAGGGTTCTGTCACCGGGGTGTAATTCGGGATATCAGAGGAGAATATGGCTGTACCAATGATGATATCATTGCCTTTACTGCAGATGAAGCAGTGGATGCCTATGCCCATTGTATGGGTGTGGAGGATGGACCAATTTCCGACATTCTTGTGGAAAATGTATATGCGGAAAACTGCTGGTCTGCCGTGCGTCTTCTTTCGGTAGAACAGGAAATCAGCAACGTGACCATCCGAAATCTGTCAGCAGGTGTGCGCTGCCATGGCCTGAATCTAGACGGTTCTCGGCACACGGCAGATCCTGTTTTTAAGGAAGAAAACTATCCTAATGGCATCGGGAAATTAAAAAATATCGTATTTGAAAATGTCACTTTATGGCGCGCGGATAAGACATGGAAAGAAGAGGTGTTGGAGAAACAGGGGAACTGTTCTCTCACAGTAGAATCCTTTCCTATCCGTTTGGATTCTCCTCATTTTAATATTTGGGAGACCAAGGGGGATATTATAATTAAAAATCTGAGGCGTGAGCGAGAAAAAGATTGTAATTCATCCTCGAAATTCCTGCGATTTAAACATTTACACAATACTGCCGTTACGATAAATGGGGAAACGCTTACGATGCAGGGTGAGGAAAGATATATAGACGGAGATAAATTTGATATCACTATCAGAAGTTATTAGGACATTTCATAAAAAGAGGAGAGAAAACAGATGTATTTAGAAGAGATTTTTGGATTAAAAGGGAAAACGGCTGTTATCACAGGTGCTGGCAGAGGAATTGGACAGGTGGTTGCAGTTGGACTTGCAAAAGCCGGTGCAGAAATCGCAATCGTGTGTCGCAGTGGTGCAGATGAGACAATTCAAATGATAGAGGAAGCTGGCGGAAAGGCGTATTTTGTACCATGCGATGTTACAGATGAGGCGGCCGTAAAGAGCGCAGTTACAGAAATTATTGAGAAATCTGGGAAAATTGATATTTTGTTCAACAATGCGGGCATTTGTTATCACAAAAAAGCAATCGTTTTGGAAGGTGAAGATTTAGGCGGACTTAACGATGGCGAGGCTGCGGTAGAAGAGTTTAGAAATGTGATGGATGTAAATCTTACAGGCGAATATATTATGGCAGTTGCAGTTGCAAGAACCATGATTGAAAAGAAGATTAAAGGCAGCATCATCAATATGGCTTCTATGTCAGGTTCTATCGTAAATGTTCCACAGTGTCAAGCGGCTTATAATGCATCCAAAGCAGCGGTAATACACATGTCGAAATCTCTGGCGATTGAGTGGGCGGAGTACGGTATCCGTGTAAATTCCATTAGTCCAGGATACGTTGGAACTCCAATGTCACAGCCTCCTTTTGTACATCAAGAGCTGCTTGATGCATGGAATCCGATGTTCCCATTGCATCGTATGGCAAAACCAGAAGAATTAGTTCCTGCGATATTATATTTGACATCTCCTGCTGCTGGTTATACCACGGGCAGTGATATTGTTGTGGATGGTGGTTACACTTGCATTTAATGGCATCAAGAGACAATTAAAAGTAGATGAGGGATGGAACATGAAGTGGAATAAACCAAATAATAGTAAAATTATTTCTAAATTGAATCGACCAGAAGGAAAGGTGCGTCTAGTTATTGATTCAGATGCGTACAATGAGATTGACGACCAATATGCAATCGCGTATGCGTTGAAAAAACAGGACAGACTGCAGATAGAAGCAATCTATGCGGCGCCATTTTTTAATGATAATGCAGATTCTGTGCAGGATGGAATGGAAAAAAGTTATGCAGAGATAAAAAGGCTTTTGCATATTATGAAAAGAGAGGATTTGACAGAGCGTGTGTATAAAGGTTCTGTAGATTATCTGAAGGATGAGGATACTCCGCAGGAATCAGAGGCGGCAAGGGATTTGGCCCAAAGAGCGATGGCAATGCCAGAGGGAGAAATCTTATACGTGGCGGCGATTGGAGCTATTACCAATATTGCTTCTGCGCTTTTGATGGAGCCTGCAATTGTAGATAAAATCGTATTAATTTGGCTCGGTGGACATGCTCATTACTGGAAGCATACAAAAGAGTTTAATTTGATACAGGATGTTGCAGCGGCGAGAGTGGTTTTTGACAGTGGAGTACCGATGGTACAGATTCCATGTATGGGTGTCACCAGTCATTTGGCGACAACAGAGCCAGAACTGCGGGCTCATTTAAAAGGGAAAAGTGAGATTGGAGATTATCTCTATCAGATTACCTGCGATATTGCGGCTAGACAGGAAGGAAAGTATTGGAGCCGAATCATTTGGGACATTTCTACGATTATGTGGCTTGTTGGACCACAAAAGTGTCTGTCTGAGCAACTGGTGCACAGCCCAATTGTAACTTATGATGGAACCTATAGCGTAGATACGAGAAGACATTTTATCAAGGTAATCAGTTGGTTTGAGAGAGATCAGATTTTCGAAGAATTATTTACTGTATTGGGAGAGTAGGAGAAGTATGAAAGTATTATGTTTTGGCTCTTTAAATATAGATTACACATATAAACTAGACCATTTCGTTCAAAAGGGCGAGACCATATCATCCAAAGAATTGAACGTATGCAGCGGCGGTAAAGGATTGAATCAGTCCATTGCTTTGGCGAAGGCAGGTGCAGATGCATATCACGCTGGGGCCATTGGCGAGGATGGGAGATTTCTGCTGGAACAATTAGAAGAAGCAGGAGTGAATACAGACTGTATCAAGGTGTTATCAGATGTGAGAAGTGGCAATGCGATTATTCAAAATGATACGAGTGGAGATAATTGTATTATCTTATACGGTGGTGCAAATCAGGCTATCACGAAAGCCCAAGTGGACGAGGTTATGTCTGAATTTGAAAAAGGGGACTACATCATACTTCAGAATGAAATCAACGAGCTGCGTTATATTATGGAGTGTGCGAAACAGAATGGCATGAAAATTGTACTTAATCCATCTCCTATGAATGGGAAAATCTTAGAACTTCCATTAGAATATGTGGATTATTTTATGTTGAATGAGATTGAAGCCCTACAGATACTTGAGAGAGAAAACGTACTGAATCTGCGTGGTGAGGAAATAGCAAAAGACATAAGAACCAGGTTCCCAAATGCAGCGATTGTACTGACGATGGGAGAAGCGGGCTCTATATATGTGGATTCAAATGGAATCGTAAGGCAGCCTGCCTACAAGGTGAAGGCAGTTGATACTACGGCAGCAGGTGACACTTTTACGGGATTCTTTATTGGTGGAATCATAAAGGGATTAAACGTAAAAGAGGCTATGAATGTGGCGGCTAAGGCATCAGCAATTGCGGTAACCAGGCAGGGAGCGGCACCTTCTATTCCTACATGGGAGGAAATAGAACATCTTAAGAGGCTGTTACAGCAAGCTAATATTAAGGTGAATTAAGGATATTAATAGATAACATTATGACAAGTTCTAATAACATAAATCAATCCTAAAAACATTGTGAAAATGTTAAAATATGAGAAATATAAATTAACATAATTACAAGGAGGATTCATTTATGAAAATCACATTCATGGGTGCGGGCAGCACTGTGTTTGCCCGAAACGTAATTGGGGACTGTATGTGTTCAGAAGTACTCAGGAACAGTACATTCTCACTCTATGATATTGATGCCAGCCGTTTGGAGCAAAGTAGGGTAATCTTGGAAAAGATGCGCGAAACGATGGGCGGCTATGGAAAAATTGAGTGCTACTGCGGAGAGGAAAACCGCAAGGAGGCACTTCGTGATGCGGCATTTGTGGTGAATGCCATTCAGGTTGGAGGGTACGAACCGGCAACGGTTGCCGACTTCGAGATTCCGAAGAAATACGGTCTCTTACAGACAATAGGTGACACTCTTGGGATTGGCGGCATTATGCGTGCGTTACGCACGATTCCTGTTATGGAAGCATTTGCGCGTGATATGGAAGAGGTTTGTCCAGATGCATGGTTTTTGAATTATACAAATCCAATGAGTATCCTTACTGGTTATATGCAAAGATATACTTCAATAAAAACTGTTGGGTTATGTCATAGTGTGCAGGTATGTGCAAAAGGTCTTTTAAAAGCGGTTGGAATGGAAGATAAGCTGGAAGGTCATAAGGAACTGATTGCAGGTATCAACCACATGGGTTGGCTCCTTGAACTGAAGGATAAAGATGGGGAAGACCTTTATCCTGCAATTAAAGAAAAGATAGAAGAAAAGCTGGCGGATCCAGATTTCAAGGATAAGGTACGCTTTGATTATATAAAGAATTTTGGATACTATTGTACAGAGTCTAGTGAGCATAATGCTGAGTATAATATGTTCTATATTAAATCGAAGTACCCAGAATTAATCGAAAAATACAACATTCCACTGGATGAGTATCCAAGAAGATGCATAAAACAGATAGAAGGCTGGAAGAAGGAGTATCAGGAGTTGTTGGAAGGTGGAGTGAAAGAACATGCGCGTTCCAGAGAGTATGCATCGCATATTATGGAGGCGATTGTTACTGGAAATCCATACCAAATTGGAGGAAATGTGTTAAATAAAGGCCATTTAATTAAGAATCTTCCGGAGAATGCCTGCGTGGAGGTTCCGTGTCTTGTGGATGGAATGGGAATTCATCCATGCTATGTGGGAGAACTTCCAGTACAGTGTGCAGCCATGAATATGACGAATGTAAATGTTCAATTACTCACAATTGAAGCGGCACATACGAAGAAACGTGAGCACGTATATCAGGCTGCAATGTTAGACCCGCATACAGGAAGTGAGTTGGACATTGACACAATCAAGAGAATGGTAGATGAATTGCTGGAAGCACACAAAGAATATTTACCAGAATATAAATAAGAAGGATGTTGGAATGCTACAACATTAAAAATCGAAAATGTAAAAAGGTTTTTGGCTGCCACTTTGATGTGGCGGCCTTTTTGTGGTTTTCATTCTTGACATAGTTATTGGGAAATATCAAAGCAAAATTGACGAATTTGCAAAAAAATGATAGTATAAAAACAATGAATTTGTTGAAAGGTGGAAATTTGAGATGCCCATGCTTATAAGCGAACGTATATATAAATATCTCGAAGAAAAGAAAATGTCACAATTAGAGTTTGCGAAAAGAACGGGCATTTCGCAAAGTACAATAAGCGATTGGCGAAGAAAAGGTACGAACCCATCTGCTGATAAGATTATGATTATATGTGATGTGCTTGATATTTCACCATATGAATTGTTAATGGATACAGAAAACAGGAAACATAAGGATTATAAAAAAACAGATTATATTATAATAGATAAGCATTCTAAAGAATATGGACTTATAGAAACATATCAAACCCTTGATTTGGATGCACGAAAGCGCTTAGAAGGATATATGAGTGCATTAGGAGATATGAAATAATAGTATGTCAATGGTGTTGACATACTATTATTTTTGCGATACTATATCGTATATACGAATTGAAGGAGGAATAAGCATGGGAACGTTTGCAGGAATATTTGCTGAAAAAGAAGACAATATACCAGAGAGTAAAAAGGATGAATTTGTGGAACGCATAGAAAAATTATATCAGGCTGGCGGAATGATGGAAATTCAGCCAATTCAGTTATATGGTAAAAAAGTTGCAACAATCCGCAAGGCTACAATGAGGGAATCGAGTATGGATTTTTACTATAATTACTTCGAAGATGATTGTTGGGAGAATGCGGGATTTAATAGAGGAAATCGCTCTGTCTGGAGTAATAAAATAGGATGGAGTCATTTTCACACAGCCGTAGTTGCGGCATATGTTGTTCCTATTTCGACAGAAAAGCTTTTTAATCAGTTGCCGGATGATATGATACCAGATGGACCAGAATATGAAAATGTTGGATTGCATTATTGGGGAGAAGAACCGAGACGTCGTCTAATGAACAATTGGAAGAGCACTGATTTATGCAAGAGAAATAATAAGGCACGTGTAACTTTTCGAAGATATATGGCTTTGGTGGCAAATAAAGAACTGAGAAGGAAAGTGTTTGGGTTTTAAGTTGGCAGAGTGTGGTACGTAATCTGATTTACAACACTATAAAATAAAAACGAAAAATACGTTGATAATTTCTAAGAATAGGGATATAATACAATTACAACAAAATAAAAACGAAAAATGCGTAAATAAATTTATGGAGGTATGCCGTGAAAGTTCTTAGAATTACAGCAAAAGGATTACCCTTGTTTAAGGAAGAATTAGACGTATCATTTTATGCTCAACAACGTGTTGCAGAGGATGATAAAGATATATTATATTCACTTTTTTCAAATATATATATGAATTGTGCCGATGCCTTTATTGGAATTAATGCAGCTGGAAAAACATCTGTGCTCAAGGCAATTGTTTTGGCGTTAAATATCTTGAATAATCAGCCAATAAACCATATTGAAACAAGGGACATTCTTGGGGATACCCCAAAAGCAATTATTAATATATATTTTTATTCTGATTCAAAAGAAATTTGTAGATTGGAAACAGTAATTACTTCTGAAAAATCAAAGACAGATTCAAATTATTATAGAATAGTTGATGAAAAGTTGTGGAGCAAACCACAGGAATCAGTAATTGTTAGAAAAAATTTGACAGATTTTTCTGTTTATGAGCCAATTGCAGTGCGAAGCAAAGAGGAAGCGTTTCTCTCTGATGACGTAAGTATTATTATTGCTCACAACAAAAGACAAAAAGAACATATGGATATTGTCAGTTTGTTATCGTTTACTAATATCAATGTTTTACCATTTGCAGACGAAGTACCGGTTGAGATTATTTCTTTTTTAGACCCGACAGTTGAAAAGTTATATTTTGACAAAAGTGAAAAGAAAACCTTGATACATTTGCAATTTAAGGGCAGAGAAGAAATTGTGCTGAACAATTCGATTGAGCTTAATCATTATCTATCTTCTGGAACAGTTAAAGGTATTGTTACGTTTACATTGGCAAAGGAAGTCTTAAAAACAGGAGGATATCTTGTTATAGATGAGATTGAAAATCATTTCAATAAAGAGATTGTTTCTACGTTGATTCGGTTTTTTATGGACACAAAACTAAATAAGAAGGGTGGAACAATTATTTTTACCACACATTATCCAGAACTACTTGACGAATATGATCGAAATGATGGTATTCATATTATTCGTAATAAAAATGGAATTACAGTAGAAAATCTTTCTAACATATTAAAGAGAAATGATATAAAAAAAAGTGAGGCATATCAGAGTGGGTTTCTTGAAGGAACAACGCCGATGTATGAATCTTATATACAATTGAAAAGAAGCATTGCAAGTTCTATTTAGATAGGAGGCATGCGATGGAGTTAGCAAAGATAAAGGCATGTATTTGTGAAGGTGCGGCAGAAGCAGCAATTATGGATGTGTTGTTAGATAACGATCTTCTAATATTTCAGCGTAAAGAAATGCTAGAAGAAGGAGTAATTCGTTGCAGAGACGGAAAAAACTTCGAAAACAGGTATTTGAGAAAAGGTTTTGGCAATTCGATTTCCGTAATTCGAATATTGGATTCTAGAAGGGAGAATTTTAAAATTAGTAAAGCATATGAAAGTAAGGTAGATGTAATTAACATAATTACGGCACCAGAAATAGAGATGCTTATTATATTAAGTGAGGGTAAATACAATGAATTTAAAAAATCTGGGAAAAAGCCAAGCATTTTCTGTAAGGAAAATTTAAAAATGTCTAGTATAAAATCTTATGATTTTGTAAGGGAATATTTTCAACATCCAGCACGGCTGGTTGGAGCAATAAAAAAATATACTGAAATATCGAAAATCAGAAAAGGAGAAAATACATTGTTAGATTTATTGAAACACAGCCGATGAAATCATCTTGTGCAGTCCTGGGTTTAGCTCATAAGCGGGGCCTGCAAACAGGCACCCATACTATATAGATATAGCAGGGTGCCCCTATTATTATTCAACTAAAGTAAGCTGTTCTAACAATGCTTCTACCAAGTCTTGGTGTTCGTTGCTGCTTGCACATTTAAAATTCATAGTTCTAATTTTGTTATAATATGTTCTGTTTTCATCTTTTAAGACTTTCATCACTTCGACCTTTGTCATCATGTCAAGTTCTGCTTTTTGTAACAGGTTCGAGCAGCGAACCAGAGCATCGCCATTGTCTGTGATAAGTTCTGCTCCGTTAATATGCAACTTGATTTCGGAGGTCACATCAGCTGTTATTTCTACTATCATAGCACGTGTTGCTTCATCATATGTCGCAGCAACTGGCACTTCATATCCGTCTACAAGTGCTGTCACCGCAATATTCTCGTGATATCCTCTGAATATAAACTTGTAATTTCTTTCTTCTGGAAGAAGTTTTTCCACTGCTCCTAGTGGTGGTTTTACTGTAAACACTGGACTATTAGACCACTTTAAATTCATCTCTGTTTTTACATATTCACCATTTTCAAATTCACTTCCATCCCCGGCATCTTCGTAAAGTTTAAACGAATTATCTGCGCCTGGGAAGATTACGATTTCTAAATCGTTACCTGCTTCAAGTTCATATGAATTTTGCATTGGAACAATTGCCCCTGCCTTTGCAAAAACAGGATAATCATTGATTTTTCTATGAACAGACAATGTTCTTCCAGTCTTACTTGTATAATGGGTTCCACTAAAGAAGTCAAACCAGTCTCCTTCTGGCAACCATACATTCGCACTACCCATCTGTGTAATCTTATTGTTTGGTTTTGTGATTGGCGCTACCATAAGCTCGCTGCCAAACATAAATTGATTTTTCATTTCATATGCTGCATTTCTCTTTGGATATGCATAGTACATTGGCTGTACCAATGGTTCCAACTCTTTGTTATTGCGATAATTCATCGTGTAAATATATGGGAAAAGACGGTGGCGGAGTCTTAACCAATTCTTCATAATTGCTTCTGTCTTTTCCTCGAAGCACCATGGCTCTTTACGGATAAATTCTGTATTTGCACTGTGGAGACGGTTAATTGGTGAGAATACACCAAGCTGCATCCATCTTGTAATCAGTTCACCATCCCGGTATCCACCCATATGTCCGCCAATATCATGGCTCCACCAACTGTAGCCAACATTTGATGATGTTGCGGTAAAGTATGGTTGGAAATCTAAAGACGCCCAAGTTACATAAGTATCTCCTGAGAATCCTACTGGATAACGCTGTGAACCCGGTCCACTGAAACGTGAGAAGAACATAGGTCTCTTTCCATTACGTTTAATATCTGCAATATGTAAGTGATTTAACATCCAAAGTGGATCTAAGATTTCGCGTTCATCCTGCATATTTCCATCTTTATTTTCTTCGTGAATCCACCAGTAAGAGGTTCCTTGCTGCCAATCCATCCACCAGAAGTCAACGCCGTCTTCTTCATATGGATGATGAAGAATATCAAAATATTTTTCCATAAATTCAGGGGACAAAATATCAAGACGAACACGTTCTCTTGTAGCAGGGTCAATACCACATGCGCGTGCCATTTCTTCATACATATCTTCGTGACATCCTACACCTTGCGCAGGGTGAAGATTCAACGAAGTTTTTAAATTATGCTCTTTTAAGAACTTAAGGAATCCTTTGTAATCTGGGAAAAATTCTTTGTTCCAAGAATAGCCCGTCCAGCCATTTTCAAACTGTTTTCCTTCTCCATTTTTACATTCTTCTGGGATCTTTGTTATATGCCAGTCCATATCGACTACACTGACAGAAAACGGAATTTCTTCTTTTTCAAATCTTTCAATAAGTCCTTGATACTCGTCTTGTGTATATTTGTGATATCTGCTCCACCAGTTTCCTAAGGCATAAGCTGGTAACATTGGCGGCACACCAGTCAGGCGGTAGAGGTCCTTTACGGCATCCAAGTAGTTGAACCCATAGCCCCAGAAATAGCAGTCTACTGTTTCAGGAACTCGAACTTCTACCCAGCCAATTTCGTTCAGAAGCATTGTATTGCTGTCGTCCATTACTGAAAAACCATTTCTTGAACAAACACCTCTCTCCAATGGAGTTGCTCCATTTACATCGTCCAAGGTTTTTGTTGTTCCGCCAAGATCTTCAAAATCTTCGCCAAAATGCCAGGTAGATGCTGGCTCAATTTTTAATTTGAGACTTAATGTTTCAGCAGAGAATTCTTCATTTTCTTTGTACATAACGATTAAGTTTTCTGTTTCGATTTTTAACCAGCCATCGCTGCATTCCTTTGAAAAATGATTTTCAGGGAAATCTCTGAAAAATACACTCTGGCTTGCTCTGTCTTCAAATATACCCTCTTTACTATATTCCATTCTGATTAAGGATGGAGTCAGAACAGTAAATCGATATTTGTCGCCAGACACCATATTTTGCGAGAGTGCAAGTGGTCTTGTCTCGTAAATAAATCTTTTGTTGTCTTTCAATTTAATATCCTCCTTGATGTTTGTGATTCGTTACTATATAATCGTATTATATTAAGTTAAATTCTAAAAATCGTATACTATATTACCTTAAAATAACACTATTTTAATATAACGTGCATGGCTGCATTTCGTTTTACAAATGGGAGGTGGAAAAATGAAGAAATTCAGGGAAAAACAGAGAAGGGGAACAGAAAATTTCCCATTTGCTTATTATAAAGAAAATTATGCAAACCATATGATTAAGCTTCATTGGCATCCGGAAATTGAACTGCTTTACGGGATTGATGGCGAGCTGGCAGTTAATGTCTCTGAGGAGAAATTTATTCTTAAACCAGGGGATATTCTTTTTATCAATCCAGAAGAATTACACTCTTATAAACCGCATACACCGCGTGTTGAATATCATGCAGCGGTTTTTGATGCAGCCTTGTTTCAGTTTAAGGGGGGACATTTTTTCGAGCAGGATTTCACAAGTCCAATTGTAAGTGGCACACTGAAATTTCCTCGAATGATTCATCATGAACATGAGAAATACGATGTGGTTTGTCCAATCGTACACCGTCTTTTTAATGAGAATATTAAGTCTAAGCCATTGCTTTTCGCAGATTTGACCACGCTTTTTTGTACTTTGATGGAAAATGAACTTCTCAGAAAAGTCTCAGACGCATCATCCTATAAAAAATCTGAGGATATTAAAATGTGTATTAAATATATGGAAGATAATTATACGAGAAAGATAACGCTGGCAGAGCTGGCAGATTTGGTACATATGTCACCGAACTATTTTTGCAATTATTTTAAGAAGCAGACGGGGATTTCTCCATTTACGCAGTTAAATTATATTCGTGTGAAGCAGGCGGCCAAGTTGTTATTAAATACAGATGATTCGGTGGTGGCTGTGGCTGAAAGCTGTGGGTTTGAGAATGTAAGCTTCTTTATCCGTAAGTTTAAGGCGATTCAAGGGTGCACGCCTTCGGTTTACCGGAAAGGGAAAGCTTCAGATGGCTTGCAGGCAATATAAGGAAATGTTATACTTTGTTTAAATTCTATTGGAGTGGAGGAAAGACTATGAAATTTATTACATTTAGTTTTGATGATAATGTTGTGGATGATATTCGATTGGTGGAAATCTTAAATAAATATGGATTGAAAGGAACTTTTAATCTAAATTCAGGAACCCTTTCAAGGATTTCGTCCTGGCGTTATGGGGATGTGAAGGATGTTACATATATTAATTATTGCGAACAGCCGAATCTTTATGATGGTCATGAGGTTGCATGCCACACATATAGACATCCGCATTTAGAGAAGCTTGATAGAGGAACCGCGGACAATGAAGTTCGTTTGGACAAGAAAATATTAGAATGTCTATACGGATATCAGATAAGGGGAATGGCTTATCCTTATGGTACTTACAATGATGAAGTGTTAGAAGTATTGAGGGATAATGGGATAGAATACAGTCGTACAGTGAAGTCTACCCATAGATTTGGTTTCCCGGAAGAGCCATTACTTTGGAATCCAACCTGTCATTTCAGAGATGCAGAGGTAATGAAGCTGGCAGAAAAATTTCTGAATTCTGAATCGGAGGAAGATATGTTACTCTATATTTGGGGACATAGCTATGAGATGGTGACAGAGGAAGACTGGAAAGCCTTTGAAGAGCTGTGCGCGTACATTTCAGGCCGCGAAGACATTCGTTATTGTACAAATATTGAAGTGTTGGATTATATGAGTGGAAAGAATCATGAGTAAAATTTTTTATTTAATGGGAAAAAGTGCATCGGGAAAAGATACGATTTATAAAAAAATCAAGGAGCAGCTTCCGGAGCTTCGCACAATTGTAATCTACACCACCCGCCCGATCCGCGAAGGGGAGCAGGAAGGTGTGGAATATCATTTTGTGGATGAGGAAAAGCTTCAGGAATTCCAGCGGGATGGAAAAGTCATCGAGCTTCGTGAATATAATACAGTACATGGAATCTGGAAATATTTCACGGTGAATGATGGTCAGTTTGATGCAGATGAAAACTATATTGCAATTGGAACTTTGGAATCTTACAAGGGTATGAGAAACCATCTTGGTGAAGAAAAGTTAGTACCAATTTATATAGAGGTAGAAGATGGTCTTCGTCTGGAACGCGCACTTGCAAGGGAACGCAGGCAGAAGGAACCAAAGTATGAAGAGCTTTGCAGGAGATTTCTTGCAGATGCAGCAGATTTTTCCAAGGAGAAGTTAGAAGAAGCGGGGATAACCCGTAAGTTTTTTAATGTTGATATGGATAAATGTATCGGTGAAATTGTGCTAGGTATTCGCGAGAAAATGTGATATACTGAATAGAGTAAAAAAAATTATAAGGAAGGTGATGACATGAGTGGATTTAAGGATGTAGTTGGGCACAAGGATATTATTCAATATATTCAAAGTGCAGTAGAGCAGGACAAGGTGTCCCACGCTTATATTTTGAATGGGCAGCGCGGTTCAGGAAAGAAACTTCTGGCACGTTTATTTGCCATGACACTGCAGTGCGAATCTGGCGCGTCAGAGCCTTGTGGAGAATGCCGGTCTTGCGTACAGACGAAGAATGGCAATCAGCCGGATATTATTACGATTAAGCATGAGAAACCATCGTCTATCAGTGTAGATGATATTAGAGAGCAGCTGAACGGCGACATTATGATTAAGCCATACAGCAGCCCTTATAAGATTTACATTGTTCCGGAAGCAGACCTGCTTACCGTGCAGGCCCAGAATGCGCTCCTTAAGACGATTGAGGAACCACCTGCGTATGCAGTGATTTTCTTATTGACGGAGAATGCGGATACACTTCTTCCGACGATTCGTTCGCGTTGTGTTATGCTCAAGCTTCGCAATATTAAGGATAAGCTTGTTAAAAAATATCTCATGGAAGAGATGAAGATTCCGGATTATCAGGCTGATATCTGTGCAGCATTTGCACAGGGAAATATCGGACGTGCCATTATGCTGGCGAAGTCTGAGCATTTTAACGAGATTAAAGAAGAAGCAATTCAACTCCTCAAGTACATTGATGAGATGGAAATGCATGAGATTGTAAGTGCAATCAAAGAGATTAATAAATATAAACTAGAAGTAACGGATTATTTGGATATTATCACAATCTGGTACAGAGACATTTTGCTTTATAAGGCAACAAAGGATGTTGGAGGACTTGTGTTTGGTGACCAGTTAAAGTACATCAAGGCGAAAGCTTCTAAGAGTTCCTATGAAGGAATTGAAACCATTCTTAACAGCCTTGAAAAAGCGAAGACTCGTCTGAAAGCGAATGTAAACTTTGATTTGGTAATGGAATTACTGTTGCTTACAATAAAGGAGAACTAAGATGACAAGAGTAATTGGAGTAAGATTCCGTCAGGCAGGAAAGATTTATTATTTTGCGCCTGGGAAGCTTAATATCAAACAAGGTGATAAGGTAATTGTTGAGACTGCCCGCGGTGTGGAATTTGGAAGTGTTGTGACAGGACCAAAGGAAGTGCCTGATGAAGAGATTATGCAGCCACTCAAACCAGTAATCCGTATTGCGACAGAGGAAGACAAGCGTACAGAGGAAAAGAACCGGGAGAAAGAAAGAGAAGCATTTGAAATCTGCCTTGAAAAGATTCGCAAGCACGAATTGGATATGAAATTAATCAATGCAGAGTATACATTTGACAATAACAAAGTATTATTCTATTTTACAGCAGACGGAAGAATTGATTTCCGTGAGCTGGTAAAGGATTTGGCAGCAGTATTCCGTACGAGAATTGAGCTGCGTCAGATTGGTGTGCGTGACGAGACAAAGATTCGTGGCGGCATTGGTATTTGTGGACGTCCACTGTGCTGCCACACCTATCTCTCAGAATTTGCACCAGTTTCGATTAAGATGGCGAAGGAACAGAATCTTTCTTTGAACCCTACAAAGATTTCAGGGGTGTGTGGAAGGCTGATGTGCTGTCTGACAAACGAAGAGGAGACTTATGAAGAACTCAACAGCCGCCTTCCGGCGATTGGGGATATTGTTACAACTTCTGAAGGATTAAAGGGAGAGGTACAGAGTGTAAGTGTGCTTCGCCAATTAGTAAAAGTGATTGTAACATTAGACAATGATGAGAAAGAGATTCGCGAATACAAAGCAGGCGAATTAAGGTTTAAACCAAAGAGAAAGAAAAATGATGTGAAGCTTTCGAAAGAAGAGCTGAAAGAACTTGCAGCATTGGAGAAAAATTAGATGACAACGAATCTGAAACCCGAGGAACGACTGGATGATTTGCAGGTAAATGGATATGAGATTATCCAGCATCCAGGGAAATTTTGTTTTGGAATGGACGCAGTTTTGCTTTCTAATTTTGCCCGTGTTAAGAAGGGTGAGCGTGTGCTGGATCTGGGAACCGGAACTGGAATTATCCCGATTCTTCTGACTGCAAAGACGGAAGGTGAGAAGTTCGTGGGCCTGGAGATTCAGGAAGATAGTGCCGATATGGCAAGAAGAAGTGTGGCGCATAATCATCTGGAAGACAAAGTGGAAATTGTAAATGGAGATATCAAAGAGGCAGCCGGGATTTTTGGACCTGTCTCTTTTGACGTCATAACGACAAACCCACCGTATATGATAGGGCATCATGGAATCGAGAATTCAGCAGATACGAAAGCAATTGCAAGGCATGAGGTACTTTGTACACTGGATGACATCCTGCGTGAGAGTGCGCGTGTATTAAAGCCGAGAGGCAGATTTTATATGGTACACAGACCATTCCGTTTAGCAGAGATTTTATCAAAAATGGTAAGCGCAGGGATCGAGCCAAAGCGCATGCGGATGGTTCATCCATTCATAGACAAAGAGCCGAACATGGTTCTTATCGAAGGGATGCGCGGAGCCAATTCACGTATGACCGTGGAGAAGCCGCTAATTGTCTATAAGGAAGTCGGGATATATAGCGACGAACTGTTAGGGGAATATGGCTTGAAGTGATTTCTGTAATTTATGATATTTAGATGTGTATCACATTTAAGAAAGGAAGAATTCTATGGCGGGGAAATTATATTTGTGCGCAACGCCGATTGGTAATCTAGAAGACATGACGTATCGTGTTGTCCGTACCTTAGGAGAAGTGGATTTGATTGCGGCCGAGGATACGAGAAATAGTATCAAGCTTTTGAATCATTTTGAAATCAAGACACCCATGACTAGTTACCATGAATATAATAAGATTGAAAAGGGCAAAAAGCTGATAGAGAAATTACAGGATGGCATGAATATTGCACTGATTACAGACGCTGGAACACCTGGCATTTCAGACCCGGGCGAGGAGCTTGTGAAAATGTGCTATGAAGCCGGAATCGAAGTGACATCACTTCCAGGGGCCGCTGCATGCATCACAGCATTGACTCTGTCTGGATTATCTACGCGTCGATTTTGCTTTGAAGCCTTTTTGCCAACGGATAAGAAAGAAAAGCAGGCGATTTTAAATGAGCTGGTAAATGAAACCAGAACCATTATCATGTATGAGGCTCCGCACCGGCTTGTGAAGACGCTGCAGGAATTATTAGAAACCCTTGGGAACCGCAGACTTACCGTGTGCCGAGAGTTGACGAAAAAGCATGAGACGGCTTTTGTGACAACAATCGAAGAAGCACTTTCCTATTACGAAGCAAGTGAACCAAAAGGGGAATGTGTGCTTGTAATTGAGGGGAGAAGCCGGGCCGAGCTCCGCCAGGAAGAGGTTGCGAAATGGGAGGAAATGAGCATTGAGGAGCACATGGACTATTATCTGGGACAAGGCATGGACAAGAAAGAGGCCATGAAGAAAGTCGCAAAAGACAGGGGTATCAGCAAACGGGATGTTTATCAGTGTTTGATTTAGAATTCAGCAACTTGTATAGAAAAAGGAAAAAAGATTGTTCAATCTGAGCATGGCACGGATTGAACTTTTTTTATATACTTAGGGAAGATTAAAAATATATATTGGAGGAGATAATAATGTCAAGTTTATCATTGAAACACATTTATAAAGTATATCCAAATGGATTCGAAGCTGTAAAAGACTTCAATCTTGAAATCGAAGATAAAGAATTTATCATCTTCGTAGGACCATCTGGATGCGGTAAATCAACAACACTTCGTATGATCGCTGGTTTGGAAGAAATCAGCTCTGGTGAATTAGAAATCGACGGAAAAATCGTAAATGACGTTGAACCTAAGGACAGAGATATCGCGATGGTATTCCAAAACTACGCTTTATATCCACATATGACAGTATATGACAACATGGCATTTGGTCTTAAATTAAGAAAAGTACCAAAGAACGAAATCGACAAAATGGTTCGTGAAGCTGCTAAAATCCTTGACCTTGAAGCTTTATTAGATCGTAAACCAAAAGCTTTATCAGGTGGACAAAGACAGCGTGTTGCTATGGGACGTGCTATCGTTCGTAATCCTAAGGTATTCCTTATGGACGAACCTTTATCAAACCTTGATGCTAAATTAAGAGGACAAATGCGTATCGAAATCTCTAAATTACACCAGAGATTAGGTACAACAATCATCTACGTAACTCATGACCAGACAGAAGCTATGACACTTGGTACAAGAATCGTAGTTATGAGCGCTGGTATCGTTCAACAAGTAGATACTCCACAAGTATTATACGATACACCATGTAACTTATTCGTAGCTGGATTCATTGGATCACCACAGATGAACTTCTTAGATGCTGTATGTACAGTAAAAGGTGACAAAGTTGCTCTTGACTTAGGCGAATCTACAATCGAATTAGGTGGAGAAAAAGCTAAGAAATTAATCGATGGCGGATATGATGGAAAGAAAGTTGTTCTTGGTATTCGTCCAGAAGATGTTCATGATGAAGCAGAATTTATCGAAAAATCACAAGATACAGTAATCGAATCTACAATCCGTGTATACGAAATGTTAGGTGCTGAAGTTTACTTATACTTCGATTACGCAGGTGGCAACATGACAGCCAGAGTAAATCCTAGAACAACAGCTAGAACAGGCGACACTGTTAAATTTGCTCTTGATGCAGCTAAAATTCATGTATTCGATAAAGAAACAGAAATGGCAATTGCACACTAATAAGTACTTATTAAGAAACAGGACAAGACGTCCTGTTTCTTTTTTTTGGTCCGTTAATTCATGTTTTGCAATTCAAAAAATTTTATAAATTGCAAAATTAGGATTGACGAAAACACCCCCTATTGTATATATTTATTAACATAAAAGGGAGTAACTTGCGTAGTATACGCTTACGATATCGTCAATACGATGAACTTTCATTTGAAATTTTCGTCCGTGTCGTAATGAAATAGTGAGACTTTTATTGCAAACAATGTGCAATAATCGTCTCTTTTTTTGTTGCACATTGGAGAACATGGAAATACTAGTAAAAATGGAGGTTTTAGTGTGAAAGAAATGTATCAGTTGACACAGAGAGATGTCATAATGGAAGTGAATGGTAAGTATGAACGCCTGTCGCAGAGTGAAATAGAGGAGCGTCAGGCAAAGTACGGTATGAACGAACTTGTGGAGGGGAAACGAAAAACGGTTTTCCAGATTTTTCTGGAGCAGTTCCGTGACTTTCTTGTAATTATTCTGATTGGGGCTGCAGTTGTATCTGGAATCCTTGGAGATATTGAGAGTGCGATTGTAATTTTAGCGGTCATATCGCTAAACGCGTGTTTAGGAACGGTGCAGACGGTGAAGGCGGAGCAGTCACTGCAGAGTCTTAAAAATTTGTCTTCGCCGATGGCAAAGGTGCTTCGAAATGGTAATATCATGCTGATACCATCAAGAGAAGTGACGATAGGCGATGAGGTGTTCCTGGAAGCAGGGGATTATGTGCCTGCAGATGGAAGAATTCTTTCAAGCGCAAGTCTCAAAATCGATGAGAGTGCGCTGACGGGAGAAAGCGTTCCGGTCGAAAAGCATGAGGAGGCCATTGAAGGTGAGGTTCCGCTTGGTGACCGCAAAAACATGGTGTTTTCCGGAAGCTTTGTCACATATGGAAGAGGTTCTTTTTTAGTAACTTCAATTGGTATGAATACAGAGGTTGGTAAGATAGCAAGTCTGTTAGAATCGGCAGCGGAGAAGAAAACGCCGCTACAGGTAAGTTTAGATGAATTCGGCAGGAAATTATCTCTGGTAATTTTGGCATTCTGTGGTATTCTATTTATAGTCAATGTAATCAAAGGCGAGTCGCTTGGAGAAGCCTTTCTCTTTGCAGTTGCCCTTGCGGTGGCAGCAATTCCGGAAGCGTTAAGTTCGATTGTGACGATTGTGCTTTCTTTTGGAACCCAGAAAATGGCGAAAGAGCATGCGATTATCCGAAAATTGCAGGCGGTAGAAGGGCTCGGGAGCGTTTCTGTTATTTGTTCCGATAAGACAGGAACGTTAACCCAGAACAAGATGACGGTGGAAGATACGTATGAGTTTGGATGCGAAAAAGATGAGTTATTAATATACGGTATCTTGTGTAATGATGCGGTGCATGTAGATGGAAATGACATCGGTGACCCGACAGAGACGGCACTTGTACAGTTCGCAATGAAGTCTGGAATGGATGTCAATGAACTGCGGGATAAGTTTCTTCGTTTGAGAGAAATTCCATTTGACAGCGACCGCAAGCTGATGTCTACACTACACAAGTGGGATGTGGACCATGTCATGATTACAAAAGGTGCAGTGGATGTGCTGTTGGACCGTGTGAGCGGATTATCCAAAGAAGATAAAATTTTGATAGAAGAGAGAAATCAAACATACTCGAAACAGGGACTTCGCGTTCTGGCATTTGCTCACAAACCATTTTCAGAGGAGCGGGAGCTTACATTAGAAGATGAAAATGAGTTGATTTTTGCAGGTCTTGTTGCGATGATGGACCCACCGAGGGAGGAATCCAGGGCAGCAGTTGAAGAATGTATCCGTGCGGGAATCCGCCCAGTCATGATTACCGGGGACCATAAAGTGACTGCGGCTGCGATTGCAAAGCGAATTGGCATTTTGCAGGATGAATCTGAGGCGTGCGAGGGTGCCGTGATTGATGCGATGTCAGATGAAGAGTTGCAGGATTACGTGGAAGGAATTTCCGTGTATGCGAGAGTTTCTCCAGAGCATAAAATTAGAATTGTCCGTGCATGGCAGGCGAAAGGTCATGTCGTGGCCATGACGGGTGACGGTGTGAATGATGCGCCGGCGCTGAAGCAGGCAGATGTGGGAGTTGCCATGGGAATCACGGGAACTGAGGTTTCTAAGGATGCAGCTTCTATGGTATTGACGGATGATAATTTTGCAACCATCGTAAAGGCTGTTGAGAACGGAAGAAATGTATACAAGAATATTAAAAAGGCTATTCAGTTCCTATTGTCAGGAAATTTTGGCGGAATTCTGGTAGTTCTTGCAGCGGCATTGTTGGGTCTTCCGGTTCCGTTTGCGGCAGTACATTTATTATTCATTAATTTATCGACAGACAGTCTTCCAGCAATTGCTCTTGGGCTGGAGCCGCATAGTAAGTCGGTAATGGATGAAAAACCAAGGGCAGTAAATGAGTCGATTATGACAAGAACATTTTTGGGAAAAGTAGGAATCGAAGGATTTTTTGTAGGACTTGTGACGTTTATAGCATTCTTGATTGGATATCGAGGAGGAGATGCGGCACTTGCAAGTACCATGGCTTTTGGTACACTTTGTATGGCACGACTCGTGCACGGTTTTAACTGTAAATCAGAGGAACCTGTTGTGTTTTGCAGGGCGATGTGGAATAACAAGTATCTTATCGGCGCATTTTGTGTTGGTCTGGTATTGATTACGAGTGTTCTCATGTTACCAGTAATGCAGAGTGTGTTTAAGGTTGTGACACTTGAGTGGACGCAGTTATTTACAATATATGGGCTTGCAGTTTTACATTTCTTTGCGATTCAACTGATAAAATGGATAAGAAAAAGGGTGATGTAATGGATTTGAACAGAGAAAACATTAAGAAAATCAGAGGGCTTGTGTTGTTTACGGCAGTCGTACTGGTGGCGGCATGGAATTATGAGGCTGTTTTCAGAGGAATTAAATTTATAGGAAATGTGATTTTACCATTTGTACTTGGCGGGGCAATTGCATTTGTCATAAATGTTCCTATGCATTTTATGGAAGAGAAATTCTTTGGCAGAGCGAAAAAGGCGGAGAAAAAATGGGCGCTAAAACTTGCGAGGCCAGTCAGCCTTTTAACAACGCTTATTCTGGTAATTGGTGTTATCGGTATCGTCATATTTGTTGTGGTTCCAGAGCTTGGCCGTACGGTGATGAATCTTGGAAAGACACTTCAGGACTTTGTTCCACAGGTGCAGGCATGGGCAATCCAGATGTTCCAGGAAAATGAAGAACTGGTCGAGTGGATTAGCAGCATGGAATTTAAGTGGGATGAGATTCTGAAAAGCGGCATGGATTTCCTGAGAAATGGTGCTGGAAGTGTCCTTGGCTCTACAGTTGAGGTCGCAAAAAGTGTGGTAAGCGGAGTATCCACTTTCTTTATTGCATTTGTTTTCTCTTGTTATATTTTACTGCAGAAAGAAAAATTAAATGTACAGGTGCGTAAGCTGATGAAGGCATTTATGCCAGATGATTGGAGAGAGATTTTCCTTGCGCTAGGTTCAGTTACTTATAAAACATTTTCAAGCTTCCTGACCGGGCAGTGCGTGGAAGCTGTGATTTTAGGAACAATGTTTTTTGTTGTAATGACGATTTTTAGAATGCCATACACGCTCCTTATCAGTGTACTCATCGCATTTACTGCCTTGATTCCGATTTTCGGGGCGTTTATTGGATGTGCAGTGGGCGCATTTTTAATCTTTATGATAAATCCGGCACAGGCGCTTATCTTTGTTGGGATGTTCTTAGTGTTGCAGCAAATTGAAGGTAATTTCATTTATCCACACGTGGTTGGTAATTCTGTTGGACTTCCATCCATCTGGGTACTGGTAGCTGTTTCCGTAGGCGGAAGCCTTATGGGCCTTGTAGGAATGTTGGTTTTCATTCCACTGACATCAGTTGTATATACATTGCTGCGTGGTATTGTAAATCGCAGACTTGGTCTGAAGGAATAGGAAATATTGTCGCAAATCCAAGCATACATTATAAGGAAAACTTTCGTGGAGAAATGTTATGCTAAATTATCTTTGGGCAGGGATGATTGTGGTTGGAATTATCTTTGGTGCATTTCAGGGGAAAATGCCGGATATTACCGATGCGGCGCTGGAGTCATCGAAAGAAGCAGTCACCCTATGCCTTACCATGATGGGTGTGATGTCCTTTTGGACTGGACTTATGGAAATTGCCACAAAGGCTGGTATTATTGAGTGGCTGTCGTCAGTGATGCGTCCGGCTATTCGATTTATGTTTCCAAGGATACCTAGGGGACATAAGGCAAACGAACATATAACTACAAATATTATTGCTAATATTCTTGGACTTGGCTGGGCGGCAACGCCGGCGGGACTTCAGGCAATGGAGGCATTAGGAGAATTAGAAGAGGAACGTGGACACAAGAGAGATGTCGCAAGCGACGAGATGTGCACGTTCCTCATTTTAAATATTTCTTCTTTGCAGCTTATCCCAATCAATGTCATTGCATACCGCAGTCAGTATGGGAGCGTAGACCCGGCTCGTATCGTTGGCGCGGGACTTCTGGCGACGACGATTAGCACGTTAGTTGCCATCATTTATTGTAAATTCAAAAATAGACGGGGAAGCAGGTGATGTGAATGAAATTGTTGATGTATCTGACGGATTTCATCGTACCTGTGGTTGTGCTCGGAATTGTCGCATACGGGGCAATGGAGCAGGTGAAAGTATATGACGAATTTATCCGGGGAGCAAAGAAGGGATTCTATACGGTGATTCGAATCATGCCGACGCTGATTGGGCTTATGGTAGCAGTTGGTATCTTACGGGCGTCCGGATTCTTGGACTTATTGTCTGGTCTTTTGGGGAAAGTTACAGATTACATAGGCTTCCCATCCCAGCTGGTGCCACTTTCGATTGTGAAAATGTTCTCCTCCTCAGCGGCGACTGGACTTCTCTTAGACGTGTTTAAAGAATATGGAACGGATTCAAGGATAGGACTGATTGCTTCCATTATGATGAGCTGCACAGAAACCATATTTTATACCATGAGCGTGTATTTCATGGCGGCGAAAGTGAAAAAGACAAGATATACACTGACTGGGGCACTTCTGGCTACGCTGGCGGGGATAATGGCGAGTGTGTTTATTGCGGGGAGAATGTGAGAATTCTATTTTTGTGCTGGGAAACTAGAAATGCAATTTGGGGAGACCCCCAAATTGCATTCACAATTAGACGTTGACATACCTCGATATACTAGGTATAATATACATAGAAGTACTAGGTATAGGAGGTGCGTATATGGCAGTAGATAAAGGATATATGTCTGGCAGTTCTCGTTTACTTGTTTTAAAACTGTTAAGCGAAAAGTCCTACTATGGATATGAACTGATTAAGACATTAAAGACGCGTTCAAACGATGTATTTGATATGAAAGAAGGAACTCTTTATCCCATCTTACACAAACTGGAAAATGATGAATTGATATGTTCGTCTAACCAACAGGTTTCTGGAAGGGTGAGAAAAGTATATTCTATAACGGATAAAGGGATAAAGGTGCTTTCGAAAGAAACTGAAGAATGGAGAGAGTTTTCGTTGGCAGTAAACCAAGTTTTAACATTTGGAGGTGCCTAAGATGAACAGAAAGGAATACTTGCGCATTGTCAGAAAGCAGATTCATTTCATATTCGACCGAGATTCT
The DNA here is from genome assembly GCA_017465565.1 of Tyzzerella sp. Lineage (GTDB taxonomy): Bacteria > Bacillota > Clostridia > Lachnospirales > Lachnospiraceae > Faecalimonas. The sequence continues at coordinate 72,468 of JAFTWA010000046.1, forward strand.
ATAGAATCGGAATTGAATCAACATTTGCAGGACAGTGTGGCAGATTTGATGGAAGACGGATTGTCAGAGGAAGAAGCGGAATTACAGGCCGTGGCACAGATGGGAAATCCAGTTGAAGTGGGCAAGCTTTTGAATCAAGAACATCATCCGCTTTTGGGGTATTTGTGGATCGCTTCGATGGTAATATTATTGTTATTGGTATACCCGGCTTTCATCTTGATAACTGGTTTCGGATATAGCATCATAAACCTGGCGATACCGACAGTACATGATACAGTGGTAGAGACATATCCAATAGGGATAGAAATGGAGCTGCCAACACACAGTGTCAAAATTGACAATATCACTCTGAATGAAGAAGGACGGTATTATCTGACCTACCGTTCCCGAACAAAGCTTGATTACAGCCGGGCAGGCTGGTCTTCGAGCCTCTTCTATCTAGAAGATAGTGCAGGAGAATCAATTATGGGAGGCGAATATAGCTCTCAAGGCTTTGGCGTTTCTAATGGGGGTAAAGAATTCATGTGGCCGGAAGATGATTTGTTGATTGTAGTTGGTATGGATGGAGAAAAGTTTGAGATTAATTTGAAGGAGTACTGCGATGAAACGAGGAAAAAAACTTTTGATTAATGCAAGCATCATTGCAATTATTCTCTTTGGATTATATTTTTTTAGCGGATTTTATTTCTCCAAGGAGAAATGTATTTTAGAAACGATGCGTGCTTTATATGGAACAGAAAGAAATGTTGTTGCGGAATACGAGTGTGATGATGCAATTATAACTCTTCTCACGGACGAAGAAAAAGAAACGTATTCTATTGTTAGGACAAAGAAGTTTGGATTTTTATACCAGAGGGGTTCAGCTCAGATTGGTTTGAAAATGAGAGATAAAGAATGTGTTGGTATAGCGTGGATGAGCGTTAATGAAAATGAAGGAATGTTAGTGATATATCGAAATGACAAGGCAGTAGATAAAGTGGAAGTGAGTCTGAGTGATGGAAGAGAGTTTGTTCTGGAGGAATGGGAACAGGATTTTTCCACGCTTTTGATAGAGATGGATATTGGAGGATTTAAAAGAGGTACATATAAAGCATACGATGCTTCAAATCAGTTAGTGGGAGAGGTGTATTATTAAAATTAAGTGGGAGCCACTCTCCAAAATGCAATTTGGGGACACCATTAAACGCAATTTGGGACACCACTAAACGCAATTGGGGACGTAGTAAAATTTAATTTTACTACGTCCCCAATTTGAATTAGTTCATATATTTTTCAATAATTTCAAATGGTGCTGGACCAATATCAAGTAGTTTCTGGTGAAATTCTTTTTGCGAAAAGTCATTTCCCATTTCAGCAATCATTTCTTTCTTTAATTCAAGAATCTCAACATATCCAATATAGTAAGTAAGATAGTTTGCAGGATCCCCAAGAATCAAGTCGTAAATCTCCTGAATGGTTGCCTCGTCGCTAATTCCATAGGAACTGAAAAATGCAAGTGTATCTTCCGCAGTCCATCCGTCATAGTGAATTCCAATATCCGCGGTTGCGTAGAGTCCAAGGATAATGGAATTGTTTTTCTGCAACAGTGTTGCCATCGGCCTTTCCAGGGTGCTTAAGTAATAGGAGCACATCTCTGCATAAGTTGCCCAGCCTTCCACATAACCACCGAAGTTCAAAAGTGTACGGATTGGATCTGGCTCAGTTGATGCATAGTAGGTGGTTTGATACAAGTGCCCGGGATAGCCTTCATGTGCAAGTGTTGTAAAAAGTGAAATATCTTCCATAGAGTAGGCTTGATTAATGTAAATCACATTTTCATTGTAGTTATCAATAGAAGGAATCAAGTAAAATGCAGGGCTTAGGTATTCTTCCAAAGCCTTAGGTACATATTTTATTTCTACGTTTACGGCTGCTGAGGTTGGAAACGTGTTGGAAATTTTATTTTCTAATGTTTTTAAAATGGTATCGGGTGATTGCGTAATGGAAGCAGTCTCTTCTAATATAGAAGCATTTTCTTCTAACACAATCTGTGTGTCCATAAGATCTGCAGCTATTTGGCTCTGTATTAGTTCTTTTAATTCTTCAATAGTTCGAGATGAACCTGTTGATGTGCGGACAAGGTGAGAGTAATAATCTTTTCCTTCAGGAAGAAAACATAGTCCCTGTGGATTTGTTCCTGTGCCTTTGAGAGCGGCGATGGCGGAAGCTAGTTTCTCATAGGTTGGGAGGATTTTGGAACTTACAATATTCTGGTTTAATTCACAAAAGGCAAGTCGGGAGTTTTCTGTGAGATTGGTTAACCCTGAAAGTCGTTCTTCAAAAGTAGAAAGCAAGTAATTTTCTTCACCCATTGCAACAAAAGCATTGCATTGCTCGATAACATCATCGGCAACGGCATCACACATAAAGAGTCCCGCAGCCGATTTTTGCTGTTCGAAGTGAATCAGAGAATCGAAATATTCTGGCAGAGTTTCAAGCAACGCTAGATAAGTTTCTACATCTTCACTGCTTGTAAACTGATATTCTGCTAAGAGGACTGGGAGCTGCGCATGAATGCCAGTTACAGGGCTTAAAGGTTCTTCATAGAGATAATAGGAAACATCCTTCGCTGCGGTGTCAAAATAATAAGTAAGAATGTCGTAGGTCAGTTGATTTTCTTCGGAAAGTGTATTGTAAGAAAATTTGCGAAGTGCCTCATTCCAGTTTTCAATAGATGCAAGGGCAGCAGTCTCGCTGTAATCAAAGGAACCAAAAGTAATTGGAGAGTCAGTGATTCCATATTTTTCGGGCTCTTGAAGGGAATAGTGCAGGTTGATGGTGTTTGAAGATACTTCTTCTTGGAATAGGCATAGAGTGAAATTCTTGAAAGCTGTGTTAGCATTGGTAGGGATTGAGAAGTTGGAACAACTAGTGATTAATATGAAGAGACAAAGTAAAAGCGGAAGAAGATATTTTTTAAATTTCATAAAGACTCCAGTTTGTTTTAGTGTAATTATATGAAATCTTTTCCTTGAAATTGCATTAAAACTAAATCAAGATAAGCAAGTGGGTCTCGAAAACCAGTAAATAAACTTAAGGTCCAAAAATCAGTCTCTTTTTGGACCTTTTAGTGTGTTATAAAGCAAATTTTATCTGCAGACGTGGATTTTGCATGTAGTGTCCATTTTTCAAAAAAATTTGGACACCATATCAACCTGTGATTGACTAGTGTCCAAGCGTCGAATTAAATTGTTGGTTTTCACCAAAAAAGAAATCAAGTTCCCCAGTGCGGCAAATACAAATTTTTTGTGATAATCTATACCCCAATCGGCAGTCCCACCGCCAGCCAAACCACCATCATAATTGTCCATCCAATCAAAAACACAATCGAATAAGGCATCATAGTAGCAGTGATGGTTCCAATCCCTGCTTTCTTGTCATAACGCTGTGCGAAGGTAATGATTACTGCGTAGTATGTCATCATTGGCGTAATGACGTTTGTGCAGGAATCTCCGATTCGGTAAGCCAGCTGGCAAAGCTCAGGGCTGTAACCGAGCAGCATGAACATTGGCACGAATACAGGTGCAAGAATGTTCCATTTTGCAGAGGCAGAACCCATAAATAAGTTCATAAATGCCGAGAACAACACGAAAATAATCATCAGCGGAATGAGCCCGATGTTCACATTTTTGAAAAAGTTTGCGCCATTTAGGGCAATGATTGTTCCTAATTTCGTGTAATTAAAATAGTTAATGAACTGTGCGGAAACAAACGCCAATGCGAGAAACGATCCCATAGAACCCATGGATTTTGACATGGCATTGCATACACCATTTTGCTTTGTAAAGGTGCCAACTGTTTTACCGTAAGCAATTCCAGGAAGCAGGAACAGCAGGGTAATCAATATTACGATACTGTTCAAAAATGTGGAGGTTGGATTTCCAAACAGAGCGCCATTTTCATTTCGCATAAAGGAATCCGCTGGAATACATGCGATTACAATGATGGCAACGTAAAGAAGCGCAACAATTCCTGCATTTCGCAGTCCCTTTCGCTCTAAATCCGTTACAACTCTTAAAGAATCATCCTCTTCATCAAGGACATCTCCGCTAAATACTCCTAAACGAGGCTCTACAATTTTGTCAGTTACAAATGTACCTAAAATTGTAATTAAAAATGTTGATACAAATAGGAAAATATAGTTCCCCATAACGGATACTTCGTAAGCCGGGTCGATGATAGTCGCTGCAGTCTGGGAAATTCCAGCAAGCATAGGCTCCAGTGACCCAATTAAAAGATTGGCTGAGTAACCGCCAGACACTCCGGCAAATGCGGCGGCAAGACCGGCCATCGGATGGCGGCCGCAGGCGCGGAACATCATAGCGCCGAGCGGAATCAGGATAACGTAACCGGCATCACTTGCAATGTTAGACATCACCCCGAGGAAAACAATAGCTGGAGTGATGAATTTTGCCGGAGTTATTTTGACCGCAGATTTTAATAGGGTGTTAATTAAACCCGACTGCTCCGCAACCCCTACACCGAGCATGGCAACTAGAACCACACCAAGCGGTGCATAGGTAGTAAAGTTGCTGACAACATTTGTCAGCATGTAAGTGAGTCCTTCTCTGGAAAGAAGGCTTACAGCAGTGACTGTCGTTTCCTGAAGCTCGCCGTCTACGATTAATTCTCCGGTCGCAGAGATTCCAAGCATAGAACAAACGGCAGAAATCACAACGACTGCCGCCGCAAAGACTGCGAATAAGGCAATCGGATGCGGAAGCCGATTTCCGATGGACTCAATTCCGTTGAGCCAGCGGTTATATAAGCTAACCTTTGGCGTCGATTTTTTCTTTATCATATAAAACTCCCCTTTATCGTGATTTTAAAATGTATACGTTGACGCCAAAATTGTATCATGCGATAGTTTATACGGTCAAAACACAATATTTGGTAACTTGACATACGGCAAATCCTGTGTTACGATTTTTCCATATTTGAAAATGTAAACGCAGTGATGAAAAGAGTACATTTTTGAAAATCTTACAGAGAATTCCCGTTGGCTGAGAGGGATAGATGGAAGAAAATGGAAGATGGCTTCGGAGCGGTGTGCTGAGCGGATTTTATATGGATAGATTTTCGTAAGGTACAATGGGTTCGCCCTTTATAGCGATAGAGTTTCTTTATAAAATAAGTGAACTCGTGGAGGTTGGTATCGCGAGGTGCCAGCGAAGAGAAGTGGTAACACGGAATAACAAGCCCGTCTTCTTATTATAAGAAGAGTGGCTTTTTTTATTCTATATTTTAGGAAATAGCGCTCTTCAATCCAAAGAAACAAATGGAGGAAAAGAAAATGGAAAACAAGAAATTTTATATGACAACAGCCATTGCCTACACATCAGGCAAACCACACATTGGTAACACATACGAATTCGTACTTGCAGATGCAATCGCAAGATACAAAAGAAGCCAGGGGTATGACGTATGGTTCCAGACAGGTACAGACGAGCATGGCCAGAAAATTGAATTAAAAGCACAGGAAGCAGGAATGTCACCAAAGGAATTTGTTGACGGTATTGCTGCGCAGGTAAAAGAAATCGCTGATATGATGAACACATCTTACGATTATTTCATCCGTACAACAGACGATTATCATGAAAAACAAGTGCAGAAAATGTTCAAAAAGATGTACGAAAAAGGGGACATTTACAAAGGGTACTACGAAGGAATGTACTGTACACCTTGTGAATCCTTCTTTACAGAATCACAATTAGTAGATGGAAAATGTCCAGACTGCGGACGTGAAGTTCAACCAGCAAAAGAAGAAGCTTATTTCTTCAAAATGAGCAAATACGCCGACAGATTAATCGAGCACATCAACACACACCCAGAATTTATTCAACCAGTTTCACGTAAAAATGAAATGATGAATAACTTCTTATTGCCAGGCCTTCAAGACCTTTGTGTATCAAGAACTTCATTCAAATGGGGCATTCCAGTTGATTTTGACCCAAAACACGTAACATACGTATGGCTTGACGCCCTCACAAACTACATCACAGGTATTGGATACGACTGCGATGGTGAAAGCACAGAGCAGTTTAACAAAAACTGGCCAGCAGATTTACACTTAATCGGAAAAGATATCATTCGTTTCCATACAATTTATTGGCCAATTTTCTTAATGTCATTAGATTTACCATTGCCAAAACAAATCTTTGGACACCCATGGTTACTCCAAGGCGATGGCAAGATGAGTAAATCAAAAGGAAATGTTATTTATGCAGACGAATTAGTAGATATGTTCGGCGTAGATGCAGTGCGTTACTTCTTACTTCACGAAATGCCATTCGACAACGACGGTGTTATCACATGGGAATTGATGGTAGAACGTATCAACTCTGACCTTGCAAACACCTTAGGAAATCTTGTGAATAGAACAATTTCTATGACAAACAAATACTTCGGTGGAAAAGTTACAGACAAGGGCGTAGCTACAGAGGTAGATGCGGACCTTAAAGCAGTTGTTGATGGAACTCCAGCAGCAGTGGATAAGAAAATGGAAGACCTTCGTGTTGCAGATGCAATCACAGAAATCTTCAATTTATTCAAACGTTGTAACAAATACATCGATGAAACAATGCCATGGGCATTAGCAAAAGATGAGGCACAAAAAGACAGACTGGAAACTGTACTTTACAACTTAATCGACAGTATCGAAAAGGGTGCAAAACTTTTGGCTTCATTCTTACCAGAAACAGCAGAAAGAATCTTGAAGCAGACAAATGGCGGAAACGTAACAGACAAACCAGAAATCTTATTTGCACGTTTAGATATGGAAGAAGTACTTAAGAAAGTAGAAGAACTTCATCCACCAGTAGCAGAAGAAGCTGAGGCTGTAGAAGAAGATGTAATTGACATTGAACCAAAAGAAGAAATTACATTTGATGATTGGTCAAAATTACAATTCCAGGTAGGTGAAATCATCGCTTGTGAAGAAGTGAAGAAATCTAAAAAATTACTCTGCTCACAAGTTAAGATTGGAAGCCAGGTAAAACAAATCGTATCAGGTATCAAACAGCATTACACAGCAGAAGAAATGGTTGGTAAGAAAGTAATGGTGCTTGTAAACTTAAAACCTGCTAAATTAGCTGGTATTTTATCAGAAGGTATGTTACTCTGCGCAGAAGATGCGGAAGGAAACCTTGCACTCATGACGCCAGAAAAACCAATGCCAGCTGGGGCAGAAATTGCGTAAATGTAAAAAAGGGACACCCCAAAGTTCAATTTGGGGACACCACTAACTTAAATTTGGGACGTAGTCAAATTGAATTTTACAACGTCCCCAAGGAGGCAAAATTATGATTAGAATTGGTATCGTAGGTTATGGCAATATCGGACGCGGCGTTGAGCTTGCAATCGAACGCAATGATGATATGCAATTGGTAGCAGTCGTTACTCGCCGTAATCCAGAGACAGTAAATGTTTTAACAGAAGGTGTGAAGAAGGTTCATTTAGATGATGTTCTCACATTAAAAGATGAAGTTGACGTGATGATTCTCTGCGGAGGTTCTGCAACAGACCTTCCAGTGATGGGACCAGCAATCGTTAAGAACTTTAATACAATCGACAGTTTTGATACACATGCAAAGATTCCAGAATATTTTGCAAATGTGGATGCAGCTGCAAAAGAAGGAAACCATGTGGGAATTATCTCAGTAGGCTGGGACCCAGGTATGTTCTCGCTCAACAGAATTTATGCGGAATCCATTCTTGTACAGGGCAGCACATATACATTCTGGGGAAAAGGCGTGAGTCAGGGACACTCTGACGCAATCCGACGCGTGCCAGGTGTAAAAAATGGAATCCAATATACAGTTCCAATTGAAGCTGCAGTAGACGAAGTAAGAAGCGGAAGCGAACCACAGCTTACCACAAGACAGAAACATTTGAGAGAATGCTACGTTGTGCCCGAAGAAGGCGCTGACCTTGCAGCAATCGAAGAGGCAATCAAGACAATGCCAAACTACTTTGCTGAATACGACACAACAGTAACATTCATTACTGAAGAAGAGTTAAAAGCAAACCACAGTAAGATGCCACACGGCGGATTCGTGATCCGTACAGGCGAAACTGGAAGAGATGGAAGCAAACACGTGATTGAATACTCGCTCAAATTAGATTCAAATCCAGAGTTTACTTCAAGTGTATTAGTTGCTTACGCAAGAGCAGCTTACAGACTTGCGGCAAAAGGCGAATCAGGAGCAAGAACAGTATTCGATATTCCACCAGTATTGTTATCACAAAAGACTCCAGAGCAATTAAGAAAAGAGATTTTGTAAAATGAAACCTGATAGAAAGCCAATGATTTTCGAGAGTCATGCACATTATGATTCGCAGCAGTTTAATGAAGACCGGGATGAACTTCTGATGTCGATGCCTGAAAAAGGCATCGGCACTATCATAAACTCGGGTGCTGATTGGGATTCTGTCACAGAAGTCGTAGAATTAGCCCAGAAGTATCCGCACGTCTATGCGGCAGTAGGGATGCATCCAGACGAAGTGGGAGATTTGAACGAAGAACGATTCCAATTTTTAAAAAGCCAATGCCAGAAAGAAAAAGTCGTGGCAGTTGGCGAAATCGGTCTCGATTATTATTGGGACAATGAATCGCATGACGTTCAGAAAAAATGGTTTACCCGACAGCTTGAATTAGCCAGAGAACTGGACCTGCCGGTCATCATCCACAGTAGGGATGCGGCGGCGGACACGCTGGAAATGATGAAGGAGTATGGAAAAGGCCTCCGCGGTGTCATCCACTGTTTCTCTTATTCCAAAGAGATGGCATTAGAATATGTGAAAATGGGATTTCACATCGGAGTCGGCGGTGTGGTCACATTTAAAAATAGCAAGAAACTAAAAGAAGTGGTGGAAGCAATTCCTTTAGAAAGAATTCTTCTAGAGACCGACTGCCCATATCTTGCACCGACACCATTCCGTGGCAAACGAAATTCTTCCCTTTATATTCCTTATATTGCAGAAGAGATTGCTAATCTAAAGGGAGTAACTTATGAAGAAGTAGTTGCGCAGACAGAGCAAAACGGAAAAATGTTATTCAATATTCAGTAGAAACCAATATATACGAGAGGTAAGTATATGACAAAGCCAACATTAGGCAATCCGCAAAATACAATTGAAGTATTACAAAAATATGGATTTTCGTTCCAGAAGAAATTCGGACAGAACTTTTTAATTGACACACATGTACTGGACAAAATCATTGCGTCTGCAAACATTACAAAAGACGACATGGTTTTGGAAATCGGACCGGGAATCGGAACCATGACACAGTACCTGGCATGCGCTGCACGAAAGGTTGTTGCCGTTGAAATTGATAAGGCGCTTATTCCAATTTTGGCAGATACTTTGAGTGCATATGACAATGTAACGGTTATCAACGAAGACGTGCTGAAGGTTGACATTGCAAAGCTGGCAGAAGAGTATAACGATGGGAAACCAATCAAAGTGGTGGCTAACCTTCCATACTATATCACAACACCGATTATTATGGGACTTTATGAAAGCCATGTGCCAATCGAGAGCATCACAGTTATGGTGCAAAAAGAAGTGGCAGACCGCATGCAGACAGGCCCTGGAAGCAAAGACTACGGTGCCTTATCTCTCGCAGTGCAATATTATGCGGAGCCTTACATCGTAGCAAACGTGCCGCCAAACTGCTTTATGCCAAGACCAAATGTTGGTTCAGCGGTAATCAGACTTACCAGTCATAGTAAGCCGCCAGTTCAAGTGGATGATGAACAGTTAATGTTCAAGATTATCCGAGCTTCTTTCAACCAAAGAAGAAAGACATTGGCTAATGGACTTAATAATTCGCCGGAAATCCATCTTCCAAAAGAAGTGATTATCAGTGCAATTGAGAGTCTTGGAAAAGGGGCGAGTGTCAGAGGAGAGGCTTTGACGCTGGAGGAATTTGCAGCATTAAGCAATGAAATTAATAGGATGATATAAAAAGAAGAAGCTGTGCAGACAAAATGCACAACTTCTTCTTTTTTTCTATAAATTCAACATAAACGACACATAGAACATCTCGCCCTTCTTCTCGGCACTAAACACTCCATTGTACCGTCCCACGATATGCTTCACCGACTGAAGTCCAATTCCGCTTCCATTCGGTTTCGTCGTTAAAAATTCCCCATTTCTGGTCTTCTTAATCCCATTCTCACAGGTATTATCAATGGTAAATACCAGAGAGTTCTTATCACCTTTTCCAGAAATAATAATCTTTCGCTTGCCCTTTTGCTGTTCCACGCATGCCTCCAGTGCATTTTCTAAAAGATTTCCAAGTATGACAGAGATATCACTTTCCGGAATGTTGAGTTCCTCGGGAATCGACAACTTCACCTGAAAATCAATATTATTATCCCGGGCCTGTGTTGCAAAGAAAAGCAGCAATCGGTTCACAGAACGGTTTTGGCAGAACAAATATGACTGGTTATCAGGCATAGACTTCTGATAGCTGTCCAGATACGCTTTTAACCGGTCATATTCCTTGGTTTCCAGATAATCCGACATTGTCAAAATATGATGGCGGAGGTCATGCCTTGCGCGGCGAGTCTCTTCCATACGGTCGTGGAGTGCCTGATATTCCAGCTTCTCGATATCCAGATAACGGTTCTGGCGCTCCAGTTCCAGGTTCTTCATTAATATGCTGTTGAGCTGAATTACAATATAGTAAACCAAGAAGGCCCCAAGGTTCACTACTCCAAGGAAAATTACATTTCGCGGCTGCGTGATAACCTCCATCGTATTCTGAGAATTTCCGTAAACGTGATATTGCCAGATTAAATAAAAGGTCGCAGGAATCAGCCAAAAATAACTCCATTCATTTCCCACAGGATTGCTTTCTATCATAGGCTTTAATCGGCGCTTTACTGTGATAGAGAATGGCAATGTAACAAAAAGATGAAGGATTAGCATTGTCAAAGCTCCATGCCAGCAATAGAGCCGGTGTACCTGCCCCAATAGAAATTGACTTTCAATACACACAGCAGCAATGGAAATGAGATTTGAAAAATTCGAATAAATAAATAGGATAAATAGTACTTTTCCAAAATGTGCATTCAGCGCAATTGCAAATATTATTAAATAAGAAATAAACCGAATTAATGCAATCAGAGAAGTACTTCCTATACCAGAATATATCGAATAAAATCGAGTCAAAATCTGTACAAGCATCGCAATGCTGCAGAGAAAAGCAGTAAATTGCTTCGAAAAACGTAAGCGGTTTGAAAACGCATACACCGACAGAACCAGATATGGCACGAAGTTTGCCAGGGCATATAACACCACTTCAATTATACGAGGAATAGATAACATCACGCCCTACTCCTTTCTCATCATTTCAAAACGAAATGATGCATAAGCTTCTAAGGCATCCTTTGTTTTTCTTCGGCTGATAGGCACTTGAGCGCCATCGCTCATAAGAAACATACCATTTTCCTGCTTCACAATCTCATGAAAATTCACCACGATTCCTTTTGAAGAACTGTAGAAATATGAATGCTCTGAAAGAATCGTCTCCCAGTCTGTCTGTGACATACGGGTCTGAATATCCTGACCATTCTTGCAGTGAACGATAATCAAATGATTATAGTATTCTGTATAAATAACATTTCTAAGAACAACGCGCTGTCCATCTGCCAAACGGATAAAGCGATTCACCTCATAATGGTCAAGACGAATCATCTTCAGCATTCTGCCAACGCTCGTTTCAGAAATCGGTTTATGTAAATAATAATTTGCTCCTACTTCATAGCTTTCGCTTGCAAATTCATTGCTGGTAGTGCAGAAAACAATGCGCACATCCATGTCCGTGTCGCGAACCGTCCGTGCCACTTCAATTCCCAGCATACCATCCATGAAAACATCCAGAACAACAAGGTCATATGCGCCCTCGCTCCATGTCTCAAGGAATTCTTCTCCACTCGAAAATGTGAAATATTTTGCGGTTGGGAGTTCTTTATGTAATATAGTAAAAAGCCGTTCAAGTTCATCAACCTGATCGTCTACTAATGCAATTTTCATATGTGTCACCTCACCCCCATAATTATACATCCGTTTATTTCCATAATCAAGAAATTAACCGTTTGAGTTGTAAATTAACCGTTCGAGTCACTTTTGTTGCCAAACAATTGTGAATACTGTAATAATATAATCAGAAAATTATCAGAAAACTAAGGAGGTGTGGATATGAATGTATTGATATATGGAAATGCGACTGATAAAGAACTGCTCATACAGCATATGAAGTCCCAGGCATGTATGGCATTCCGGCTTATCAATTATTTGCAGACCGACGACTACGATACGTTCCTCAAAATGCTCAAATCCAATGAGTACGAAATGGTATTCGTTATGATGGACAACGCAGCAGGAATGGAGGGTGTCATAGCAGTACAGAATCTGCACCCGGACACACCAGTTATCTGGTTCTCAAATGATAAAAATTTCGTAGCACAGTCTTACAGGCTTGGCGTCACGTATTTCTCAGTGAAGCCAATTAGCGATAAAATATTGAGCCTGGCACTTGGAAGATGCCAGAGGAGGGAGGAAGTTATATATGAATAAAGACAGAAAAGTAAGACAGAAAAATGGAAAATTCGATATCCGCAAAGTCGGTGCAGCTGTGGTTGCGGCTATGCTGGTTGTGGCTATGGTAGTTGGGCTCGTTCCAAATGAAACAGCACAGGTACTTGCGGCGGCTACAACCGATGCTGACGTTAATACAAGTAATGGTTATTTGAGCGAGGATTTCTTAGGACATCCATATTCTACAGAATTTGTGGGTCGTATTTGGACTGACAAGTCGGTAGATACGATTGCCGACTCACAGAATTTGCAAGTGACTTATTCCGCACTGGCAACAGGACAATCGGTTACAGGAAAAACCGCGGCACCATTAGATGTTGTTTTTGTTATTGACATCTCAGGTTCCATGGTAAATGGAAGCAGCGGTATGCCAGATGCAAATGGTAACAGAACATATACCCGTATGAAATATACAGTAGATGCGGTAAATGAATCTATTAGAGAAATCATGGCAATGAATGAAAATACCCGCGTTGGTGTAGTTGTATTTAGTACATCGGCTTCGGTGGTTCTTCCATTGGGACGTTACACGCAGACAACAGATCGCTGGGGCAATACATATGAGTATTTCACTCTAAGTGAAGATGAACCTAGCTCATGGAATTATCCGGAGATGACTGTCAGAGCAAATGAGATTACGACAAGAACGATAGATGTATCCGGTGGTACTAATATTCAACAGGGTATCTATACTGGTGCATCACTTCTTACAAGTGCAACAGATGTGAAATCACCGGTTCAACGTATTCCTGCATTGGTTCTCTTATCAGACGGTGCACCAAGCTACTCATCGGCAACAAATAACTGGTGGGAACCAGACCCGGATGATGGAACACTCAGTACGGGTGCTAGAAATAACGACTACTATTATGGAAATGGTATGAAAGCCATGATGGTGGGTGCTTATATGAGACAGCAGATTAATAGCCACTATGGTATTGAGGCAAATAGTGACTATGCAGCATCATTCCATACAATTGGTATGGGTATCACGGAGCTTTCAGGAGATGCATTGAATCTTGCTAATATTACACTGAATCCAGGAGCTTACTGGAATGCTAACAATAATATGGCAAGAAATATTCGTACCCAATGGACGAATTATACAAGCGAAAATAATGAATACATTAATGTAACAGTTTCGGGAAATAATAGCACCGATAGATTGTATCATCCTTCTTCTGATATTGCTGCTATTAACACTTGGGTAGACAGATATCATTCAGCAGATGCGGCAGGAGACGTTTCTAGCGTATTTACAGAAATCGTGTCTGACCTTGCGCTCAGTGTTCCTGAGGTTCCAACTGAAATCAAAGAAGGTGGAACATGGGATAACAGTGGACATCTTACATATACTGACCCAATTGGAAAGTATATGGAAGTGAAAGATTATAACAACATGACCCTTACTTTCCCAACTACTGCTGGCAATACAGAAACATATACTCCAACAAACGTGGATACAAGTGTAGCTGGTAAAGTAACATGGACATTTAATCAAGCTGTTACTGGTGCGGATGAAAAAGCAACTACTTTATCAGGAATTAGTATTGTTCTCACAGAGGATGCAGATGGAAATCAGACTCTTACGGTAGATATTCCTGCAAACTTAATTCCACTTCGTGTAAATACTGTAACATTAGATGAAGATGGTGTAATTACATCACATACACATAATAATGAACAGCCATTCAGACTTTCTTATACAGTTGGCTTACAAGATGGACTTGTAAAAGATGGTCATCTTGTTGAAGAGCCAGAAAGTATGAAAAATGATGAGGCAAAATTAGCAGCATATAAAGCTTATATTGCAACTAATACAAGTGAAGATGGCGAAGTAAAATTCTACAGCAACCTCTATACAGGTACAAATCAGGTAACTGTGTTAGATAAAGCTACAAACACAGAAGAAGTTAGGACGGCCGGAGATGCTACAGTAGTATTTGAACCATCACACAGCAATCCTTTCTATTACATACAAGAGGATATGCCTCTTTACTTTGACGATAAATTTGAGACGCCTGTAACAGGTACCGTGAACTCATTGGATGATGACACTATTTATTATTATAAAGAAGTTTACTATCACAATGATGAGGTTGTAACAAAAGCTGTTGCGCGTACAGGTAAACAGTTAAAGAAAACAGAAATCAACGTAAACGCATCTGGGCAGCTTGTCAGAGAAGCAGGAACTCCTCGCTTGAACAAGATTTTATTATTCGAAGGTTCAAAAGCAGCGGATACAGCAATTGCTAATACAGCTGAGGAATTCTACGCACCAACATTCGTGCATAAAGCAGATAATCCAGACCCAGCAGAAGGACACTACAAGATCTATCTTGGTAACAACGGTGTTCTCAGC
This sequence comes from Tyzzerella sp., assembly GCA_017465565.1. Taxonomy (GTDB): domain Bacteria; phylum Bacillota; class Clostridia; order Lachnospirales; family Lachnospiraceae; genus Faecalimonas. The sequence continues at coordinate 87,478 of JAFTWA010000046.1, forward strand.
GTGAAGGTTACAGGAAGCTTAGAAATTAGCAAAATGGTAACGGCTGATGAAGGCTTAACTGCACCAGATAAAGAATTTACATTTGCCGTAGCGTTAACAGACGCGAATAATAATGCACTTACAGATACATATGCATATACAGTAGTAGATGCACAGGGAACAGAAATTGCTTCTGATGGTACAATTACAAGTGGTGGAACTATTACTTTGAAGGATGGCGAGACAGCAAAGATTATTAATCTCCCAGAAGGTTCTAAGTATACAGTAACAGAAACAAATGTACCAGCTGGATTTAAAGCATATGTTATTAATCCAGAAACAAATGCAGAAACTCAAGGAACTGTAGTTTCAGGAGACATTGCATCAGGAGTAACAGATGAAGCAAAATTCAAGAATAATTACTCAGTAAGTAGTGTAGTTGTAAATGATGAAGATGATATAGCAACCGATTTCCGTGTTAAAAAGACAATTAATGGTAGACTAGGAGGCTGGCTTGCTACAGATGAATTCACATTTATTCTTGAGTCAAACAGACCTACGACACCTATGCCAGAAGGTTCAATATATGTACCGAATCAAGAAAATGCGACACATATGTTGAAAGAAGTAACCGTCAAAAATAGTGATGAATTTACATTCGATGAAATTATTTATACAAAACCAGGCACATACACATACACGATTTCTGAACGTGTGCCAGCTACTGGTATTGCAGGTATCTCGTATTCGGGTGCCATGTATCAAGTTATTGTAACTATATCAGACAATGGAGACGGAACATTGTCTAAAAACGTAGTTATGAATAAGTTACGTGATGATGCAGGTTTGGTTATTACAGAAAATAATGAAGTTACAAGCAAAACGGCTGAAATTGTAAATACATTTAGTGCGAAATATGTATTATGGACACCAGTAGGAACCAAGGATTATACAGATAATTCTGGAACAAATCCATTACAAAATGATATGTTCCAATTTAGAATCAGTGTAGCAAAAGGAAGTCCAGTAAATACACCATTACCTAAAAATCTGGTAGAGGGCAATGTAGGACCACAGATTGCGTATGATTCAATCGAATTTACTACTGCTCATGTAGAAGTTGGAAAAACGACTACATATATCTACAATTTAACAGAAGTAATTCCAGAAGGTGCAACAAATAATGGAGATGGCACATATTCATTAAAAGGAATGAGTTATGATGGAAGCACAATCACTGTTAAAGTTCATGTAAGTTATAATGCTGATGGAAAGATTGTTGTACAGACCGAGTATCCAACTATGGTAGATGGTAAACATTACGACCGTGCGGTATTCTTTAACTCATACACACCGGAGTCAGTAACTCTTGGAGAAGGTACTTATGCACCACTTCAAGGTACAAAGGCTATATCAGGTCGTGAGTGGCTAGATAGTGACAAATTTAGCTTTACAATTGAGGCTTATGGTGCTGATACAATAGCAGCAGTTGGAACAACTGTTACATTCACAAACGATGAAGGAACAGTTGTAAACTTACCGATTACTGACGAAGTGTCAAAAGCAGATCAAACATTTGACTTTGGTAAAGTGACATTTACAAAACCAGGAACATACCAGTTTAAGATTACAGAAGTCAATGCAGGTCAAACATCTCAAGGGCTTACTTATGATACACATGAGTGGATTGCTACTGTAGTGGTTGAAGATGAATTGGTAGAAAATGAAAGAACTGGAAAACTCGTGGTTACATCTGTAACCTATGACAATGGTGAAGGCACAACTAATACAACTGGCGCAGCGTTTGTCAACACATACAAAGCAACATTTGAGAATAAACCGGTTGTAGTATCAGGTAAGAAAATTCTTACAAAAGATGACAATTCTGATACAAAGGAATTAAAAGAAGGCGAATTCTTCTTCATCGTTGATGCACAAGGTTCAGCACCAATGGGTGACAGTCAGCGAGGAAATACAAATGATAAAGAAGGTAACATCTTATTATTACAGAACGTTACTTATGATGCGGTAGGCACTTATGAATATATCATTTATGAAAATATTCCAGAGGATGCACAGAAGATAGGTGGCATTACATACGACGAAAATACAAGATATAAAGTAGTTGTAACTGTAACGGATGATGGTCTTGGTACATTGAGTGCTAAGACAGAAGTTTATAAGAGTGTAGATAAGGGAGCAACATATAATTCAACTGCAATTGAATTAGATGAGATTGAGTTTAATAACAAATACACAACTCAGGATGCCACATACACTCCATTAAGCTTATGGAAGATTCTGAATGGAATGACTCTGGAAGCAGGGCAATTTACATTTGAAGGAAAAGTAACAGACTGTCCAGATGGTGCAGAAGTTAAGTTAACTAAAGATGGTGTTACAACTGCATTCAAGAAAAATGATACTATCGAAGTAAAAAATGAGGCTAATGGTGCAATCCAATTTGGAGCATTGGCATTTACAAAGGTTGGAGAATATGAAATCCAAATTAAAGAAGATAGTTCTGTGAATACAATCCAAGGAATGACTTACGATTCACATGTAATCACAGTTCGTTTCGAAGTTACTGACAATGATTTAGGTCAATTAGTTGCAACTAGAACCTATATCGATGGAGACCTTACATTTACAAACGATTACCACACAGAAGGTACACTTGATCTTCCTATTACAAAGTCATATACAAACGAAGATGGTACATCTGCATGGGAAACAAATGACAAGTTTACATTTGTATTAAAAGCAATCGATGTAGCAGCAGAAGAAGTGGATGCTGGAAACATCGATATGAATGGAGATAAAGAAGGAACACCTAGCGAAGTCACACTTACTATAGGTCATGATGCGGCTACAACAGGTGTAACTGAAACAGGAACATTTGAAGATATCACCTTCAAAAAAGCAGGTACTTATGTATTTGAACTATACGAAGACACATTGGCAGATAGAATCCCAGGCGTTAACTATGATGGTATTCTTCGTACAGTTACAGTGGTAGCTGAAGATAATGGCGATGGAACGATGAAGATTACTGCAACCGTTCAAACCTTAACAAGGGCAGGGGCTACTGTAGAAGGTGAGGCGGCACTCACATTCAACAACCAATTTGTACCAGAATCAACGATTCTGTATGGATGGGAAAATTTACAGGTAGTAAAAACAATTGATGGACGTGATTGGAAAGAAAGCGATACATTCCAATTTAAGTTAACAGTTGAAGATGAATGGACCCAAGCACAAATTGATGCAGGCAACGTGATAATGCCGACGGATGAGCGACTTACAATCACAATGAACAGTGATAACAGAGAAACATTAAGTTTCGGTAATATTACTTTCAAAGCTGCTACAACAGACAACAATCTTTACGAGTTTGTTGTAACAGAAACAAAGGGTGATATTCCAGGTCTTACCTATGATACAAAGAAATACACTGTATCAGTAAAAGTGGTTGAACGAGACGGAGAAGGAAATACGGTTCTTTTAGTAATTCCTCGAGATGAGAATGACCCTGACTATCCTGGAATCACAAAAACATATGATGATGGAGATGTTACAGAACAATCATCAAATGTAATAGGTTTTGTAAACAAGTATACAGCAGAACCAGATGAACTGATTGCAGCAACACATTTGAATATTAACAAAACCTTAACAGGACGTAACTGGAACAGTAATGACTCATTTACGTTTACTCTTGCGGGTGGCGATGATGCAACGATAAACGCAATCGCAGATGGTGAAATTAAGTTCATTGATGCCGATACAAAGGAAGCTGTTGCAGGTGCTACATCGGTTACAACAACAATTACAGCAGCAAATTCACATGTTGGTGACGATGTAAGTACAAAGGCAGCTGCATTCGGCCACGATATTCAATTTACAAAAGTTGGAACATACAGATTTGAGATTTCAGAAAACAAACCTAGTACAATTGATGGCAAGCTTTCATATGATGAGACAAAAGCTTATGTCATTGTAGAAGTTACAGATGATACAAATGGACATTTGGTTGTGGGTGAACCAAGATACGCTGGCAACAGAATGACATTTGAAAATGTATATACACCGACTCCTATTACTCAAGCACTTAGTGGTGCAAAGGTGTTGACAGGACGTAAATTTATCGGGTCTGACCACTTTATGTTTGTACTTACTGCAACAGGTAACGCTCCAGTTCCAGAAGGAACAACAGCAGAATATCCAACGAGCAAAGTAGTAGAAATCAAAGGTGCTGACAATAGTATCGTAGCAGATACGGAAAGTGCTAGAGTTGATTTTGGCAATATCACATTTACAGAAGCTGGTGAATTTGTATACGTTATCCGTGAAGTTGAAGGTTCTATTGCGGGAATGACATATGATACGAATAGATGGTATGCAACTGTAAAAGTTGATTACAATCCAGATACTGGCGTATTAAGTATCGCAGATGGATATCCAATGTATACTCAAGGAACAACTTCAAATACAACAGGCTTTGTTGTTACAAATGAATATGTTCCAGAAGCTACAGAACCAGTAAGTGTTTCAGCAGAAAAAATAGTAACTCCTAAATTATCAGGTAATACTTATGACATGGATGCTGGAGATTTTAGATTTGAAATTGAACCATCAGCTGGTAATCCAACTCCAGATCCAATTGTAGCGGTAATTACTGAAAGTGGAAGATTTGTAGAAAATGCAGAAGATGGATTTATCTCATTGTTTGATAATGTAGCATTCTCTAAAGCTGGAGATTATGTATATACAGTGCATGAAGTAGATGGCGAAAAAGGCGGAATCATTTATGATGATACAGTATATACGATTACAGTTAAAGTAACAGACAATCCAGCAGAAGCAAAATTAGAAGCAGAATTAGTTGTTGCGAAAGATGGAACTGTTTTAGGAGACAATGAAGAGATTCAGTTTAATAATGAATATGATCCAGAGGAAACAACAGCGTCAATTCATGCTCATAAAGAGTTATTAGGTGGACATAAGAACCTTGAAGATGGAGAGTTCCAATTCAAGTTAGAGATTGTTTCGTATAATGGAGAAACTGTAGCAACTACAGATTCGAGATATTATTCAGAAATTGTATCAAATCAGTCTACAGGATTAGTTCAGTTCTCAGTAATAAATTATGCTGAAGCAGGAAAATATGTATACGCAGTTTCAGAAGTGGTTACAACAGAAAAATCGGGTTATACATATGATGACGATGAGGTTCGTACAGTAACAGTAACAGTAGAAGATGATAGCACGGGTGCATTAAAAGCAACAGTAGATGGTGTCGTGAATGAAGATTACACTACAGCAATCCTGTTTAAGAACACTTACATTCCAAAATCTACATCAGCAACGCTTAGCGGAATTAAGACTTTAGCAGGTCGTGATTTGGAAAATAAAGAATTCTCGTTTGTTTTGACAGATAGCGAAGGTAAAACAGAAACTGTACAAAACTCTTATAACGAGTCTGAAGAAGATTACTCAGCAATTGTCTTTAAGTCAATTACTTATACAAAGGCAGGTGAATACCGTTACACAATTCAAGAAAAAGTTGAAGAATTAGGCGGAGTAGACTATGACGATAGAGTTATCGATGTATTAGTAAATGTTGTTGACGAGGGTGGAAAGTTGAAAGCTGAAGAACCTGTTTACACAGTAAACGGACAGCCAGCAACTTTCGAATTCACGAACTCTTACAAAGCAGCTTCTATTCATGTAGTTCTTGATGCTAAGAAGACATTAGAAGGCAGAGGCTTACAAGATAATGAATTTGAATTTGAATTAAAACCTATCGATAATGCTCCAATGCCATCAACAGAAGGCGTAGCTAAGGCTAAGAATGATGCAAGTGGAAAAGTAACATTTGAAGAAATCATTTTCGACAAGGTTGGAACTTATGAGTACGAGATTTCAGAAGTTGACAATGGCATTACACATGTAACATACAGCAAAGCGAAATACACGGTGGTTGTATCAGTTACAGATGAAGGCCATGATGGGCAATTGGATGCTACTGTAAAAGTAAAAGATGCAGAAGTTGCAGAATTTATCAATACTTATACACCAACTCCAATTTCAGTTACATTTAAAGGTACAAAGACTTTAAAAGGCCGTGACTTACGAAAAGGTGAATTCGTATTCGTATTGAAGGATGCAGAAGGCAATGAGCTTGACGAAGCAACTAATGATGCAAAAGGAAACTTCATATTTGACCCTGTGAAAATTTCAGTTAAAGGTGAATACAAGTACTATATCGTAGAAAAGGATACTGATGTGAAAGGTATTACATACGATAAGGGAACATGCGTTGCTACAGTAACAGTAACTGATGATGGCAAAGGTACATTAACACCAGTTACAACTTATACAAAAGATGCTGTAATCGCAGAATCTGTTGAGTTTACAAATACTTACAAAGCGCTTTCAACGGAAATTCAAATCGGTGCTACTAAGAAATTAGCAGGACGCGATATGAAGGCTGGCGAATTCAAATTTGTATTAGAAGATGCAAACGGCAACAAGATTTATGCTACAAATACTGCAGATGGAATTATTCTCTTTGAAAAGATTACCTATACAGAAGCTGGAACTTATGTTTATAAGCTTTACGAAGAAAAAGGCACAGATAAGCATGTGACTTATGACGATAAGGTTTATACAGTTACAGTAGTGGTAGAAGATGATCTGAATGGTTCTCTCAAAGTGACAAGCGAGTTAGATGCAAAACAATTTGAATTCAATAATAGCTACAAATCTGTTATTGAAACAGGCGACGTAACAACAATCATCCCAACAATGATTATGTTTGTTGTATCAGCAGGATACATCTTAGTATCTCTTGCAAAAGCTCGTAGAAGATAATAACTTAACAAAAGAATATGCAGAATGAAATGCATAGAGTATGATAGGCGGGATTCCGAAAGGAGTCCCGTTTTGCTGTGAACGAAATTTTCGAATTGGTATGGTATTCTTTTGAGGACTATGCTATACTGTCTATAAGCATTAATATTTCTATATTTCTAGTGAATAATCACATCTATTATCTTGCCGTTATGGCGTTCAAAGAAATCTCAATGCTTGATATCCAAAGAAAAAGGCAGAGAGGTTGAAAATAGTGTGTGAAGTGACCTCCTGCGAGAAACCAAAGGAGGAATTTTATGAAATTAAAAGAAGTATTAGCAAACTTTAAACGTGTTTTCGTGAAGCGGAAGTATAAGGATATACTATTTCGTTATGTGTTTCGGGAGAAGCAGGAAATTTTACAATTGTATAATGCCATTAATCACACAAATTATACAAATCCAGATGATTTAATGATTACTACAATGGAAGATGCAATTTATATTGGCATGAAGAATGACTTATCTTTTCTGGTTGCCAATGAACTGAATCTGTACGAGCATCAGAGTACCCTGAATAAAAATATGCCTCTCCGAGGTCTGTTTTATATCGCTAAAATGTATGAGGGCTATATCGAAACACATGGACTGAACAAATATCAGAAAACACTCATCAAGTTACCATTTCCGAGATTTGTTGTCTTTTATAATGGTGAGGATAACATACCCGAGGAATTGTGTATGAGGCTTTCAGATGCATTCGAAAAACACGAGGAAGAACCGGCTGTAGAATGTGTAGCAAGGTTTATAAATATTAATTATGGACACAATCAGGAGCTTCTTAATAGCTGCAAGCGATTGCATGACTATTCTTATTTTGTGAACTGCGTGCGAGGATATTTGAAGAAGGGCTTAGGGAAAAAAGAAGCGATTGTCTTAGCAACAGATAAATGCATTGAAGAAGGAATTTTGAAAGATGTTTTGGTAAAACATCGTGCGGAGGTAGTGGATATGTTTTTGACTACGTTTGATAAGAAGATGTATGAGGAGGCTGTACGTGAAGAAGGCCGCGAGGAAGAACGAGTAAATACGGAGCGTGAACGAGCAAATGCAGAGCGCGAACGAGCAAATGCAGAGCGTGAACGTCAACGTGCAGAAAAAGCAGAAGCAGAACTTGAGAAACTCCGTGAGGAGATGGCAAGGTTAAAAGGCGAATGATAAGAAAGAAGAAATATGCAAAATGACAGACGGGATTCTGAAAGGAGTCCCTGTTTTGTTGAGAGCCTTTATTGTAAGCAGGTATATAAGGAGTAGAATGTATAATTCAATTTTTGACATCGAATTTATTCAAAAGACAACCTACAATTTCCAGATTTCTGTGACAACAGTAAAACGTTATTTGCATGAATGTTTGGCAAATCAGATTATAGTGAAAGATGTGTTGTATACTGAAATCACGATTACAGATGATGGGATTGGTATTTTCAAGAATATACAGAATTATTTGACGGTGGAGCTGGGAAAGAGGGTTACATATCAGGATGTGTTGGTAGAGCTGTATAAGGGAAAAATGACGACCGCGGCTCAAAATCATTCTGGAGAAGGAGTTTTCTTCAGTTCTAAGTCAATGGATGAATTTGCTATTTGGTCGGATGATATGGTGTATGTGCAGGGTGTTCAAGAAAGGAACCAGTTCATGCAGAATCATTTAATCGCATATTATACAAGACTGCAAAGGATTGGAACGGCAGTGATGATGAAACTAGCTAATCAGAGCAAACGCGCGTTAAAAGAGGTGTTTAGTATGTACTCTACAATAGATGAAGGATTTATTAAGACGAGAATACCGATAAAAGAGGTCTGCCAAGAGGGTGAGCCAATTGCACGTTCGCAGGCGAGAAAGCTTCTTTATAGGCTGGAACAGTTTAAAATAGTAGAATTTGATTTTGCCGAAGTGGATTTCATGGGACAGGGATTTGCGGATGAAGTGTTCCGGGTTTTTAAAAATAGACATCCTGAGGTTGAGATTGTTCCAATAAATGCGTGTCCAGATATTTTGTCAATGGTAAAACATGTACAGAGATAAAAAGTTCACATTCTTTTTATTGTTTTATTTGGAAGATTTTAGTATAATGAAGTAACATTTTAAAAACGAAGGGAGAATGCCCATGAAAAACAGCACAGTAGATAGAACATTATTTGAGATTACTCCTGAGATAGCGTATCTTGCAGATAAGTGTGAGACGGCAAATGCGATTGATAGAGAGTTATATATACAGCATAACGTAAAGCGGGGTTTGCGTGACTTAGATGGACGCGGAGTTCTTGCAGGACTTACGAACATTTCGGATGTTTGCGCATCGAAGGACGTAGATGGTGTGAGAATTCCGATTGCAGGTAATCTTTATTACAGAGGTTACAATATTAAGGATCTGGTAAATGGATTTTTAAATGATAATCATTTTGGATTTGAAGAGATGACTTATCTGTTATTGTTTGGTGAACTGCCAACAGCAGGTGAGTTGAAGGTGTTTTCTGAAATGCTTGCAGAGAGAAGAACACTGCCACCTAACTTCGTAAGAGATATCATTATGAAGGCGCCAAGCAAGGACATGATGAACAGTTTGTCGCGTTCTATTTTGAACTTGTATTCATATGATGACAAGGCAGATGATACTTCTATTCCAAATGTATTAAGACAAAGTCTGAATTTAATCAGCCAGTTTCCAATGTTAATGGTTTATGGTTATCATGCATATAATTATAAGAAAGGGGAAGACCTTTTCATTTACGCGCCATCGAAGGACCTTTCTATGGCGGAGAATATTTTGATGATGCTTCGTGAAGACAGACAGTACACACCTCTGGAAGCGAAGATTCTGGATATGGCGTTGGTACTTCACATGGACCACGGCGGTGGTAATAACTCAACATTTACAACTCACGTGGTTACATCTTCAGGTACAGATACTTATTCGACGATGGCAGCAGCCATGGCGTCGCTTAAGGGACCAAAGCATGGTGGTGCGAATATCAAGGTATCACAGATGTTTGAAGACATGAAGGAGCATGTAAAGGACTGGACAGATGAAGAGGCCGTACACCAATATCTTGTTGATATATTAGACAAGAAAGCATTTGACCAGAAGGGTCTCATCTATGGTATGGGACACGCGATTTATTCGATTTCTGACCCAAGAGCTGAGATTTTCAAAGGCTTTGTAAAACAGCTTGCGACAGAAAAGGGATGTGAAAAAGAATATGCATTGTATGAGATGGTAGAGCATATGGCACCGCAGGTTATTGCTGAGAGAAGAAAGATGTATAAAGGTGTTAATGCGAACGTAGACTTTTACAGTGGATTGGTTTATGGTATGCTTGGTCTTCCGAAGGAACTTTATACACCTATTTTTGCGGCAGCACGTATTGTTGGTTGGAGTGCACACAGACTGGAAGAACTTAAGAACGTGGACAAGATTATTCGTCCGGCGTATATGCCACTTTGCCCATATAAGGATTATGTAAGAATTGACGACAGATAAGAATGACAGGACGGGAACACAATGTTTCCGTCCGTGTTTGCATAGAAGGAAATTTCTGTTATTACCTAAGGAGGTGTGAGTAGTGAGAAATGAATTTTTTTATCCATCAAAAGATGGCGCAACCCAGATTCGCGCAATTGAATGGAAACCAGAGACGGAGGTAAAAGCAATACTGCAGCTTTGTCACGGAATGACGGAACATATCGAACGCTATCACGATTTCGCAGAATTTTTGGCGGGGCATGGATACTATGTTGTGGGAAATGACCATTTAGGACATGGAAAATCAATTACAGGTCCGGAAAAGTTGGGATATTTCCACGAGACAAACGGAAATGCGTATGTGATTGCAGACATCCATCAGCTCCGTGTACGCACAGAGAAGAAGTATCCGAACATTCCATATTTTATCATGGGTCACAGCATGGGTTCATTCTTGGTAAGGCAGTATCTTGGAATGTATGGAAGCGGTCTGACAGGCGCAATCGTGATGGGAACCGGAGACCAGCCGAGTCTTATTCTGGAAGCAGGAAAGCTGGTTTGCAAGGTGATTGCAATGTTCAGGGGCTGGGAGTACCGAAGCAAACTTGTCCACGGCATGGCTGCCGGTGGCTATGATAAAGCATTTAAGAACGAGACGGATGGCTCGAACTGGCTTTCGAGAAATCCAGAGAATGTAAAGAAATATAAAGACGACCCACTCAGTGGATTTATGTTTACCGTAAATGCATATTATCACATGTTTAGTGGCATGGCGAAGATGAATAAGCAGGAGAGCGAAGGGAAGCTGCCAATGGCACTGCCTGTTTTATTTGTGGCGGGAGCGGAAGATCCTGTGGGTAACTATGGGAAGAGTGTAGTGGCTGTTTATCAGAGGTACCAGGCGCTTGGAATGCAGGACGTGGAGATGAAGCTTTATGAAGAAGACCGCCATGAGATTCTGAATGAAGCGGATAGAGATGTGGTATTTCGGGATATTTTGGCGTGGTTAGAGAATAGAAATTAATTCTTAAGACTGAATTAATAAATTTTCTTTTCTTTTTAGAAATCACTCATATTTTGGACACATATTTCTTTTATACTTATAGACAGATAGTTGATGACACACAACTATCACCCCCTCATAAAGTAAAACCCTCGGCGTGGCCGAGGGAACACTTTACTCTCATTCCTTTAGATAACTATGAAGAAAAGCCTTAGAAATAGGGCTTTTTTTCTGTGTCTGGAGCATTCGGGACAACTTTGGGACAACTTTTTTGGCCCGTTTTCCTGCCCGGGACAACATATCTAAAGGAATTTATGCAGTTTATTTTAAATAATTGCTTCATATAGATTTTCTAATTTGTTCATTTCTGTCTTGGCTTTATCATTTGTAACATGTGTGTACAGGTCGAGAGTGATGGAAATGGAATAGTGTCCTAAATAGCCCTGAACTACTTTTGCATCAATTCCTGCTTCAAAACATCTTGTAGCGAAGGTATGTCTTAATGCATGTGGATAGAAGTGTGGAATCGGTTCGTAAGGCATCTTTGTTTCTTCGGCGATTCTCAATCGTTCTTTGTTTATGGAGTTTTCAATCCAGTTCAAAGCCACTTGGAATGTGTGCTCTGTGATAGGTTTTCCGTTCTTCCCAACAAATACAAGATTCTGAAATCCGAGGGTTGGTTCCCAGTTGGTGCAAGCTAGTTGCATCTCTTTTAACTGAACATGCTGTTTCTTGAGTGCTTGATATACCGATTCTTGCATAGGTATTTTACGAATACCATTCTTAGTTTTGGGTGTCTGATATTTAAAGACATATTTTCCAGTCTCGTTGTCCTTGATGTGAACGAGAGTCTTGTTGATGGAAATTTCTCGCTTTCGGAAATCAACATCATCCCAAGTCAACCCTAGTAATTCTCCACCACGCATACCCGTACCAAGAGCGACTAAAATCAGATTCTCATACAGTCGTCCTTTGGCATGAGTGACAATTTCCTTTTGTTCTTCAAGTGTTAATACACGTATTTCTTTTGTCTTCGTTTTCGGAAGACACACACCGGCACAAGGGTTAAACGCAATCAATCTGTTATGTATTGCGTATTTAAACATGGAATTCAGGATGTTATAGACATCTCGAATGGTCTTGGTGCTATAATCTTTGTCAGCCATGTTTTGAAACAAATGCTCTAAAGTAAGCGGAGCAATGTTGGCTATCTTCTGTTTGCCAAGCTGCTTTTTGATGTAACGCTGGTAAAAGTCGTGGTAACGCACTTGTGTACTTTCCTTAATTGACTTTTTCTTGTGTACGTTTAGCCATACATCAAACCAAGCATCCAGAGTAATGTTGTCACCTTTGCCTTTCAGACCATGCTTCACTTCATAACGCAAATCTTCTAATTCCTGTACTAATTCTTTTAGGTTGGCATTATCACGGGTGTAAGTTTCTCCATTGTAATTGAAACGGCCGCGATAGATTCCTGTTTTTCGTTGCGTAATACCATTAGGTAATACTTTCCCTTGCAAATCTTTTCCCATTAAAAATTTCTCCTTTCTTACTGCAAGGGACTATTGGTCTAGTTTTCCTATATTATACCTTGCGAACTGTTTACACTGCAAT
>JAFTWA010000011.1 GCA_017465565.1 Tyzzerella sp.
AAGAATAAATATTGGCTGAAACTCTAAGCAAAAATAGAAGAGGAAATGCGAACGCGCACCTCCTCTTGAATTTTGTATTTTTATAAAATTTATTCTCTATGATTTCCGAACTCCAACATTTGTTTTAGAGTCACTTTTTTACAGTGCTTCAAGGAGCTTTTTATATTCCTATTCCTCGGATTTTTCTGAAGCCTCTACACGCTTACAATTTTCAAGAAGCCATTCGCTTACCTTTTCCTGAAGCATTGCAATCTTTAATGAGCCTTCTCCATACATTTCTTCGTAAGCTTCTTCGTATGACTCAACGGTATATTCGCTTCCCTCAATAATCTCAGCAAGCTTATTTTCATACTCTTCTAATGAAATGGTTAAGTCTTCCTTTTCCGCAATCAATTCCACGGCATATTCCCAGCAAAGCTGTTCTTTTGCCATCTTTTCTACGGAAGTTCCATACATTTCCAAAAATGCATCTACTTCCATACCATATGCTGTCACATAACTGTACTGTGATTCAATCTGTGCCTTCACTTCTTCTAATTTGTCTTCATCGTAATTCTTCACTGTACAGTTTTCCAGCAATGCTGTGATTACTGCATTTGAAAATTTTGATTCTGCATTCGCTTCATATGACTCTTGCAAATATTCCTTTACTTGCTGCTTATACTCTTCAACAGTTGTCTCTGTACCACAGATTACTGTTGCAAGTGCATCTGTCAATTCTGTAGGAGCAATTGCATGGAACGTAACAGTAAATACAACTGCCTGTCCTGCAAGGTCTGGATTGTTTGGATATTCTTCTGGGAAAGTAAGGTTCAAATCAAATGTTTCCCCTGGCATATGTCCAACAATTCCTGTTTCAAAGCCATCAATAAAAGAGTTAGAACCTAATTCCAGACGATATCCAGTATCTGTTCCACCTTCAAATGCAACTCCATCCCGTTTCCCTTCATAGTCGATAATAACAACATCTCCCAGTTCTGCTGCTCTGTCTTTGATTCCGTGCTCAGCAGCTACTGTCTGTTGAAGGGTATATAAAATTTCCGATTCGATAGCCTCATCTGTCACTTCCTCTGGTGCCACCTCTTCCACTTCAATCCCTTTGTATTTTGTAATTGTAATGTTGTCGTTAGAAACCTCTCCGTTTCCACAACCTGTAAGTACAGCCATCATGCTGACTGCCATAATTAATGCTAATATTCTCTTTTTCATTGTTTTCTCCACTTCCTATTAAAAAATTGCATAAATACGCTTTCTATTATATCATATTTCAAGATTTTGAAAACCCTTTCCTCCAATTTCGCAATGAAATCATACATAGAATTATTTGTAAATTGCTTGCACTTCCCAGTAAAGGATGTTAAAATATTTCTTATGTAAAAACTATTCGTTTACATAGAATAATTTTTAGGGAGGTCTACCGTGACAACTGGACAAATTATAACACTTGTAGTAATTCTTGTTATGATTGCCATTTTAGTAGCTCTTTATTTCGCTGGAAAGAAATTGCAAAAGAAGCAAGAAGAACAACAAGAACAATTAAAATCTATAGCACAGAATGTGTCGATGTTAATTATTGACAAAAAGCGTATGAAATTAAAAGAAGCTGGGCTTCCTGCAGCAGTACTTGAAAATACTCCAAAGTATATGCGTAGAGCAAAAGTACCTGTAGTAAAAGCAAAGGTTGGTCCTAAGGTTATGACTTTAATGTGTGATGAAAAGATTTTCGACTTCATACCAGTGAAAAAAGAAGTGAAAGCTGTTGTTAGTGGAATCTATATCACAGATGTAAAAGGAATCAGAGGTCCTTTAGCGGCTCCAGAAAAGAAAAAAGGATTTTTTGCAAGATTTAAAAAAGACAAATAAAAAATAAGTTCCTCATTAATTGGGGAACTTATTTTTATTTTAAAAATTCATCTTTTCATGAATTGAGAACTCTTTGGAATCTCTTGGCTTAATATTAATCCGAATCGTACAGTCTGCAAGCGGTTCATAGTCCACATCCAGCGTATATTCTGCCTTGACATTAATATTTTCCTCCGTCTCCTCTACCACAATCTCACTGGTGAAAATCCCCAGATTCAACTGTCCAAAAGGAGTCTGATAAAAGCAACGGTTATTCTTGTTCTTTTCAAATATCATATTCACATTGGAAAGACCCTTTTTCCTTACTTCCAGGGACTCTTTTCCCTTTAACCTTATCTGCGTTTTTGTAACACCTGGTATGCCTTCCGCCACTTCCTCGAAGAAGATATAATGCTTCCCATCTTTAAAGTAATAAGTACCAGCACTAAGGATTTCAATCGGTTCATCATCGTTATTCTCCATATCATTCACGGCCATCTGAAGCCCTGAAATACTCACTAAAACATCTTTTGTCATGTTGCCACCTAATATTCTTCTATATTAATTTGCTTTGTAGTCTCAATGTCATATGGGAGAATCGAATTCGCAAACTGCTTGAACTTATCTGCCGCATCACTCACATAGAACGAATAAGAGCCATGGTCGCCCTCAGCATCTGGATTCTCCATATCATGTTCCTTTAGCAGCATCTTTAAATCCATCGCAGTTTCGTAAGCTGGATTTACCAGATTAATCTTTTTACCAACATATCCTAAAATTTTGGAACGGAGCAATGGATAATGTGTACATCCGAGAATCAGCGCATCAATATCAGATTCCTTCATAGATGCTAAATAGTAGTCGATAATCTCGTCTGTGACATGATGCTTTTTAAAACCTTCTTCTACCAAAGGTACAAATAATGGACAGGCCTTTGCAACTACCGTTACGTCAGACTCAATTTCTTTGATAATCTTTTCATACATACCGCTTCGCACAGTTGCCTCTGTACCAATCACACCAATTTTCTTGGTCTGGGTCACTTTCAGCGCAGCTCTGGCCCCCGGTTCCACCACACCGATGATTGGAATATCAAACTCATCCTTTACCACATCCAGAGCTAGCGCACTCGCTGTATTACAGGCGATTACAATTGCCTTCACACCCTTTGTCTGCAGAAAATGAATGATTTGCCTGCTGTAACGGATAATATTATCTTTTGATTTGCTTCCGTATGGAACACGCGCCGTATCGCCAAAATAAACAATGTCTTCATTTGGCAAATGACGCATAATCTCTCTGGCTACTGTAAGCCCGCCAACTCCAGAATCAAACACACCAATTGGTGCTGTTTTTTTTGCATCCATATCCAAAGTTTCCTTTTCCCTTTAATTCTGTCCCAGAATTATAACATCTTTGCAATTTCTAATTGATACTCTGGGATTTCTTTATGCATCTTCAATGCATCGTTAATATCAAAATCGATATATTCGCCGTGTTGGTATCCAACTACACGGTTTGTTTTTCCCTCTATTAAGAGTTCTACTGCTTTCGCACCCATGATAGAAGCGTAAACTCTGTCTTTTACAGTTGGACTTCCACCACGCTGTAAATGTCCAAGGATTGTAGCTCTCGTTTCCAATCCTGTTGCTTCTTCGATTCTTTTAGCCATATTGATAGAATCGCCAACACCTTCTGCATTAATAATAATATAATGCTTTTTACCACATTTTCTATTTTCAACGATATCATCAATCATTGCCTGTTCATCATATCCATGTTGCTCTGGTAAAAGAATACGTTCCGCCCCATTGGCAATACCGCACCACAAAGCAAGGTATCCAGCATCTCTTCCCATTACTTCTACGATACTGCATCGTTCATGTGATGTCGAAGTATCGCGAATTTTGTCGATTGCCTCCATCGCCGTATTCGCCGCTGTGTCAAATCCGATTGTATATTCTGTACATGCGATATCAAGGTCAATCGTTCCTGGAACACCAATTACATTGATTCCATAATCTGACAATTTCTGTGCACCAGCAAAAGAACCATCACCGCCGATAACTACCAATCCGTCAATACCATATTTCTTCAAAATACCAGCAGCCTTTCTCTGGCCTTCTTCTGTACGCATCTGCTGACTTCTCGCCGTTTGAAGAATCGTTCCTCCGCGTTGAATTGTATCTGCAACATCTTTTCCATTTAATTCGATAATTTCTTCCCGAAGCAGTCCATGATAGCCGCGTCTGATTCCCATCACATTAAGTCCCTTTGCCAATGCTGTTCTTACTACAGCACGAATCGCAGCGTTCATGCCCGGCGCATCTCCACCACTTGTTAGTACTCCAATTGTACGGATTGATTCTGTCATAATTTTGTCCTCCATTCTTTTCCGTATGTATCTTATTATGTTATCCTATTTACTAAAAACTTTCAATGCGTTTTTCTACCACTTTTATCCTGCTCTCACCAAAATATTTTGTCAATCTGTCCAAAATCTCTGGCTCCACATGAATATTGCGGTTTGCTGGAAGCTTTTTCATTGCTTTTTCCTTCGCACAATAAATCACAATGCTGTCGTTTCCTTCACTGTGCTTTAACATTTCAAAAAGATTAGCCTCTTCTGCCTTATAGTCATTAATATCCGCAAATTGAATCCATAATTCGCAGGATGTCTGCTCAAATGGAATAATTGACTCGCAAATCAATTTACTTGCATTATCATCTTCTTCTGAAACACGTCCCTTTACAAATACTTTGGTATCTTCGCTCAGATACATGCGGCTCTTTTCATAGTCCTTTGGAAATACCACAACCTCCACGGTTCCCACCAAATCTTCAATTGTAAGGAATGCCATCGTCTTATTATTCTTTGTATTCTTTATCGTTTTGCCAGTAATCATACCGCCAATAATTTCCTTGGCACCTTCCCGCACCTTTGTGCGTCCAGTTTCTTCATCAATCTGGAAATCCAGCGTCGTCGCACTGATATTCTTTCTCCATTTCGCTTCGTATTCCTGCATAGGATGTCCGCTGATATAGATTCCAAGCACTTCTTTTTCAAACGCAAGCAGGGTCTCTTTCTCATACTCGCCTACATTTGGCAGCGGAATATCAAACTCTTTCTTCTGCTCCTCACTCACAATATCAAAGAGGGACATCTGGCCTGTCATAGAATATTTTTTTTCTTGGTTTACCTGGTCCAGAATCTTCACGTAAATCACCATATGCTGTTTACGTGTGCCCTTTAGGCTGTCAAGTGCACCTGCTTTAATAAAGCTTTCAATGGTCCGCTTGTTCACTTCTTTTCCAGCCAAACGTTCAATGAAGTCCTTCAAATGTTTGAATGGTCCGTTTTCCTCCCGCTCTGCGACAATGGCGTCAATTACAGGGCGTCCCACACTCTTAATTGCCGCAAGTCCATAACGAATATTATTTCCATCTACTGAAAATCTTCCTTCTCCTTTATTAATGTCCGGAGGCAGAATTTCGATTCCCATCTGACGGCAGGTATAGATATATTCCGAAACCTTTCCAGAGTTATCAATCACAGAGGTCATTAGCGCTGCCATAAATTCCACTGGATAATAATATTTCAAATATGCAGTCTGATAAGAAACCACCGCATAGGCTGCAGCGTGTGATTTATTAAACGCATACTTCGCGAAATCAAGCATCTCATCATAAATTTTATTCGCAATATTTTCATTAATGCCATTTGCAACACAGCCTGGTACGCCCTCATCCGGATTCCCGTAAACAAAGCTCTGGCGCTCCTTTGCCATAACGTCTGCCTTCTTCTTCGACATGGCACGGCGCAAAAGGTCGCTTCGGCCAAGTGTGTATCCTGCCAGGTCACGCACAATCTGCATAACCTGTTCCTGATATACAATACAGCCGTAGGTTGGTTTTAAAATTGGCTCCAGCTGTGGACAGTCATATACAATCGATGACTGGTCATTTTTTCCTTTAATATACTGCGGAATGAAATCCATTGGACCCGGACGATACAGCGAGATTCCCGCTATGATATCTTCCAGACTCTGTGGCTTCAGTTCCTTCATGAAGCTCTTCATTCCCGCACTTTCTAACTGGAATACACCGTCCGTTTTTCCGGTTCCGATGGAATCCAGCACTGCTTTATCATCAAAATCGATATGGTCAATATCTATTTTAATTCCTTTATTTTTCTCCACTAACTGTACCGCATTCTGGATTACAGTAAGGGTACGAAGACCGAGGAAATCCATCTTAAGGAGTCCCAGCTCTTCTAAAGTTGTCATGGTAAATTGTGTGACTGGTGAGCCGTCTGAGCCCAGTGCAAGCGGCACATATTCATCCACTGACTTCTGGCTGATTACGACACCAGCTGCATGCATAGACGAGTGTCTCGGAAGTCCTTCCAGACGCTTTGACATGTCGATAAGCTCTCTCACCTGCCCGTCCTGCTCATACATTGCCTTAAGTTCATTGTTTTGAAGGGCTTTTTCCAGTGTAATATTTAATTCTGCCGGCACCATCTTCGCAATCGAATCCACAAAGGCATATGGCAGGTCCATCACACGTCCAACATCACGAATAACACCCTTTGCAGCCAGGGTACCAAAGGTAACGATCTGAACTACACGGTCTGCACCGTATTTCTTTCCTACATAATCGATAACCTCCTGTCTTCTCTCGAAACAGAAGTCAATATCGATATCGGGCATGGACACACGCTCTGGATTTAAGAAACGCTCAAACAGAAGCTGATATTTAATTGGGTCAATATTGGTAATTCCAAGGCAGTAAGACACAATACTTCCCGCCGCAGAACCACGGCCAGGTCCTACCATAATATCGTTGTCCCTCGCGTATTTGATAAAATCCCACACAATCAGGAAATAATCCACGTATCCCATGGTCTTGATAACGCTAAGCTCATAATTCAGGCGGTCTGTCAGCTCGCCTTCTGGATTCTCATAGCGGCTGTAAAGTCCGTCAAAGCATAATTTATTCAAATATTCCCACGATGTATAGCCATCTGGCACATCGTATTTTGGTAACTTAGTAACACCAAATTCGATTTCCACATGGCAGCGGTCTGCGATTTTCTGCGTATTTTCAATTGCCTCTAATGCGTATGGGAATAGATTTCTCATCTCCTCTTCAGACTTCACATAATACTGTCCGCCTTCGTAACGCATACGGTTTTCATCGTCCAGTTTCTTACCCGTCTGAATACATAACAAAATATCATGAGGCTTTTCATCCTCCGCATACGTATAATGTACGTCGTTTGTGGCTACCAGCTCGATGCCTGTCTCCTGCGACAAGCGTACAAGCTGCTGGTTTACCATGCGCTGCTCCTGCATGCCATGGTCCTGAAGTTCTAAGAAGAAATTATTTTTTCCAAAAATCTCTTCATAGCGTTTTGCAGCTAACACTGCTTCCTCGTACATCCCGCGGAGCAGGTTCTTTTGCACCTCTCCTGCAAGGCAGGCGCTGAGCGCAATAATCCCCTCATGATACTCCTCTAATAATTCCATATCGACTCTTGGTTTGTAATAATAGCCTTCTACAAACCCTTTCGATACAATCTTTGTCAGATTCTCATAACCCTTTTGGTTTTCTGCCAAAAGCACCAGATGGTAATAACGGTCATCGCTGTTTCCACCTGGAAGCTTTTCAAAACGGGAACCAGGAGCCACATACACTTCACATCCAAGGATAGGCTTAATCTTTGCATCCTTTGCTGCACGGTAAAAATCAATGACACCATACATCACACCATGATCTGTAATGGCAGCACTGTTCATCCCAAGCTCTTTCACGCGGGCAACATATTCTTTTATCTTATTTGAACCGTCCAGCAAACTATATTCTGTATGGACGTGTAAGTGTGCAAAACTCATATCAGTTCCTCATTTCTGTATCTTGTATCAATTATAACGCATCAATACTCTTTTCGCTAATTGTAATCTTTCCCTCTTTTAGGAGTCTTCCTACTGCACGCTTGAAAGCGTTTTTACTCAGGTTAAATTCTTTCTTGATTAATTCTGGGTCTGCTTTGTCTGTAAATGGAAGACTTCCACCACATTCTGTAAGCCTTTTCCAAACCATTTCCGCATCCTTATCCATCTGCATTGGAATCTTTTCACGAATGCTAAGGTCTAATTTCCCATCTGCCTTCACTGCTGTCACACGTGCTTTCACAGTCTGTCCAACACGAAGCTTTCCATAAACCTCTTTCCTTGGAATGAGTGCAGAATACTGATTGTCTACCGCAACAAACACACCGAATTCTTCGCTTGTATCGTACACAATTCCTTCCACCATATCATTTTTCTGATAAGGAGCTTCCTTACTCAGAAGGCCATAAACCTTCATCGTTGCACAGAGGCGCTGACTCTTATCAATATAAAGTGATACTAAGCATTTATCGCCCTTCACCACTTTTGCTGTCTGCTGCTTGAATGGAAGGAATAAATCCTTCTCCAGACCCCAGTTTAAGAATGCTCCAAACTTTCCTGTGTCTGCAACCTCTAATACCGCCAATTCTCCAAGCTGAATCTTAGGCTCATTGGTTGTCGCAATCAGTCTGTCATCGGAATCCTTATATAAAAATACTTCTACTGGATCCCCCAGTTCTATTCCTTCTGGAACCTGCTTCTTTGGAAGCAATACTCTCTCTTCATCACTTCCAAGATATACTCCAAAATCTACTTTTTTCACTACTGTAAGTACTTGTTTTTTTCCTAATCTCATCTCTTAGTTTTCTCCTATAAACTCTACTACCGCATACGGATTTTCATCAATATCACAGAGTTCTACTACAACACGTTCTTCTTCCTTGGCAAACTTCAGCAAAATCTTTTCTCCATAAACGGCTGCTTTTTTATATTCTGCACGCATCTTTGTTACGCAAAAGCTGTCTGGAAGTGCTTCCGTTGCCAACTGAATGTACTGGCTGTTATTCATATGATTGTTTGTATCAATATGATACTTGCGCACTGGGAAAGTGTCAACCACCTCTGCTCTTTCTGGGAGCTTGATTTTTCGTGAAACATTTTCCATTTCCATAGGCGGCTCTACCACATAAGGTGCCATATCTTCTTCATCTGGTTTTACAGGCCTTCCCGTCTCTGTGTCTACGTATACCCATAAGGTGTTGGCATAAGCGAGCATCTCGCCTGCTTTTGTTTTCATACAGAAATTTCTTGGTCCGAAGACCCCTTTAAATCCAGTCGCCCAGGTGGATATTTCGATTTCCTCACTGCACTCTGGATAGCGGTTTACCACCACCTGCCATGAGTTTAATACCCAGGCTCTATGCTTTTCTTTTAAATATGCCACTCCCACACCCAGAAGTTCTGAATTTTCACTGGTGCAATCCTGAAAATAATTGATAATTGCCGCAAGAGTGGCTTTATTGTCTGTCCCACATTCGCTATATCGAATGCGCCCTTCTATTTTGTACATTTACTTTTCCTCCGCAATAAAACTGTTCTCCACCTGAATCACACACTGATATCTTGCATCCACTTCATGCATACGTCTGCGCAGCGTCTGACAGATTTCTTTTCTCTTTTCTTTATTATAAGCAGCCGGCACCACCAAATCAAAAATCAGATTAATTTGATTTACCCCATCAACCATACGGAAGTCATGAATACTGAGCGCCTCATCCATCTGTGCAAGTTCATGGATAACATGCTTTTTAGCTGTCTTTAATTGCTCGTTGTTAAGCTCGACTGGGTCCATATGGATCACAAGATAGATGCCCAGCTCTTTTAATACATCCCGCTCAATTCGGTCAATGATTTCATGGGAAATCTCAATATCTACTTCATTTGGCACCTCAGCGTGAACCGATGCCATGCTTCTTCCCGGACCATAATTATGTACAATCAAATCATGGGTTCCATAGACTCCCTCATAGCTTTCCACAAATGCTGTAATTTTCTCATACACATCCTTTGGCACGGCCTCTCCAAGAAGGGGCTCCAGTGTATCTCTTGCGATTCCGACACCTGCCCACATCACCACCAGCGAAACACCGATTCCCACAAAGCTGTCGATATTTACTCCTGCAAATTTAAAAACCAAAATCGAAACAATCGTTGCTGAGGTGGTAATCACATCACCCATGGAATCTGCCGAGGCTGCCAGCATCACTTTGGAGTCGATTCGTTTTCCTAATTTCTTATTAAAAAGTCCAAGCCAAAGCTTTACTCCGACAGAAAGCAGCAGAACTACTACAGATATTGCATGAAACTGTAATTCCCGCGGCTCACTAATTTTTCCAATAGAATCCTTAAGGAACGATAAACCAACCTCTATTACCAAAAATGAAACGATTAAAGCTACAATATATTCCATTCTTCCGTGCCCGAAGGGATGCTCCTCGTCTGCCGGTTTGTTTGCCATTTTCACACCCACAAAACTAATAATCGAAGAGCCTGCATCCGACAGGTTGTTAAAGCCATCTGCGATAATGGAAACGCTTCGGCTCCAGCTTCCGATGATAAATTTTGCGGCAAATAATAACACATTACAAAAGATGCCTACGATACTAGCCAAAACTCCATAGGCAGTACGCACAGACATCTTTTCTATATCTTCATAGTCTTTTACAAAATGTTTTGCTAAAAAATCTGTCATGTGTTCCTCCCACATTATCGGGTATTAAAAGAAGAACCATTTTATCCGGAAGCGGGTTTTCGTTGTCACCATCTCATACGCATCCTCATCCAGTACCTCTTTTAATTCCTCTTTTCCTTCCTCTGGAACAACCGCATGCACGGCATCAATAAAACAGAGATTTGGGTACAATACGCACCACCAGTTCTGCCCCTGCGCCTTTCCTATTTCGATGCGGAGCGCTTCGTATTCTCCAGACGGAAATGTAATATCACCATATGTTTTCTCCGGGAAATAACAGATTGTCACCTTTGCAGTTACATTATAGTCGTAACCTTCACTTTCAATCACTTGCAATGCGGTCTTCTCGATTGCGTCCAGATTGGTCTCAGCCCATTCTTTGGTTTCCTCCACACTGCCTGACTCTGGAAGTTCTTCCTTCATCAGGGCGAGGACTGCCTCTTTTACCTGCATTTTCAGCGCCTGGTCCGCTTCACTGTCACTATTTGCCAGCACGTGAAAACGAAAGACCTCTTCTGCCATACGTTCCTGCACCCGGATTTCTTTTGCTCTCACAATGAATCCCGTTGTCAGTGCAGAAAGCGCTACTCCAACTAAAATACATATGATAAATTTTCTTTGCTTTTTCATAAATATGTACCTCCCTAAATGATATTGGGAGTGTTTACATATTTTTTTATTTTATTCAGTTTAAATTATTTCTTTGTACGGATTGTATCGGCTACCGCTTCCACTTGGTTGTCGATATGCTGACAGACTGCCGCAACCGCACGTTCCCTATCGCCTTTTTCAATCATTTCAATAATATAATTATGCTCCTCAAGAATCTGCTCGTGCACCTCTTCGCGCTTTAAATATTCCACACGATAGCGGTACATCTGCTCCCGCAGATTGTACAGCAGCTGAATTAACCTCTGATTGTCCGTCGCATGATATATAATATCGTGGAATTTGACATCCACTTCAGCGTATTCTGTCACATCTCCACTCTTTAAAACGCCTTCAAACTCTTTTGCCACTTCTTTCAATTCTTGAATCTGTTCTTCTGTAATTCTTTCACAGGCAAGCTGCACAGATAACTCTTCCAATGCTCTTCTGACTTCCAAAACATCGCGAAGACTCTTTTCCGTAATCTCAGCAACCTCTGCTCCTCTTCTTGGAATCATGAGAACAAGCCCTTCCAATTCCAGTTTGCGAATCGCCTCACGAATTGGTGTACGGCTCACGCCAAGCTTATTTGCCAATTGAATTTCCATCAATCGCTCACCCGGTTTTAATTCGCCACGTAAAATCGCCTGACGGAGTGTATTAAACACAACGTCGCGAAGTGGCAGATATTCATTCATATTTACTTGAAAATCAGTTCCCATGTTATTTCCTCCTTGTATTGTGTACATCAGCCAGATATACCTGCTTTGCAATTTTCATTTCTTTTAATTTTTCTTTTGCCGCTCTTGCAGTCCTGCGGTCATCAAAGATTCCAAACACCGTCGGTCCGCTGCCGCTCATCATAGCATTCAGCGCACCCGCTTCTTTCATAGCATCCTTTATTTCCTCGATTACCGGATAATCTTCAATAGTAACCGCTTCTAGTACATTTCCCATAGAGGCTGCAACTTTTCGGAGATCCTGCTTTTCCAAGCCTTCCAACACACCATCAATGTCTGGATGGTTTTCGATTGGCTTTGAATCCAGTTTCTCATATACCACCTTGGTAGAAACGCTGATTCCTGGCTTTGCGATTAGAACGCAGCATTTTGGAAGTGGTGAAAGAGGTGTCAGAATTTCACCAATTCCTTCTGCGAGCACCGTCCCCCGCATCACACAGTATGGAACGTCTGCGCCAAGGGATACTCCTCTATCCATCAAATCCTGCTGGCTAAGTCCCAAAGAAAAAAGCTGATTCATTCCCACAAGCACAGCAGCTGCATTGGAGCTTCCCCCTGCCATTCCAGCTGCAACCGGAATGTGTTTATCCAGCGTAATGTGAACGCCTTCTGTGATTCCAAATTCATCGATTAACAGCTTTGCTGCTTTATAAGCAATATTTTCTTCATCGACCGGAAGATAAAAAAGATTGGTTTCCACCTGAATTCCTGGTTCTGCTGTCTTTTCTATAGTGACATTATCATATAAATAAATCGTCTGCATTACCATACGAACGTCGTGATATCCATTTTCTCTTCTTCCAAGTACATCAAGCCCCAGATTGATTTTGGCAAGGGCTTTTAATGCGATGGTGTCTCTCATTTTTATTCCTCCGCTTTCACATCTTGTATTCCTTTGTATCTTGTATACATTATACCTACAGTATACTCATGTTTTCCTTAAAAATCAATAACCTATCGCCCGCTTTTAGCACTCCTTCTGTAAGGTCGTTCATTTCACGGATGGCTTCCACACTTGTGCTATAGCGCTTTGCAAGGGACCACAGTTCATCGCCGTCTTTCACAATATATCCTACGATACTAGGACGTTTCTCAATTTCTGCGAGGGAGATTGGCTGAGTCTCCACCTGCATAATCATATCTTCCTTTCCTTCTTCCCGAAAAAATCCGTGAAATGCCAACGCCGCTTTCACCTCAATTTCATCTCCGCCCTGCAGCGTGATGCTAAGCTGCTCTAAATTTCCAGAGATATGATATTTCAAATTCTCTCCTGTTGGACTGCATTCTACCAGATGTGAGAATGGAACCATTCCCTGCCAGATATCAAACGGCATTTCGTCGTTTGACTTCACATACAGAAAACTTACATGCAAAATGCCTGTCACAAGAATGCCGTCTTCCTGCATTTCCATTTGCTCAATCTGCAGGGCTCCATTACTATGGCAGATTTGCAGAACATCATTTTGAAGCTCTGGAATGGTCAAACGCTCCATCACCTTACACTTAGAATGATTCTGAAGCACCAATTTTTCATACTCCACTTCTTCAGTCCTTAACATGCAATTCTTTTCCAGCGAGTAAAGGTCTTTCAGCACTTCCATCTGTTCTTCTTGATATACTGCAATATTGAGTTTCAATGTGCCCTCGATGCCAATCACACGCATTTCCCCATCCTCGTCCAAACGGATATCTGCATGCACATCCTCAAGGTTTGCCTGCACATGATGGTACATCGTCTCATCGACACCGTAGCACTCCACTCGTCCCTGGTATGGAATCAACTGTTCTACCCAGTCAATTTTTCCATCTGGAGACTCATAAAAACAAAACACCAGAAGTTCACCCAGAATCTGCAGTTCGTCTACGGCAAGTCTGGTATCTAATTTACGATTCGTGATATCTGGCCAAAGCATAACTCCAATGGATTCTTTTGTACCAGGAAGCGTGATTTCTTCTTTGATACGATAAGTGTCCCTTTTGGAGGTATGTAACTTTAGTAATTCCATAATTTCTTGTTTTTTATAAATCTTACAGTCGCATTCTACATCTGAAGGAATTTCTTGAAATTTCCGCCTTTCAGATTCCAGCTCCAGCTCTGCCATGGCTTTGATGCGAAGCTTGCGTGAATGCACCATAGATGCCCGTAAATCGACTCTGTGATTTTTAATTTCCCAGCTTCCGTCTGCCCCTTCTTCCACATAAACCATTTCCTCAAAAGGAAGCTTTCCTTCCATGGAAGAAAATGCCGGCTCCATACTATCTGTCACATACAGAATCTGAAACTCCATTTTCCCAACGACACGCAGATAATTCTCCACCGGTTTCATCTCATCGATTCTCAGACGTCCCTCGCCCATCACAATGCGTTTTACGTCATCCTTACTGTCTGGTACATTGAAGTCCTCGTCCATCAGAAACTGGTCAATGAGAGTCCTCCCAGTCTGATTCATTTCAAATTGTCTTGTAATAATCTCCATCCCTTTACTCCTTTACTGAAACACTACATTTTTATCAATGAACTCCAGTTTAATTACGATATATGGATACGTTGCCGCCTCCACAATCTTTTCATCTTTTGCAGGTCCAATCAGGTTCGTATGTACATAAACAGCATTTTCCGTCTCGTAACACTCTTTTACTTCAATGCTGTAACCACTCGTCTCCTGCTCGCCATAACCCTCCGCGATATAGAGTGCGCCCTGGTCAGCGTACGTTAGTTTAAATGGGCTCGTTTCCTTTTCTTGTATTATGGCGAGAAATTCCTCTGGTATATCTTCCTCCTCTACAACTGTAAAATCGATGTCCTGAAGCTTCTTTGAACTTACTGTTTCTACAGAACAGCCGCCCGCAGAACACAAACCTATAATACATAATATGGCTAAAATTAATTTTTTCATTACAACTCCATTTATGATTTCTTTATATCATATACAGATATGATGAAAAATAGACCTGATAGTATGGTCTGTAAATTTATATTTAGCGATGTAGGCTTGCTTTCTTCTTGCGGGAACTAATAAGTTTAATTCGGGTGCTTGGACCCTGGTCGAGCTCAGTTGGATATGGTGTCCAAATTCTAGAGAAAATTGGACACCACTTGCCAAATTCACGTTTACAGGTAAAAATTGCTTCAAGACACACTAAAAGGTCCAAAAAAAGTACGAATTTTGGACCTTGAGACGACTTGTTATTCTCTGAGATCCACTTACTTTGTGGTTTGGTTTTAATGCAATTGTTGTGAGGATTCTATATGTGAAAAAACTTACAAAATCGCTTAGATATCTGAATTTTTCTCTATCTATCTGTACGTTCCCAATTCCATTCGCCTAGAGTCGCAATAACCTTTGCTTCTAGGCGTTTTTTGTTTAAATAGGTCTTAGCCTTCACAAATCAACTCATAACAAAACAACTCGCAAGTCAATAACTTACGAGTTGCTTTATATCACTATTTTTATACCAATTCTGCATTTTTATTAATCGTTTCTTGGATAACCGCCTGGCACTTCGCCCCAATTCCCTTAAGCTCATCTCTGCTAAGCTCCTTTGGATAAATCGGCTTGCCATATTCCAGAATAACATGTGTCTTCTTCAGCTTTGGAAAATGGTTTTCAAAAATCTCAGCCGAATTATTGATAGACACTGGTACAATCGGGCATCCTGTCTTTGTGGCGATCTTAAATGTTCCTTCCTTAAAAGGAAGCATGCTGAGTTCTTCCCCTTTGTTTCTTGTCCCCTCTGGGAACACAAAGATGGAAATACCTTCTTTAATATGTTCGATAGCCTTCAACACAATCTTCATACCTTCGCGAGGATCATCTCGGTTCAAGAACAAGCAATACAAATATCGCATCCACACACGAAGCGATGGAACCTTCTCCACGGAATCCTTAGCAATAAATCCTGTCAACCGCCCGCACTGGGTATATGTGATTAAGATGTCGAAAAAGCTTCTGTGGTTTCCAACAAATAAAGCTGCCTCATTCGGAATATTTTCTTTTCCAATTATAGTAATTCTTGTTCCCGCAATTTTCAAAATCGTACGAAATCCCCACTGTACAATTCGAAGCGAACTGTAATCCTTTGCATTCCTGTTAAACTTCCCAATCAAACATTCAATTGGGAAAATCAAATAAGAAACCAACAAAAACGTTCCTAAAAACAATACTCCTACAATAATTCTAATCATCTATAAAATCCTTTCTACCGCCTTATCTTCCGTAAACGCGAGCTAGCATTGCCAGGTCTTTTGCAAGTCCATCTGATAACGCATCTTTTTTATAGCGCCAGTTCCAGTTTCCATTTGCAATCCCCGGCACATTCATACGCCCGTCTTCTCCAAGGCCTAAAGCATCCTGCATTGGTACGATTGCAAACATGGCAATACTTCCAAAACATGTGCGGATAAAATCTCTGTGAATACTGCTGCCATCTGTGTTCATATAAACACGAACCTTGTCTCTTGCCGCTTCTGTCGCAGACGCATACCATCCCTGTGTCGTATTGTTATCGTGTGTTCCCGAATAGCATACACAATTTGGAGTCTTTAATTGGTGTGGCAGATATGTACTTTCACCTTCTGCCTCGAACGCAAACTGAAGCACCTTCATTCCTGGAAGCTGAAAATGGTCTCTTAATTCTTCTACCTCTGGTGTGATAATGCCAAGGTCCTCTGCAATAATTGGAAGTCCCTCACCAAGTTCCTTTTCAATTGTTTCAAAGAGTTCTTTTCCTGGGGCTTTCACCCATTTTCCATTCAATGCAGTTTCTTCTTCCGCTGGAATTTCCCAGTAAGATTCTAACCCACGGAAATGGTCAATACGAACATAATCTGCTAACTCTAGCTGGTGACTTACTCTGGCAACCCACCATTTAAAATTTCTTTTCTTGTGTTCCTTCCAATTATATAATGGATTTCCCCAACGTTGTCCTACTTCCGAGAAATAATCTGGCGGCACTCCTGCTACTGCTGTCTGTTGTCCCTCTGAGTTTAATTGGAATAACTTTGGATTTGCCCAAACATCTGCACTGTCTAAAGACACGAAAAGCGGCATGTCTCCAATAATCATAATGCCTTTTTCATTTGCATATGCTTTTAATTCTGCCCATTCTTTATAGAAGATAAACTGGACAAAATAATAATATTTCATTTCTTCTGCAAGAAGCTTCTTAAGCTCAGCCTTCGTGCTGCGGTCAACCTTACGGTACTTTTCTTCCCACTCAAACCATTCTTTTCCTTCCTGCATGTCTTTGCAAGCCATGTAAAGAGCATAATCTGTAAGCCATTTGGAATTCTTCTTCAAAAATTGCTTATATTCCGTTCCAAGCTCTGCATCTGCTTTTTCTTCAAAACGTGAAAATGCCTGTTTTAAAATTAGATTTTTCCACTTGGTAACCGCTTCGTAATCTACGCGCTCTTCATTCGTGACTGCTGGACATGTTGCAAGCTCCCACTCTTCCAAAAGTTCCAGTTTTACTAAATGATCTGGACTAATAAGAAGTGTCTGTCCTGCAAATGCAGAATAACTCGAATACGGCGAATTTCCTGCTCCAGTTGGCGAGAGCGGAAGAATCTGCCATAAATGTTGGCCGGCCTTTTCCAAAAAATCTATAAAATCATATGCTGATTGCCCCAAGTCTCCGATACCATATGGTGACGGAAGGGATGTTGGATGCAATAATATTCCAGATAAACGTTTTGAATCTTTATTTTTCATATGTATCCTCATTTCCATAATTTACAATATACTTTATTATACTAAACTATTGATTCAAAAGCAACTTTTTAAAAGTCGTTTCAAGCGGTAAGTATTCGCCCTTTGCAATATACACTATAACTGTTATCCGTTGCTTTTCTACTCTGAATTCCAGTTACATAATATACTGCCACACCAAATGATTTATTGACTGTTATTGACGATGAGTTTACATAATTAGATACTTCGGAACCAGATGACAGATGAACGAAAGCCGCATCTACCTTTCCAGAATATTGATATTTACTTTTTTCATCCGTTTTCCTCCTCACTTCTTTTCAAAACATCTAATAATTAAGTCCAAAAAAACCGTTTACTTTTTCCATTGTCTCATCATCCAACGCATCATAATTAATCGAATTAAATTCGTAGAACCTACCCGAAATAGCAGTGTATTTCAAACTATCAATTGTCGTTCCGTCCTCCAGCACAAATGTCAGATTGCGGCAAAATACCCATCTCATATGCCCATTTTCTTTTATTTGTTCTTCAATCTCCTGCGAACGATATCCGAAGCTATATAATGCATCCAACTCAGTATCTGCACCGTTACAATTCATTTCGCAGATCACCTGATATAAAAATTCAATCGAATTTCTATCTGTAATACTACTCGTTCCGATGGTCTTTTGGAAAACCTTTCCCTCTTCTGTATTATCATTCTCGCTAGGGCTAATCTCAATTTTCGATATTTGCTCCGCACTTGTAACATTATAAATAAGCTTCAAAACGTCCCCATAACTGTAAGAGCCAAGAACTGCGGTTGGAAATGCTCGTCTCATTTCCTCAATTTCACGTGCGTAGAAACTTTCAAACTTCCACAAGGACAATCCGTTATCCTCGGATTCGCAAATCAAATACTTCTTGCTATCACAATTCTTCATCATATACCAAATACAATTTTCAGAATACTCAAATGTTCCTACTGCATCCCAAGAATCGTAAAGTTCGTAAGCTTCCGCAAAAATATTACCACTCTCTACATACATCTCACCTTTCCTTTCGCTTAAATCTACTTCATTCCCTTCCCTTACCTGCTCATAAACTGCAACGTACTGTTCTACAGGAACAAAAGCATGTGTTTGAACTGTTTCCATATCCTCTACTGGTTCTTTTGATTCTCTTATATATTTTTGGCATTCTAATCCTACTATTCCTAAAATCACCACACACGCTGCAACTGCCACCATTTTCTTTATCATCTGGACATCTTTCTTCCGCTGATTAAATTGATATGTCTCCGCTTCTTCTATAAACCGACTATCGATTTGTGTAAGCGCTTGTTGAAATTCAAATTGCTTCATACATACCACCCTTCTTTTTCCAAATACCTTCTCAACCTTTTTCTACTTCTAAATAACGTTCCTTTTACACGTGCTTCCGTCATATCGTATCGTCTTGCAATCTCTTCATTTGATTCAAAATACCAATACTTACGCAGAAATATAACTCTGTTCTCCTTTTTCTCTTGCATGAGAAATTGGTTAATACATTCTGTCAGTATAGAAACCTCCATTGCCTCATTTACATCATTATGCAAACGCATAAAATGTGAAAGTTCCTCCATTTCGGCTATCGGTTCCATTTTTCGTTTCTTAGCCTGATTATATTCCAATTTTTTCAAGGAAAGATTCCTCACAATCTTTGTAATAAACGCCCCCAAAAATTCCGGACGTTGCGGGGGAATCAACTTCCATATGGTCCAATATGTATCATTTTCACACTCCTCCGCGTCCTCTTGATTTTTCAATATATGATTCGCTATGTACATACATCTGCTTCCATATTTCAACTTTGTTTCGACAATTGCCCGTTCCGACCGTTCCCAATATAAATCAACAATCCTCTTATCCTCCACACTTCTTCCCCCCCCTTTCACTAATCCTTTTACTAATAAGTACGATTTTTTATCCTTGTGGTTACGCATCACACTTTATATTCTGCAAAACTTTTTTATAAAAAACAAGACAACAAGACGAACTATTAATAAACTTTTTAAAATTTACATTTTCTTTACCTAGTGATATAATGGGGTGTAAAGACAGTAGAAAATACACAAGACTACATATTTATATAAGGAGTGGAAATTATGGAAAGAAGAAATCTTACCTTATTAACTGATTTATACGAACTAACTATGATGCAGGGTTATTTTGAACGCGGAGATAATGAAACTGTTGTTTTCGATATGTTTTTCCGCTCGAATCCTAACAAAGCCGGCTACTCAATTGCAGCTGGTTTGGAGCAAGTAATTGACTTCATTAAAGGCTTACATTTTACATATGAAGATGTATCTTATCTTCGCAGTCTGAAAATGTTCAGCGATGAATTTTTACACTACTTAAGTGGATTCCATTTTAGCGGTGATATCTACGCAATTCCTGAGGGTACTGTTGTATTTCCAAAGGAACCTCTTTTGAAGGTTGTTGCACCTATCATGGAAGCGCAGCTTATTGAAACTGCGATTTTAAATATCATAAACCATCAATCACTCATTGCAACGAAGGCTGCCCGCGTGGTATATGCTGCGGCTGGTGATGGTGTTCTTGAGTTCGGTCTTCGCCGTGCCCAGGGACCAGACGCTGGTTTGTATGGAGCAAGAGCTGCTATGATTGGCGGCTGCGTTGGTACTTCTAACGTACTTGCAGGAGAGATGTTTAATGTTCCTGTAAGAGGTACACATGCACACAGCTGGGTTATGAGCTTCCCAGATGAATATACAGCATTTAAAACATACGCAAATCTTTATCCAAATGCATGTACACTCTTAGTTGATACTTATGATACAATCAAATCAGGTGTACCAAATGCAATTAAAGTTTTCACAGAAATGCGCGAAGCCGGTATCGAGCTTAAAAACTACGGTATCCGTCTTGACAGCGGTGACCTTGCATATATTTCCAAGAAAGCACGTAAAATGTTAGACGCAGCTGGATTTGAAGATGCAGTCATCTCAGCTTCCAACGACCTGGATGAGCTTCTGATTCACGACCTTAAGATTCAGGGTGCAAAGATTACTTCATGGGGTGTTGGTACAAACCTTATTACATCAAAAGATAACCCATCCTTCGGTGGTGTTTACAAGCTTGCTGCCATTCAGCAGCCAGATGGAAGCTTCGTTTCAAAGATTAAGCTTTCTGAAAATACAGAAAAGATTACAAACCCAGGAAATAAGACTATTTACCGTATCTATGATAAAGAATCTGGCAAAATGCGCGCGGACCTCATCTGCTTCGTAGACGAAGTATTTGATGAAAGCAAAGATTTATTGTTATTCGACCCAAATGCAACCTGGAAGAAAACGAAGCTTGCAGGTGGCACATACACTATGCGCGAGATTTTATATCCAGTATTTATCAACGGAGAATGTGTTTACGAATCTCCATCTGTTATGGAAATCGCTGAGTACTGTAAGCAGGAAAAAGAAACCTTATGGGATGAAACGAAACGTCTCTTCAACCCACACAAGGTTTACGTGGATTTATCACAAAAATTATATGACGAAAAGCAGGCTCTCTTAAATCAAATGAGTGTTGCTGACTAATAAAAGGAGTATAAATAATTATGAAAATTGTAGTTTTAGCTGGTGGATTAAGCACAGAGCGTGACGTGTCGCTCTCTTCTGGTGCTGGAATCTGCAGAACT
Organism: Tyzzerella sp.; assembly: GCA_017465565.1. Classification (GTDB taxonomy): domain Bacteria; phylum Bacillota; class Clostridia; order Lachnospirales; family Lachnospiraceae; genus Faecalimonas. The sequence continues at coordinate 21,275 of JAFTWA010000011.1, forward strand.
TTAAGAGAACGAGGACACGAAGTTCTTCTTTTAGATGTGTATCTTGGTTTGCCTTATGATGCAGACAAATTAGAAGAAGTATTTACTCTTCCAAATGCAAACCTTGAAATCGCAGAAGGTATTAAGACAACAGAACCGGACCTTGAAGCGGTAAAGGCATCTAGAGAAGACCAGTCTGACTGCTTCCTCGGACCAAATGTCATCGACATCTGCCGTATGGCTGACGTTGTCTTCATGGCACTCCATGGCGATGTTGGAGAAAATGGAAAATTACAGGCTACATTTGATATCTTGGGAATCAAATATACAGGTCCAAATTATCTTGGAAGTGCCCTTGCCATGGACAAAGGCATCACAAAACAGATTTTCAAAATGTCAGGCGTTCCAACTCCGCTTGGAACCGCTCTCAAAAAAGCGAAAAAAGACACACCACTTGCCGAACTTGGTCTGAAGCTCCCAGTAGTTGTTAAGCCATGTTCAGGCGGCTCAAGCATTGGTGTATATATTGTAAATACAGAAGAAGAATACAAAGATGCGATCGAGAAATCATTTAAATATGAAGATGAAGTCGTAATCGAGCCATACATCAAAGGCCGTGAATTTGCCTGCGGTATCATCGACGGCAAAGCTCTCCCTGTAATTGAAATTATTCCTAAAACAGGCTTCTTTGATTATACAAACAAATATCAGGCAGGTGCGACAGAAGAAATCTGTCCTGCCCAGATTCCTGATGAAGTTGCCGAAAGAATCCAGCGCGCAACAGAACTAGCATTTAAATCATTAAAATTAGATGTATACTCGCGTGCAGATTTCTTATGGGATGATAACAATGACATTTATTGCCTTGAAGTAAATACACTTCCAGGAATGACTTCTGCAAGCTTACTTCCTCAGGAGGCTGCTGCTGCTGGTATTCCGTATGGAGAACTCTGCGAACTCATTATCGCAAAATCATTAGAACGCTACAATGCATAATGGGAGGACTTAGCATGAAATCCATGTCTTTAAGAGAAATCGCTGCGGTTTGTGGCGGACACTACTATGGCGATGAATCTAAACTAAATATAGAAGTAACTGGCGTCGCCATCGACAGCCGTAAAATTGAAGCAGGCTACCTCTTCGTTCCAATCAAAGGTGCCCGTGTAGATGGACACGACTTTATTCCACAGGTTATGGAAAAGGGTGCACTCTGCACATTGTCAGAGCATGCACTAGAAAATGCTTCATACCCATATATTCTCGTATCTTCCTCTGAGCAGGCTTTGAAGGATTTGGCGGAGCATTACCGCAAAGCCCTTGGAATTAAAGTAGTTGGAATCACAGGAAGCGTTGGAAAGACAAGTACAAAGGAAATGATTGCCTCTGTACTTTCACAAAAATACAACGTGTTGAAAACAGCCGGAAACTTTAATAATGAGATTGGTCTTCCACTGACCATCTTTAATATCCGTGAAGAACACGAGGTTGCTGTACTTGAAATGGGAATCAGTGACTTTGGTGAAATGCATAGACTCGCAAAAATGGCAAGGCCGGATATCTGTGTCATTACCAATATTGGTCTCTGTCATTTAGAAAATTTAATCGACCGCGACGGTATTCTAAAAGCCAAAACCGAAATGTTTGATTACAGACAGCCAGATGCAAAGATTATCCTAAACGGTGATGATGACAAACTCATCACTGTAAAAGATTCTGGGGATAAATCCCCAATATACTTCGGGTTATCCACAGAACTCGATGCTTTTGCGGACGATATCCACAGTCTGTCATTAAAAGGGACCTCTTGCACACTTCACTTGGGGGATAACTCTGTAGATGTGTTAATTCCAATTCCAGGACACCACATGGTATACAATGCATTGGCTGGTGCATTGGTTGGACGTGAACTTGGGCTGACAAATAAAGAAATCAAAGCAGGAATCGAAAGCCTTGTTCCAGTATCTGGTCGTAACAATATGATTTCTACGGATTCCCTGCTGATTATCGACGACTGTTACAATGCAAATCCAGTTTCCATGAAAGCATCTATTGACGTACTTGCCACGGCAGACTCTCGTACCGTTGCCATCTTAGGCGATATGTTTGAACTGGGTGAAAATGAAGCAAATATGCACCGCGAAGTTGGCATTCACGCTTCGGAGAAAGAAATTGATGTTCTCGTATGTATTGGACCGCTTGCAAATCATATTGCAGAAGGTGCTTCTGAATCCAAAAAGAAAACGGCCGTTTATCATTTTGATACGAAAGCAGATTTCCTTGCATATGCAGATTTAATCGTACAAAAAGGCGATTCAATTCTTGTAAAAGCTTCACACGGAATGGAATTTCCTGAGATTGTAGAAAAGTTACAACAGATGAGGTTCTAATATATGAGATATGAAATGCTCGTCCTGGACTTAGACGGTACATTGACGAATTCCGAAAAAAAGATTACACCGCCTACCAGAGAGGCGTTGATAGAGATTCAGAAAGCAGGCAAAAAAGTGGTCCTGGCTTCGGGACGTCCAACACCCGGCATCACGCCTCTAGCTGATATCTTAAAGCTTGATGAATTTGGAAGCTATATTCTCGCTTTCAACGGCGCGCGTATTATCAATTGTCGCACTGGGGAAATTATCTATGATAAAACATTTCCAAATAATGCTATTCCAGAAGTGATCGGGATTACAAAACAGTTTGATGTGAATGTTATCACATACACAGATAAGGAAATTCTTTCCAACAGCAAACCAAATCAGTATACAGAAATTGAGTCACGCATTACTGGAATGCCGATTGTTCCAGTAGATGATTTTGTAAAAGCAATTGATTTTCCAATCAATAAACTTCTGGTTACTGGAGAACCAGCATCAATAGGGCGAATAGAGAATCTATTGAAAAAGAAATTCAACAAATTCCTGGGCATTTATCAATCACAACCATTTTTCTTGGAAGTGGTTCCACAAAACATTGACAAAGCACAGTCATTGCAGAAGCTTCTTAACAGTATCGGACTTACTGCTGACCAGATGATCTGCTGCGGAGATGGACATAACGATTTGTCGATGATTGAATATGCCGGGCTTGGTGTTGCCATGGCAAATGCAGAGCCATTAGTAAAAGAAAAAGCAGACTATATTACAAAGTCCAATGATGAGGACGGCGTGTTATATGTCATAAATCAATTCATGAGAGATTAAAGAAAGTCAGGCACAAAGCCTGACTTGATTTTTTATAAAAGAATTGCTTCTACCTCCTCCAATGGAATTTCTATAATTCTCGAAATATCCGCTGCGCTTGTTCCCGCGTTAAATAATTTAAGAATCACATCTTTTAAGGTCTGTTGTGCAGCCTGTTGAATAGCTTCAGTTATCTCTGGTTCCATTAATTTTCTCAATGCCTCACACATTTTTCCTTCTTTAGTAGATATAGGGATTACTCCCTATACCCCTACACAAAACCGTACGTGCGCTATTAACGCATACGGCTTTTCATTTTATATTCATACCTATCTATAAAACAAACTAATCTTAATATGGGGTTCAACTAAAGGAAA
>JAFTWA010000047.1 GCA_017465565.1 Tyzzerella sp.
CGAATCATCTTAATTTTAAGGCATAGTACCAACTATGTCCATTGTTTATGTCCATTTTTCTCAAATTTCTTTTCCTGCACGATATTCAATTGTCAATTTTCAATTTACTTCTCATTTAATCAGGATTCCGAGAAGTTATATGATATGGTTCTCCATAACGTATGCAAGTGAGGTTTTTAAGCCTCACTTGATTTAATAACCATTAGCAATAATATTTTTGTTGCATTTGCTTGCGGTGAGCCTTCAGCAACATGTACGTGAATTGGCTCAATAGGTTCGCCTTCATTTGCCCCAAAGTAAACCCAATAAGATCCGATTTTAAAAACTTGAGGCATTTTCAACCCCCTTTCCTTTGGCAAATTCGATAATTAAATGTGCCGTTGATTTGATTATTTCTAGATACTTATTTACTTCGTCATCGTTAAAGCCATACACATCATCTAATTCATACAAAGGTAAATAACAAGTTAAACGATGAAAGCAATCTTTAGGGTCTGGCTTTTCAATATATACTTTAACTTTTCCATCTATTAAAATATCTGAATGAACTATTCTAACAAGGTTTGTTTTCTTCAATTCATATTATAAAATATTTCATAATCAATATCAAATATATTCTTACACCTATTTAAATTTGGAAGTCTTATATAACAAATATTTCTGACATACAAACAATTCAAATCATATTATTTACAACATTTTCAAGTCATGTTACAATAAATATCATTTTTATTTGGAGGATTTTTTATGATCTATTTCTTAATTATTTTCATGATAATCTGCGGCGTAATCGTAATGATATGTAATGAACTCAACAAAATACATGCTTTTTATTGTCCCAAATGTGGTAGCGTGCATGGTTTTGTCGGAAAACCGTCACAAAAAATTCCAATATGCAATAAGTGTCACCATGAACTAAGTAAAGTTCCCGAAGAATATGTATCAAAAAAATCAGATGGTTATATTATTGACCCTCTCATGGAAGACGAATTTAACAAAATTTACATACAACCTTTAATTGATTTATATGGAGTACCTGTAAATGATAAACACTATTATTGTAAACATTGTGGAACAATTGAAGCATTTCATTTTCCTCGCTCTACAGACAAATTACAATGTACTATATGTTTTTCTCAATTACATGAACTTCCAGAAAAATATATAGAAGATATAAAATGGAAGAATGGATTAGGAAGCAGTTCTCTTTTGAATGAAGAAATTAAAAATACTGATGATTTTAACCAAGATATATCAAATCGAAAACAAGAAATTCATGAGGAACAAATGCGACCTATCAGGGAATCTATGGAATTAGGTAAAAAACTACTGGAAGAACGCACAAAAGGAGTAACTTGTATATATTGCGGGTCTCCTGACGTAGTTAAAATTGGAACATTTGGTAGAACAGTCTCTGTTGCAATGTATGGTTTGGCAAGTTCAAATATTGGAAAACAGTGGCATTGTAATAACTGTAATAGTGACTTTTAATATTCAGAGAGACACGACTCCCTTTATTAGCGATTCGCGTCTCTCACCTTTGTTCTCTCTACAAACCGCACTTACTTATGATATGGTTCTCCATTGATAATCCGATAACTTCGATATATCTGCTCTAAAAGAATCACTCTCATTAACTGATGAGGAAATGTCATCTTTGAAAAACTCAGCGCATAATTCGACCTCTGAAGAACTTCTTTCCCCAATCCTATTGAACCACCAATAATAAAAATAATATGACTCATCCCTTGCACTCCGAGCTTCTCAACTTTATCAGCCAATTCCTCCGAAGTAAGCTGTTTTCCATTGATTTCCAATGTAATTACATAAGCGTCATCTTTCACATATTTCAGAATTCTTTCAGCTTCTTTTGAACGAATACTATCTTCTACCACTTCACTGGCATTATCCGATGTCTTTTCATCAGCAACTTCTACAATCTCTAACTTGCAATATTTGCTCAATCTTTTACTATACTCAGCAATTGCATCTTTCAAGTATTTCTCTTTAATTTTTCCAACAGTAATTACTGTAATTTTCATATGTCATTCCTCACTTGACCATCTATCATAACATTACCTTCCTTCATACGAAGTGCTGCAACAAACTCTTCTATTGTTTTAATTCGCTTCTCGAACACCATACCCGCAAGACCAATTCTCTCATCCCCAACTACATGGATATCGCCGCCAGATGTCATCAGTTTATGAAGCCCAATTGCATCGTTTAGAGACATAGCATTTGATTCTGGAAAATCGCAGGCATTATATACTTCTATCCCATCGCAGACATCATAACGTGGTGCTATTCCTTCAGGTATATATGCTCGTTTTCTATGCGGATGCGCATGAACAAGTATTCCGCCTGCTTCATGTACCAATCTGGCGTAAATATCGATATCATTTGTATCCAATTCCGGATGAGCCGTTAAAAATGCTAAGTCAATTCCATATATCAAAACTTCTTTTCCATTTCCATAGTTATGTTCTATTCCAAACATTACATCAAAATCAAGTTTATCGCCTTCATCTTTTGCCTCTAAATAAGCATCATAATACATTTGCATTCTACTGGACCAATCCAAATCCCTCGGAACGCTTGTATTTCCTGTTATAAAATGATTTGTAAGTACAAAACCACTATATCCTGCCTGATGGTAAGCATGAACTAATTCACGTGCGCTGCTATGCCCGCACTTACTGCCTTCTTTTGAATGTAAATGTGTTTCATACAAGTACATATATGTCACCTACCTAAATGTCTAAATCAAAATTAATCTTTTTTTATTATATCAGAAAGAAAGTTTTCTGTCCTACATATTCTAATTTATTGCAATAATTCTGCATAAAGCTCTAATTCATCCATAATATGAAAAGCCTTTCCATATTTTATCAGTCTTCTAAGATCTTTTTCTCTACTCTTAAAATATGTACTCAAAGCATTTCCAAAAATCTGCATATCACTCTTTTTTCTATTTTTAATAAAATCACAAATGATTCTTTCTCTATCATATGTACGCACTGTAACTCCAGTTGGCAATACAAATTCTGTGATACCTATATCATAAACGTCTTGTGATACATAGTGATATTTTACTTCTGTATCTATATTAAAATGGGATGTATTGTAGCCCCTTGGAACTGTACAGTCAAGCGTATACGGCACTTTATCTGCTAATCCCCAGAAATATGCAGCTGTTCCATAAGAAAAGATTCCTTTTGGGCAGCGCTGCTGAAATTCGTAATATCTATCAACGACAGTGTCATTAAGACTATAGAAACCATGCCCAATTCTCTTTATTCTTCCTTGCTCTAACAACTCTCGTATTTTTTCCTTACGAATACCTGCATCCACAATCATTTTTGTTTTAAATATATTGTTATTTTCAACCGCTATTCGAATTATTCTCTCGTAATCTGTCATAAAAAACCTCTCATGTACTATCATACTGCAATTATATCATATTGAAGTAAATTCGTACACATCAATATGTAAATAAAAACTATATCTTTACAATATAGTTTTTATCCTTCTAGTCACCTAGCCAATATAAAAATCCATGATTAGCATGGTTATAAATCCAAATATGAGCGAATAGGTTGCCATTCGTTCATAGCCATGACTATGTGTCTCTGGAATCATTTCATCACTCACTACATAAATCATGGTTCCGCCTGCAAATGCAAGGGCAAATGGTAAAATGGCTGTCGCTGCTGATACAGCTGTAAATCCAATTAAAGTACCCGCAATTTCGATAATTCCAGTAAAGCTTGCAATTAAAAATACACGCCATTTAGAAACACCCGCCATAATAAGAGGTGAAACAATAACCATCCCTTCTGGTATATTTTGAAGCGCGATTCCCACCGCAACAGTAATCGCATTGCTAACATTCTCACTTCCAAAACCAACTCCGGCCGCAATACCTTCTGGAAGGTTATGTATTGCAATCGCCATTACAAATAACATGACTCTGTTCAGGTGCTTTTGACTTTCTGAATGCGTTTCTTGATCAACACCAGTGATATGATGTAAATGTGGTGTGATTTTATCCGCAATATTCAAAAAAACAGCGCCTGTGAGAATTCCAATTGCTGTAATCCAGATATTCCCTTCTTCTAAAGACGGCACAATAAGTCCAAGAACAGCTGCAGCTAACATAATGCCAGCAGCAAATCCAAGGATTGCATCGTTAAATTTATGTGGAACCTTTTGAAATATAAATCCCATTAATACACCTATGATTGTGGCTCCTCCCACACCTAAGGCTGTTAACATTGCTAATTGCATAATATCCTCCTGTAAAATAATCTCGTTATTTTATTATATCAGAAGTGGAGGATATTGACACTATTTTTTCAATATTCTTACATCATAAGTATTCAATGAAACCGTACTTACTGCTTCACCACTTTCCATATCGACATATCCATCTCCTACGTCTATATCGCCTACTGCCTTATCTGAATAGTTTTGTACAAACAAATACTCTACACCATCCGCTTCACGTTTATGTGCGCATACACCTTCTGGTACCTTGCTCTTCAATGTTGGCTGAATATTAAGTTCCACAAGAATCTTATCAAGCATATCATCCCAGAATTCACCAGTATCACGGAATGCCTGATAATAAGCTTTTCCTTTGCCGTAACAGTTCACAGTTGCAGCTGGCATTCCTGCATAAAATTCGGAGTTGAATGCAGCGAGCACTCTCGCCTCTTTTGCATGAATCAATTCACTATAATCCATACCTTCATACGCCTTATCACCTGACACGATTTCAACCTTTTCGCCTGGATAAAGTGTGTCAATTTCTTCGTTCCAGATTCCAAACACTTCTTTTAAATTTTCTGCCGGATAGCCGCCAAGATAGCAAAGGTCTGTTTCATTTACCATACCAAGCATATAGGTTGCATAGAAAGTTCCGCCATTTCCAACATATGTTTCAATTCGCTCAATTGTGTCATGGTCAGTCATGTAAAGCATTGGTGCGATAACTAAATCATATTTTTCGAAGTTACCATGCGCATTTATAACATCCACTGTTATGCCGCGTTTCCACAGGGCTTTATAATAATCCAAGCATGTTTTCGAATATTTCTTTTCATTTCTCGCAAAGCCCTGGGAATCATCTAAAGCCCAACGGTTTTCCCAGTCATAAATAATTGCAACCCGCGCATTTACCATAGAACCACACACTTCATCAATGGCCTTGAGTGTAGCACCGGTAGATTGAACGGCTTTGAATACGCGTGTTTCACTTGTTCCTACATGGTCCACTACCGCACCATGGAATTTTTCTACGCTTCCACGGCTCTTTCTCCACTGGAAGTACTGCACGGTATCGCTGCCATGTGCAATTGCCTGAATCGAAGCTAGTCGATCCATTCCTGGCCGTTTCAACTTATTATATGGCTTCCAGTTTACAAGCCCTGGGGCACTTTCCATTAACATGAACGGTCTATTCTTCAGAGTTCGGAAGAAATCATGCCAGAATGCAGTCTCAGAAGCGACAGAAAGCTGTGTTCCATTATGCCAGTTTGGATAACTATCCCATGATATTACATCGAGTTTTTCTGCGAGTTCATAATAATTCAAATAATAATAGCCCGGCATCATGTTTGTAGTAACTGGTATATCAGGACAAACAGCACGTATAGCATCAATTTCCGCATTCATAAAATCCTTTGTCTGATATGACACAAAACGTCTGAAATCCAAATTCAACCCATGTATACTGTTTTCACCGTGTTCTCCTGGAAATTCAATCTCATCAAAGCTATTATATTTATGGCTCCAAAAATAACTCCAATATGCGAGATTTAATTTCTCAATATCATTGTCATATCTTTTTCTAAGAAATTCACGGAATTCCTTTTCACAGAGTTCACAATAGCATTTGCCACCATATTCGTTTGAAATATGCCATGCGACAACTGCTGGATGCTTTCCGTATCGTTCCGCTAATTTTGTGTTAATCTGACGTACTTTTTCACGATACGCTGGGGAACTATAACAATGATTGTGTCTCGCACCAAACCGCTTACGATGTCCATCTTCTCTCACCCGCAATACTTCCGGATATTTTTCTGCAAGCCATCGTGGTCTGGCACCTGATGGAGTCGCAAGTACAACTCTTCCGCCATTTTTATAAACCTTATCGATGATTTCATCAAGAAATGAAAAATCATATTTACCTTCTTCTGGCTCTAAAGTTGCCCAAGAAAAGATGCCTACTGACATTTCGTTGCAGTTTGCCTCTTTCATAAGCTTCATATCTTCGTCCCATATTTCTTTCATATGAAGCCATTGTTCTGGATTATAATCCGCACCATGCATAAAATGAGGAAATTTATCGTTTATATACCTTCTCATAACATGCTCCTTTCAATTGTTTTTTTCTTTATTATAAAATTTATTTTTCTATAATATCCATAAAATTAATTATACAAAACATGTATAAAATGATACAATGTATAAAAACATTTCCGAGAAAGGGGTTTTCTCATGTATACAAATTGTGCGTATCTTTACGATTCAGACATTGACTTAATTGACCAAAGCAGACCGTTAATTGTTTTGAGCTGTGGCACATACCACCTTCGCACGAAACCAATACTAAAAACGATTCGTCCGAACGGCCGCATTGACTACCAGCTGCTCTACATTGCTTCTGGAATCGCGCATTTTTATTTTGATGATAAAGAAGAGATTGTGACGGCTGGACAGATGATTCTATATCGTCCGGGTGAAGAGCAAAACTATATATATTATGGTACAGATAAGCCAGAAGTTTATTGGATACATTTTACAGGAAATGGCATTGAGGAAATTTTAGATTTTTATGACTTTTCAAAGTCTGAACATACCTTTTATACTGGTACACCTGTTATCTATGAGTCTCTTTTTAAAGAAATTATTCAAGAGCTTCAACAACGCCGACCACAATTTGAAGAATTAATTATGATGTATCTCCGACAACTCTTGCTATTTGTACAAAGGAGCCGATTAGAATACAAACGCTTGTCAAAGCATTCTATGGCACAGGAAGTGGAGCTTGCAAAATTTTATTTTCATGACCATTATCAAGAAATGATCTCTATTGAAAATTATGCAAAATCCAGACATATGAGCACCTGCTGGTTTATTCGGAGTTTTCGAACCTTGACCGGCGTTACGCCTCTGCAATATCTTCTTTCTATCCGAATAGAAAACGCAAGGGCACTCCTCGAACACACGCAGTATAATGTTACAGAAGTTGCTGCTCTTGTAGGATTTGATGATCCATTGTATTTTAGCCATATGTTCAAAAAACACATCGGTGTCTCTCCTTCTAAATACAGAAACGGGCAATAAATTAAAAATCGAGTAGGAAAATCATATCAAATCTTCCTACTCGATCATAGATTTGCCAACTAATAATTTAAGCAAATTTCCTTATAAAATTCAGGTACTACTTTGTTTTCAACATCCAATTCATTCATGTCGAAATTATCAAATAATCCACAATGCATAGGAACCACTACCTTCGCATCTATTTTTTTGCAAAAACGTTTTGCGTCTGCCATATTCATGTTATTTCCCAATCCATTTATTGGAAGGAATATTACATCGATATCGTTTGGAATATCTTTAAATATATCCGTATTATAGAGAGTATCTCCTGTAATATAATACTTTTTACCTTCTGCTTTGATAATTACTCCAATTGGATGCACATCAGAATGCTCTGCCTTTACAGCCTTGAATCTGATATCACCAATGGTGACCTCTGTGTGACGGTTGAATAAAATATAGTTATGGTTGCCTCCAAACTTTCTTACTTCCTGCCACGAAGCTTCTGGCGCCAGTACTGTAACACTTTCTTCATTCTCAAGATAATGTTTCAAAGTTTCTGGGTCGGTGTGGTCTAAATGATTATGTGTACAGATGAGTACATCTGGGATTATTTTTAAAAATGTTTCATCCACAGGCACTCTTCTTTTATTCTTTGGATTAATTTTCACCACGCTGTCTGATAAATATGGATCTATAATAATTTTAAAATCACCCTTTTCAAAAAGAAGTCCTGCTTGTCCAAGCCATGTAATTTTCATAGATTTCTTCCTTTCTTTCAAATTGGGGACGTAGCAAAATTGAATTTGACTACGTCCCCTGTTATTTTTTTAACGATTACTCAAGTATTCGTGGATACCTTTTGCCCCAGCTTTTCCAGCTCCCATCGCAAGAATTACTGTTGCCGCACCTGTTACAGCATCCCCACCAGCATAAACTCCTTCTTTCGTTGTCTTGCCAGTTTCTTCGTCAGCCACGATACATTTCCATCTATTCACTTCTAATCCTTCTGTTGTAGAAGAAATAAGTGGGTTTGGAGATGTTCCAAGTGACATGATAACAGTGTCTAATTCCATTTCGAATTCAGAACCTTCCACTACTACAGGACGTCTTCTTCCAGAAGCATCTGGCTCGCCAAGTTCCATCTTCACGCATTTCATTCCTTTTACATATCCGTTGTCATCTACAAGGATTTCTGTAGGATTTGTTAAGAGGTCAAAGATAACTCCCTCTTCTTTAGCGTGGTGAACCTCTTCTACTCTGGCTGGAAGTTCTTCTTCACTACGACGGTATACGATATGTACGTCAGCGCCAAGACGAAGTGCTGTTCTTGCAGCGTCCATGGCTACGTTACCACCACCGATAACTGCTACCTTTGTACCAGCTACGATTGGTGTATCGTATGAATCGTCAAATGCTTTCATTAAGTTGTTTCTTGTTAAGTATTCGTTTGCTGAGAATACACCGTTTGCATTTTCTCCTGGGATTCCCATGAATTTAGGAAGTCCTGCACCAGAACCGATAAATACGGCTTCAAAGCCTTCATCTTCAATTAATTGGTCGATGGTTGTAGATTTACCGATTACAACGTTTGTTTCGAATTTTACGCCAAGCTCTTTTACTTTATCAATTTCTTTCGCTACAATTTTGTGTTTTGGTAAACGGAATTCAGGGATACCGTATACTAATACACCACCAAGTTCATGTAACGCTTCAAATACAGTCACCTCATAGCCTAATTTCGCCAAGTCACCTGCACATGTAAGACCAGCAGGGCCTGAACCAATAACTGCAACCTTGTGGCCATTTGTGCTTTCCGCTTTTTCTGGTTTGATATCGTTTTCCAAAGCATAGTCAGCAACGAATCTTTCTAACTTACCAATAGAGATTGGTTCGCCTTTGATACCTCGGATACATTTTCCTTCGCACTGTGATTCTTGAGGACATACACGTCCGCAAACAGCTGGAAGGGCTGATGATTTACCGATGACTTTATATGCTTCTTCAAAGTTTCCTTCTTTTACTTCATGAATAAATGCCGGGATGTTGATTGATACTGGACATCCTTGAATACATTTTGCATTTTTGCAATTGATACATCTAGAAGCTTCTTCCATCGCTTCTTCTTTATTATAACCATAGCATACTTCTTCAAAATTCTTTGCACGAACTGAAGGCTCTTGCTCTCTTACAGGAACTTTCTTTAATACGTCAGCCATTACTCGTCACCTCCACAATGTCCGCATCCACCGTGATGTGTATCGCCCTCTTGAAGCTTTAACATCGCACGGCCTTCTGCTGATTTGTACATTTGTTGTCTCTTCATTGCCTGGTCAAAATCTACTAAATGACCGTCAAATTCTGGTCCATCTACACAAGCGAATTTGATTTCATTTCCAACCTGAAGGCGGCATGCACCACACATACCTGTACCATCAACCATAATTGGGTTCATAGATACGATTGTTGGAATTCCCAATTTCTTTGTTGTAAGGCAGGCAAATTTCATCATAATCATTGGTCCAATAGCAACACAAACATCATATTTTTTGCCTTCTTCATTTACTAATTGTTCAATCTTTGATGTAACCATACCAGCGTGACCATATGAACCATCGTCTGTACATGGATAATAGTTCCCTGATACTGCTTTCATCTCATCCTCTAAGATAAGCATATCCTTTGTCTTAGCACCAACGATTACATCCGCTTCAATGCCGTGTTCATGTAACCATTTTACCTGTGGATAAACTGGAGCTGCTCCAACACCACCTGCTACAAATAACATTTTTTTGCCTTTTAATTCTTCAATATCTTCGTTGACAAATTCAGAAGCACATCCAAGTGGACCTGTGAAGTCCCTGAAACTGTCTCCTGCTTTTAAATATGACATCTTTTCTGTAGATGCTCCAATTGTCTGGAATACAATTGTAATTGTTCCAGCTTCTCTATCATAATCACAGATAGTCAAAGGAATTCTTTCGCCCTTTTCATCTAACTTAACGATAATAAATTGACCTGGTTCACAGTGTTTTGCAACTCTAGGTGCTACTACATCCATAAGATAGATTTTATCTGCCAGCTTTTCTGCTCTTGTAATCTTATACATATTACCCTCTCCTTAGTTTTTTCAATATACTTCTTTATAATAATCACTTCATCCTAAAATATCAAGTAATTTTTTATCGAATTAAAGCGAAAAAGTATCCTATCTTACCGTTTCAACACAGTTATTCATAAGCATTGCAATCGTCATCGGACCAACGCCGCCAGGAACTGGTGTGATTGCACTTACCTTTCCTGCCACATCATCGAAATCTACATCTCCACAAAGCTTATTATTTTCATTGCGGTGAATTCCAACGTCAATTACTACTGCGCCCTCTTTCACATATTCGCTTGTAATAAACTTTGGCTTTCCGATTGCTGCCACAAGAATATCTGCCCTCTTTGTAACTTCTTTTAAATCCTTAGTTCTGGAATGAGTGATTGTCACTGTTCCGTTTTCGCGGAGGAGTAAAATTGCCATTGGCTTTCCAACGATATTACTTCTTCCAACAACAACACATTCTTTTCCTTCGATTTCAATATTAGAACGTTTTAATAACTGAATTACACCTGCAGGTGTACATGGAAGAAATCCTTTGCTGCCAATACACATATTTCCAACAGTCTGCGGATGGAAACCATCTACGTCCTTTTCTGGTGCAATTGCATGAATCACTGCTTCTTCATTGATGTGCTTTGGTAATGGAAGCTGAACCAGAATACCATTTACTTTTGGATTTTGGTTTAAAACTTCTACCAGATTTAATAACTCTTCCTGTGAAATAGATTCCTCTAATTCATATGACAAAGAATCGATACCAATATACGCACATGCTTTCTTTTTATTGTTTACATATACAGAAGATGCCGGATTATTCCCTACCTGAATCACTGCCAGGCAAGGAACAATTCCTTTTTCTTTTAACTCTGCTACTTCTGCCTTTAACTCATCTTTAATCTGAGCTGATACTAATTTCCCGTCAATTAATTGTGCCATAATTTTCTCCTAGAATAATCCTGTAATTACGCCATCTTCATTTACATCGATGCCATTTGCCGCTGGTACCTTTGGAAGTCCTGGCATTGTCATAATTGCACCTGTGAGAGCGACCACAAATCCAGCGCCTGCACTTACATATACTTCACGAATGTGAATCTTGAAGTTTGTTGGTCTTCCAAGAAGTGAAGCATCATCTGATAATGAATATTGGTTTTTCGCCATACAGATTGGGAAATGTCCATATCCCATCTCCGTAATCTTAGCCAATTGTTTTTCAGCTGCAGGAGCAAATTCTACGCCATCTGCACCATAGATTTCTTTTGAAATTGTTTCAATCTTTTCTTTCAATGAAAGGTCATCCGCGTATAATGTATGGAAATTGCTTTCCTTTGTTTCTAATGTATGTAATACCTTTTCTGCAAGAGCAACGCCGCCTTCGCCGCCTTTTGCCCAAACCTCTGATAATGCAAATTCGCAGTTTCTTTCTTCGCAGAAATTCTTGATGTATTCGTATTCTGCTTCTGTGTCTGTTGTAAATGAGTTGAGAGTTACAACAACTGGAACACCAAATTTTTGGATATTTTCAATGTGTTTTTCTAAGTTCACAATACCTTTTGCCAGTGCTTCTAAGTTTTCTTCGCCCAAATCCTTTTTAGCCACACCACCATTATATTTCAATGCACGGACTGTGGCTACAAGCACCACTGCATCTGGTTTAAGTCCACTCAT
Organism: Tyzzerella sp.; assembly: GCA_017465565.1. Taxonomy (GTDB): domain Bacteria; phylum Bacillota; class Clostridia; order Lachnospirales; family Lachnospiraceae; genus Faecalimonas. The sequence goes on from JAFTWA010000047.1 coordinate 12,113, forward strand.
ACGGCATTTAATATCCATAAACTTTTCAGCACCAAGGTCAGCACCAAATCCCGCTTCTGTAATTGTAATATCTGCTAATTTCAATGCCATCTTTGTTGCAATCACACTGTTACATCCGTGTGCAATATTTGCAAATGGTCCACCGTGAACTAATGCAGGTGTGTGTTCCAATGTCTGAATTAAGTTAGGCTTGATTGCATCTTTTAATAATGCTGTCATTGCACCCGTTGCGTTTAACTGCTCAGCTGTGACAGGTTCGCCTGCAAAGTTGTAAGCTACAACGATTTGACCAAGACGACGCTTTAAATCCTTAATATCACTTGAGAGACAAAGAATTGCCATGATTTCAGAAGCCACTGTAATTACGAAATGGTCTTCGCGAACCATACCATCCATCTTGTTTCCAAGACCTACTACAACATTACGAAGTACACGGTCGTTCATGTCGAGACAACGTTTCCAAACGACTTGTCTTGGGTCAATTTGAAGGGCGTTTCCTTGTTGAATGTGATTATCTAACAGAGCTGCTAACAAGTTATTTGCAGAAGTAATCGCATGGAAATCTCCTGTGAAATGTAAGTTTAAGTCTTCCATTGGAACTACCTGCGCATATCCACCGCCTGCAGCTCCACCCTTAATACCAAAACAAGGTCCAAGTGATGGTTCACGGAGCGCAATGATTGCTTTCTTATTTAATTTTGCCATTGCCTGTCCAAGACCTACAGAAGTCGTTGTTTTCCCTTCCCCTGCTGGTGTTGGGTTGATAGCCGTAACCAGCACCAACTTCCCATTTGGACGGTCTTTCACTTCCTGCCATAATTCATCTGATAATTTTGCTTTATATTTTCCGTATAATTCTAAATCATCCTCTTTGATACCAATGCTTGCTGCCACATCTTTAATTGGTGCCATTACCGCTTCCTGAGCAATTTGAATGTCTGTTTTCATGATATGATTACCTCCTCATTTTCGCTTGTGTAATTATACATATTCATCAATGTACTGTTCGAATTGTTCCATTGACATTAAAACTTTTCTTGGTTTCGTACCTTCTTCTTCTCCGACAACCCCAGCTTCTGCAAGCTGATCCATAATTCTGGCTGCACGGTTGAATCCAATTTTGAACACTCTCTGTAACATGCCAATCGATGCTTTGTCTTTCTCAATAACAAATTTTCCTGCATCAACAAAGTAAACATCCCTGTCATCACCGCCACCACTGGCTGCTCCTGAAGCGCCAGTATTTGCTGAATTCATATGACTCGTAATCTCTTCATTATAAACAACACCGTCTCCGTTATTGATTAGGAAATCTACGACTGCCTGTACTTCTTTATCGGATACAAATGAACCTTGTACGCGGGCTGGCTTTGGATAACCCTGTGGTGAAAATAACATATCACCCTTACCAAGCAATTTTTCTGCTCCATTCATATCAAGAATCGTTCTTGAATCCACACCAGATGATACTGAAAACGCAATTCTGGATGGCATATTCGCCTTAATAAGACCAGTAATAACGTTAACCGAAGGTCTCTGAGTTGCAACTACCAGATGGATTCCACAGGCTCTCGCAAGCTGTGCCAGACGGCAGATTGCATCTTCTACTTCACCTGGTGCAACCATCATAAGGTCTGCAAGCTCGTCCACAATGATTACAATCTGAGGGAGCTTCTGAGGTTTATTTTCATCCTCAATATCTTTGATTGATTCTACCTTTTGATTGTAGCCTGCCAAATCACGAACATTGTATTCTGCAAGAAGCTGATATCTTCTCGTCATCTCAGCCACTGCCCAGTTCAGTGCCCCGGCAGCTTTCTTTGGATCTGTTACAACTGGAATTAGTAAGTGCGGAATTCCGTTGTAAACGCTAAGTTCTACCACTTTCGGGTCGATCATGATGAGTTTCACATCATCTGGATTTGCTTTATACAAAATACTCATAATTAAAGTATTGATACATACTGATTTACCAGAACCAGTGGCACCCGCAATCAGAAGATGCGGCATCTTTGCAATATCAGCAACGACAACCTGTCCGCCCAAATCTTTTCCTACTGCAAATGCAATTCTGGATTTGTTGTTTGTAAACTCGTCAGATTCTAACAAATCTCGAAGCATAACGGCTGCATTCTCTTTATTTGGAACTTCAATTCCTACTGCCGCTTTGCCTGGAATTGGTGCTTCAATTCGAATGTCTGCAGCAGCTAAGTTTAGCTTAATATCATCGGCAAGACCGACAATTTTACTAACCTTTACGCCCTGTTCTGGCTGTAATTCATATCGCGTAACAGTTGGTCCGCAGCTTACATTTGTTACCGTTGCGTTTACGTTAAAGCTCTGCAATGTCTGCTGTAGCTTTAATGCGGTCTCACGAAGATGTGCATCCGAATCTCCTCTGGAGTGACGGCCTTTTGTAAGCAGCGTAAGAGGTGGAAATTGATAAACCTTCTTCGGCTTTTCCTCACTCTTTTTAATTTCTTCGCCTACATTTAACGCTTCATCCGCTGCCTGTTGTCTGCTTTCCTTTGTACTTCTGCGTTTTCTAGTAGCAGCCTCTTCCAGAGACGGTTCCTCAAATGGTACATCCTCTGGAATCTCCACTTCCTCAATTGGCATTGCGCGGTTAATAACAATGTCATTTGTAGTTGGTGACGGAGCTGGCTCAGCAAACAAATCCTCCACCTGTGGTGGTGGTAGTTCTATGTTATCCTGAATCGGTGTAATCTCATGCATTTCCACTGATTTCTTTTCCAGAGTTGTATTAAATGAGACACCAGATACAACCTTGTCTTTTCTCTTTAATTCTGGCTTTTCTGCCTCTTTTTCCTGCTGACGCTTTTCACGCTGTATTTCTGCCTGTTCTTTTCTTCGTTTTGCATCTTCTTTTGCAGTCTGGTAAGCTTTTTCACCCTTTGTCTTTACGCTTCCGACAAAAGATTTCCCCGTAATAATCACAAAACAGATAATTACAAGAACACAGGTTAATAAATAGGTACCAATCACACCGATAGCTGGACAAAATAGATTTACAATTAAGCCGCCAACCAATCCTCCGCCATCACTAGAAAGCTTAAATAGTTTTGGAATGCTGGCTTCTGAGATAGGCCCTTTTATAATTAGCTGTAAAATAATGCATAACAGTATTGTTAATACAGCACCTGCAATTGTCTTTATGTATGCAAGGGTATTGCCTTTATTGGATTTTACAAAGGCTACCCCTATAAATGTCAAGATTGGAACAATATATGCCATATATCCAAATAAACCAAATAAAAATGACGATACAGCATTTCCTATGAAACCACCAACTCCAAAATGACTTATAGTTAACAGAGCACAAATTGCCAAAGATAGCAGAATGACAATTTCATCTTTTAAAAAGCTCTGGTTTTCTGTTTTATTCTTGGCAGAATTCGTTGTCTGGCGTTTCCCCTTGGACGTGGATTGACTTGAACTCCGCTTTCTTGTGTTCTTCTTCGTTGCCATGATATTCCCCCTGTTCATTAAACAACACTGTCTTTAGTATAACATTTCTATTTGTTTTCATCAATCATTTGATGTAATTTTCGTAATGCTTCTTTCATCCCGCCTACTTCATTAATAAGACCTTCCTTTACTGCTTCCTCTCCTTCAAGAAGGGTTCCAACATCCTTTACAAGCTCTGTTGGATTCAACATAAGCTGTTCTACCCGCTCTTTTGAAATCCTAGAATGCTTTGACAGAAAATTTGTGATGCGGTCTTGTGTGCGTACCATGTTAAGATAACTTTGTTTCACACCAATAAACATACCGGAAGATCTTACAGGATGAATTACCATGGTTCCACTTGGCACAATAAATGAATAATCTGTCGCTACCGCTAATGGACCGCCAATGGAATGACTGCCTCCGAGGACAAGAGAGACCGTCGGCTTGCTGAGGGATGCGATCATTTCTGCTATGGCAAGACCTGCTTCCACATCTCCTCCTAATGTATTCAACAAAAATAAGACTCCCTGAATCTCATCATTTTCTTCCACTTCTGCTAATTGTGGCAGCAAATGATCATATTTGGTCGCTTTTGTATTTGAGGATGCCGCCTCATGTCCCTCAATTTCCCCTATAATTGTAAATACTTTTATTGTATGATGCTTTTTTCGATTCTCCAGTTCAATGCTGCCTGTTTCTTTGATTTCTTCTTGTTTTTCCTGATTCATATCTGCACTCCTTGATGTAGTTTCTTTTTTATAATACCCAAAAGTGCCTTTTTTTATTAAAAATACAAAACAGAAAGAGTCCGCTGCAAAAAGCAACGAACTCTTAAAAACCTAAACTTAAATAGAAGCTAAAGCCTGTTCTAAGTCAGCAATAATATCTTCAATATTTTCAATACCTACACTGAAACGAATCAAATCTGGTTGTACTCCTGCTTCAATCAGCTCTTGCTCGTTCATTTGACGGTGTGTATGGCTAGCTGGATGAAGCACACAGCTTCTTGCGTCCGCAACATGTGTTACGATTGCAATCATCTTAAGACTATCCATCATTCTAACACATGCATCTCTTCCGCCCTTTACTCCAAATGTAATAACACCGCAAGTTCCGTTTGGCATGTATTTTTGTGCAAGGTCATAGTACTTGTCACCTTCAAGCATTGAACAGTTTACCCAAGCCACTTTTTCATGGTTCTTTAAGTATTCTGCCGCTTTTAAGGCATTTTCACAGTGTCTTGGCATTCTTAAATGTAATGTTTCAAGACCAATGTTTAATAAAAATGCATTTTGTGGAGACTGGATAGAACCCAAATCTCTCATCATTTGAGAAGTTGCCTTTGTGATAAATGCACCCTTACCAAATCTTTCTGTGTATACAAGTCCATGGTATGTTTCATCTGGAGTTGTAAGACCTGGGAATTTGTCAGCATGTGCTTCCCAGTCAAAGTTCCCACTGTCAACGATACATCCGCCTACTGCTGTTGCGTGGCCGTCCATGTATTTTGTTGTGGAGTGAGTAACAATGTCTGCTCCCCATTCAAATGGACGACAGTTAATTGGTGTTGCAAATGTATTATCGATAATAAGTGGCACCCCATGTGCATGTGCAACCTTTGCAAATTTCTCAATATCAAGTACATTTAATCCAGGGTTTGCAATTGTTTCCCCAACAACCGCTTTTGTATTGTCCTGGAATACTGCATGAAGCTCTTCTTCTGGGCAGTCTGGATCAATAAATGTAGCGCTGATTCCCATTTTACGGATTGTATGTGCGTATAAATTATATGTACCACCATAAACAGCTGAAGAGCAGATAATATGGTCACCTGCTTCTGCAATATTCATAATTGCATAGAAGTTTGCAGCCTGACCAGAAGATGTAAGCATTGCAGCCACTCCACCTTCCATATCACAAATCTTAGCAGCTACTGCGTCATTGGTTGGATTCTGAAGTCTTGTATAGAAATATCCTGAAGCCTCCAAATCAAATAACTTACCCATTTCATCACTGTTTTCATATTTGAAAGTTGTGCTCTGGTAAATTGGAAGTACACGTGCTTCCCCGTTCTTTGGTGTGTATCCTGATTGGATACATTTTGTTTCTATCTTATAATTGCTCATCTGTCTCCTCCTGTTGTATGGCCAGCTGATTATTCATCCCAGTTGTGCCATACATATTGTACGTCATCGTCATCATCTAAAAGATCTAAAGTTTTATTCAGATTCTTAACCGCTGTCTCATCTGTTAATTCAACATATGTTTGTGGAATCATCTTAACTTCTGCTTCTGCCATTACGATTCCCTCTTTTTCAAGTGCTTCACGAACTGCTGAAAATTCATCAGGATCTGTAAGAACCTCGTAGCCTTCTTCTTCCTCCACAAAATCCTCTGCGCCGGCGTCCAACGCTAACATCATTAACTCATCAGCGTCCATATCGCAATCTTCTTTTGTGATAATAATCTGACCTTTCTTATCAAACATAAATGAAACGCAGCCTGCTGTACCCATATTACCATTGCCTTTTGTGAAAGCACTTCTTACATTCGCTGCTGTTCTGTTTTTATTATCTGTGAGTGTTTCTACGATAATTGCAATACCATTTGGTCCATATCCTTCATATGTAATCTTTTCATAGTTATCTGCATTTGCATCGCCTGCCGCTTTTTTAATCCCTCTTTCGATCGTATCATTTGGCATGTTGTTTGCTTTTGCTTTTGCAATTACATCGCGGAGCTTGCTGTTGTTAGCCGGGTCTGGACCACCCTCTTTTACAGCAATCACAATTTCTCTACCAATAATAGTAAAAATCTTTCCTTTTTTTGCGTCGTTCTTTTCTTTTTTATGCTTAATATTCGCGAATTTTGAATGTCCTGACATTTTCTTACCTCTTTTCGTTTTCTCTAAAATACTTGTATATTCTAGCACTCTTTTTTCATTTTGTACAGTTTTTAAGCACTCTTTTTCCAACTATGTATGGAGTTCTAAACTTATTTTCAATGCTTCCTCTACTTGAACCATTAATTTTTTATCTACATGGCAAATAAAATCTTTGAGGCGTTTCTTATCAATGGTACGAATCTGCTCTAGTAAAACCACTGAATTTTTCACCAATTGATACTTGCTTGCATCTATCTCCACATGAGTTGGTAATTTTGCCTTATTCATCCGGGAAGTAATCGCTGCGCAAATCACAGTAGGACTATGCCGGTTTCCAACATCGTTCTGGATAATCAGTACCGGACGAACTCCTCCCTGCTCCGACCCTAAGACCGGACTTAAATCTGCGTAAAAAATGTCTCCTCGTTTAATCTGCACTCTATTCACACTCCGATTTTCAAGATAAAATCAGTATTTCCATCTTTTTCGGATGTATTCTAATAAGAGTCCTTTTATGCAAAATAATCTACTTGTTCCGAAATCTTTCCATTTCTCACATACACTCTCGGAATACGTTTTCCAAGGTCACAGATAAATTCATAATTGAATCTGCCTGACAAATCCCCTAAATCCTCAACCGTAATAGTTTCGTTTCCATCTTTTCCAATTAAGGTTACCTTATCGCCAAAGCTTACGCCCTCAATATGCGTAACATCAACCATGAACTGGTCCATACACACGCGTCCGACAATTTGTGCCTTCCTTCCGCGAATCAGTACATATCCCACATTTGAAAGATTTCTTGGATATCCATCTGCATATCCAACCGGAATGGTGGCGATTCGCATTTTCTCTTTTGAGACAAATGTACCACCATAGCTAATCGGTGTTCCTGCTTCAATATCCTTCACAAAGGCAACATGGCTTTTTAGCGCCAGTGCTGGTTTTAATCTCACGCTCTCCTTATTCACTTCTTCCGAAGGATATAGACCAAATGTGGAAATTCCAGCTCTCACTAAGTCAAAGTTTGCTTCTGGAACATCAATAATTGCTGCACTGTTGGCGCAATGCTCATATTTGAAAACCACATTTTTTTCTTTCAACTTATCACGCATCCAGATAAAATCTTTCATTTGTTTTTCCGTAAATGACTTATCTGTTTCATCTGCCTTTGCAAAATGCGTAAAAATACCTTCTAATGATACATTTCGAAGCTCACTGATTCTGGCAATCGCTTCTGCCGAGCCTTCTGTAATATCAAATCCCAGACGCCCCATACCTGTATCTAGTTTGATATGCATGTAGGCTGTCATGCCTTCTCTTGCAGCCATTTGGGAAATTGCTTCTGCCATTTCTTCCGTGTATACATTCATGCGGATATCGTTCTTTAACATTGCCATATATTGATCTGGAAAAACACAGCCTAGAACCAGGATCGGCTTCTGGATTCCTTCACTACGAAGTACAATCGCTTCGTCCAGAGTTGCTACCGCAAATCCCCAGATGTATTCCACACTTTCCAGCATTTCTGCAATCTGTACTGCACCATGACCATACCCATCCGCTTTAATGACTGCCATGATTTTCGTCCAAGGGTTCAGATTCTTTTTCATCCGCTCCACATTATATTCAATTGCATCCAAATCAATTCTCGCATATACTCTGCTGTAAGTTTTCACTGATTTCACCTCTTAAATATGTTTTAAAACTGCACTAATGCAATCTAAAATATCGCTTGCAAGTACACTATAAACACCTTTTTTGTCTCTTGCCACATCGCCTGCATGGCCATGCAAATATACAGCAAGACTTGCAGCATCAAACTCCGTTAATTTCTGAGCCAAAATCCCTGCAATCATACCTGTCAGAACATCACCCGAGCCGCCTTTTGCCATTGCAGCATTCCCTGACATGTTCAGACACATACTTTGGCCTGCTTTTGATACCAGGGTTCTTGCATCCTTCAGCACACAGGTAACCGGATATTCATCTGTAAACCCGCCAAGTAATTCTAATCTATTTTCTTTTAAGTCGTCCATCTTGCAAGAAAGGAGTCTTGTCATTTCTTTCATGTGTGGAGTTAAAATAGTCGGCATCGCCCTATCCTTCAACAACTCCATGTGCTTTGCCAGAATATTAAGTCCATCTGCATCCACCACACATGGACAATCTGCATGGGCGAGTGTATACTTTACAAGTTCGTCTGCCAAATCATTCTGCCCCAGCCCACATCCGATTCCAATCACATCGGACCAGTCAAGAAGCTTCTGTAAATTTTCTTCATCAAACTTGTCGTAGGTTGTAATAATTGCCTCTGGCATGAGCTGCTGCAATGCCACACGGTTTTCTTCGTGTGTATAAATCTGAACCAGCCCTGCACCTGTAATATACGCTGCCTTTGCACATAAATATGCAGCACCTGACATATCTTTATTCCCCACAATGAGACCTACTTTGCCGTAGGTTCCCTTGTGTGAATTCGGCTGTCTTTTCGGATAAAGCTTTTTTAAATCGTTATATTCATGTGTAAAGAAGAGAGGTTCATCCGTTGGAACTGCGTCGTCATAGATGCCAATATCTGCAATCTCAATCTCCCCAGTATATTCATTGGCTGGTGGGAGTACTTCGCCGCTTTTTAGATATGCAATTGCGATTGTCATATCTGCACGAAAAGCGATTCCCATTACTTTCCCTGATGTATCGTGGAGACCTGATGGAATGTCAACGGCAATTTTTAGCCCTTTCATGCTATTCAGGGTCTTAATCACTTCGCGGTATTCACCTGCAATTTCTCTGGATAATCCAATGCCAAAAACCGCATCTACGATTATATTATATTCTTTCTCCTTCAGATTCTTCACAACTGGAACCTGATAATGCTCACATATCTGTTTCTGCAGAAGATTCTCCTTGCTTCTGGAAGCTTCATCTCCAGCAAAATAAATGGAAACATCATATCCTTTTATGTGCAATAATCTTGCTACGGCATAGCCATCCCCACCATTATTTCCAGAGCCGCATACGACCAAAATACTCTTTTCCCTGCATCTTTCCAGCTCGATGACTCTGACCACCTCAAGTGCCGCGCGCTCCATTAAAACTAACGCTGGAAGCCCTACCTTTTCTATTGTATATGCATCTGCCTTGCGCATTTGTTTTCCTGTAAGTAAATATCTCATAAAAATCCTCCATATTTTTAAAAAAACGTGTAAGAAAGTATATAAATACACTCTCACTACACGCTTTTTACTACTTATTCTTGTGAATGCTCTTCATCATAACGTCCAATTTTATATGAGAGCCTCATTAAACTTTCTGAAAGATGTACATTCTCTACAATTACATTCTCACCAAGTTTTAAATCGGTATGTGCGAAATTCCAGATTCCTTTGATTCCTGTCTCAGCAAGCTGTTCTGCAACCTCAATTGCTTTTGTTTTTGGAATCGTGAGTACCGCAATCTCAATATTGTTATCACGGATGAAGCTTTTCAGTTCGTCCATCATATGAATCTGAATACCACGGATTGTTACTCCTTCTAATCTAGGATTCACATCAAAGATACCTTTTAATTTAAAGCCGCTTCTCTCAAAAGATGCATAATTTGCGAGTGCCTGTCCTAAGTTACCAGCACCAATAATAATAAAATTATGATCCACATCTAAACCAAGGATTTTACCAATTTCTGTGCGCAAATACTTCACATTGTAACCATATCCCTGCTGACCGAAGCCACCAAAATTATTCAAATCCTGTCTGATCTGGGAAGCTGTAACATTCATTCTCTTACTCAAATCATTAGATGAAATCCTTTCAACTCCATTTGCTAATAATTCTCCAAGATAACGATAATATCGTGGGAGTCTTCGAATGACTGCCTGTGAAATTTCTCTTTCTTCCACTTTCATCACCTTCCTACCTTTTATATAACACTGTTTTTATTATATAGAATTGTTTGTGCAAAGTCAAACTTTTCATTGTGTTTTATTAAATTTTCGGTATAATTATATTGGTAAAAGTACAATTTACTTTAGGAGGTAAGGTATGATTCTTGCATGCCACAATATTTCAAAAGCATTTGGCGACCAGGTAATTGTGAAATCTGGTTCCTTTCATATAGAAGACCGCGAAAAAGCAGCCCTGATTGGCTTAAACGGTGCTGGAAAATCAACCATTTTGAAAATGATTGTCAAAGAATTAGATGTTGACAGCGGTGAAATCATTTTGACCAAAGGGAAAACCATCGGATACCTCTCGCAGCATCAGGATTTATCCAGCGGAAATACCATTTTAGAAGAATTAAAAACTGCAAAAGCTGACATTATTGAGATGGAAAAACAGATTCGTACCATGGAATTGGAAATGAAACATTTACATGGAGAAGAATTGGAAAATCGTCTTCACTCTTATCATCTTCTGACAGAACGTTTTGAACAGGCAAATGGCTATGCCTACCAAAGCGAATTGATTGGGGTTCTAAAAGGACTTGGCTTTAAAGAGGAAGAATTCTCCAAAGAAGTGGATACTCTCTCTGGTGGTCAGAAAACCCGCGTTGCACTAGGCAAGCTTCTTTTGACAAAGCCGGATATTCTGTTATTGGATGAGCCGACCAACCATCTGGATATGAATTCCATCACATGGCTTGAAACCTATCTGCTGAATTATGACGGTGCTGTTTTAATCGTTTCCCATGACCGCTATTTCTTGAACCGTGTGGTTACAAAGGTCATCGAAATCGAACATGGAAATATCATGATGTTCCATGGCAACTACACTGAATTTGCTGAAAAAAAGAAAATGATTCGCGAAGCAAAAATCAAGGAATACCTGAATCAGCAACAGGAAATCAAGTATCAAGAGGCAGTCATTGAAAAGCTCCGCTCCTTTAACCGTGAGAAATCCATCAAACGTGCAGAGAGCCGTGAGAAAATGCTTGAGAAAATGGAACTCGTAGAAAAGCCTATTGAAGACACAAAGGAACTCCATTTTTCATTAGAGCCATCTTGTACAAGCGGGAACGACGTTCTTTCCGTGGAAAATTTGAGTAAAGCATACGGCAGCCATCAATTATTTAAAAACATTTCTTTTGAAATCAAACGCGGTGAACATATTGCGGTTATTGGTGACAATGGAACTGGAAAGACTACACTTCTTAAGATTTTAAACGAGGTGGTTCCTTCCGATACAGGTTCTTTTAGACTTGGTTCCAAAGTACAGATTGGGTATTACGATCAGGAGCATCACATATTACATATGGATAAAAATATATTTGATGAAATTTCAGATGATTATCCATCTCTCACTAACACGCAAATTCGTAACACGCTTGCTGCTTTCCTGTTTACAGGTGATGATGTTTATAAATTAATCAGTGATTTAAGTGGTGGAGAACGTGGTCGTGTTTCTTTAGCGAAACTGATGCTGTCAGAAGCCAATTTCCTGATTCTCGATGAACCTACCAACCATTTAGATATTGCCTCAAAGGAAATCTTAGAAAAAGCCTTAAACGAATATACTGGAACGGTTCTCTACGTTTCCCATGACCGTTACTTTATCAACCAGACGGCTACCCGCATTATGGATTTAGTAAACGGAACATTTGTAAATTACATTGGAAACTATGATTATTATTTGGAGAAAAAAGAAGAACTGACAGCTGTTTATGCCGTTCCTTTTATGAACGCTTCTTCTGCTCCAGTCACAGCAGAATCCGAGACAAAGCTTGACTGGAAGGCACAGAAAGAAGCCCAGGCCAAGGAACGTAAACGTCAAAACGACTTGAAAAAGGTCGAAGAACGAATCAATGTACTCGAAGAAAGAGACAAAAAAATTGATGAAGAGCTGAGCAAGCCTGAAACCTTCACAAACAGCGTGAAATGTCAGGAACTCTCAAAGGAGAAAGCTGATATTTTAAATGAACTGGAAGAACTCTATGGGCAATGGGAGCTCTTAGCGGAATAAATCGAAATCAAATTGTTCCCTTTGAATTTCCTGGACTATGTATTGACTATCAATGGCTCCATAGCTTTCATTCTGATAATTTATAATACAAAATAATCCAAATATCAAAATTGAAATAATTAACCGCATAGTAAAAGTCCCTTTTGCATGCATCCTCTCTTCCTCACTTGCATATAAGGACAAATATGTAGATTGATATCTTGGATGGACTGCCGGCGGTGTATTTCTCTCGCTATAAGTCTTTCTTACATCCTGTAATAGTTTTAATCGTCTTCTTTCAACATCCGTCATATCGGTTTCTCCCAAAAATAAGAGCATATATTTACTAAAATATATGCTCTTCCCTTTTATCTTATTCAATTAACGGTCAGCAAGTTCTCCTGTAATATCCTCCCATGTCACGCCTCGTTCTACCATAAGAACCATTGCATGATAGAGGAAATCCGAGAGCTCGTATTTGATTTCTTCTGGATTTGGATTCTTTGCTGCAATTACAAGCTCTGTCGCTTCTTCCCCAATCTTCTTAAGAATCTTATCAATTCCTTTATCAAAAAGATAATTTGTATAAGAGCCTTCTTTTGGATTATTTTTACGGTCCAGAATTTTCTCGTAAACACTTTCAAAAACCTGAAGCGGATTTGTTTCATCATAGTCAGTTCCTGCAAGCGGCTGATAGAAACAGGTCGGAGAGCCCGTGTGACAGGCAGCGCCAATCTGATTTACTTTTGCTAAGATTGTATCCTTATCACAATCTATCGTCAGAGACTTCACGTATTGATAATGGCCAGAGGTCTCACCCTTTACCCAGCGTTCTTTTCTGCTTCTGCTGTAATAAGTCATTTTTCCAGTTTTTAAGGTATGCTCAAATGCATCCTGATTCATATATGCCTGCATGAGCACTTCGCCAGTCTTATAATTCTGTACAATCACTGGAATTAATCCTTCTGCGTTTAATTTAAATTCAGAAAAATCCATCTTACTTTCGAATGCAGTCATCTCAATATCTTCTCTTGCACAGGTTTCTTTAAAGACCGCCAAATCTAAATCCAACTGGCTGATAAACTTTCCTGACACGCCCTTGATACCTGGGCATTTCAGAATTCTGAGAATTTCTGCCTCTTCCAATACATCGGTCAAAATAACCGTTGGCAGATTCGTAATGTCCATAACCGAATTTAGGTCTGGTCTGTGCATAAAAACAATCTCACTGCTGTTTTCTTCAATTACATGCTGCTGTTTGAATAATGTGTCAAAATCATTCAGGGATACTGCTACTTTTTCTTTACCAAAGCGTTTTGATACGGAATCGACTAATTCTATACCCGTAGACTTGGAGAGGTTGATAATCACCCTTTTTGCTCCAGCATACAAAATTTTCTTTGCATCTTCCTGTCGTTTCACATTTCCACCTGCAATCATCGGAATACGGATTACACGGTTGATTTTTTTCATAATATCAATTGCTTTATCGTGCTCCTCATCCGTTTCAGATAAATCAAGCACTATCAGTTCGTCTGCACCGCCGTCACTGTATTTTTTTGCAAGTTCCACTACATTCTCTGATAATACTTCACGATTATCAAACCATTTTACTGCTTTTCCCTGCTTGATAAAAATGCAAGGAATCAATCTCTTATAATTATTCACTCCTACAAACTCCCTTTCGTAGACCAAACGTCTTTCATCCGAGGTTCTTCCATCACTGCCATATCAAGGGCTTTACCAAATGCTTTGAATAAAGCTTCTGCCATGTGGTGATTATTTCCTCCGTCCATAATTTTCAAGTGTAAATTCATTGCTGCACTGTAAGATACCGCATAAAAAAATTCGCGGAACATTTCTGTATCAAACTCTCCCAGCTTTTCTACTGTAAAATCAGCCTGGAAATTCAAATAAGGTCTTCCAGACAAATCAATGGCACAAAGGGCCAGTGTCTCATCCATTGGAAGAAGAAAGCTTCCATAGCGCTTGATTCCCTTTTTTTCTCCCAACGCCTTTGCTATTGCCTGTCCAAGAACGATTCCGGTATCTTCAATTGTATGGTGGCAGTCAACCTGTAAATCCCCTGTTACCGACACCTCTAAATCAAATAAACCATGTCTTGCAAATCCATCCAGCATGTGGTCAAAATATCCGATTCCTGTGTGAATATCTGTCTTTCCACATCCATCCAGATTGATTGTAATTTTGATATTTGTTTCTTTTGTTTTTCTTTCACAAGCTGCAATTCTGTTTTCCATATCCATCCCTCTATTTCTCAAATCGTACCTTGATTGAATTTGCATGGGCTGTTAGTCCTTCTGCCTCTGCAAAATATTCAATATCTTTATGAATCGCCTGAAGCGCCTCTTTTGAATATGCAATGATACTCGATTTCTTAATAAAATCATCCACGCTGAGTGGTGAGAAAAATTTTGCAGTTCCATTTGTAGGCAATACGTGATTTGGCCCCGCAAAATAGTCACCAAGTGGTTCACTGCTGTATTCCCCAATGAAAATCGCTCCTGCATTTTTCACTTTCATCATCACATCATACGGATTCGCTGTCATGATTTCCAAATGTTCGGATGCAATTTCATTTGCAATATCGATAGCTTCTCTCATGGTGTCAGCCACAAGAATATATCCATAATTGTCCAGAGACTTTCTCATAATCTCTGTTCTGGATAACGCTTCTACAAATATCTCTACCTGGTCAGAAACCTCTTTTGCAAGAGTTTCGCTTGTTGTAACCAAAATTGCCGATGCCAGTTCATCATGCTCTGCCTGCGACAACAAATCCGCTGCCACATATCTTGGATTTGCCGTCTCATCAGCAATTACAAGAATCTCACTTGGTCCGGCAATGGAATCAATGCTCACATGTCCATAAACCGCCTTCTTTGCAAGGGCCACATAAATGTTGCCTGGTCCTACAATCTTATCTACCTTTGGAATGCTTTCTGTTCCATAGGCAAGAGCTGCAATTGCCTGCGCTCCGCCAACCTTATAGATAGCATCCGCTCCAGCTTCCTTTGCTGCAACTAATGTGTTTGGATTCACCTTACCATCTTTTCCCGGTGGTGTTACCATGATGATTTCTTCCACTCCTGCCACCTTCGCAGGAATAATGTTCATGAGTACTGAAGATGGATAAACTGCTTTTCCTCCTGGTACATACACTCCTACCTTCTGAAGGGCTGTCACCTTCTGCCCAAGCATCGTTCCATCCGGCTTACTGTCAAACCAGCTGTACTGTCTTTGTTTTTCATGATAAACTTCAATATTGTGTTTTGCCTTTTGAATAATTCCGATGAGGGAATCATCCACTTTACCGTATGCTTCCGCGATTTCTTCTTCTGTTACTTTGATGGTATCTGCTGTAATCTCTACACCATCAAACTTCTTTGTATATGCAAAAAGCGCATCGTCTCCTTCTTTTTTTACTGTGTCTAAGATTAGTGCGACACGTTCTTCATACTCTGTATATTGATTTGGACTGCGCTTCAGCAAATCTTCCAGAAGGTTCTTCTTGGTGTCTGTATTTAATTTCTGTATTCTCATAATCAGCCCTCCTGTAAAATCGTTCTAAGTTTTGTAAGCAGCTCTTTAATACGCTCGTTTTCCATTCTCATACTTACTGGATTCACAATCATACGCGCTGAAAGCGGGCAAACATCCTCTAAGACCATGAGACCATTTTCTTTGAGTGTAGAGCCTGTCTCCACAATATCTACAATCACTTCTGAAAGTCCTACAAGCGGCGCAAGCTCAATAGAGCCATTTAATTTGATAATCTCAACCGTCTGATGCTTTTTATTATAAAAATAATCCTTTGCAATATTCGGATATTTTGTCGCTACCCGAATCAGTTCACGGTGCTTTAATAATTCCTTTGCTGACTCCGGACCGCAGACACACATGCGGCATTTTCCAAAACGAAGGTCGCATACCTCATGCACCTTTCGCCCCTCCTCCAGAATCGTATCTTTTCCAACCACTCCTATATCAGCCGCACCATATTCCACATAAGTTGGCACATCCGGACCCTTTGCAAGGAAAAATTTCAACTTTAATTCTTCATTTACAAAGATAAGCTTTCTGGAATCCTTGTCCAAGATTTCTTCACAAGAGATTCCGATTTCACTTAAAAGCTCCATCGTCTTTTTTGCAAGGCGGCCTTTTGTTAAAGCAAATGTCAAATATCTCAAACTAATCTCCTCCTGCCTTACTTAATTTTCTTTGAAACGCGATTGCTCTTTCCAGTCAGCAAGTTCACCATTTCAATTTCATTGGTATCTCTCAAATACATCATGCTCACGCACAAATTACGCTTCGCACAGGAAATGTATTCCTCGATTGATTTATCTTTTCTCTTTAAAACAAGCTCTGTCTGTTTTCCTTTGCTTCGGAAATCCTTGGCAAGTAAAATAGCCTCTGCCTGTCTTTCCATGTCATACAACACAAACGTATTCTTATATTTGTATGGTATTTCTATTTTCTGTCTTGCAAATGCATTCATCAGCTCATCTACCACGATAACAAAGCCGATGGATGGTGATGGTTTCCCGAATTTCTCTAACAACTGGTCATAACGTCCGCCTTTTACAATTGCGTCTCCAGTTCCATATGTATAACCGCGGAAAATCACACCAGTGTAATATCCATAGGTTCCGCTCATGCTGAGGTCGAATGTAATATACTGGTCCACCCCATATGCCTCCAAAAGACGATACATCTCTTCCAGACGTTTCACTGCCTCAATCGTTTCTGTGTTTAACGCAATCTTCTTCGCATTTTTTAACACTTCGCTTCCGCCAACCAGTTCTGGAAGTACCTGGAACGCTGCTTTTACAGTAACCTTTACCTGTGCCTTTTCTAATAGCTCATCCACACCAAAGAAGTTGCGGTTTTTAATCAACTCCCGAAGTCTTGCTTCTGCTTCTCCATCCAGTGCGGTTTCTTTGATTAAGCTTTCGAAGAACTTTACACTTCCAACATGAATCTGAAATTCCTTTAAACCAACTGCTTTTAAGCTATCCACCGCCATTGCAATCATTTCTGCATCGGCTTCAATAGAATCCACTCCAATCAGCTCCGCACCTGCCTGCGTATTTTCACGTAGACGCCCTTGATAATTGGAATGATTGATAAAGGTATTTCCTTTATAACATAAACGGATTGGTAAATTTTCCGAGTCATAAACACTGACTGCCGCTCTTGCAATGGATGGAGTAATATCTGGGCGAAGCACCAGCGTATTTCCATCCCGGTCAAAGAACTTGTAGAGTTCTTTAGCCGGAATCGTTCCCATCTCTTTTCCAAACACCTCAAAAAATTCAAATGTCGGTGTCTGAATATCGTGATATCCATATAAATGAAAGACGTTTTGCAGTTTCTTCTCAATTACGCCCTTCTTTCCATATTCAATACTATAAATGTCCCGTACACCTTCTGGAGTATGTAAAATCTGCTGTTTCATTTGTGTACCTCCTCTTAATCCCTTTGGTCTAAATCAATCTGCATCGCATCTAAATATGGAACAAAGCATCCACTTTTCAGTTCCATAAAATAAATGGGATTCAGCTCATCAAATCGTATACTCTTTCTTCCGCCTTCCTGTGCGCGCATCCAGAATTTCTGAATTTCCGCAAATGACATATAGTACAATTGGTTTCGTGCACTGAAGTAGATTATGAGAAAGGAAATTCCTCCCTGCTTCTCAAACTGTTCCATGAATGTTACCTGATGTTCATGAATGTTATGTAATGGAAATGTATCTACATTACATTCCTTCGCATCAAAACACACTGGAATTCCCTGCACTGCACCAATATAATCGACTGTACTTCTCTGCTCAAAATAAGCCAGTGTGATATGCCTGTGTTCTTTATCAATACGAACTGGGGTAATTGGCGTCGGTATCTTCTGAATAAGTGCCAGCCCCTGTTCCAAATATTTCTCATTTGTACGGTTAATGAATTCTTCTAACGTAGAACCGCGAAGTCCTCTTGAATTCCAAGTTCCCATATTCTCTGTCCTTTATCTCTTTTCTGCGTTTGCGATTTTTTCAAATAAGCTTGGCAGCGGTGCCACAAACTGTTTATTGCTCAAGTTTTCAAGTTCTCCAGCTAACTCTGGCATTTCTAAACGATATGCGTGTAACAGCTGGCTCTGAAGCTTATACTTCTCTTTAAAACTATCATTGATTCTTCTGTTACCGTATTTGTAGTCCCCGATAATTGGATGCTTCTGCGATGCCAGATGGGCGCGAATCTGATGGGTTCTTCCAGTAATCAGATGTACCTCCAGTAAAGTACAGAAATCATTTGCCCAGATTGGCTCATATTCTGTTTCAATTGGAAGACTATCTGGCACTTCATTTTGAGAAACTGTCACCTTATTCGTCGCTTCATCCTTTTTCAGATACCCTTTAATATACTGCTTTTCAGAAACTTTACCGCTTACGAGACAGCGGTAATACTTTTTGATCGACCGCTCTTTAAAAAGTTCTCCCATTACCTGCAGCCCTACAAGACTTTTCCCAGCCACTATAAGGCCGCTTGTGTTACGGTCCAAACGGTTACAAATGGAAGGCTTAAATTTACGGAGTTCTGCCTCTGTAAGCTCCCCAGACTCTAACATATACGAAATAATGTGCTCCACAAGGGACTCATCTTTCGCTTCCGCCTTTTGGGAAAGCATGCCAACTGGCTTATTAATAAGAAGTACATGCTCGTCTTCATAAAGAATGTCCAATTTTTTATTAGTATGCGCAATACTTATTTTGGAAAACTTCTCAATCGTCTCATCTGCCAGAAAAAGCTTTACAGAATCGCCAACTGCAAGCTTTTCATTTCCAGTTGCCTTTTTTCCATTTAAAACAATATTCTTTTTACGAAGCATTTTGTAAATAAAGCTCTTTGGCGCCTCGTTCAAATACTTTGCGAGAAGCTTATCAAAACGCTGACCAGCTTCATTTGCTGAAACAATAATCTCCTGCATATGCACTCCACTATAAAGAAATGTTTAAAATTATTTTCTTAATCGCTTCTTCTTTTTTTCTCGTATCTGTTTTTTCGATTGCTTCGATATTATTCATGCCTTCTGCTCTAGTTAAAAATGCAGTGTAATTATCAAAAATCTTTACAGACACCTTTGTAAATTGGTTTGCATGCAAAATTTGCTTGATATGCTTTGCTGCAAATACAGTATCCACCTTCTTATTAGAAGTATATCCACAGATTGTATTGTCGGAAATTACAATACTTTCTACTGGCATGATTGCCTTTTCACTCGTAAAAACCATATCGTAGGCCACGGTAAGCAGCTCTGTTTTACCCGCAATCTCTTCTGCCTTCTCTTTTGAAATAGAACGATGTCTGCATATCATAATCACTTCTACCAGTGCCTTAGATGCTGGCAGACATCCCAATACAGCTACTAAAGTGAGGAGATTCAATCGGTCTCCGGTCTCTACAATTCCAAGCACTAAAAGTGCAATTACAATTCCAAATTCCAAAACTGCCTTTAGAATTACCTGTTTCTTTCTGCTGCTGATATATCCAGCTTCACCCTTTATTACCTTCATACTCTTTACTTCGCTTTCTTTTTATGCACATTTCGAATTGCCTTTTTCTTCTTTGACACATTCTTTTGCGGCTCTGCTTTTCTTTGCTGTCCTTGACCCCCAAAACGTTTGTCCTGTCTTGGACGTATCAGACAATGCTTATCAAATCCAACCAAGTCCATGCGGTCTGCTTTTTTAAGAGCTTCCAGAACCAAATCATAATTCTTCGGATTACGATATTGAATCAGGGCTCTCTGCATCGCCTTTTCATGCGGATTCTTTGGCACATAAACAGGCTTCATCGTTCTTGGATCTACTTCTGTATAATACATGCAGGTAGAAATGGTAGATGGTGTAGGATAAAAATCCTGTACCTGTTCTGGCATATATCCTAAATCTCTCAAATACTCTGCAAGCTGCACTGCCTCTTTCATTGTGGAACCTGGATGTGAAGACATCAGGTATGGCACCAGGAACTGCTTCTTTCCAAGTTTCTCATTGATTTGTTTATATTTCTTCGTAAATGCCTGATAAACACTATTTTCTGGTTTTCCCATCATCTGAAGAACTGGGTCTGCCACATGCTCTGGAGCTACCTTTAACTGACCGCTTACATGATGCTCACAGAGTTCTTGGAAAAATGTATCATCTTTATCTGCAATCAAATAATCAAAGCGAATACCTGAACGGATAAATACTTTCTTCACATTTGGAAGCTCCCGCAGCTTACGAAGCAGCTTCAGATAATCCTTATGGTCCACCTTCATATTCTTGCAAGGCTGTGGGAATAAACACTGTTTATTCGGACAAGCCCCTTTTGTAAGCTGCTTCTCACAGGCTGGTGCACGGAAGTTCGCTGTTGGACCGCCAACATCGTGAATATATCCTTTAAAATCTTTATCCCAAATAAATTGCTTTGCTTCTGAAATCAAAGATTCATGGCTTCTTGTCTGAATGATTCTTCCCTGGTGGAAGGTCAGCGCACAGAAACTGCATCCTCCAAAGCATCCTCTGTTGCTAATGAGACTGTATTTTACTTCTTCAATTGCAGGAACTCCCCCAAGCTCTTCATAAGAAGGATGGTAGGTTCTCATATATGGTAAACTATATACTCTGTCCATTTCAGACTGCGACAACGGTTTCGCTGGCGGATTCTGTACCACGTAAAGATGGTCTGAATATGGCTCTACGAGTCTCTTCCCTGAAAATGGATCCGTATTACAATACTGCTTATAAAAGCTTCTTGCATAATTCAACTTATCTTCTTTTAGTTCATCCCAGGACTCCAGCAGAATTGCATCATAGACACTGTCTAAGGATTTTACCTTACACACAGTTCCATCAATATAAGTAATGTCTTCCACCGCCATTCCACTGTCTAACGCTTCTGCAATTTCCACAATGGAACGCTCGCCCATTCCATAAGAAATGATATCGGCTCCAGAATCCAACAAAATCGAACGTTTTAACTTATTTGACCAATAGTCATAATGGGCCATTCTCCGAAGACTCGCTTCAATTCCACCAATAATAATCGGCGTCTTTTTGTAAGTCTGGCGAATCAGATTACAATAAACGACAGTTGCATAATCTGGCCGCTTTCCCATCACTCCGCCCGGTGTGAACGCATCGTTTTGTCTGCGTTTTTTGGAAACCGAATAATGGTTTACCATAGAATCCATGTTTCCGCCGGAAACTAAAAATCCCAGTCTTGGCTCACCATAAATTGCAATGCTGTCCTTGTCTTTCCAGTCTGGCTGAGAAATAATCCCGACCTTATAGCCATTTGCTTCCAGAATACGTGTGATAATAGCATGTCCAAAGGAAGGATGATCCACATAGGCATCCCCTGTCACATACACAAAATCCAGCTGCTTCCAGCCGCGCTCTTCCATATCCTGTCTGCAAATTGGTAAAAAACCTTTTTCCATTTATAGTACCTCGTAGGTGTTATTTTTTATATCATCATAGTCTTGAATGTAGTAATCTGCGAGCTCCCGCTTTAATGCTTCCTGCGGTCTTGAAAACGGGTCATCTACTGCGCAGACCTTCATGCCTGCATTCTTTCCAGCACGAATGCCATTTGGAACATCTTCAAACACCAGGCATCTGGCTGGCTCTACGCCAAGACTCTCTGCCGCCTTCAAATAAACATCCGGCGCTGGCTTTCCTGCCATGGCCTCATCAGAAGTCCATAAGGTGTCTAAGTATTCTAAAACCTTATTATTTGCAAGCGTTCCTTCCGCTAATTCTCTGGAATTACTTGTCGCAATCCCAAGCCTCTTTCCAGCCTTATGCATTTCCTTTATAAATTCATAGGCACCTTTTTTTAACTTGATTTCTTTTGTATAGATTTCAAATGCCATCTGATGCCATTCTTCTTCCAGTTCTTCTCTTGTATGTGGAAGTTCTGGAAAAATATCGAGAAAATATTGCGCTGTTTCTGAATAACTTTTTCCTTCCATGCCCTCATGAAAATCTTCTGGCTCGGTGAGATGATATTTTTCCAAAAATACGTCATCGATATGCACCCACACCCACATAGAATCAATGAGTGTTCCGTCTATATCAAAAATAATTGCATCTATATCCTTTAGCATAATGCTTTTAGTTCCTCCTCTGTGAGCTTACGATACTCACCTAGTGCCAGCGTTTCATCTAAAACAAGTGTCCCCATAGAGAGACGTTTTAAATAAATCACTTTTTTTCCAACCGATTCAAACATGCGCTTTACCTGATGAAACTTGCCTTCCTGAATCGTCAATCGAATTTCTGAAATCTCATCCGAAACAATAATCTCTAGTTCTGCTGGCCTTGCCATTTCGCCGCCTCCAAGGGAGACACCTTCTGCAAACGCTTTCTGGTCTTCTTCCGTCACAACGCCCTCCACCTTCGCATAATAGCCTTTGTCTACATGTTTTTTCGGAGCAAGCAGGCGATGTGCTAATTCGCCGTCATTGGTAATAAGAAGAAGTCCTTCTGTATCTTTATCAAGTCTCCCAACCGGAAACAAATCTTTTCGTTTCCTGGTCTCGATTAAATCAATGACCGTTTTATCTTTTGCATCAGTCGTTGCAGAAACCACACCAGCCGGTTTATTTAACATATAATATTCAAACGTCTCATAAGAAACTGGCTTGCCGCCTAATGTTACAAGATTCTTCTCTGTATCAATCTTTGCTTCTGGTGACTTTATGACAGCGCCATCCACAGCGATTTTCCCTTGCCGAATCAATTTCTTTACTTCTGTTCTCGTTCCAATTCCCATATCTGCCAGATATTTATCTAATCGCATCATTATGACTGCCATCTCCATCCTGGTAAATATTTATTCTTCAAAGTACCATTTGCAAGCTTTCCCCAGCCTAGCGGATATCCATCCACTAATACAAGCTGCCAGCCCTTTGCCTTTGGAGATACGATATCGTCAACATCTATCGTTTCCCCTTTCAGATACTTAATCACCCGCTCATCCTCCACATGCAGATTCACGGTGTTCTTATATTCTTCTTTCTTTAAACACATTGCAAGAGACTGACTTGGCTCAAAACGGTTTTTCTTCAAATCTCCAAGATAAAGTCCTGTTCGAAGGAAACGGATTCCTTTTACATTTGGAATGCCTTCTGGCATATAATATACCTTTTCACTATATGTTTCCAAACGGCTCCAATCCATATCCCAGTCTACGTCAGCAAAAAAATCTAAAATTTCTTCTGGAACCTTCTTTACGCGTCCCTTCGACATTTTTACAGGTTCTGCATCTTTTGCTTCCCCTTTCTGCAGCAATGCCACATAGTGGCCTTCTCCGTGCATCCTATGAGGCCAGATACGAACTGTCTTCGTAAATGATTCATCTTTCGACTCTGTCACTTCCGGCTTTCCGCATGCGAAACCCTCGTATGGACGGATTTCTTTGATTTCAAATTCTGGGTATTCTTGTTTCAAATACTCGATGGTACCTTCATTTTCTTCAGGGTCAAAGGTACAAGTCGAATATAGAATCATTCCACCTGGCTTTAACATCCTGGCCGCCTGAGTCACAATACTTCTCTGAATCTTTGCAAAAAACTCTGGACCATGCTCTTCCCACGCTTTCACCATCTTCTTATCTTTACGGAACATTCCTTCGCCAGAACATGGTGCATCAATGAGAATCTTATCAAAATACTCTGGAAAATAATCTTCTAATTTTCCTGGTTCTTCACTTAACACTAAAACATTTCCAATACCAAAGACTTCAATATTTTTCAGAAGTCCTTTTGCTCTGGAATTACTGATATCATTTGCAACAAGAACACCCTCGCCCTGAAGCTTTGCTCCAAGCTCCGTTGCTTTTCCTCCCGGTGCCGCACATACATCCAGTACCTTATCCCCCGGCTCTATCGGAAGCCTGTTGGCTGGTGTCATTGCACTAGGTTCCTGCAAATAATATAATCCTGCGAAATAGTATGGATGCTTTGCAGCCTGAACCTGTTCCCCATCATAGTAAAACCCATTCTCAATCCATGGGATTGGCGTGATTTCAAATGGACAGATAGCCTGAAATTCTTCCACACTGATTTTCTTTGTATTTACACGAAGACCATAAAGTCTCTTCTCGTCATAGCATTTTATATAATCATCAAATTCTTCACCTAGAAGAACCTTCATCTTTTCCACAAATGCAGCAGGTAAATTCATAAATATTCCTCCATGTTAGCACTACATTTTAGTATAACATTTTACTTTTCTATTTTCAATATATCTTAAAATCCAGTATGGGTTTACACTCGTCTCTTCACCGTTTGGATATATATAGATTCCCAGATGGAGATGCACCGCAAATTGCCCAACCGTTCCCTCCGGTCCGTAGCCACTGTCACCCATATATCCTAAAATATCACCAGCTTTTACTTCATCACCAACTTCTATATCTGCATATGAATCAAGGTGCGCGTAATAAAAATAGACTCCATTTGGACTCACAATTCCGATTCGGTATCCACCTTTTTCCAGCCATCCTTTTTTTGTCACAACACCATCTGTCATGCTGACAATAGGATATAAACCTCTCTCATTTTTTGCTGCCATAATATCGGTTCCCTCGTGTCCGCGCTTTCCACCATAGGTCCGCTCTGCCATCCAGCTATTTTCATAAGATACGGTAAGTGTCGGGTCAGACGTAAATTCTGGCACAGGAAAATACTTTACATCCTCCCAAATTGCCTGTTCCATTTCGCTATATTCTTGCCATGGTTTTTGACTATCAGACTGACTCTCTTCCAAGAGATTTGCAGTCAAAAGACATATACAAAAAGCCAAGAGTAAAATCCCCAGGCACAAATTATGTATTTTCTTACGCATAAAAACTCCTTTTTTCTTTCACTATATGCGTCATAAACATGCCTTTATCCAAATAAAATATTAAAAAATACTTTGTGAGAAATCTATGAAACAATATTCTTATCTGACAATTTTAGGCGGACTTCTCGCCATTATGCTTATATTTCCACAAGAAACCTTAGCAGGTGCCAGTAATGGACTTCTTTTGTGGTTCCAGATTGTTCTTCCAACCTTGCTGCCTTTTATAATTTTGTCGAATCTTCTTATTCAGACAAATTCTGTCTATTATATTTCAAAACTACTTAGTCCAATTTTGAGACGTTTTTTCCACGTCTCAGACTCTGCCTGCTATGCAATTCTTATCGGTTTTATGTGCGGTTATCCAATGGGTGCAAAGGTTATTGCAGACTTAATTGACACGAAACGTATTAGTGAAACTGAAGGACAATACCTGTTGTCATTTTGTAATAACACAAGCCCTATGTTTATTATCAGCTACGTTATTACGCAGAATTTGAACAATCCGGACCTTATCATTCCTTCACTATTGATTCTTTTTGGTTCCCCGGTACTCTGCAGTTTTCTGTTCCGCAGATTTTATTTCTACTCAAACCAATCGGGTTCTGTAAATACCTTGTCAGATAAACAGATTTATTTTAATTTTAGCATTTTAGACCATTCGATTATGAATGGCTTTGAGACAATCACGAAGATTGGCGGCTATATTATTCTATTTTCTATCCTATTTACATTTGGTAAGCAATTACCTGGAGCATGGATTATGCCAATACTCGAAATCACAAACGGCATCCCTTATATATTGGATTTGGAACTGCCATTTCATGTGGGCTATATATCTGTTTTAGCACTGACTTCATTTGGTGGATTCTGTGCAACAGCACAAACCTACTCTATGATTCAGAATACGAAGCTTTCCATCCTTCCTTACATAATACAAAAGCTGATTACCGCAACGGTAACCAGCTTGCTTGCTTTCCTTTATATCTTATTTATTCTTCAATAAGATCCAGACCAAATTCAGCTTCCATGCCGCGCTCAGATTTATCTGGAATCTCTAACTCTGCACGGTTCGTACGAACGATATCGTAGCATTCACGAAGTGAATTCACTAAACCATCGTACTTTGTTGTATAGCTGTCTAATGTGTGACCAATGATGCCTTCTGCAGTTGCCATTAAATCATTTGTGTACTGCATAGCTCCGATACGAATATCATTTGCATCATTTGTAGCATTGTCTAAAATCTGCTGTGCCTGTTCTGTAGCTGCCATTACGATGTCATTTGCTTGTGCGTATGCTCTTTGCATAATTTCATGTTCGCTTACTAATTCGTTTGTATGGATTTGAGCCTCTTCAATCATGCTTTCAGCTTTTGCTTTTGCATCTGCAAGAATCGCATCCTTATTAGCAATGATTTTTTGATAACGTTTGATTTCATCTGGAGTCTTCATACGTAATTCACGTAATAATTCGTCCATTTGGTCTTTATTTACAATAATTTTAGTTGTAGATAATGGTTGGAATTTACAACTATCGATATATTCTTCGATTTCTTCAATAATTTGTTCAATGCGGCTGCTCATTTTTATACTCTCCTTTTTTCTTTTATCTTTTCTGTGACTTCTTTAGCTACAAATTCTGGTACAAACTGAGAAATATCTCCGCCAAAACTTGCCACTTCTTTTACAGTCGTGGAGCTTAAATAAGAATACTCCAGACTTGTTGTCATAAAAAGCGTCTCTACTTCTTCGTTTAATTTTCGATTCGTCTGCGCCATTTGTAATTCATATTCGAAATCTGTGATTGCACGTAAACCTCTTACAATCACTTTTGCATCCATCTGTTTTGCAAAATCGATCAGCAAACCTTCGAATGGAATAATCCTGACATTTCCCAAATCTTCAGTTGCCTTACATAGCATTTTAACACGTTCTTCGACAGAAAACAACGGAATTTTTGCTTTATTATTAAGAACTCCGACAATTAATTCATCTGAAACCGCTGCGGCACGGCGAATAATGTCTAAGTGACCATATGTGACTGGATCAAAGCTTCCAGGATAGATTGCTCGTAACATAATTAAACTCCTCCACTCTATACAGAGTTTTTCTAATATTATATAGAATATTAAACAAAAGTGGACTTTGTCAATCCTAATTCATCATGAAAATAAGAAAGTGTTGAAAAAGCGTACTTTCTTTTAAACTCTGCAGGATGAAGAAGTTTGCTCCTATTTATATGAGACACATAGTCTTCTACATATTTCAATGCTTCTTGTTTAATTTTCTCTAAATTTTTAATTGTCTCAATAAATTCGTCTTTATCAATAAGAGCATTTTTATTATCTAGATATTCAGTTTTATTCACAATGAGAATCTTCGTATAATCTAAACCAGAACTGTGTTTTTGAGATCTTTTAGATTTTTGAAAAAGATATGAAAACGGATGTGTAATTTCACTTCTATAGGGAATACAAATAAAATAGTTATAATGAGTTTGAAACAACAAACAATTATATGCTCTTCCTTGCTTTTTTAATATTTCACGATACGGTGGATTTGGGTATTTCTGATAAAAAGAATCCAATAGCCGCAATATTTGATAATCATTCTCGGGTAACTTCATTTTTCCTCCTTAGGTACAAAAACGAGAGGTTTTATAACCTCTCGCTAATCACTTCATCACTCGGTCAATTTTTATTTTACCGTCCTGTCAGAACCGTCACAGGACTCATCGCTCGGTCAATTTTTATTTTACCGTCCTGTCGTAACCGTCACAGGACTCATCATTGATGAAGAAGAACTTTGTTCTTATCTAAAGTATACTCAAAAAAATATTTGTTTACAATACTTTTTCAGTTTTTTTCTAAAAAAATATGTTTATTCGTTTTATACTTCTTTTCTTTAATAATTTCAAATCCTAATTCATCAACATATGAAAAATCTGTTTCCAATGATGCTTCTACAATAATGACTACATCTTCCGCCAATAAATTTGAAGAACTCAAATACTCTAATACTTTCTTTTCTAATAACTGGTTGTACGGAGGATCCATAAAAATATAATCAAATTTATGTTTTCCTTCCATACGACTTAATGCATTGATAACATCGGTTTCATACAATTCTGCTCTGTCAGCAAGTTTTGTAAATTTCAAATTCTCACGAATGCAATTCATTGCTTTTTTATTCTGTTCCACAAACACAGCATGTGCAGCACCTCTGCTTAACGCTTCAATACCAATTGCTCCGCTTCCACTGAAAAGGTCCAAGAAATTACAATCTGCTATATAATTTGAAATCATATTAAATAAAGTTTCTTTGATTCGGTCTGTTGTTGGTCTTGTATCCATACCTTCAACAGTTTTTAATTGTAAACGCTTAGCTGTTCCCGCAATAACCCGCATATTTTCACACTCTCTTTATTATTCAAATTTGAATCTTCTCAACTCTTTCAAGTACTTTTTCCCATTGTTCATGTTCCAAGTACTTTGGACACTCCATTTTCCACAATATAGATAAATCTAATTCCAATTCTGACTGTGCCATTTTTGCAGCCTCATATAATGTCATATTTTCTTCTGTTGTCTGAGAAAGAACTTGGTCGTAATCTGCAAATGCATGGTCATGGTCAAACAGCGGACAAAAATCTATTAATTTTCCAGTTTGATTATCCATCAAAAAGCCCCAATTTTGCTCGTGCCTGTCATTATTATTTAAAATATAATCTGCAATCTGCATTTTCAAATAAGTTTCCCGATTAATCTTCTTTGCCTCTTCATAAGGATTTAATCCATATATAGAACAAAAAGTTGCAAACTCCTCAAATGTCACTAACGCAGTATCTTCTGAGGTAAAAAGTTTTGAATTCACAATTAATTCTTCAACACCTTGTATCCACTCTTTTCTTTCTATTGACAAATATGCATTTATTTCGTCATCTGTTGATGCCATATATGGAATGTGTTCGATTCCAAGTGCGTCCAATATCTCACATGCCGGAAGTTCATACTTTCCCACTTTATGAAGATATAACCCATCTTCGTGACGAATCCATCCTTTTGCACTTGCTCCTAATGTGGTAAGTTCTGGGGTATGAATGGTTTGTCTCATATCCACCTGCACTTTAAAATGATGGTTTCTTCCTGATAACGATACTTCCGTAACAAATAAAGCTAACGGATTGTCAAATAAATTTACATCTTCCCAGTTTTGAGTATCACCCTCCTGCTTTACCCAATAGGAATCCTCTAAACTAAGTCCTCTACAAGCCTTGAAGACCGCATAACGATTGTTTTGTGATAGTCTTAGAGTGTTCAGTATTTCCTTAGCATAGCTTCGTCCAATGGACAATGTACGATTTATGGCCCATTCCATAAATTCTGCTAAAGTTACGTTTGCTTTCCGCAATGCAAATGGAAGACGTTCCAAATCCAGCACTTCACAAGTTCCATCATCATTCACTTTTAATACAGGAGTATTTTTTAAAAGCAGCTGCATATCTCCTCAAATACCTTTCCTATGGCCCTCGCCATACTTAAAAATCCACTGTCTGTTGGATGTGTATTGTCAACAGAACCATTATCCTCCACAAGTGCCATAAGTTCTTTGTTACTTATAAAATAAACGTGTTCATCACCCTTTGCCTTTGCGCCCAAATAGGTGTTTTTTACAATCTCAAAGCGTTTATCATCTTCACCTCTATGATAATACCTTGGACGAGGCAGAATCAAAATTGGAAGGGTCGGATGGGCTTTCCGAATAATCTCAAAAAATCGGCTATGTGTCTCTTCTAATTTTGCCGCTGTCGGCGCATTGTGGTCATAGTCCAACACAAATAAACTCATATCAAGAGTCTTAATATACTCTGCCATAAGTTCTTCCCCTCTTGCACTTCCAGCAAAACCAAGGTTGATATAATCCCAGTCAAAGCGACGAGACAGAATGCTCTGATAACAGCTTCCCGGTTTAGATGCACAGGCTCCCTGCGTAATGGAAGAACCATAGTAAACAACAGGTTTCTTGATTTTATATTCTGGTGCTTCTTTCAAACAAGCATGCTCCTGTAGACCAATATAGAGTTTCTTTACATTGGAGTATGTTGGAAAGTTAATCGTAACCACGCGTTCCCCTCTATCCGTAAACTCAATGACACTCTCATAATTATCCACTACATCCACTGGAGGAATAAAAGTTCCCGCATAACGAATCTGTCCATCTTTCTCTGAATACATGTCAAATCCGCTGCTTCCCGAAAGTGGAAAATGAGACTTTCTGCAAGGCTCATAGATAGTCTTGATTGCAACATAGGCGCTGTCTGTCACAAAACGAACTCGTCCTCCAGCTGTATTGGTGTGCAGTACATACACACCTTTATTCACCTTTTCCGCGATATCTTCTGGCATTCTGCGAAAAAGTCCATTTTCTTTAAAAATACCATAGATTTGAAAGATTCCATCTTCTATATCATAAAATCGAACATCATCCTTATCGATTTTTGTTTCTATTATAAAATTTTTATCAACAGACTCCAGCATAACTTTTACTCTCCCTTTTACTGTTTTATATTGTAACATTTTAACATAGAAAAGCACCTGACACAAGGCAGGTGCTAAATCTATTTTTCACGTCGTCCCGTCTCTTCCAGAAAATGACGGCACTGATATATAAAGTCTGTCTGTATTAAGTCAAATCCACGGTCTGCAAGCCAGCCCCATCCCAGTTCAGGGTTCTCTGTGATAGAGATATCATCATTGTGGCCCGCGGTTAATACCTTATGATAGTCATACACAATAGCGTTTGCCCACATGATTTTCCCATCTGCGTGCACTTTGTCAATAAAGTCTTTTGATGCAACAGGAGAATCCTCTGTTCTGAACAGCGCCTCCACACCAACATAACGAATATTGCGGCGCATCATTTCCTCGTGTACATCCGTTTGCTCTTTTACAACCACCATAAATGGAATATCAGGTGCATATTTTTCCACCGCATCCAAGTATTCCTGCTCATTAGCCGCTTTAATTAATACCTGGTCTTCCATCCCAAGCTTACGTATCAGTGCAGAGATTTCCTGTGGATTCACCCAGAACTTATCGATATTTATCATGCTTTTTCCGCGCAAAAACGTGAGCGCTTCTTCCAATCGGACGATTGGATACTGTGTTGGAAGATGGTCCCAGTTTGACAGTTTGAAGTGTTCCACTACCGATGCCGGATATTCTCTAATGGAATCCTGCATTCTGAGATGCACCGGCTCCATCGCCGGATGCTGAATAAAGAGTTCTCCATCTGCACTTCTCTCCACATCCAGTTCCACCATATCCGCACCTGCCAAAACTGCAGCCTTGAATGCCTGTATGGAATTACATGGAATATTTCCCCCACAAGTACCACGGTGAGCCACCAAAAGCACCCTTTTTTCTTTTACTTTCTGTAAAATGTCCATACTACTCTTTGCTCCTTTTATTCTACCGTAAGAACAACCTTTCCAACATTTTGTCCTTTATAAAGGATATCGTGGGCTTCTTCCGTCTGCTCAATTGGAAACACTCTGCAAATAGTCGGCTTTACTTCTCCCGATTTCACTTTTGGCCAAACATCTCGCACCAGACTTGCCAAAATCTTCGCTTTCACTTCTGGGGCTCTAGAGCGAAGCGTACTTCCGATAATTCTTACGTTGCGTCTAAAAATATTTGCAAGGTCAATTTCTGTCTTTGTTCCCGCCATAGATGCAATCATAATCCATCTTGCACCATGAGTCAGGTATGGAAGGCATTTACCCATTACCCCGCCTCCAAGACAGTCGATAGCCACATCTACAGAATGTCCTTCTTCTAACTGCTCTTTTAATACCTCTACGATATCCGTTTCACTTGTATTTACGACAAGGTCTGCATTAAGGTCACGGATTGCTTCTGCTTTTTCGGCTGAGCGCACCGTTGTAATGACACGAATCCCAAATGCTTTTGCCATTCGGATAATCACACTTGCAAGACCACTGTTTCCACCAGTCACAAGTAATGTATTTCCCGCCTCAATTTTTCCTTCAATAAATAAGTTTAAATATGCAGTTGCAAATGCTTCTGGAATTGCCGCAGCCTCTACCATCGTACAATTCTCTGGAATTGGCATCAGCATATCGTATTTCACATTGGCATACTGCGCATAGCCGCCACCGCCAAGTAAAGCACATACCTTATCTCCGACTTTCCAATTCGATTTCTCAGCCGCTTTTTTTCCAACCTCCACAATCGTTCCAGCAATCTCAAGTCCCATCCATTCTGGACATCCTGGTGGCGGTGGATAGTTCCCCTCTCTCTGCATAAGGTCAGCACGGTTTAATGCAGCTGCCTCGATTTTTACTAAAACATCCTCTTCGCCCACTATTGGATTTGGAACATCGTCCCATCTAAGAGAACGGTCATCATTTACTAAAACCGCTTTCATTCTTTTACCTCCTCATTTTGTAAATCGCTCTATGCTCCACAGCACTTTAAAATAATTTTATATAATTCCAACTCATAATCTAATGTATATGGATTGTTCTTTTCTCCCACAACATACTCTGCAAAAGCCCGCATCATGCCATCATAACGGTCAAAAATCTCTGTCGTCGTCTGAATACCGTTTTGGTGCCAATCTGTGAAATCACAATAGGTCTTTGTCGTTTTATGTCCGCAGCCTGTATCAATTTCGAATGGCTTTAATTCCACAGTTGCCTTAGTGCCTGTCACAACAAATTGACGCCTTAAATATCCACCCATTTCCGTAGAATTTACTTTTGCAAAAGAAGCGCCCCGCTCATATTCCAAAACAGCCATGCCAAAATCCTCTGCATTGACACCATCTACTCCAGTACTGCGATTCAGCGGTATAATATTTTTAGGAGTTCCCTGTATTCTGAAAATAAGGTCAATTAAGTGGCAGCCTAAAAAGAACATATTTCCGCCCTTGAAGTTGCCGAACCATTCGCGAACTTCCTTTTTATGCGTACAACTCATTTGTGCCTCGATACTTATGATTTCACCGAAATCACCATTTTCAATTTGCTGCATAAGTTCGATGACGCAAGGATTATACCGATACATGTACCCTACGTGGAAAACTTTTTCACTGTCTTTCATGATTTTCATCAATGTTTCAAACTCTCTAAGTTTTCTTCCGCCAGGCTTTTCCATATGTATATGCTTTCCTGCTTTTGCAGCCATGATAGCATATTTCGTAAGATATATTTCCTCGGTTTCAATTACAACTGCCTCGATTTCCGAATCATTCAGAATCTCTTCCACCGTCATCTCACGATAGCCTTCAAAGTGCATCATTGCCTTCGGAAACTTTTCACGCTCATTTTCTGGAAAAGCATATCCGACAATTTCAAAAATATCCGACTGTTTTTTTAACGAGTTCCATATAAGATTTCCATGACTGTTCGCGCTGGTTCCTATCTGTGCGACTTTCATTTTGCGCATCATAGTCCTCTCCAATCAAACTGCGTAATCGGGAAAGTCTTTTCCTCGGCAAGTCTGCGAAACACCTCAGGTGCATCTGCTGGCGAATAGGTTTCTTCCACCAATTCTGCCAAATTAAATCTTTTTAAATGAACCAGTTTTTGCACCGCCATAACATCATCATGGGTTGTCCAAAGTCCGGCGGCAGATTCCATTTGTGGACGTGCACCAGTATGTGCGCCTATCAGCGATATACCTGGTCCATGTACTTTCTTATAATAATCAATCGTAAAATCACTGTGCCTTGTGCATCCAAGTAATGCTACTCTTCCGAATTTCGCCATGCAGTCAAGCACACTGTTCAGTGCACCGCCGTTGCCCGTCACTTCAATAGCAACATTGACACCGCCATCTGTCACATTCTTCACCTTTTGGGCAAAGTTCTCCTCAAACGGGTCAAAAACATAATCCGCACCGATATTTAATGCCAATTCTCTCTTTTCAGCCACTGGGTCAACTGCAATAATTGGAGCAGCACCTGCAAGCTTCAATAATTTCACAGCCATAATTCCCAAAATACCCATACCCATGACAACGGCACTCTCGCCAATCTCTAAATGGCATTTTCTTATGGCTGCCATAGGGAATGTACTGATATGCCACAATGCCGCTTCTTCAAAACTGATATCATCACTTAAAATTTTATGTACATTGCTTTCTGGAACAATGCAATACTGCGAATGCTTAGACCATGATAATGAAACCCTGTCACCTACTGATACTGATGTTACATTTTCTCCCACTGCTTCGACAACACCTGCGGAACTGTAACCGACTGTTCTTGGGAAACGGGCTTCCGTGGAATTAGAGTTCACACTGACATTCACTTCACCCACCAGATTCGCTCTCTCAGTACCCGTACTAATAGAAGATACTGCAAGCTTCACCAAAACATCATTTGCTCCGACAGCTTTTAAATCACGCTCTAAAACTTCCGCAACCTTTGGACTTGTAAAAACGATTGCCTTTGTTTTCACGTCAACCACCTCTCTTTTTTCTTTTAGTTTATTTATATCTCTTGACCCCAATATTTTCAATGTATTATACTTTAGGAAACAGGGTAAAATTCTCTAATTTTTGAGGTGTATAGGACATGAATAACCAACAATTCTTTCAAAGCTTTAATTTTAGAAGAATAAGCTTTAACAGGAATCACCATACAGATAATTATACGAATCAAGGCGCTCGAACAAACTTCATTGGTCAGCTTATCAAAGGAAGCGCAAAGCTTGTTTCTAAGTCTGAGACTATTTTATTAAAGGAAAATGATATTTTCTATATTCCCAAGGGCTGTCACTACCACTCTTATTGGTACACCAATGAAAATACAGAGCTTGAGTGGTATTCCTTAGGATTTGATTTTTTACCTCATGAAAATAATGGTAATTATACGTTACAAAAAATAATACCAAATCTGGAAGGCTCACATATGCTGCAAAAATTGGTGGACGATTTAACCGTAAATGCCACAACCATCGGTTATCTATATTGTTTTTTGGGAAATGTTTTACCATGTATGGCGAGAAGTGATAAACCATATGAACTCTTGACAGAAAAGGCCGTTGAATATATGCGTAAGCATTCTGATTTTAAAATGTGTGATGTTGCAGAATATTGTAATGTCAGTGAAGCTAGTCTCTATAGTATTTTCAAAAAACACATGGGCAGGACACCAAATGAAATCCGCCAGAAAATCATTTGCGAAAAGGCAGAAGAATTATTGATTACAACCACTCTCACGGTTGAAGAAATAAGCGGGAAACTCGGCTTCAGTTCCTCTTCTTATTTTAGAAAGATTTTAAAAAAACATACAAATCTTTCTCCAAAAGAAATTCGGCAAAATTCTTATTATAAACACTAGAAGGCATCCCTTAATTGGGATGCCCTCTTAAACTTTCTTTAAATAATATCTTTCAACTCACTGAGTGTTTTGATACGATACTCTGCTTTCAGTTCTGGATAATAATTCTCTGGATCAATTAAACACGCGTCAATTCCAGCCGCATGAGCCACCTCAATATCCAAATCCCGATCCCCAATCATAAGAGCCTTTGACTTGTCAATGCCGCATTTTTCAATCATAAAATTCAGAGCAGTTGGGTCTGGCTTACGTGGAAAATCATAGGTCGCATCCAATACGAAATCAAAACAATCACGGATTCCCATACGGTCCAGCAAAGCATATACCCATAGGCCGGAATGAGTATAAACAAAGTTTTTCTTATTCTTACTCAAACCAAATCTCAAAATCTCTTCCGATTCTGGAAAAAGGTTCTGTTTTGCCACAGCAATTGGTTGATATATCTCCTCAAATTCAACCCTTGCCTCTTTCTTTGACATTGGGAAATCGTAAGCTTTTATCGCTGCACCTACCGACTGTTTTAAAAGTCCATAGACTGTGTCATAATCCTGTGGAATACCGTATTTTTCCATCATTTTCAGGAACGCCTCTGTGAAGATTGGATAGGTGTCAGAAAGCGTTCCATCAAAATCGTAAATTAAATAGTCGTACATTCTTGTCTTTCCCTCTTTAATACATTTAAAATTTGTGGATAAAGCTGGCTGCTCATGCCGCCATCTACGATAAGTTCTGTTCCAGTCACGTTCTTTGACTCATCGCTTCCCAGATACCAGGCTGCGTTTGCGATATCTTCAAAATCAGAAATGTCACCGATTGGAGTTAACTCCCCGTTTACAATCTGCTTTGAGCCCATTTCCACCCATCTCTGTGTTTTAATGGTTCCTGGAAGCACCACGTTGCTTCGGATTCCATAAGGACCCAAATCAATGGCAAATGCTTTTGACATAGCGTTGATTCCACCTTTAGAAGCACAGTAAGCACTTCTGTTTGGAATTGCACGATATGCAGTGTTAGAGCCGATAAATACGATGGCTCCTTTATGTTTCTCTCTCATGCGAAGTGCTGCCTGACGAACAATCGTAAAGTTCCATACTAGGTTTGTCTCAAACACTCTCTGGAACTCTTCTACAGATACATCAAAGAATGGCATTCCCTTTGCAGGGTCATTGCCAAATCCCATATCTGCAGAATTCAGGCAAACTGCCTCCACAAAAAGTCCGCTGGCATCAATATCGTTGAAAATATCAATGACTCTCTGCTCGTTACGAATATCAAGGGCATACCCTTTTCCAACAACATTATATTTTTTAGAGATTTCCTTTGCTGCTTTTTCCGCACGGTCTCCGTCTCTGCTTGTAATTACTACGCTATATCCTTCTTTAGCGAAACGCTCAGCAATCGCGTATCCACTGCCAACAGTTCCGCCTGTTACAAATACTGCTCTACTCATCACGTTTCCTCCTTAGAAATAAAATTCTGATTTTGCTGGTCTAATATTGGTTAAAGCGCCCGTGTAATGGCGAAGTGTGTGTATCTGATAAGGGTGCTTTAAGCACTCTTTTTCATTAATCTCGATACCAAGACCTGGCTTGTCTGGAATGGTCATATAGCCATCTTTATATTCCAATGCTTCGTTTGTAACGTCTTTTCTCCATTCCACATCAGAGTACATAATTTCCAGAATCTCAAAGTTCGGGCAGGTTGCCGCAAGCTGAAGTGTGGCTGCGTTTGCCACTGGTCCTGAAGGATTGTGCGGTGCAAATGGAATGTATCTGCACTCTGCCTCTGCCGCAATCTTCTTGAGTTCCATGATACCGCCGGCGTGAGAGATATCCGGCTGAATGTAATCTGCCGCCATCATGTCGAACATTCTCTTATAATCCCAGCGTGTATAAAGTCTTTCACCTGCTGAGATAGCAACTGGAGACTTATCACGCACTGCCTTCAATGCATCCAGATTGTCTGGCGGCACCGGCTCCTCAAAGAACATTGGCTTGAACTGCTCTAATTCTCTTGCAATCTTGATTCCAGTTGGAGTGTTGAATCTTCCGTGGCCTTCAATCAATAAATCCACTTTATCTCCAACGGCTTCACGAACTGCCGCCACGTTTCGAAGTGCCTTGTCAAGTTCTGCGTTGGAAATATTCAAATAATTTTTTCCAAACGGGTCCCACTTCATGGCTGTTACCCCACGTTTTACGGCTTCTTTTGCTTTTGCGCCAAACTCTTCTGGTTCTTTTGCACCGGCAAACCAGCCGTTTACGTAAATACGAACCTTATCATTAACCTTGCCTCCTAAGAGCTGGTATACAGGAACATTCAAGGATTTTCCTAAAATATCCCACAGAGCCATTTCTACCGCAGAGAGGGCTGACATCAGAACCGGACCGCCTCTCCAGTAAGCATCGCGGTAAATCGCATGCCAGTGCTTTTCGATATCCAGGGGATTTTGCCCCACTAAATATTCTTTGATATGTTCTACAGCACCCCAAAGTGCCATTTCTTTATATTCCAGGGTTGCTTCGCCCACACCGTCAATTCCTTCGTCGGTATAAACCTTCACAAACACCCAGTTTGTTCGAAAACAATCCACGGTAAAGCATTTTACGTCTGTTACTTTCATCGCTTTCCCCTCCTAAAGTTCTTTTTTTAGCGCAGCATTATACCTTGCAAAATCCTGATTCGCAATCGCCTTGTCTTTTTTTATAATTCTATTACGAATTGGATTCACCCACGCTGGTCTGTTCTTATTCACCCAGCCAATGCGGGTCTCAAAGGTAAATACACGCTCTAGTCTTTTTCTTGCCCGCCACATCTCATCATGGACTGATTCTACCGGAAAACCTTCTGCAATCACCCCGCGCTGTTTGCAAATCAGAAGCGAGCGGGGCATGTGCCAGTCTGTGGTTACCACAGCCGCAGTAAATGTCTCTCTGTTCAGTATTTTTTTCGTGTACTCTACATTAAATACTGTAGTTCTAGACTGGTCCTCGCGAATAATCGCTTCATTTGGCACCCCTTCTTCTATCAAAAGCTCTGCCATCACGTCAGCCTGTTTTCTGTCATGAGATTCATTATAACCCTGTCCCCCAGAAGCCACAATAGTTGGCGCAAGGCCGCGTTTCCAAAGCTGTGCGGCCTTTTTCACCCTTCCTATTGTAGTTGGGTCAGCTGTTCCATCATCATAGAGTCTCATACCGAGCAACAAAATAATGTCAAACTGTTTCATTATTTGTTCATTCCCAATCTGTTGTTATTATTTATTTAAATCTTTTAATACAGCCTCATATAAAGAACTTGATTCTTTTACAAATGCTGCCCAATCTTTTTCAATATTATCAGAACTGATTACAAGATTGGTAACCTTGCTTGAAACACCAACACTGTAATTATTCTTAGATTCCGTATCAAGTAACACAAAATCCATATCTACAGGGAATACAGTTCCAGCTTCTTTTACATCATAAAGCTTGTGCACCATCTCTTGCTCTTTTTCATGATATCCAGACACACCAGGAATTGTAGAAATACTGTCATCAGCTGTTCCCCATACTGCGAAGAAACGGGATGCAGATGCATATTCACCTTCACTTAAATCTTCATTAATTACTTTATAGTTACCTTCTTCATCCATGGTCCAGTCAACTTCTGGAATACCGTTGATTGCACCAATTTGTCCTTCTTCTGTACAGAAATAATCCATCATATCTAAAATACGTTCCATTGTTTCATCATCACAGTTTGGACTAAATGCATGCATCGTATAGTAATTTGCAATTGAATTTGAGTATACAACGCCATCTTCTGATTCTACAGCTGCCATTGCATATACATCACAGAGTTTTGCACGTTCTTCCGAATCACTTGGCAGGTGTCCTGAACGTTTCAAAATATCATTTAACATATCGTGATAAACACCTACAGAACCACTATTGTAAGCCACTGGAGATAATCCGTTTTTGTACTCTTCCCATGCAGTATCTTGGTCTGTAACATAAGCATCTGGATCAAGAAGACCATCTTTGTACCACTGTTTTAATTGTTTGATTACTTCTACATATTCGTCAGATGCTGGCATCCAAACATATTTATCTCCTGATTTTACAAAATCACTGTCATCGGTAATTCCATTTGCTAATTTAAATAATGTTAATGCGTTGTTAATTGTTCCTGCCAAATATGGTTTTGAGCAAAGACCTGCATCTGCAACCTTTTTAATATAAGTTGCTAACTCTGATAACTTAATGGTGCCGTCAGCGCCTAAATCTGCCATACCAACCTGCTCAGCCCAGTCTTTTCTGTAGTGAATCGATGTATGTCTTGGAAGTGGATCCATTTCCTCAAAACCATAGTATGTAGCGTGAGGGATTGCATATGTAACACCATCAATCTTTACAGCATCTGCATAGCCTGTAGCCTCAACCATGGCTGCAAGATTTGGCCATTTTTCTTCCCAGCCTTCTGGAAGACCCTTAATCATTCCGAGATTAATATACTGACGCAATTCTGTTATTGGCATTGTAGTATTAATAAGGAAACAATCTGGCACATTTCCACCATTTAACCAAAGACGGGTTGTGCTAAGTGAGTCAGCACTACTTCCAAGTGACCAGCAATCAATATTTACATTAAATTTGTCCATAACCCACTGCACATAAGCATCTTCTTCCAAATCATAACCTGCCTGCGCATTTGTCATACTATACCAGTTTGTCATACTGAATGATATGGTTTTGTCATAATCACTATTCTTAACGTCTCTGTCTCCGCCTTTGTCATCTCCGCCACAGCCTGTCAAAAGTCCAAGAACCATAGAACCAAGCAGCAAGCCACTTGCTAATTTTTTCATAAATTTTTTCATATTCTTTTTCCTCCATTTTTACTCTTGATTACATTTTTACAGAACCAACATAAATTCCTTTTACAAAATATTTTTGTACATAAGGATAAATAAGCATAACCGGAAGTATTACAACCAGAATACATGCCATTTGAATCCCCATAGAGAAGGAACCCATGCCTGAACCTTCCGCCATTCCTGACATCTTACTCGCTGAATTTACAATACTACGTAAATAAACCTGTAATAAATTCTTATCGCTGTCTGTGAGAATCAACATTGGCCAGTACCAGTTATTCCACAAATCTACGAAAGTAAACAGTGCATATGTTGCAAGTGTTGGTTTATTCATTGGAAGCATAACCTTCCAAAATACCTGAAAATCGTGAGCACCATCGATTTTGGCTGCTTCCTCCAATTCCTTTGGCACTGCCTCAAAACCTTTCATAATAATAATGATATGGCTTACAGACACCAAAGTCAGCATGATTACACCTGTATGCGTATTCAAAAGGTGTAAATTTTTAAGGTTTAAGTAGGTCGGAACCAATCCACCGCCAAAGTACATACTGAAAATCGTAATCATAAATAAGATACGACGTCCCGGGAATCGTCTTGAAAATACATAAGCAGCCATGGTCATTACAACCATACCTCCAACGGTTCCAATAACAGAAACCCAAATCGTATTACCATAGGCAGTAAGGAGTCCATCCCCACGGGAGAATAAGGCAATATAGTTTGCCAAAGTAAAATCTCCTGGCCATAAACTAAATCGATGATTGATATAGTATTCATTTGTTGAGAAAGAAATTACAATTGCACTCCAAAATGGAACGATAATCAAAATAACCAATATTGTCATAATTATAAAAGTCACAATATCTAATTTTGAAAACTTCTTCCTCTTTCTTTGTTCTAATTTTGCCATCACGTGCTCCTCCTATTTCGTCTTTTTACGTTTTTCAAAACTCCACATCTTTTCGCCAGTGAGCTTACCAACCAACTGATTAGCCAGCATTAACAAAGCAAAATTGATGATTCCTTTGAATAACCCTACTGCGGTTGAGAATCCATAGTTCGGCAATGCACGGAATGTGATGTCGTATATGTAAGTATCCAGAATCTGTACTGACTCAGATACTACTGAGTTTCTCATAGTCAGAATTTGTCCAAATCCAGCACTCATGATAGAGCCAATCTTCAAAATAAGTCTCATAGAAATGAGAGGTAAAAGTGCAGGCAGTGTCACGTGCCAGATTTGTTTTAATCTTGATGCGCCGTCAATTTCCGCCGCCTCATAGAGTCCTGGGTCTATGGAACTAATGGTTGCCATATAAATGATGGACGCCCACCCCATTTCCTTCCAGTTGTGCGTAATAAAGAGCATGGCTCTAAAGAACAGCGAATCTGATAAAAATGGAATCGAATCAATTCCCAATGCGCTCATTACTGAATTCACAGCTCCTGCCTCAGAGAACATGGAGATTAAAATCGCTGATACGACTACCCATGAAAGGAAGTGTGGGAATGTCAAAACCGTCTGATAAACCTTTTTAATTTTCTTTCCTCGCATCTCCGTTGTGATGAGTGCCAATATAATTGGTACTGGAAATTCAAAAACAATACGTTGCAAACTCAATATAATGGTATTAAAGATTGCTTTTACAGCTTTTGGCGTAGAAAAAAGTCTCTCGAAATGCTTCAGTCCTACCCCTGGACTTCCAAATAGGCCATCCACAGCGTTGTATTCTTTAAATGCCAATACATTACCAGCCATTGGAACATA
This sequence comes from Tyzzerella sp., assembly GCA_017465565.1. Lineage (GTDB taxonomy): Bacteria > Bacillota > Clostridia > Lachnospirales > Lachnospiraceae > Faecalimonas. Next base: position 54,319 of record JAFTWA010000047.1, read on the forward strand.
CTCAAAGAGAATCAGCCATACCACAAAAGGTATCAGCATAAGATATAGATACTTAGCGTTCCATATCTCAATGGCCAGCTTACTTCTTTTCTTTTCTTTTTTCATTGTTACATTCATCCCTTTCTCTCAGTATGCATTAATTATAAATATCCTGCTTCTGATAAATCAGATTTGCTTTTCCGTTTGCCCAGTTAAATCCCACAGTCTCTGAACCACCACAGTAGTATTCGTCGCACCATTTTTTTGCCAGCGTAGAGCGTGCCGTATCTGTAGTATTGTCTGTAAGTGTTCCTTCTGCCTGAGTAAAGAGCATTACTTGTGCATCTGCATACTCATAGACTGTAGATACATCTGTTCTGTTGTGGTGTGGCTGTTGGAAAATATCACATTTTAATGTTTCTGCCGAGAAATTCTGGCAGAGAATACTTTCTGCCTTTGCAACCATATCTCCTGTAACCATCATCTTCATACCAGAAGCAGTCTCAATCATGGTAACTGTACTTGTGGTATTAAAGTTCGTTGTATTAAATCTTCCGCCATCATCTGCAAAATCTGCATGAGAGAATACAGTCGTGATTGTCACGTCTGCAAGTTGAATCACGTCTCCTGTACGAAGCTTAATATCCTGACAATTCGGATAACGATTCGTAATGGAATTACTTGCTTTCGCGATAGATGAAGCATCCGCCTTGCTGGTAACGGTCAAATCTGGCAGGTTACAAATCACACGTTCCACATTGTAACGCTCAGGATTTGACTCTAATACGGTAGCAAATCCACTCGAATGGTCCGCATCAAAGTGAGTCACATACCAAGCTGCAATTCTAATCTTTTCCTCTTTTGCAGTTCCCGTAATTTCGTGAAGGAAATTCCAAAGACGGTCTCTGTCTTCTGTTTCCATTTGAGAGGCAGCACCACCATCGATGAAGATAATACTGTTATCCGCACATTTCACAATCAAACAAGCTCCGTTATCAATATAACCACTTGAATTCTTTTCCTGCTTCAGAGAGTATCCATAAGGGTCCATCTTCAGACCAAAGAGATAATATTCTGCCTCTTCGCCTGCCTTTGGTTCATATGTATAAGAAACCTCTGCAACAGAAGGTCTACCCGACTCGTCTAACTCCACAGTCGCTCTTTCTGCATTTCCGTAGAAATTCACATACACTCTCTGATTGTCTTTCACAAATCGATAAAACTGATTATTTTCTATAGAAGTATGGCTTTCTTCCTTATAACCATGAGTTTTCATGAGTTCTGCATAGTCAGAAACTTCTTCTGCTGTAGTAGACCATATACCTTGCATTTCGTTATCTGTAGCTGTCTTTTTTCCATACTCTGTTAAATAAGTTCCGCTACTATACAATGCTGTCGACAAAGTATTGTCTCCCTGATATGCAGGAATATCATTTAAAAGCCATCCATCTCGATAATATTCTTTCATAGTAACCTCTTTCGTCCATTCAGTAGACACAGTGAGCTTCCCTTCAGAAGCCGCCTCTGTCCAGTGGCTCATGATATAGTCTGTGGCAAGTCCAATCATATACTCATTGGAGCCGTTAATTACAATCTGGTCTTCATTTACAATAACGCCCCAGTAGCAGTCTGTCTCTCCGAGTTCTGGCATGCTGCTTGCTTCCCGATTGGTAGAACCAACAAGAATCTCGCAAACTTCATCTGCTTCATCTGCCTCAGTATCTGCTACTAACTCTGGAGCAACGCCACACAGGTCTTCCAGACCTTCATACAATTCAATAACTGCCGTATCTTCCCATTCCGCTCTTTGAAGAGAATATACTAATCTATAATTGTAAGTATCTTCTTCAAAGATTACATGAGATTCACCTTGCTGTTTCCCACATGCTGTAAATAGCATAGTGAGGCAAAGGGCTGGGAGGGCTGCTATACGCAGCCTTTTTCCCATCACGGCTTTATCAATCTTAAACTTTCTCAATTGCATAAACCTTCCTCCATCTCGTTAATTGTTTGTTGCTTCTGCTTCTTCAAGCGATTCAGCTAATGCTTCAAAACTTTCAAGCATTGGAAGTTTATCAGTTCTAGCTCTCCACCAGCAAAGTTTTGTATTACCGTCATCAGCGCTTGATTTATCATCTGCATAGAAGCTGAGTCCTGATGCGCTATTACCATAGTAGTTTTCTTCTTCTGAGATTTCATAAGCTGTATCTTGGGTTTGGGTAACATTAGTTTCATTTTTACCGCACAACTCTAATGAACTTGTTGAAAAATTCGTTATTCCATACACATTACTTACGGTTGCGGTGCCGTCAACCCTTCCAAAAATATTTCCCATTTCTTTGCCTATAGCACTGGCAGTTCCTGCATTCATGCTATCTTTCACAATAACATTTGAATTTGCAACTTGTATTCGACCAACTAGACCGCCTACTTGATAATCACTAGTTGCAACAATCAGTGTACCTGTGTTTAAACAATGCTCTATAGTTGCAGTACTATCATAAACACCACCTAAAATACCTCCGGTACATGTACCACCATCAATTCGACCATTAAACCAGCAATTTGTAATAGTAGCAGGCGTACAAGCCATACCTACGATTCCACCGGTCATTTGTTTATTGTTCTTTAGAACGGCATCACTATATACTGAATCAATGGTTCCATACAGCCTTCCAGCAATACTTCCAACACCTGCACGAGAAATAGTACCTGAGTATGCTCCTTCTATGTAACTATTGATAAGTTTTAGCTCTTTTACCACTGCATCTTGATTAATTGTGTTAAACAGACCATTGTACTGTCCAGTAGTTTTTACATATACACCACTAAGTGTGTGTCCTTGCCCATCAAATGTTCCGCTGAGTGTTGTTGGTGTCCATTTATTTGTAGGTGCACTTTCTGCAGTTCCCCAATCTGAAGCTTTTTCTCCTTCTTCTAGTACATTTAATGTTATATCCGCGCCTATATTAATTGTCTTATCTTTGAATGAATCATATGAAATTTTACTAAACTCATATAACTGTTGTGTACTACTGATGGTATATGTTGACTTACCTTTAGGAAGAACATTCCAGCCAGCACTTGGAGTTACATCTTCTGGTACTGCTAAACCTGTTGTACCAAGTATAGCAGGTGCTGGAACTTCTCCATCTCTGAGTACCCAATATGCTTGATCTTCACCATCACCATCTGTGTCCTCAAAATCAAGTGTTGTCCACTGATATGCACCATTTCCTTTAATATCATTTACAGATCTCAATGCAAATGTTGTAGTTATTGTAGCTGCTGTGCTTGCACTGATTACATCATCCGTGATTACACCTTCTCCTACCAAATGAGAAGAGAACTCTTCCCCACCATAAACATCGCTTAATCTCAAAATAGCCTCTTCATCAACTTTTCCTACAATGCTTCCTATCTTGCTTACTGAACCGTTTCCAACCTTTACATAGGTTCCTGCATTCAAACTGTCTAAGATAGTTACATTTGATGCTTTCTGTGCTCTACCTAATAAACCACCTATAGCTTCACCTGATGAAATATTCAAAGTTCCTGTATTCAAACAATGTTCAATAGTCGCAGTTTTTGAGTAGCCACCGCCGAGAATGCCTCCACTACTTCCAACAGCATAGATTTCTCCATCGAACCAGCAGTTCTTAACCAGTGCCTTCGTTCCATCATACATACCTGCAATTCCACCAGTCATCTGTTTCACATTTTTTACAATTGCACTACTCTTGACTGTGTCGATGGTTCCATAAAGCCTTCCTGCCACACTTCCTACACCTGCTCGTGTAGTAGTATTATTAGTTCCTTCGAAATAACTGTTCTCAATTATCAAATTCTTTACTGTAGCATCTGCATTAACAGCCTTAAAGAAACCTGTATAAACAGTTCCAGAAGATGTTTTTACATATACTCCACTGATTGTATGCCCTTGTCCATCAAAGGTTCCTTTGAGATTTTGAGGCTCCCATTTATACTCAGGTGGAGTCGTCATCCAGTCTAATACTGTTTCATTTTCCTCAAGTGTATTCAAAGAAATGTCTGCATCTAGTTTAATGGTCTTTCCATTGAAGCTATCATATTTATCTATATTTTCAGAAAGTTCACTGAATCCTTTTAATTCTTCTGGCGTACTGATTGTGTATTCACTAAAATCAGCAGCATACCAAATATAACTTGGCAATTCTTTCGCTTCTACAATTAAATCCGAATCATTATCATCCTCGCAGAATGCAGCAAGTGCAGGAATTTCCTCATCACTTTCTTTAAGCACCCAGTACTTATCATTCTCATCTGATTCCTGATCATCTTCAAAATCAAGTGTTGTCCACTGATAAGCCGCAATACCCTTAATCTGGTCACTTGTTCTTGCTGCGGATGATGTACGTGATAACTCAACACTTTCAGCAATGTCACCTATAACATTCGAAGAGAATGTATCTTCCAAACCATAAACATCATTTAACGTAAGACTGCATTCACCTGCCATCTGTCCTACACCAGCACCAATGTTTACATCTGAACCATTTTCTTCTTTAATTAATGTTCCTGCGCTTAAACTATCACTTAGATTAATGGTAGAAGTACTCCATGCATATCCAAACAATCCGCCTACAGCTTTGCCAGAAGTAACATTTAATTCGCCAGTATTCAGACAATGCTCGATAGTTGCGCCTGATTTATAAACGCCCCCTTGAATACCGCCGACATAGTTTGTTGCATGAATTGTTCCAGCAAACCAGCAATTCTTAATAAGATGTTCTCCACTGTCAGTATTCATACCCGCAATACCACCAGTTAGGTTATCATTATCTTTCTCAGTTTTCAGAATTGCCTCGCTGTAAATAGATTCAATAGTTCCCTGATTTCTTCCGGCAACACTACCTAAACTACCATTTTTTGATGTAGATGTACTTTCAAAATAGCTATTAACAATGTTGAAATCTTTTACAACAGCTCCACTGTAGATAGTATTAAACATACCTGCATATTTACTACCTGCTTTTACATACATTCCACTAATTGTATGTCCTTTTCCATCAAATGTTCCAGAAAGACTTGATGGAGTCCATTTCGTTTTTGGTGCTTTTGTACTCCATTCCTCAGCATCTCCATCATTCATTTTGATGTCGGCACCAAGCTGAACTGTTTTATTATCAAAATAGTTTGTGCTAGCACAAAGCTTATTAAATTCATACATTTGCTGTGCACTGCTGATTATATAAGTATCCTTACCCTCAACATCTGCATACCAACTGTATCTTGTAAGCTCTTTTGCTTCCTCTAAATCTAAATCAGCTTCTTCAAAAGCAGCAAGTGATGGAAGATTCTCATTTTTAAGAACCCAATATGCTTCATTATCAAAATCAAGAGATGTCCATTGATAAGCATATTTTCCCTTGATATCGTTTGTACTTCTAAGTGCAAATGTTGTTGTTATCTCGGATGGATTCGCAACAATAGTATTATCAGTAATTACACCCTCTGCAACCATATCTGTCGAGAATTCCTCTACACCATATACATCATTTAATTTCAGACTTCCTGTTTCATCAACTGTCCCTGCAACAGCACCTATCATTCCAACTGAACCAGTTCCTGCATTAACAAATGTTCCTGCTGCTAAACTATCGTTCACAATCAGATTTGAAACGCTCTGCACACGTCCACATAATCCTCCAATAGAGTTACCAGATGTGATATTCAATGTACCTGTGCTTAGACAGTGTTCGATAGTTGATGTAGTTGGTGTTCCTGAAGAACCCCAGGTACCACCTAAAATACCTCCTGTACTGCCAACAGCATAAATTTGTCCATCATACAAGCAGTTTGTAATTAAATTTTCTCCTACAGCAGTAACCATACCTGCAATACCGCCAGTCATCTGATTACAGTTCTTCACAATTGCGTTACTTTGAACGGTATCAATTGTCCCATGATTTCGTCCAGCAATACTTCCTACACCAGCACGAGGGTTATTACCCGTTGGAACATAGCATCCTTCTACGTAACTGTTATCAAGCGTTAGATTTTCAACTACTGAACCTGCAGTAACTGTGCTGAATAAACCGACATATTGCAATTCATCATTCTTTATGTACAGACCGCTAATCGTATGCCCTTGACCATCAAAAGTTCCGTTGAGGTTTTTAGGCTTCCATTCATATTCTGGACCATCAGTCATCCAGTCTATAGCAGTTCCCTCATTCAGTGTGATGTCTGCTGCAAGCTTAATTGTCTTGCCTGTGAACTTTGTATTATCTACATTGCAAAGTTCCCCATAGCCTTTGAATTGTTCCGTAGAATTGATGATGTATTCACTGCCATCCACATCATACCAGCTATAGTTTACTAATTCCTTCGCATCTGCCACTTTCAGATTTGCTTCATCAAATACTGCAAGTGCTGGAATTGCTCCATCTTTCAGTACCCAGTAAGCCTTATCTTCTCCACTTCCGTCTGTATCTTCGAAGTCTAGCGTTGTCCACTGGTAAGCACCATATCCTTTTAAGTTCTCTAATTCTCTTAATGTAGATAATGTACGGGTTACAGCTTGTTTTCCATCAACCTTCCAGTTCCATCCAGTTACTTTTTCATAGAATTCTTCCAAACCATATGTGTCATTCATCACAACGCGGCTTCCTACGTCGTCTGTCTCTGTAACTGAACCTACAACAGTTCCGATATGTGTATTTGGCTCTTTTCCTTCACCAACAGTTGCAAAAGTTCCCGCATTTAAGTTGTCTGTCAGATTCAGTGTGGCCCATGTTTCTACCATACCGCATATACCGCCTACGTCTCCATAGCCAATCTGTACCGCAACATCACCTGTGTTCAAACAGTGTTCAATAGTTGCTTCGATATTTTCTTTATTTCCGTAAACACCGCCGAGGATACCACCGGTTCTGCTAACGCCAGTAACGTCTCCTTCGAACCAACAGTTAGAGATTGTATTTTCCCCGTCGCCAGTAATCATACCAACGATACCGCCAGTCATTCTTGCGCTATTTACTACAATCGCATCACTGCGAACTTCTTCAATCGTTCCGTTATTTCTTCCTGCTATACTACCAACTGCACCTCTCTGATTAGCAGCCATAGTTCCTTCAAAATAACTGTTCACAAGTGTGAAATCTTTCACAGTACCACCCTTGTATACACGGTAGAATAATCCAATATAGTTATCTTCTTCTCCACCTTTTACATAGATACCGCTAATCTCATGCCCTTGACCGTCAAAGGTTCCTTTGAACTTCACCGGTATCCATTCAAGAGCTGGGGCTTTTTCTGTCCAATCTGCTGCATCTCCGCTATTTACGGTAATATCTGCACCTAACTTCACTGTCTTGTCTGCGAAATAGTCATCATCATCGTTACAGAGTGCTGCAAATCCATACAGTTGCTGCATGGTAGTGATTATGTATTCGTCATTATTCGGGTCATACCAGCTGTAGTCAGCAATTTTTGCCACATCAGACAAGCTTGGTTTGCTTCCTGCAAAACTTACGAGTGTTGGTACATCTGTTATGCGTACTGCCCAGTATTTATCAAAATCAAGAGATGTCCACTGATAACCGCCGTAACCATTAATTTCTTCCATATCTGTCAATGCTACGGATGACTGTGACACAGCCTTGTCTGCATGACTCCATCCTACTAACTTCGAGTAGAACTCTTTCACGCCATACACATGCTTCATTACAACCTTGCTGCTCACTTCATCTGTCTTGGTGACAGAACCTACAAGTGTTCCGATATGGGTATTAGGCTCTTTTCCTTCGCCTACAGTTGCAAAGGTACCGGCATTCAAACTGTCTGTCAGATTCAGGGTTCCCCCTGTTTCAACCATACCGCAAAGACCGCCAACATCTCCGTAACCAATCTGCACTGCAACATGTCCTGTGTTCAGACAGTGCGTAATATCCACTTCAATGTTTTCTTTGTTTCCGTAAACACCGCCTAAGATACCACCGGTTCTACTAACTCCGGTAACCTTTCCATCAAACCAGCTGTTAGAGATTACATTTTCTCCTTCGCCAGTAATCATACCGACAATACCACCAGTCATTCTTGCGCTGTTTACTACAATTGCGTTGCTGTAAACGGTATCAATGATTCCGTTATTTCTACCAGCAATACTTCCGACTGCACCACGCTGATTTGCAGCCATGGTTCCTTCAATATAACTGTTGACAAGTTTTAAGTTCTTCACAGTACCGTTCTGGTAAACACGGTGGAACAATCCGACATAATTGTCTTCCGCTCCGCCTTTTACATAGATACCGCTAATGGTGTGCCCTTGTCCATCAAAGGTTCCGTTAAATTTCATCGGTTCCCACACAAGAGCTGGAGCTTTTTCTGCCCAGTCTGCTGCGTTTCCTTCGTTTACAACAATATCTGCGCCCAATTTAATGGTCTTGTCCTTGAAGAGATTTGTTACATCCCAAAGGCGTGCCATTGCGTATAATTGCTGATAGGTCTTGATTGTCATAACATCACTATTTGCATCGTACCAGCTGTAATCTACCATGCGTGCAATACCAGACACACTTGGTCTGCTTGTTGCAAAAACTACAGGCACTGGAACATCATCCGTGCGAACCGCCCAGCTGTCCTTGAAATCAAGTGTTGTCCACTGATATCCACCGTAGCCTTTTACTTCATCAGCACTTACAAAGGCAACCGATGACTGCTCAATTCCCTCGTCTCCGAATTTCCAGCCTACTAATTTGTCGTAGAATTCTTTTGTACCAAATGAATTGCTGATAATTACTTTACTACCCACACTATCTGTTTGTGTAACTGAACCGAAAATAGTTCCAATATGGGTATTTGCTTTCGCGCCTTCTCCAACTGTTGAAAAGGTTCCCGCATTCAAACAGTCTTTGATGTAAAGTGTACACCATGTCTCTGCGATACCACACATACCGCCGACATCACCTTTTCCGATTTGAACGGCAATGTCACCTGTATTGAGACAGTGCTCAATGGTTCCTTCGATGTTTGCTTTATTTCCATACACACCGCCAAGGATACCACCCATTCTGCTTACACCAGTGATTTTTCCATCAAACCAGCAGTTTGAGATGGTATTCTGTCCTGTACCGTTAATCATACCAGCGATTCCACCAGTCATTCTTGCACTGTTTACGATAATTGCATCACTATACACACTGTCGATGGTTCCTCTGAGTCGTCCACAGACACTACCCACCGTTCCACGAACACTGCCATCCATCGTTCCTTCGAAATATCTGTTTACAATTTTGAAATTCTTTACAACAGAACCGTTATAGATTTCTCCAAAGAGACCGATATAGCCATCATCTTCGTCACCTTTTACATAGATTCCACTGATGGTGTGTCCCTGTCCGTCAAAGTTTCCTTTGAAACGCTTGCTAAGACTGGTTCCATGCCAAGCGATTGGTGTCCATTTGTACTTTGGAGCTTCTTCCTGCCAGTCTTCTGCGTTGCCTTCATTGATTGTGATGTCAGCTCCCAACTTAATCGTCTGTCCACTGAAATCATAGCTTCTTGAAAGGTATGCAAACCCATAAAATTGTTTTGCGTTTTTAATCTCGAATGTCAAACCGGTAGGATTATACCAGCTGATATCTACCAATCTGTCTAAGCCTGCCACACTCTCTGATTTTTCAGCAAAATAAGTAAGGATTGGCATTTCGTCTGTTTGCGCTGACCAATAATTTTCAAAATCCAAAGTTGTCCACTGATAGCCGCCAACTCCGGTTAATTCTGTTGCACTAATAGCAATTGCGCTTCCTTCCTGATATCCGCTAGTGGTTCCGATGGTTCTGTTTGCAATTTCATCAACTGTATATGTATCTTTAATAATTGCGGATGAACCACCTGTAATCACACCAATGGCCGAACCAACTTTGTCATAATAATTGGTATCGTACTTTAAAGTACCAGTGTACATGGTATCGATAAGATTCAAAAACGAATTGCTTCCCAGATTACCTACAATACCGCCGACCTGTTTTCCCATACATTCGATATCTGCTGTACTGAGACAGTGCTGGATTGCATTAATCGCATCTTCTACCGTGTAGGCTCCAACAAGACCACCTACCTCTGAGGCATCGGCGCCTTTCATGGTGATGGCTCCATCGAACCAGCAGTTGGTGATTTGGTTTTCACCCTTCTCGATCACACGGCCAATCAGACCACCCACATACTTTCCTGCACTGACGATCACTGCATCACTGTAGATGTTTTCTAACTTTCCGCCACCGATTCCGATGATACTTCCTGTTCCCTTTTCATTGTTGTTTTTGAAACAGCTGTTTACCAGCTTCAAGTCCTTAATCACACAAGTCTTCTGTGTGTCGGTAAACAAACCAAGACTAGTTATAATACTGTCTCCGTAAATACCGCTGATTGTATGCCCCTGTCCATCAAACTTTCCTGCAAATCCGGTAATCGGAATCCACAGCTTTTCTGGAACTGTTTTCACCCAATCTTCAGCATTTCCTTCGTTTACCACGATGTCAGCATCAAGCTTAATGGTCTGGCCTTTGAAATCATGGCTTTCGGAAAGCTGTGCTAATCCATAAAGCTGCTGTGCCGTGGTAATCGTAAATTCTTTGCCATTCTCATCATACCAGCTGACATCTGCTGTGACTGCTGTTGCACGCTGATATCTCTTTAATACGGTGACGCCTGTAATTACAAGCAAAGACACCAGCAAAACGCCAAGCAAAGTCACAATGATTTTGTTACTCTTTTTCATCCTCTTTCCTCCTTGTTTTTATTCTATAATATTGGTTGTTATATAATCGACGCCAATTTCTTCCAGTTTCTCGGCTATCTCAACCTTATTGACGGTCCAAACATTAATCTTGATTCCATTACGATGAAATTCTTCTGCAATTTCTTCTGTTATGCAGGTATGCTTCGCGTCAATATCAAACCGATACTTCTTCAAGGTTTCAAGTAAGTCTGTCATATTCTCGATTTTTTCTACGAGATACTGTGCCTGTTGCTGCGGATATGCTTCTCGCAGAGCAACCAGATTACTGAGAGCAAATGAAATAAAAATCGTAGATTCCAGATAATCCAGTTCTTCAATCGTCTTCGCGATTTGCAGGATTGTCTCTGCTTTCATCTTGTTCTTCAATTCAAGAACAGCGATTTTCTCATATCGTTTACAGATGGAAATATATTCTTCCAGAGTCGGCAATACCAAATCTGCACGCTTTTCCTCGCTCTTTCTGTCAAAAAGTGTGATACTGCGGAGAGTGTCAAACTCAGTCTGCTCTACTATGTAGTCGTCCCCTGATACTCTTTGGGTGTTATCATCATGAATAATGATAAATTTCCCATCTGCCGTCTCATGAATGTCCGTCTCTATCCCGAAATAGCTACGGTTACCGGCAGCCACAAAAGCCGCTGCTGTATTCTCACGTTCCAAGCCGCAGACACCTCTGTGAGCAATCATCTGCGCCGAGCCTTTGTGGTTCATTTTCAATGTATTCATAATTGTTTTCCCTCCTTCCATTTATTCAAATTTGACAATTTTGTATAATTATATATTGATTGTAGGTAATTTTTATGGTAATATCCATCTACAAAAGCAAGGAAAAATTCCCAAAAACGAAACTCGCGGAAGGAGAAGCCATGACATTAAGAGACTGTAATCCATTTATTCGAAGTATCAAAGCCTATACTATTACGGAGTCTACGGAGAAGACATATGCCCTGAATCACCGTCTGATTTATTTTACCAGTGGCAGTGGTTCTATCTATATTCATCCGAATACATACCCTATATACAAAGATACGGCTATACTGTATCCGTCGGGACTTGTGTATGAAGTGATTGTCGATACACCAATCTCTTTCCTGACCCTTAATTTTGATTATACTCAGAATTTTACTCATCTCAATGTACCTCTTGAATTGCAGAGAGTTGGAACAGGGTTTGCCACTCCTCTGGAGGAAATTGCATTTACAGATTTTCCTGCCCTGAATCAGGAAATCTATATTCCAGACGCAACATCCATTCTGAATGACATGTATACCCTTTTGGATGAGATGCAAAAGAAAAAAATAGACCGGAGACCATTCTGTTCCGGATTAATTAAGATGGTTATTTGTAAGGTACTGCGTGCCAGTGCAAACCTTTCTAAGGATATAAACCCTAAGGTGGAAAACATCTTTTCTTTTATTCATGAAAATTACGCTTCTAACATTGACAACATGCAGATTGCCGCTCACATAGGCTATCACCCATATTATGTTAACAAGTTATTTTCCACTCATACAGGAATGACGATACACCAGTATGTCAATCATTATCGTCTGATGCAGGCAGCTCATTATTTAAGCACAAGCACAATACCAATTAATGAAATTGGGGAAATGGTAGGGTTTTTAACTCCTGGACATTTTACAGGGAATTTTAAAAAGAAATTTGGACTTAGCCCGAAGCATTATCGAGACATGCATAACGCAAAAAAACAATAAAAAATGGGGCTGTCGCGACAGCCCCTTTCTCTTTTATATAGTAATGCTTTCCTTTATCTTTAAGATCTCCTCCGCTTCAAGTCCTGCTGATACAGCAATTTCCTCAATAGATAATTTGCCAAGTTTTAAAAGATTCTGCACAATCTCCACCTTCTCTTCCTTCACCAATTCTTCCATTGCTCTACACATAGCCTGCACTCCTTTCTCGTCCTCTTTAAAATAGCGAACTCTTTCTGCCAGAATCTGGTAATTCATGTCTTTTGCGTCTGTACACGAAAAATCCCACATTAACTTTCCTAATTCGGTATTATCTCTAATACTAGCATTTACGTATATAATATGCGCCTCGTCAGAAAAAACTTTTCCTGTTTCACGAACAACTCTGTCAATATGATAAACCGGTAATCCCTCCCCCAGGACATCATTTTCTGTTATAAAAATGACATAGGTTTCTGGAAGCTGTTCTGGGTCAAACCCTTTCGGAATTTCCTTACCATCAATCAATGCACTATTCAAACGGGCACGCTTCGCCCCCGCGCCATGGTCACTTCGTTGAATTTCAAAATTATATTTTTTCTCATTACTGTCTTCTGCGTAAACATCCAATCTGAGTGAACGACCATGAAGATTCTTTACAGTATACTGGATTTTCACATCCGTAACACGCAAATCTTTGTTGTTCATAATAATTTGTATGACAAGCTCTATTCCTTCAATATTATCCTGAAAACAAGCTGTCATAAAGTCATCATCTAGAAGCCGAAAATTTTTTATTCGTTCTAGATTTTCTTGCTGTTTTTCTTCTTTTGTCTTTGCCATAATTGCCTCTCTTTCTCTATTTTCCACAGAAAAAAGAAAGACTCTTTTGTACATCAAACTATCACATATCCCATATATAATTATAATAAACACTCAAAATTGAATAGTCAACAATAGATTATTTAAAACATCTGAATAAAAAATTGGGAGAACCTCTAAAAAAATTTCCTATAAAATAGCTTTATATCTAATTCATGATTCGTACAGTTCTCTTTCACGCAGAGTGCAGCTGCTTTTCCAGCTGCTTCCCCGGATAATGCTGCCACAGGAATGACACGGGTAAGCTCCCATCCGTCATCCTTCGCACTGATAATGCGTCCAGCCGCAAAAAGATTACCGACTTTGCGATTATATAGTGTCGTGTATGGTAGTTCAAAATGTCTGCCTCGCTTTCGGAAATCTCCAAAAGAGCCAACTGAATTCTCAATATGTACGCCATCTTCGTTGCCATCGAATTCCGTTTCCCCTATGATTCTTCGGATTTTACGGAACTGTGGCATACTTGGAAGTGTCAGAATGTCTCTGCTTTCTTTGTCTTCTGTTTTGAGGCGTTCTAAAACCTTCTTTCCACCCCAGAGCATATATTCTGTCACATCATCTGCCGTCCTTACTCTGATGGTTGGTACGCCCTCTGGATGTCCATTTCCCGCCAAATCACTGCCAGTGCTTTTCCACTTTCTTCCTTTGCAGAAATTGCTTGTTTCGGCTAGTTTCTTTGCACCCTCGTAATTCAGTTCATGAGTCACATAGGTCAGATAGTTTTCTCCTAATTCTGTAGGAATTCCGGCACGTTCACAGATACAGGCATCGCCAGTGGCATCCACCACCATTTTAGCTGGAAAGTATTCTCTTCCGCCTACGGTTTCCACTAGGATACCTTTGCATAGACCGTCTTCCATATCTGGGTATGTAGCCAATGTATCCAGTCGGAGTGATACTCCGTTTTCCTCTAAATATTCAATTAAAGCAAGGGCAAATATATTCGGCGAAAAATGTGTGGCATAGCGGTCATGGTGCGATGGATTCTTTCCAGTTCCACCCCATTTCTCTGGAAGATTTTCAAAACCATATTTTACAGATAACTTAATCAATTCTTCTGCAATGCCATGAATCATCTGCTTGCCTTCGCCATCGCAAAGAGGTTCATACCAGCTGATAAGACCAGCCGTTGCAAGGCCACCTAGAATCACAGTCTTCTCCATAAGCAGAGTCTTCGCTCCGTTTCTGGATGCAGCCACAGCAGCTGCTACACCTGCAACACCACCGCCAACAACAATGACGTCATATTCTGGCATTGTTTTTACTTCTATTTTATACATTTGTCAATCCTCCTACCAAACTATCGTTTAATATATTTTAAATGCCCTGTAAAAATCTGTCCACTACCAATTGTCTAAATTGTGGAGAGAGGCTTGCAAAGTATGCTGTAAATCCTGTGACTCTGACAACGAGGTCTGGATGTAAGTCTGGATTTTCATTTGCTTCTAACAGTTTCTCACTGTCTAAGATATTAATGTTAATCAGAGTTCCGCCTTGATTGAAATGGGATTCGATGAGACGCAAAACGGTATCTACCCCTTTTTCGTCGGCTGCCAGTTTTGGGTCAAATTCAATCTGCAGTGGTGCTGTATTACCATAGCCACACTGTACAGATGCAATTCCATTTGCCTGGGCCGTAGGTGCCCCGTCAGTTCTAAAGTGCGGATTTGGATTGGCACCATGTGAGATTGGCGCTCCGCTTCTTCTGCCGTTTGGTGTTGCTCCAACCTTGCTTCCATACTCAATAGTTCTTGACCACGAAAACCATCCTGGAATAAATTGCCTTCCTTCTGGCATTGACTGCGCTTTTACAATGCGAACCCAGCTTTCTGTAAGGCGCTTTGCCCATTCGTCCGAAATTGTTCCTCCCTGACAGTACTTTGGTGCAGAGTTTAAGATTAATCTAGTTCTTTCATCCGCAAAGTCACTATCTAAGGCTTCGTACATTTCATCCCAAGTCAGAAGTTTTTCTTCCTCCACTCTCGTCTGCAGCGCCCCAAAGGAATCGGCTACCACAGCAAGACCTGCTCCGTCAATACCAACAGTGTATAGCTCTGCACATTGCGAAATGTCTTCACCACGTTCCAGTGTATTTTTCATCATCAGATTCATTACCAGCTCTGGAGTTACTTCCCAAGCATGGTCAATATGTAAATTCACACCTTCTGCTGTCACTTCTACTGCCTTTTTCAAATGTTCTTCGTAGATTTCAAACAGTCTCTCTGTGCTTCGAATCTCTTCCTTACGTAAATCTTTTAACGCTTCATCCAACACCTTTGCAACGTTGACTTTTACTGTGTCGTTCATTGGGAATTCTTTTCCCGGAACACACATCCAGTTACAGCCAACTGCAATACGTTCTCTTGCCGTTTTCTTGTCAATGCCATTTCGCATATAGCCCTCTGCCAATGCCTTATCGTTGCAGAATCTTGGCCAGCCGTTTTTATTCTTTAACAGGTAATAAACAGCCTTTTTCATAAATTCTTTATCGCAATTTTCATGTACACGAACGGTAAGATTTGTAGCAATATTAATGGAATCTGCAGCCTCCAAGATGAGATAGGACAAGTGATTGGTCATATCCTTGTCATTTTCATCCACGCCTGAAATCTGATAATAATGTGGATCAATAAGAAGCAGATTTGCAATGAGGAACTTCGCTTTCTCATCATCTAAAATGCCTGCTTTCACGTCTCTTTCATAGTATGGATATAAAAGTCCATCTAATTGGAATCCCGCTCCATCTCTTGTGTAAATACGGGAAGCACAATTAAAAAAGGCTGTCCACTGGCAGGCTTCCTGGAAAGTAGAAGGCGCATTGTATCTGATATTTTCACAGGTTTGCTTCATTTCTATCAAATTATTTCGAACAGCTCTATTCTCTTCTTTTGCAATCATAGTTTCCAACTTATCAATGTGTCTCTGCACAAAACTTATAATTGCCTCTACAGTGCGCTCTTCTGCATCATAGAATTCTCTTTTATCAAGATTAATCGCACGGTATTTATCAATCTTTTTAAGAAGACCACCGAATCCCAATTCAAAACCAATTCGATAATCACATGCAAAATGGGCATCCCCGTCAATACCTGTTGTAATATTGTATTTTTCCTGCAGTGGTTTTAAATGGTCATATGGAAAACGCTGCTCATCCCAGCGCTTGCTCCACTGATTTGTGGCACTCTTCATGAATTCCTGTGTCTTTGGATTCTTCTTTAACCAGTCTGGCATATAGTGAAGGTCGCCCCGGTAGTTTACAAGCATATCGCGCCATCTTCCACATAACATTTCATTTGGGTCAATATAAGGTTCATGCGCATCCAAAACACGACAGAAATTTTCACACATACCGTCATATCCATAGAAGCTTCCATTAGTGCTGTTATACCATGGTTCTACAAAATATCCTTCTGATATTGGAACTGTACCAAAGTCATCCAAATCTGTATAACCATTCTGTTTTCTTTTTGCCAAAGTATGCGCAATCTTCGTATCACGCATTGCCTTTAATCTACTCGCGTATGAATACATATTTTTCTAACTCCTCCATAAATTCTTTCGATGGAATGGTAAATCCATCTGGTTCTATTCCAAGAGCTTCTCTTTTTGCACCGCCTAGTGGATGATAAGGGAGAAGCTCATATTTTTCAACATTACTAAGTTCTTTTAAAAACTCCGAAATCTTGTCGATTTCCTGACAAATCCCAGGAATGACAGGCGTTCTCGCAATCACAGGAATATGTAATTCGCTCAACTGACAAAAATGCGTCTTGATTTTCTCATTGCTGACACCTGTATATTTTTTGTGTAACTCGTCATCCCAGATTTTTAAATCAGCCATGACTAAATCCACTTTTCGGAATATTTCTGCATCAAAATAAATCAGGGACGTCTCTACTGCACAGTGAATGCCCTCTGCTTTACAGGCATCAATTAGTGCATTTAGAAACTCGCTCTGCATAAACGGTTCGCCTCCCGAAAAGGTGACGCCTCCGTCTGTTCCATAATAATCTTTATCGAGAAGTACCTCTTTCAGCACTTCCTCTACACTCATTTCTTTTCCGCAGATAACCCTTGCACCAGAAAAACAGCCTTTATCGCATGAACCACAGCCAATGCATTTTTCTGGATAATACATAAGCTGTGGCGCTCTTTCTATGCATTCTGGATTATGGCACCATGCACAGTGGAGGGGACAGCCTTTCAAAAAGACGGTTGTCCGAATTCCCGGTCCATCATGCACGGATGCTCTCTGGATATCTGCAACGATTCCACTAATCACTTATTTTTTCCTCTTTTCCACTCTGTGAGCTCTTCATCAAAGCGTCCATAATCGCCATGATTTCTACGTTTTTATCAAATGTCAGCATCTCATGAATTGGTTTGCCTTCATTGATATGAGCCGCGTAGTGCCATGGCATGTTTTTGTAGTCATCATTAAAAATATGCTCTGGTACTGAAACTTCCTCTCCAAACATATCGTAAATCTTTACGTCTGGCTGGTTTTCAGCGCCGCCAATGCAAGTGATAACACCATCTGTACAAAGTATGGTTGGTCCCGATGGCATCATAACTCTTGGGGTTGTCCATGTTCCTTCAAGAACTGACATCCTGCCATCGTATTTTACGATTGCGGCAAAGTTATCTGCCGTATCACCAAATGGAGTGTTTAAGTTTGCTCCATATGCAAGCACGCTTTGTTCCCCTTCGCCCATAAGCCATTTTGTAAAGAATGCCCCATAACAAGAGATGTCAAGGAACACACCGCCACCAAGCTTTTCCTGGTGCCACCAGGTCTTACTTCTCTGCTCATCCGTCATCTCTTCTGCCTTTGCACTTACACCTCTGTGCTTTGCACCTTTTCCCAGAGGTCCTGTGTGGCCATTCATGTAGTGAAGCTTGATTGGCTCGCCGACAATCCGCTGTTCTAAAGCCTGTTGCATTTTGTGGATATATGGTCTCCACATAACAGGCCAGTTTACTACTGCTTCAATGCCGTATTTCTTGATGACAGCCTGCATCTTAAGGGCTTCTTCTAAATTCATGGCAATTGGCTTTTCAATCGAAACATGGATGCCGCGCTTTGCACACTCTTCCACAACTTCCAGCTTTTGTGCATTCTCTGTCAGAATAAATGCAATATCAGGCTTTATATCATCCAGCATCAATTTATAGTCATCATAGACATTTGTACAATAATTTTCTTTCACATTCTGCATATTCCAAACTGGCGTATAGCGGAGAGCCTCGATCTGCTCTGCCCGCGCTGAAGCATCAGCTACAGCCACTAATTCAAAGGATGGCTGTTCGCTGATATAAAGTGCCACTTCATTTACATGCATGTGTGAAAATCCAATAATTACTGCTCTAATCATAATGTTTCACTTTCCTTTATGTATTGACTTTATGTATTAAAACGTTGTTTCCAAATCAAGGGTTTTGCCTGATTCGATTGCTTCTGGAATCTTGCACATGATTTCAAGCACGTGTCTTGCATGCTCTGCTGATAAAACTGGTTCTGTATCGTTTTCAATAGCTTGTACTAAATCAGCCAGACAACAGCATTGGCTTGTTAATTTCTTAGGTGGTTTAACACCTTTCTTTGGCTGCATCCATCCACGAATTCCTTTTTCTGGGTCGTCAACAAACAATTCTGGAATTGGATTTGACATATAAGGTTCCGTAAAGCTAATTGTTCCTCTATCACCAAAGATTTCCATAAGTGGAGCCTTTGTAGCCTTAATTGAGAATCCTGTATCTACAACAGCCATCTTGTTGTCGCCGAAATCTAATGTGATAATATATTGGTCTGGTATCTTATCCGTCTTAATAATTTTTCCATCATAAGAACCCGAGCGAACCATTCTTGTTGGGCATGTAACTTTAGCCATACATCCAACCTTCTTTGCAGGTCCAAAAATAGATGTGACAATTTGAAGGCCATGAACACCCATGTCGATTAACGCACCGGCGCCTTCTTCAAAGAACCATGTTGGGTCTGCATTTCTGTATTGGAAATATTCTGGTCCACCATGAGACATATTACATTTAATATAATACGCATTGCCAATTGCACCATTTGCAATCCATTGTTTTGCAGTATTGATGTCATATCTCATTGGATGAATTGGTACACATACGAATTTTACATTCATTTTCTTTGCCATTTCGATTTGCTCTGTTAACATTTCTACTGTTGGCGCTGCTGTTTTCTGAGAGATTAAATGCTTCCCTGCTTTTAATAGCTTCATGTTAATGTTGTGATGCTCTTGAATAATAGCTGCGTCAATGGCAATGTCGAAATCACATTTTTCGATCAAATCATCAACATTTGTGTAGTATTCAGGTACATTAAAGTCCTGACATGCCTTTTTTGCACTTTCTTCCACTGGGTCTACTACTGCTACGATGTCTGCATTTGCTTCTTTTCGGATATATGGAAAATATTGAACTCGTGAGAAGAATCCACATCCGATGACTGCTACTTTCCATGTCTTTTTCATTGTTTTCTCTCCTTTGGATTTAAAAATTATATTAAAGAAGTTCCTCAATCATAACTTCTCGGTTTTCAGCAGCTGACAAATATGCTGCTTCTAAAATAGCGGTTGTGTTGATGGTTTCCTGAGGCTTTACAAAAGCTTCCGCTTTTCCACTCAATACTTCTGCTACATTTTTTATCAAACAGAAATGTCCGTAGAACGGTTCATCTTCGAAGCCACTTGGTCCTACTTCCAAATCAAATATATCCTCTGCACCTGCGTAAATCTTTTTGTTCTCCATATCTATGCCACAAGCTTTACCTGCAAGTACAATATTGTTTTCTTCTTTTAGGTTCGCTGCCCAAGAAATCTTAAAGCTAAGCGACGCACCATTTTCAAAGGTAACCTGTCCCTGTGCAAAAGATTCCACATTCATCTCATCTGGATTGAAATTAGATGTGTCCACATTATCTTTAAATGCACCAGAGCTTTTTGCCGAACCAATTTCATCTGCATGAATCTTGCTCATGCTTGCAATGACGCTGCGAGGCTTTGGATTTCCCATAAGCCATAAAACGCTGTCAAAACCGTGAACACCAATATCAATCAGTGCTCCGCCGCCACTATATTCTTTGAGGTGGAATTTGCCCCATGTTGGAATACCTCTGCGGCGAATTCTAGAAAGTTCTGCATAATATACATCTCCAACTTTCCCCTCATCAACCAATTTCTTGGCAGCAAGTCTTTCAGGCAGGAAACGGATGCTCTGGCATGCCATCAGCATCTTCCCCTGCTTTTCTGCATAGGCAAACATTTCACATGCATCTGCATAAGAAAATGCAAGAGGTTTTTCACAGAGAACGTTTGCACCATAAGAAAGTGCCAACATCGCAAACTCCTTATGCATCATATTTGGTGTACAGATAGACACTACGTCTGGCTTCATTTCCTTCAGCATTTCTTCTGCATTAGAATAATAATTTGGAATATCATGTTCCTCTGCAACCTTCTTTGCTGATGCTTCAAACGCGTCACATACTGCAACAATTTCAAAATCGTCCGACCAGTGTTTATATGCCGGAATATGTGCGCTCTGTGCAATCATTCCACATCCGATAATACATACTTTGTTCATTGGACTTCTCCTTTAATTTATCATTCTATTTAAATTATCTCTTTCAACTCACTAAGTGTTTTAATTCGATATTCTGATTTTAAATCAGGATAAAAATTGTCAGTATCAATTAGACAAGCGTGAATTCCGGCAGCATGAGCCACTTCAATATCCAGATCGCGGTCACCAATCATAAGGGCTTTTGACTTGTCAATGCCGCATTTTTCAATCATGAAATTCAGGGCTGTCGGGTCAGGCTTGCGTGGGAAATCGTAAGTGCTGTCTAATACAAAATCAAAACAATCGCGGATTCCCATACGGTTCAGCAAAGCATATACCCAGAGTCCTGAATGAGTATAAACATAATTTTTTTTATTCTTGCTCAAACCAAATCTTAAAATTTCTTCTGATTCAGGAAATAGATTCTGTTTTTCCACTGCGATTGGCTGATAAATTTCTTCAAATTCTGCCCTTGCCTCTTTCTTAGACATTGGAAAATCATAGTTACTAATCGCTGCACCTACTGACTGTTTTAAAAACCCATAGACTGTATCGTAATCCTGTGGAATACCGTATTTTTCCATCATTTTGAGGAACGCCTCTGTAAAAATAGGATAGGTATCCGAAAGCGTACCGTCAAAATCGTAAATTAAATAGTCGTACATTCTTGTCTTTCCCTCTTTAATACATTCAAAATTTGTGGATAAAGCTGACTGCTCATACCTCCATCCACGATCAGTTCAGTTCCAGTCACATTCTTTGACTCATCACTTCCCAGATACCAGGCTGCGTTAGCGATATCTTCAAAATCAGAAATGTCGCCAATTGGAGTTAACTCACCATTTACAATCTGTTTGGAACCCATATCATGCCATCTCTGTGTCTTTATCGTTCCTGGAAGCACCACGTTGCTTCGGATTCCATAAGGACCCAAATCAATGGCAAATGCTTTTGACATTGCATTGATACCGCCCTTTGAAGCACAGTAAGCACTTCTGTTTGGAATCGCACGATATGCGGTATTAGAGCCAATAAATACAATGGCACCTTTATGTTTCTCTCTCATTCTCAGAGCTGCCTGACGCACGATTGTAAAGTTCCACACTAAGTTTGTCTCAAAGACACGCTGGAATTCTTCTAAAGGTACATCAAAGAATGGCATTCCTTTTGCAGGGTCATTGCCAAATCCCATGTCAGCAGAATTGAGACACACTGTTTCTACAAAAAGCCCGCTGGCATCAATATTATTGAAAATATCAATGACTCTCTGCTCGTTACGAATATCAAGGGCATACCCTTTTCCAACAACATTATATTTTTCAGAGATTTCCTTTGCTGCTTTTTCCGCACGGTCTCCGTCTCTGCTTGTAATTACTACGCTATATCCTTCTTTGGCGAAACGCTCAGCAATCGCGTATCCACTGCCAACAGTTCCGCCTGTTACAAATACTGCTCTACTCATCACGTTTCCTCCTTAGAAATAAAATTCTGATTTCGCTGGTCTAATATCGGTTAAAGCGCCTGTGTAATGGCGAAGTGTGTGTACCTGATATGGGTGCTTCAAGCACTCTTTTTCATTAATCTCGATACCAAGACCTGGCTTGTCAGGGATTGTCATATAGCCATCTTTATACTCTAACGATTCATTAGTAACGTCTTTTCTCCATTCCACATCTGAGTACATGATTTCCAGAATTTCAAAGTTTGGACAGGTTGCTGCAAGATGAAGTGTGGCTGCATTTGCCACTGGTCCTGATGGATTATGTGGCGCAAACGGAATATATCTGCACTCTGCCTCCGCTGCAATCTTCTTGAGTTCCATGATACCGCCCGCGTGAGAGATATCTGGCTGTATGTAATCAGCTGCCATAAGGTCAAACATTCTCTTATAATCCCAGCGGGTATAAAGTCTCTCACCTGCTGAGATAGCAACTGGCGATTTGTCACGCACTGCCTTCAATGCATCCAGATTGTCTGGCGGCACCGGCTCTTCAAAGAACATTGGCTTGAACTGCTCTAATTCCTTTGCAATCTTGATGCCTGTTGGAATGTTGAATCTGCCGTGCCCTTCAATCAATAAATCCACTTTATCTCCAACAGCTTCACGCACTGCCGCCACGTTTCGAAGCGCCTTATCAAGCTCTGCATTGGAAATATTCAAATAATTCTTTCCAAACGGGTCCCACTTCATGGCTGTTACCCCACGTTTTACGGCTTCTTTTGCTTTTGCGCCGAACTCTTCTGGCTCTTTCGCACCGGCAAACCAGCCGTTTACATAGATACGAACCTTGTCGTTCACCTTTCCGCCTAACAATTGATAAACTGGCACATTGAGACTTTTTCCTAAGATATCCCATAATGCCATCTCCACTGCGGAAAGGGCTGACATCAGAACTGGACCGCCTCTCCAGTAAGCATCGCGGTAAATCGCATGCCAGTGCTTTTCAATATCCAGAGGATTCTTCCCAACCAGATATTCTTTGATATGTTCTACAGCACCCCAGAGCGCCTTTTCTTTATATTCCAGAGTTGCTTCGCCTACTCCATCAATGCCTTCATCGGTATAAACCTTTACAAACACCCAGTTCGTACGAAAGCAATCTACGGAAAAACATTTAACGTCTGTTACCTTCACTTTTCTCTCCTCCTAAAGCTACTTTTGAAGCGCGGCATTATACTTTGTAAACCCTTCATTTGCAATGGCCTTGTCGCGCTTTGTAATCCATGTACGAATCGGATTCACCCAGGCTGGCCTGTGTATGTTCACCCAGCCAATATGGGTTTCAAAAGTATAAATCTTTTCTAATCTCGTTCTCGCATGCCACTCTCTGTCATGAGGTCCTTCTACTGGAAAGCCTTTCGCTTCAACTCCCTGCTTTTTGCAGATTAAGAGCGCACGGGGCATATGCCAGTCAGTGGTAACAACGGCTGCTGTGAAGTCGTTGTTACCATGTATTTTTATGGTCTCTTCCACATTTAAAACAGTTGTTTTTGATTTATCTTCTCTGATAATGGCTTCGTTTGGAACTCCCCTTTCAATGAGAAGTTCCGCCATTACATCAGCCTGCGCTCTGTCATGTTTTTCGTTGTAGCCTTGATAACCAGAAGCTACAATAATCGGTGCGATGCCATTTTTCCACAGTTCTGCCGCTTTGTCCACACGTCCGATGGTTGTCGCATCTGGCGAGGCATCATCATATAACCTGTGACCGAGCAATAATATAATGTCAAATTTTTCCATGTCCATATCCTCCGCTAGAATTGGAATGGGTCTGCACATGTTTCAATCTGTCCGCTTGCGCAAGAACGAATACCTGCATCGTAGGCTGCCATAACCTTCATATTGAATTCTGGAGTTACGAGTTCACAAAGCTCTGCGCCTTCTTTGATGAAATCAAGAATATTGCGTGCAAGCTTGTCTGGACATTCCTCTGTCATATATTCCACATTTGGCTTTGGAGATGGCTGATAAGGAATAAAATCCGTATAAACCTTAACTGCAGGGTCAAAACGGTCTGCTACGATAACTGCTTTGCTTCCATATACTACAGGACCAGTTGGAATTTCACCGTTGCTGAGTGTTGACCATGAACCCTCTACTAACCCCAGACAGCTTCCAAAGTCAATGGAAAGGACTGAATAGTCCTCAATGTCGGAAAATGGGTTTTTAAAATTCTTTTTAAAGCCACTCACTCTTTTGGCTGTCTGTCCACTAATCCATGTTGTAAGAAGGCAGCCATAGCCTGCATAGTCTGATAAAGAGCCACCACCAAGTTCACTCTTATACCACCAGCTCTGTGCCAAATCAGCTGGGTCCATTACCTTTTGACTAAATGGTCCATATGTAGCAGGACTGCGGTACTGTACACGATATACTTCACCAGCAACACCTGCGTCAACCAATTCCTTCACCTTACGGAAGGTTGGATACCAAGCTACAGGCCAGTTAATGATTAACTGAGCTTTGCTGGCCTTATAAGCACGATACATACGTCTTGCATTTTCCATCGTAAGTGCCATTGGTTTTTCTACGATAGTATGGATATTCATCGCCATAGTCTCTTCTACAATCTCTGGATAAGAATTAATTACAGTACAAACGATAGCAATATCAATATCCTGCTTTAATAATTCCTTATAATCTTCCCAAATCGGAATTTCTCGCTTAGCAAGAAACTTCATACGATTTCCTATCTCCGATTCATTCACCGTATAAGGTGGCACATCTGCTGCACCAACCACTTCTACCTCTTCTGGATAGTTTAAAAAGTCACGAGTCAATTGTGCAATGTGAACGTGAGACAAACCAATCAGTGCTATTCGTAATTTCTTCATTATTCATTCCTCCAAATATTTCTGTCTATTATTTATTCAAGTCATCTAAAACAGGTTGCCAAATGGTGCTATATTCATCCACAAAAGCCTTCCAGTCCTTTTCAATGTTATTAGAGCTGATAACAAGCTTTGTCACCTGGCTGGTAACCGCGATACTGTAGTTCTTCTTCGCGTCTGTATCAAGTATCACATAATCCATATCAATTGGGAAAATAGTTCCATTAGATTTCACTTCATAGATATCAAGTACCATTTCTTGTTCTGTCAAATATCTTCCTGCAATTCCTGGAACATAAGCCACGTCATCACCAGCAGTTCCCCATACATTAAAGAACTTCGAAGGAGATGGTTCATATTCACCACTTGCCAGTTCTTCATTCAAAATCTTAACACTGCCATCTTCTGCAAATTCCCAATCTTCTCCTGGGATACCTTGAGTTACACCAACCTGTCCTTCCTTTGTACAGAAGTAGTCAATCATATCAAGGATACGAACCATTGTTGCTTCATCACACTTTGGACTAAAACCAGTCATTGTGTAATAGTTATCTGTAGCATCTGAGTATACAGTTCCGTCTTCTGCTGCAACCGCTGCGATACCATAAGCATCATAAAGTTTTTCGCGTTCTTCTGTGTTATTTGGCGAATAACCATTACGCTTTAATACATCGCTTAACATATCCTGATAGTTTCCTACACCACCTGAATAGTAAATAGCTGGAGAAAGACCATTCTTATATTCTTCAAATGCTGTTTCTACGTCTGTAACATATGCATCAGGGTCAAGTAAACCTCCCTTGTACCATTCTTGAAGCATTTCAATTAAATCAATGTATTCATCTGTTGCAGGGGTCCATACATAACCGCTGTCTGTTTTTGTAAAATCACTGGTACCATCGATACCTGCTGAAAGCTTAAAGACTTCTAATGCACCGCTTACAGTACCTGCAAGACATGGTTTTGAACAAAGACCTGCATCTGAAACCTTCTGGATATATTCCTTGAGTTCAGAAACTTTAATCGTTCCATTTGCTCCAAGGTCGCTCATTCCAACCTGTTCTGCCCAGTCTTTTCTGAAATGAATTGATTTATGTCTTGGCAATGGATCGATATCTGTAAAGTTGTAGAATGTAGCATGTGGAATCGCATAAGTACGTCCATTCATTTCTACTACCCCTTCATAACCAGTTGCTGCAACCATGTCTGCAATGTTTGGCCATTTTTCTTTCCAGTCTTCTGGAAGTGGCTGTAACATTCCAAGATTCATATACTGGCGAAGTTCTGTAACAGGCATACCATAAGGTACGATAAACATATCTGGCACATTAGAACCATTTAACCAGAGACGTGTGGTTGCTAAAGCATTGGATGATGGAAGAGACCATGCATCGATTTCCACATTAAATTTATCCATTACCCATTGTGTATAAGCCTCGCTCTCTAAATCATAGCCTGCATCTGCCATATACATGCTGTACCAGCTAGTAGCAGAAAAGGAAACTGTTTCGCTATAATCTCCAGAAGTTCCTGAGCCGCCAGATTTACCGCTGTCATCTCCGCCACAGCCTGCAAGTCCCACTGCCATACAGAGAGCAAGTGCACCTGCTAAAAGTCTTTTTACTAAATTTTTCTTCATACTTTTTCTCCTTTCAAAATGCATTTACATTTTAACTGAACCTACATACATACCTTTTACAAAATGTTTTTGTACAAAAGGATAAATACACATAACCGGTACAATAACTACAAGAATGGTTGCCATCTGAATTCCCATGGAGAAGGACATATTGATGGCACTATCGCTGGCAGCAAGACCAGTTGTCATAGAGTCTGCCGCTTTAATAATGTTACGCACATATACCTGCAACAACAATTTGTTATTGTCTGTCAAAGTCAGCATTGGCCAGTACCAGTCATTCCACAAGCTTACAAAGGTAAACAGTGTAATGGTTGCAAGTGTTGGTTTGTTGAGCGGAATCATTACAATTCTAAAGATATCCAAATCGTTTGCACCATCAATCATTGCCGCCTCTTCCAGTTCCTTTGGCACAGCCTCAAAGCCCTTCATCAGCAGGATGATGTGACTGACAGACACCAAGGTCAGCATAATAACACCTGTAAAGGTATTTAAAAGATTTAAGTTTTTCAGATTCAAATAAGTAGGTACTACACCACCGCCAAAATACATACTGAAAATACTAATCATAAACAGTACACGTCTTCCTGGAAATCTTCTCGAAAACCCATAAGCTGCACAGGTCATTACAACCATACCTCCTAAGGTACCGATAAAGGAAACCCATATGGTATTTCCGTAAGCAGTAAGCAAACCTTTTCCCCGGCTCAATATGGCAACGTAATTACCAAGTGTAAATTCACTTGGCCAAAGCGAAAAACGGTTGTTAATATAGGCCTCATTGGTTGAAAAAGAAATTACAATTGCATTCCAGAAAGGAATGATAATTACTACTACAAGAAAAGTCATAATTATAGAAACAGCAATATCCAGTTTCGAAAATTTCTTTCTTTTTCTTTTCAACTTCTTCATCCTACTTCACCCCCTTTTTCTTATTACGTTTTTCAAAGCTCCACATCTTTTCACCAGTCATCTTACCAACGAGCTGATTTGCAAGCATCAACAGCATAAAGTTGATGATACTCTTAAAGAGACCAACTGCCGTTGAGAATCCGTAGTTTGGAATAGAACGGAATGTAATATCATATATGTATGCATCCAGAATCTGTACAGAATCTGCTACAACAGCATTTCTCATATTGAAAATTTGTGAGAAACCTGCATTCATAACGCCACCCACCTTCATAATTAATCTCATAGAGATTAACGGTAAAAGTGCTGGGATGGTAACATGCCATATCTGTTTCAATCTTGACGCACCATCAATTTCCGCCGCTTCATATAATCCTGGGTCAATGGTACTGATAGTAGCCATATAAATAATCGATGCCCATCCCATTTCCTTCCAGTTATGGGTAATGAAAAGCATTGCTTTAAAGAGTGGTCCATCTGATAAAAATGGTATTGTATCCAATCCCAAAGCAGTCAGCACTGAGTTTAAGGCTCCTGCTTCTGAAAAGATGGATACTAAAATCGCAGACACTGTGATCCACGAAAGGAAATGTGGGAAAGTAAGAACGGTCTGGAATACCTTTTTAATCTTCTTTCCACGCATTTCAGTAGTAATAATCGCCAAAATAATTGGCGCTGGAAATTCAAACAAAATACGCTGGAAGCTTAATGTAATTGTTGTTATGATTGACTTCACTGCCGCAGGAGTTGAGAAAATTCTTTCGAAATGCTTGAGGCCAACCCAAGGACTTCCGAACATTCCATCAATCGCATTAAATTCCTTGAACGCCAGCACTACACCGGCCATCGGAACATACGAGAACATAATTAGCCATATAACAAACGGAATCAAAAGCAGATATATATATTTTGCTTTCCAAATTTCCATAAGCAGGGTATTCTGTTTTTTTTCAGCCGCCTTGCCTGTTGCTTTTCCTATCTTTTTCATGGAATTACTCCCTTTCTGTCGTTATACATTAATTGTAAATATCTTTTGTCTGATAAATAAGTTTTGCCTTTCCATTTTCATAAGCAAAACCAACTGTTTCAGTTCCACCACAGTACCATTCATCACACCATTGTTTTGCCAATGTTGAACGTTTTGTCATACCATCATCCCTGGTAAGTCCGCCCAATGACTGCGTAAACAACATTATCTGAGCATTCGCATATTCGTAAATAGTAGTGTTGTCATTGAAGTTATGATGTGGCTGTTGAAGAATATCGCTCTTCAAGGTTGCAGTTGTGAAATTTGTACACATTACAGCCTCAGCTTTCACGTTCATATCTCCACCAAGCAGCATCGTCATTCCAGATGCGGTTTCCACCTTATAAACCGTACTCGTATCA
Organism: Tyzzerella sp.; assembly: GCA_017465565.1. GTDB lineage: Bacteria > Bacillota > Clostridia > Lachnospirales > Lachnospiraceae > Faecalimonas. Next base: position 83,519 of record JAFTWA010000047.1, read on the forward strand.
TTAAAGTCCGTTGAAGTAAACGTACCCTTTGAATCTGTAAGGTCTTCATGTGTAAACACAACTGTAAGTGTTACATCTGCTAACTGAATCACATCTCCTGTGTGAACCTTAATATCCTGGCAATTCGGGAAATTACCTAAAATAGCACCTGCGGTTTCTGAAAATAACAAATCATTCTCCTGATAAACGGTAGTTGGGTCCGGCATGTTGCAAATCACACGCTCGATGTTCACTTTGTCTGCATTGGCAGCCAGAATCGCCTTTAAGCCAGATACGTGGTCACTATGAAGATGCGAGATACACCATGCTGAAATGGTAATTTTCTCGTTTTCACTTGTTCCTGTAATCTTATGTAGTAGATTAAAGAAACGTTCCTGGTCAGCTGCTGACATCTGCTCATCATCACCACCATCAATAAGAATGATGCTATTATCTGCACATTTGATGATGATGTTTTCTCCGTTATTTACGAAACCACTAGTATTCGTCGAAATATTTACTCCATTCGGGTCCATCTTAAGCCCAAACATATAAATTTCTGCCCGCTCTCCTGCTTTTGGTTCATAAGTATAAGAAGCTTCTGCTGTACTAACACCTTTTTGTTCATCCAGAACTACTAATGCTCTTCCTTCGTTTCCATAGTAATTGACATAAACTCTTTGGTCGTCCTTTGTAAAACGATAAAATTCATTATTTTCAATCGTCGTATGACTTTCTTCTGCATATTTATTTGTTTTTAATGCGGCCACATATTTCGATACGTCCTCTGCAGTTGTGGATGTCACACTCTGCATCATACTGTTTGAGCTGTTCATATTGCCGTATTTTTTTACAAAAGAACCGTCGTTATAGAGTACCGTTGCTAAGTCATTATCTCCTGGGTAAGCCGGTATGGTTTTTAACAACCAACCTTCGCGATAATAGTCAACCTTGGTTACTTCTTTTGTTACATCAGAAGCAAGTACTACTTGGCCTTCCACATCTCCATCGGCCCAATTTTCCATAAAATGGTCTACGGCGAGTCCTAACATATACTCATTAGATCCATTAACTATGATTGTGTCACCATCAATTTTCACACACCAATAGCAATCGTCTGCATCCAATTCAGGCAAAGCACTCTCAGGACGATTAGTGGAACCAACCAAAATCTGTTTGGTTTCTCCCGAATCTTCCAGTTCTGTGTCGGCTAACAATTCTGGTTCAATACCACACTCTTTTGTTAAGCTTTCATAGATTTCTACAATAGCTGAATTTTCCCAATCTGCTCTATCTGAACCATAAACAAGCGTATAGTTATAGGCTTCTTCCTCGAAGAGAACAAGTTCCTTACTATTTCCGCATGATGTCAATGTGGCTATGTTCAGGCACAGTAACAGGAGAATCGCTAGTAGCGTTATTTTCCCTATTTTTTTTTCTTTTTTCATCATATACAATCCCTTTCCGTAGTTGCATCCACAGTGGCGGGTACTCCCGCCACCACAATAGATCATTTACTCTGTCTCTACAGTCCAGAGATATTTCTTAAAGTCATAAAGTACAGGCTGGCCGTTATTTAAATCCCATTTTCCTGTTGTGTTGGAAGTGCTATAGAAATCAAGTAGCAAGTCTTTCTTATCTTCATCAGTTAATCCTGTCAGTTGTTCCATGGTTCTGCCTGCATAACTGTTTATCGTGTCTACATCTTTTGTAGTAACGTTATTAATAGTCAAACTAGCCGTATTCCCTTTCGCAGTTGAAACTTTCACTGCTTGGTTGTACCAAATCGTTTCATCTGCATCGCCTATACATCCATATACATTTGTCAGTGTTGCAGTGGCATTCGTGATTAATCCAATGATAGAAGCAGTATTTCCACTTGCCCCTGTTCCTTGCAAAATACTCTTGCCCACATTCAAACTATCTTCTATGATTAATTCTGCACCGTTTGCAAGAACACCACAAAGACCACCAATCTGCTGTTGTTTATTAGCTGTAGCCACAATATCCGCACTATTTAAGCAATGAGAAATTTGAACTATAATATTTCCGGCAGAAGTTGTGTCATTAATTCCACCCACAATTCCTGCTGTTTTTTGTTGTCCACTTGTTATTGTGCCATCAAACCAACAGTTCTTAATTGTATAATCATCTTCGTCGCACTCTGTAGAACCGATAATTCCACCTACAATTCCACCATTGTATTGGCTATTACTGTAAATGCTTGCATTACTATAAATTGTGTTCAATGTTCCATGAAGCACACCCGTTACACTTCCTAAGTAAGCATCATAATTCTTAGTATAAGGATAAGAATTATTAAAATAACTTTCCTTAATCTCTAAATTTTTCACTACTCCGCCTGCACCTACGGTTCCAAAAAGACCTACTCTCCACTGCTTATCAGTTGACACATAAATACCACTGATCACATGACCATCGCCATCGAAAGTTCCTCTAAATTCTTTTCTCTCTTCTGCATCTTCCGTCATGTCATAATATCCAATTGGCGTCCATACATTGAGAGGCTTTTTCGCCGCCATCTGTTCAGCCGTTTTATTGTTTAAAGTGATATCGGCACCCAGTTTAATTGTCCAACCGCTAAAATCATTCTCTTTTGAAAGTTCTGACAATCCATAAAGTTCTGCCGCACTACTGATTGTAACTGTTTTATCTTCTTTATGTGTTTCATACCAACTCGTATCTGCTGCAACAGGCGTTGCTTCTGCTCTCTGATAGCCCGCAAATTCACAAAGCACCGGTGTTGAATTCGAATCAAGCACAACCCAATATCCAGCTTTATTTACTGTACTGTCATAGAATTCGAGATTTAAGTTCTTCGCATTGTCTCCTGTCAGTTCGGTAGCAGTTTTTTCTATATAACTGTCTATCGTATTTAGATTATCGGGACTAGCCTGCTTTTTACCACCAGTTACTACAACTTCATAATCTTCAACTTTAGCTTCTGCCTGATAGATTTTTGCAATTGCTCTACTCCATTCACTATTCACATATACACTGGTTAGTTCAGCATAAGTTCCGTCTTCTACCGAGCCTTGTAGCAATCCAATCACAGAGCCTGAAGTACTACTTGACGCACCACTTGCTATAGTAAGTGTTCCTGTATATAAGCAATTCGATAGATTCAATTTTGCTTTGTACAACACGGCTCCAATGAGTCCACCATTTTGTGATGTGCTAGTTCCTGCAAATATGTTTGTTGCGCCACTGCTTAAACAGTTTGAAATAGTTACATTCATTTCATGTGCATTTTCGTTTACATCTTTACCATTAATACCACCAACAAGACCTGCTGCCTTTTGCGAGTTAATATTCAGTTCTCCGACAAACCAACAGTTAATAATCGTGTAATCTCCGCCGTCTCCTGAGCCACGCATTGTACCTACAAGTCCTCCTGTATACTGACTTGTACTGTAGAGTTTCGCATCACTCTTAACAGTATCCAAAGTTCCATAAAGCAATCCTGTTACACTTCCTGTAAATGCACCTTCTTTTGCTCCGGCAGTATTTTTGAAATAACTTTCTGTAATCTTCAAGTCTTGTACCGTTCCACCTTTTCCTATAGTTCCAAACAGACCAAGATATTGCTGTGCACTATCACTGGTAGTAACAGTTGCATAAAGACCACTGATTGTATGACTGTCACCATCAAATGTTCCTAAAAATTGTTTTCTATCGTTTGCGTCATCAGCATCAAAATCGTTATCTCCAATCGGAACCCATTCATTCAATCCCGTTAATTGGTTGTTATCAATCTTTGAATACAGACCTTCATTTAAAGTAATATCTGCACCTAAAATAATGGTCTCATTCTTGAAGTCATTTGTTGCAGAAAGTTCTGACAATCCATATAAATCTGCCACTGTGTAGATTGTATATTCATTATCTGTGTTCTTTGCATCATACCAAACAGTTCTTGCATCTGTGAGTGCTGTGAGATCCATTGCAATCACATTACCTTTAAAGCTTCTAAGAATAGGCGTACCATCTGTCACAATCCAATAACCAGTTGAGTCAGCCTCATTGAGACAGAAATCTAAATTCATGTTTAGGTATGCATTCTTACCTGTCAATTCGTTCATGGTCTTTTCCGCATCCTCATGACCTGTAACTGTTGACTTTGAATTCTTAAGAGCCTGATTATACCATTTGCCTTCTTCTGCATAGCCATATGCATTTGTTAATTTTGCAGTTGCACTTGATACCAAGCCAATAACTGAACCGCTGTTTCCACTTTCTTTAATACCCTCGCCCAGCTTCAACTCGAGTTCACCTGCGTTCAAACTATCTTCCATAACTAATTCTGCTTTGTTAGCTACGAGACCACAGAGACCACCATATTGCTGCACATTCGTTTGTTTTTGACCTGTTAGGCAGATTGTACCGCTGTTTAAACAGTGTGAAATAGTTGCTTCAAAGGCCTTACCAAACGCTTTGGCATTGATACCACCTACGATTCCTGCTACTTTTTGTGTACTGCTTGTTACCTTTCCGGCAAACCATGAGTTTGTAACGGTGTAATCTTCAATTTCATCATTATCAACACATTCGTCTGAACCTAAAATTGCACCTACAAGACCACCTGTGTATTGGCTTGAGCTCTCAATAATGGCTGTACTCTTAACCGTATCAATCTTTCCATGAAGCAGACCTGCGATACTTCCTGTATAAGCACCATCAGTAAGACCGCTGATATTCTTGAAATAGCTTTCTTCAATTGCTAAGTTTTGTACTGTTCCGCCAGCACCTACCGTTCCAAATAAACCAAGGTATTGTGCTTCATTTGTTACGGCATAAATACCTTTAATCGCAAAATTCTGACCGTCAAAGGTTCCTTTGAATTCTTCTCCTGTTCCATCTGCGTAGTGACCAATTGGTGTCCATACATTTGCAGGGGCCGTTTCTTTCATTTGCTCTACAGTCTTATTATTCAATGTAATTGTTTGACCAAGTTTGATCGTCCATCCACTGAAATCATAGTCTCTTGAAAGTTCTGCCAATCCGTAAAGTTCTTCTGCTTTATTGATTGTAAATTCTTTATCTTCCTTATGTTCTTCATACCAGCTTGTATCTGGTTTTACTACAACCGACATATCAAGGCTGTCTTTTCCTACAAAGCTAGCAAGTACAGGAGTTGCTTTTTCATTCTGAATTACCCAGAACTTTTCAAAATTCAGTTTTGTCAAGCGACGCCCTGAATATCCTGCAAGGCTAGTCATATCAGATACAGATGTTTCGTTTTCTGTTAAAGTTGCTCCTTTTGAGTAGCCAACCATTTTCGAAGCAAATTCTTTTGCGCCGTATACTTTATTTAAATCAGCAACACTGATACCACCTGTATCCTTTGCAACGGCTCCGATTGCGGTTCCGATTTTCTCTACCTCACCTGTAGTTTTAATCGTTCCTGTATTTAAACTGTCGTTCAAGTATAAAACACCTAGCTGTTGTACTACACCAACGAAACCACCAATCTGGCTGGCACCAGCTTCACCACCACTGATATATAGGTCCCCAGTATTGAGACAGTGTTCCATCGTCACAGACATTTCTTTCTTATTGCCATAAACACCACCAAGAATACCACCAGTGTTTGTTGTAGAATGGAGTTCTCCAGCAAACCAACAGTTTGTAATCTTGCTGTCACCATCGTCGGTAACCATACCTACTAATCCGCCAGTCATTCTTGAGCTGTTTACTACAATCGCATCACTATATACAGAATCAATTGTCATATCAAGTGCACGACCAGCAAGACTTCCCACACAGCCTCTTGCACTGCTTTCTCTAGTACCTTCAAAATAACTGTTCGTAATTGTCAAATTGCTTACAGTAGCACCGCGATAAATTTCTCCGAAAAGACCAATATATGATTCATCTACTTCTCCCTTAGTATAAATACCACTAATGCTATAACCTTGACCATCAAAGATACCTTTAAAATGCGATTCTGTTCCTTGGTAGCCAATTGGCATCCACTCATTTTTAACTGGTGGATTCTTTGCCCAGTCAGCTGCACTTCCCTTATTGATTGTAATGTTATAACCAAGCTTTATGGTCTCTCCTTCAAAATCATTGGTTTTTGAAAGTAATGTAAATCCATAAAGGTCGCTGGCATTATTGATTGTATTACCATTCTTATACCAGCTTGTGTTTGCCCGGATAACACCAGTCATATCAACCTTGTCGCTTCCTGCAAACTTTGAAAGTACAGGAGTTGCATCTACTTTTTCAGTTACCCAGTAATTTTCAAAATCTAATTGTGTATAGCGATATCCATCATATCCCTCAAAGTATTCTCTATCTAATATGAAGATTTCCGTCTCACTCTTTTCTGCATTACAATAAGCCACAGTTTTTTTCGAAAATTCCTTTACGCCATATACTTGATTTAATGAAGCAGTACTGATTCCACCGCTATCTTTGGCTACAGCACCGATGGCATTTCCGATTTTACTAACTTTACCTGTAGTGACAATTGTTCCTGCATTCAAGCTATCTGATAACTTCAAAACACCTTTTTGTTGCACTACACCAACGAAACCACCAATCTGAGTGGCACCATCGCTGATATGGAATGTACCTGTGTTTAGGCAGTTTTCTATAGTCACAGACATTTTCTTTTTGTTACCGTAAATGCTTCCAATAATTCCACCACTATTGCTAGCTGAATGAAGTTCTCCAGCAAACCAGCTGTTTGAAATCTTGCTGTTTCCATCATCGGTAATCATACCTACAAGACCACCCGTCATTTTTGCAGTGTTTGCTAAGATTGCATCACTGTATACGGAATCCATTGTCATATCAAGCGCTCTACCTGCAATACTACCTACACATCCGCGCTTGCTGCTATCTCTGTTACCTTCGATATAACTGTTTGTAAGTTTTAAATTCTTTACAGTCGCTCCACGGTACACTTCGCCAAAAAGACCAAGGTATTCTTCGTCCGCATTGCCTTTTACATAGATGCCGCTGATGGTATGTCCCTGACCATCAAAGGTTCCTTTAAAATGTTCTCCTACACGTGAAGCCTGATAACCCATAGGAGTCCATGTATTTGCTGGCGGATTCTTTGCCCAGTCGGCTGCATTTCCTTGATTTACGGCAATGTCAGCACCAAGCTTAATGGTTTTTCCTTCGAAACTAAGAGTCTTCGTTAACTGTGCAAATCCATAAAGCTGTGCAACCGTAGAAATTGTGAACTCTTTCTTATTCTCATCATACCAGCTTACATCCACCATTCTTGCAATTCCTTTTACACTTGGTCTGCTATCTGCAAAGCTTGCAAGAATCGGAGTATCATTTTTTCTGATTGCCCAATAGTTATCAAAATCAAGTGTCGTCCACTGATAACCACCAAAGCCTTTTATCGAAGCAACATCCACATTTGCACAGTGTCCTGTCCATGCTCCGTTAAAATAGCCAATCGTTTTTGTCGAAAATTCTTTTATACCATAAGCACTGCTGGCGATTCCGTGGCTGACACCACCTTTATCTTCTGCCACAGCGCCCATAACAGAACCATACTTGGTTACTGTATCATTCGCCTCAATTGTTCCTGTATTCAAGCTGTCTGTCAGATTGAGTGTCGCACCCTGCTGAACAACACCACAGAGTCCACCAATCTGAGTTGAATCGTCGCTGATAATCAGTTTTCCTGTATTAAGACAGTGCTGCATGGTTGCTGTAATATTTTTTCTATTACCATACACGCCGCCTAAAATACCACCGGAGTTGGTTGTTGCATAAAGCTGTCCATCATACCAGCTGTTTGTAATTAAGTTTTCACCATCGCCAGTTATCATACCGACAAGTCCACCCGTGTATTTTGCTGAGTTAACTACAATAGCATCACTGTACACGGTATCAATTGTTCCGATATTTCTGCCTGCAATACTTCCTACAATTCCCTGATATGCAATATCTCTAGTGCCTTCAAAATAACTATTCGTTAGTTTCAAGTTCTTCAAAGTACCTGTACGGTATATTTCTCCAAAGAGACCAAGATATTGTTCATTTTCATCTCCTTTTACATAGATACCGCTGATGGTATATCCTTGACCATCAAAGGTTCCTGTAAAGTGCTGTCCTGTATTTGTGCCATGCCATCCAATTGGTGACCAATCGTATATTGGTGGATTTTCTCTCCAGTCATTGGCATCGCCTTCGTTAACTGTAATATCAGCACCTAACTTGATTGTTTTCCCATTGAAAGTTTCTGAAATAGACAAAAATGAAAATCCATATAACTGTTCTGCAGTCGTGATTACAAATTCACTCTTGCTTGAGTCATACCAGCTCATATCAACCTTCTTTGTAATACCTGCTAAACTTGGCAATTCTTTTGCAAAGCTCATAAGAACTGGAGTATCATCCAACTTTACTGCCCAATAATTATCGAAATCCAATGTCGTCCACTGATAACCGCCAAAGCCTGTAAGCAGTTCTTCTTTCTTGGAAATAACATTACCATTTAATTTTCCCGTTGCCGTGCCAATGGTTTCCTTTTTAATTTCTTTTACTGTGTATGTATCTGCGATAAAAGCAGATGAGGAGTCATCAACCTCACCAATCACAGACCCAATACTTACTGCTTCTTCACCATAAGTAACGATTCCCGAACTCATACTGTCATCTAGTCGTAAGAATCCACCTTTCGCCACACTTCCTAAAATACCACCAACTCGATTTCCCTCACTGACAATATCACCTGTATTAAGACTATGCTCAATCAAATTCATGGCATCTGCCACTTCAATCGAACCCACAAGACCACCTATGTAGGAGCTTTCTGTTCCTCTCATGGTTATGGTTCCATCAAACCAGCAATTGCTAACCTTATTTTCTGCTTTTACAGTCAACTTACCAATTAAACCGCCAAAATATTGACCGCTTCCTTCAATGATTGCATCTGAATACACGGACTCAAGTGTTCCTCCACCAAATCCGATAATACTTCCCGTTCCTTTATCATTACCATTTTTAAAGTAACTGTTTACCAACTGGAAGTCGCGGATTACACTGCTCTTCTTGGTATCTGTAAATAATCCCATACTAGTTACGATACCATCTCCGTAAATACCGCTAATGGAATGCCCCTGTCCATCAAAGGTTCCTGCAAATCCACTAATCGGATGCCATCTGCGTCTAGGAGCTTTTTCTACCCACTCCTCGGCATCCCCTTCGTTTACTACAATGTCAGCACCAAGCTTAATGGTCTGACCTTTGAAATCATAAGTTTCAGAAAGTTCTGCCAGGTCATATAACTCGTCTGCCGTCGTAATTGTGAATTCTGTTGCATTCACGTCATACCAGCTAGCCTTGGCATTTTTCATCCACCAGAGTCCGCCAACCACTGCCGCCAAAGCAAGCAGTACAGTAAAGACTAGAACTATGATTTTCTTTTCTTTTTTCATCCTTTTTCCTCCCTTTTTAATAAATATCTTTTGTATGATAAATTAACTTTGCTCTATCATCTTCGTATGTAAATCCCACGGTCTCATCACCGCCACAGTACCATTCGCTGCACCATTTTTTTGCCAAATCCGAATGCGCTGTCATTTCTTCATTCTTGACAAGACCACCTGAAGTCTGAAGCATCAGCATCACCTGCGCATTGGCATATTCATAGACAGTAGCATTATTATTAAAATTGTGATGCGGTTGCTGCAGAATATCGCACTTTAATGTTGCTTCTGAAAAATGATTGCACAAGGACTCTTCCGCCCGCTCCGTAATGTCTCCTGTTACAAGTATTTTCATTCCTGCCCGTGTCTCAACCATAATCACCGTGCTTGTCGCATTATAATCACGGGTTGGAAATGTACCATCGCCATCTGCCAGGTCTTCATGTGTATACAAAACAGTCATTGTATTATCCGCTATACGGATTACGTCGCCTGTATGAACCTTTATCTCCTGGCACATTGGAAAATGTTCCTGAAGAAAATCCGCGATATACTGAAACATCAAATCCCTTGCCTGATTCGTAGTTTCAGGATTTGGCAGGTTACAAATGACTCGTTCTAAGTTGTACTTTCTTGGATTCCTGCTTAGAAGCGCCATAAGTCCCATCACATGATCATTGTGTGTGTGGGTAATATACCACGCAGAAATGGTAAGCACTTCCTCTTCGCTTTTCCCAGTAATCTTGTGTAAAAGCTTTGAAAACCGTTCTTGATCCTCCTGTTTCATCTGGCACTCTGCACCACCATCCACAATGATAAGACTATTATCTGCACATTTGATAACCAGGCATTCGCCATTATTGACAAAACCACTCGTGTTTTCTTCCAGCGCGATATTCATACCATTAGGATCCATTTTCAAGCCAAACATATAAATTTCCGATTGCTCGTCATGTTTGGGCTCATATATATAAGAGATTTGTTCTGGACTTGTGCCTTCATTTTCATCCAGAACCACCAATGCTTTCTTCTCATTCTCGTAATAATTTGCACATACTCTTTTATCGTTTTGTACCAAACGATAAAAATAGTTGTTTTCGATAGAATGGTGTTTTTCCTCTTGATATCCGTTTTCTTTTAAAATATCCACATAATATAAAAATTCCTCCAAGGTTGTATCTGTTATGCTTTGCATCATACAGTCCTTGCTGTTGTTATTTTCATATAACTTGGCGTATGTACCACAATTGTATAGTTCTGTTGACATCTGATTATTTCCTTGATAGGTTGGTAATTTTTTTAATAACCATCCTTCTCGGTAATAATGCCTCATATTGTCCTCCCTCCCTTCATTACATTTACTTTTTTGTTTTTTTACAATTTTTTCCAACAACTTGTTTTTTTTTGATACTTTCTTTAAAAAGTCTTTAAAAACAGTCTGGAACACGTTTTTCTTTTTTGACATCTTTTTTGTGCATTCAGACTATATCTTTAAGTTGTTCAATTGAATTTGTGAAAAAATAGTCAAAAACAAACATCTTTATATCTTGATTATATAAATGCTCTATGCTATACTCAATTCAAAAAATAAAACTAAACTATAAAAAAAAGAAAGTGTATAAAATATGACAATAGACCAATGTAATCCATTTGTTAGAAGAGCAAAAGAATTCTCACTTCTACACTCTTATATAAAGGCATACAGTGTAGACTGCCGTTTGATATACTTTACTAAGGGAGAGGGTTCTGTAGAGTTTAACCACACCACTTATCCAGTCTTCAAAGACACAGCTCTTTTATTTCAGTCTGGAACCATGTACCAAATACAGACCAATAATTTTATTTCGTATATTCCGATTAATTTTGATTACACGCAGAATTTCACCTACCGAACGGTAGCTTTTAAAATGCAAAAAGAAGAATCTGAACATAAAATTCAACCTCTGGAAAATGTTGAATTTACAGATTTTCCAATATTGAATCAGGTACTTTACATACCGAATGCGGAATTTATTTTTTCAGATGTACATAAGATTGTGTCAGAAAAGCAAGAATTGAAGATTGGACACCAGGCATACTGTTCTTCTATTATGAAAAAAATCATCTGTAAAATTCTTCGTTCAAGCAACGCTTTTTCAAACTCTGCTGACGAAAAAACAGAACGAATACTTTCGTATATTCATAAAAATTATGCTACTGATATCAACAACGAAGAGATTGCTTCCCAGATAAATTATCATCCGTATTACGTAAATAAACTTTTCTATTCTTATACAGGGATGACGATTCACCAGTACTTGAATCACTACAGGCTCACGATGGCAGCTCATTTTCTATCAACCGGAAGTGAACCTATTAACCAAATTTGTTATGCAGTTGGATTCCAGAGTCCTGCACATTTTGCCATGAATTTCAAGAAGAAGTTTGGAATCAGCCCGAAGGATTATCGAAATATGTATCATGAAGATTAATAACTAACGCAAAAACACCGTGATATGTTTTATTCAACATATCACGGTGTTTTCACCTTACTAATATGAATTTATCATTATATCCTCAATTAGCGCCTATACTAACTGCAATAATTCCTTCTCAACTGCTTCAACTTCTACCAAAGGAATCCCCATAACTCTAGCAACCTCCGTCGCACTACTTCCATTTTTAAGTGCATTCAAAAGCATATCTTTTTTCGCCTTTTGCACCTCTTCTTTAATTTCTGGTTCCATTAATTTCCTTAAAGCCTCACACATGTCTTTATCCCCCTTTAATTTATCAAATATTTCTTCATTTTCCTTCAATGCAACTTGTAGTATCGAATCACCATACAATTCTTTCACTTCATGTGCTAGATGATTTAACTGTGTAACTGTTCTCTCAGCATCTTCTTGACTCAAGCTACTACTCAATAGGGTTAACCACTTTTGATTCTCTTTTGAAAGCAGTTTTGATACAATAATCTGTGTTGGAAAACACCCCTCTTTAATCACATAAAAAATTCCTTCATATTTTTTATCGACTTGATACCCATTTTCTCTAAACCAGCGAAACAGTTTTACTGGTTTTACTTCTCTTACCAATGTAATCGTAATGTCATCCAATCTAATATCATCTACATGTTCTTCATACATTTTGTAAAGGCATGCATAAGCAATTACTTGTAGAAACGTGTTTACATTCATGGAATCTTTTGGCGATTTGTATTCGATAATATTATGTTTTTTAAACAACCTGCCAATTTCGTTTTTGATTACGATTTCCTTGATTTTCTTTACAACAAGCAAATCAATTTGAAGCGGTTTTGTATTTAAATTATATTCGCTTTGGTAATCTAAATACTCGCCATCTTCTATCAGTTCCAGCTTCATCGCAGAACAAAACGCTGGATGCCATTGTGTTTTTAGTTCCTCTGTCATTTTTCCTCACTTTCTTGGTACTATAACCAAACAAAGAAAGCAAAAAATAACTTTGTTTGAATATAGTATACCATATTACTTGTAAAATTGTTCATCAAATTTGAGTTTCTTTGGCAGAACTGCCACGAAATTCAGACACGTTTCGTTAGATGAAACGTAAATAGACATTTTTGAATAATTCTAATATAAATTAATGTCTTGATTGATGTATAAATATTATAGCATTAGCAATAAATAATCTCCTCTTTTATTTTGTGGATAATTTTATTTTTTTGTGGACAACGTGGATAAGAAAAATTCCCAGTAACATTTACCAGGAATTTTTCACTAATTACATATTCTATTCTAACCATAGAATCATTTCTAAGATTCTCTTTGCACAAACGCAGAGTTCTTCACGACTAAGAGTTCCCTCTTCCAGTGCCTCTCTTAAATTATCGTTATTTCCTCTCGGCATTTTGATATCATTTCCAGCCTTAGCTTCTTTCCAGTGTTCTCCTAGAGTCAGCCAGTCGGTTGTGACCATGCCTTTGTATCCCCATTCACTTCGGAGAATTCCATCCAGCATTTCTGCATTTTCAGATGCACGTACCCCATTGATAAGATTATATGCTGTCATAATCATCTTCGGTTTTGCTTCTTTTACACAGATTTCAAAACCTTTTAGATAGATTTCACGAAGTGCTCTTTCTGATACAATAGAATCGGAATTCTTGCGGTTTGTCTCCTTGTTGTTACATGCAAAATGTTTTGGAACTGCAACAATATTCTGAGATTGGATTCCGTTTACCATAGCAGCAGCCATTTTTCCAGATAAAAATGGATCTTCTGAATAATACTCAAAGTTTCTTCCACAAAGAGGACTTCTATGAATATTCAATGCTGGAGTGAGCCAAATCTGCATATTATTTTCTTTGGTTTCTAACGCACCTGCTCTTCCTATTTCTTCTAGAAGTTCTAAGTTCCAAGAACACGCCAATGCTGTTGCTACAGGAAATGCAGTTGCATACACGCCTTTGCGTGGATTCACACGGACACCGGCTGGTCCATCAGTTGTCATGACTGGTGGGATTCCATATTTTTCTAAACTTCCCATTCCAGAGGTACCTGCAACTCCATGGTTTGGTTGTCCACCTAGCAAGTGTATAAGTTCCTCATCTGTAAGTTGTGCTATAAAGGTGTCTAAGTCTGCTTTTCCCTCTGCAACATCCACTAGACGGTACATTCTTTCTGGTTTATCAGCACACTTGTAACCCCAATCAAAAACTGCTCTCTCTACAGGCTTACATTCTAATATCTCATAAGTGCCATCTGCCTTCATTCGCTTATCGAGTCTCTCAGGTGTCATATATGGATGCAGTTGCTCGATGATTGTATCCACCTCTAACACATATGTATAGTCGATTTCTTTCGCACTACGAATGTCTGTACCAACATAAATATGATATTCGCCCTTTTCAAGCACATATGCAGATTTCGAAATCATACCACAGTCATCTAAAGATGCCATATCATTTATTGCGAAAGATATATAAAGTTCTTCACTTTCACCTGGTACAAGTTCTTTTGTTTTTGCAAATCCGCAAAGTTCTCTGGCTGGTTTATCTAATTTGCCAGAAGGTGCACTAAAATATACTTGCACAACCTCTTTACCCGAAATTCTTCCTGTATTTGTTACAGTAACAGAAACTATAATCCTGTCTGCGTTCTGACATGCAGCCACCTTAGATAAAGCAAATGTTGTGTAAGATAATCCATAACCAAATGGATATACAACACATTCTTTCTTACCCGGCACTGTTTCAAAATAACGGTACCCAACAAAAATATCTTCTGTATATTTCACGTAATCTGCTGACTCATGAAATCCTTCTGAGGACGGATAATCATCAAATGTCTTTGCACAAGTATCCACAAGTTTACCTGACGGAGTCACTTCGCCGACTAACACATCCGCAGCAGCAAGTCCACCTTCCATTCCACCTTGCCACAACATTACAGCAGAGGAAACAGCATCATTATAGGCAAACCATGTCGTATCAATCATAGCACCCACATTCAAAAGTACTACGACATTCTCGAAACTGTCAGTAACTGCCTCTAACATGGCTTTTTCTGCATCACTCAGATAGAAATAATCATCTGTTCCGTCATTCTTTCTGTCCGATGCCTCTGATGAATAACGTCTGATAACAATGATTGCTGTATTTGCGAAGTCTTTTGCCTGCAACAGTAGAGTATTTGGAACCTCTGGCTCTTCAAACAATCCAATCTTCGCCCCATTTTTATATTGTTCTTCCACATAATTCTGATAATACAACGAAAGTGCATCAAATACCTCAACATGGTCTGCTTTCAGTTTTAACCCCTGATAAATATTTCGTGTATATAAAGCGTGTACAACACCCGAACCGCCGCCACCTTTTACATAATCAATCTGCCCACAACCAAATATTGCAACCTTCGTGCCTTTCGCAAATGGCAGCAAATTGTTCTTGTTTTTCAGTAACACAATTCCTTCTGCAGCAGCCTTGCGCGCAAGCTGAATATGAGCTTCTGAACCGGTTATCAAAGAACGGTTGTCTCCCAGCGGAAGACATGGGGTGTAATTCGCTCTAGCCCATTTCTCCATAAAGTACCTCCAAGTTTTATATTGTTGTACTTATTTTACAAGAACGTTTCCTCTATTAAAATACAAAAAATCAAACTAAAATACTTAAAAATAAAACAAGTTATAACTCAACAAAATTTGATTGAATTATCTTTGCTAAATTCTCCTCTAGTTTTGCCTGCTCTGCATACATGTTCCACTTAGAAACGGCACTCCTCACTTCTTCTATTATACTTTCAATTCTTTTCCTGCTGATATTCATCCTTTTTCCGCACATTTGGATATCTTCTTTTGTAAAGGAATCTAGTTTTCCATTTATGCTCATTTGATGTTTGCTTAACCAGAAATTTTGAGGTTCATAAGCAAATGTAATATCATATGCTGGTGCCAAACTCCATATTCCTTTTGTATCCATCAAAAAAGATATATTCTTGACGTGATCATCTTGATTTCTTGCCAGTACATTAAATACCATTCTTCTAAATAACTGTTCTATTTCTTTCTGTCCCATTCCTAATTGATAGATAATCTGTGCAACCTGCTCATAACTATGCACACCTGGTGTATTATAATCGAAATGAGCCAACGCACCTAATGTTTGCATATGAATTTTTTTGCCTGTAGTGATATCTCTATCAAATCTTCTTGTCATAAAATGATAATTGTTAGATTCCTGATACAAACGGCATTCTTGTTCCAAATTTATCTGGCAATGAATCTGCAAGTAACCCTGGCAGACCATGGAACGAATCTTTATTTAGATTAGAAAATGAATATACTCTTCTTGACAGTGGCATTGTCAATGGTGAAACTTCAATACCGCTCTGTAAAAATCTGTCATCATAATTAAAAACGGGAACACTTGCTACATTTTCTTGTGCCACAACTCCAATTCTTGTTCCCCATAAATATACTTCTGCAGATATCATTCTTCATCTCCCCATTTCCATTCAATAGTAACATTTGGTCTTTTCTTTGATGTTGCTCTTACTCTTTTTTTACTTCCATCAAGCAATTCTGTTGGCCGAATCACCTGTTCTGGAATCAGATTATCCAAATTCTGTAGCAACTGCATCGCACGTAATATGTTAATAATATTTTCGACTTTCACATTTTCACCGTTTTCAACTCTTTCCACTGTCCGCTGAGAAATCCCAGCTCTTTCCGCTAACTCTTTTTGCGTTAGTGCTATTGCAATTCTAGTGTCTCTTATTCTTATACCAATTTCTCTCAAAATAATCTCGTTACTTTCTATTCCATATATCTTCATATTTGCACCTCATTATAATTCGTCATTTCTGTCTATTATTATACAATTTTAAGTGTTATTTCGTCAATAATGGCGAAATAAAAAATGATGTTGTCCGTGTCATATAACGAGACAACATCATTTTACTTATTATACTATTATTTAATTGGTCTTATCGAAAAAGCAAATTCGATTTCTTTTTCATCTAAGCGATATTTTTTCTCAAGTGCTGGTCCACATGAATTTGAACCCACTCCTGAATTCTTGTAATCAATTCTCAAATGAATCTTTCCATCTTCCACAAGTTCATCTGTATGCATTGCTTTATAAAGAGCCTGTGTCGAGTATTTTGATACATTGATTTCCATTCCTTTTTCAGATGTAAATTCTAGTTTTCCAATGCGAAGTAACTTCACTTCATTGTGATTACCATGTTCCTGAGGGAAAACGTAATTTACATATTCATCCTCGGCAGTGCTTTCATACATACCAACGGTTGCCCAGTGGCACATATCGCAGTAACTTTCAATCGGTCCTCTTCCGTAATATGTAAAAGCATTGGAGCTTACTGGAAGTTCGAATTCGTAACCAAGTCTTTGAAGCCAATGTGCATCCTCTCTAATATTGCCTTTCATATCGAAATCAACCGTTCCATCTTCAAAGATGCTAACTTTCAAAGTATATTTGAAAAGTGGCATTCTTGACACACCTGCCAAAGAACCATGAAGCACGATTACTCCATCTTCAATCTGACAATCATACACTTTTGTAAATGCACGGTCAATATTTTCGCCCTGCCAGATATTGATAAACGCCCAATATACTTTCACATTTCTTTCATTATCGATTGGTGCACGGAATGCAGAAATCTTTGTTTTGCCACCTAATTGTTCTTCTCCATCTACAGTGATGCTCGTAAATACACCATCGTGTTTTGAGAATGTGTAGGCAAATCTATTACCAGAAGCATAAATATTTAATTTATCTTCTGTAAGCACAGCCAAAGCTTTTTCCTCAACCGGTTTTATATTACATGGAATCTCATGCTGTACAGTTCCATAAACCTTGCCGTTTTTGCTGAGCGTAGCATTCAAATATGCTCCGTGCTCGCACTCAACCTCATCAGGCTTCACTTCTACAGATACCCATGTATGAGGTTCTGCAGAAAGTGCAATATTCTTTTCAGCAAGTTTTGTACCATCTGCTTCAATCCAGTATGTAAATTCATATTCATCCAGATTAGTAAAGTCAAGGCGGTTGTATACTGACAGTACACCGTCCTCATACTTTGTTCTAATTGGCTGATATGCTGCCTTTATTTCATATGTGCCCGCCTTAAATGAACGGTCTGCAAACACCATACCATCACAGCAGAAGTTTTCGTCATGTGTCATTTCACCCTCGAAATCTCCACCGTATTTTTGCACACCATCTACTGTAACAACATGGTCTGCCCATTCCCAGATGCAGCCACCGATGAGTTTTGGATATTTATCTACTAATTCATTGTAGTCGTATACATCTCCAGGTCCATTTCCCATTGCATGAGAATACTCGCACTGGAATACTGGCATATTGAAATCATTACTTAATGCAGCTTTTTCTAATTCTTCTAATGAGATGTACATTCTTGAATACAAGTCTGGATTATGGTTCTGTCCTTTTCGAGAGGCATCTTCACAGTGAACCAGTCTTGTATTATCTCTTTTCTTTGTCCAGCGAATCATATCCACATGGTTACAGCCATGGCCACTTTCATTACCTGTTGACCACATAATAACACTGACATTGTTTTTAAAGTATTCCACCATTCTTTCCATGCGTTCAATGTGTTCTTTTTTCCACTCTAAACTTGAACCTGGCCAGATATTGTTTTCAACATCAAAATTATATGGAACATTTGGAAGTCTGCGAAGGAACCCGTGAGTTTCGATATCTGTTTCACAAATCACATAGAAGCCCATCTCATCACACATTTCCATGAACTTCGGTGTTGGTGGATAATGTGAGGTTCTTACACAGTTGATATTTAAGTCCTTCATCAGTTTCAAATCATGACGAAGCTCATCATCACTCTGGCACCAACCACGATCCTTACTTGTATCATGATGGTTTACACCGTGAAGTTTCACAGGAACTCCATTGATTAAAAGCTCGAATTCTGAAGAAATCTCGACCTTACGAAGACCTGCCTTTAAAGTAATGACTTCTCCATCTCTTTCAATAACTACTGTATAAAGAAATGGTTTCTCAGCATTCCAGAGAATTGGATTTTCTACAGTGTAGGAATATTTTTCTTCCACATCTGCATTTACTAAAAGCTTATCCCCTTCATAGATGCTGATATTTGCGTTTTTGTCTACTTTAATATCAATTGTCTTATCGTTTGGAATCATTTCAATATCATACAAATGATTCTCTGGTCTTTGAAGGATATAACAGTCGCGGAAAATACCGTTAAAACGGAAGAAGTCCTGGTCCTCAAGATAGCTTCCACAGCACCACTTGAGTACTTTTACGGTTACCGTATTTGTTCCCTCTACTACATAATCTGTAATATCAAATTCTGCCTGCAGGTGACTCCCTTGTGTGAAGCCAACATATTTATCATTGATTGTTAAATATGCACAAGAAGAAACGCCTTCAAACATGAAGTAAACTTTTCCCCATTTCTTCTCAATCTCAAATTCACGCTGATATACACCACAAGGATTATCATCTGGCACATACGGTGGGTCACAAGGATATGGATAGTTAATGTTTGCATAGTTTGGATTCTCATATCCCAAAATCTGCCAACAAGATGGCACAGGAATGGTATCCCATTTTTCAATTTTCTCTGGAACATCAATATCTCTATCAAAATAAGCGAAATTCCACTCGCCATTTAAGAGCTTATATTCCGACACGCCTGCCGGAATATAATAGCTTCTTGATGCCAATCTATTTTCACTTGTTTTCTGTAGATTTTCGTAGTGTCTCATACTTTTCCTCCCAAACTTTGAAAAAATGTCTTATTTAAGAACTAATTCCTTTGTATGAACTAAGTGGTCAGCATAACCTGTTGAAATATGGAACAAGCCAGGTTCTGACACAAATTTATGTTCATTATTCCAGAAACGAAGCATTGGCTCTTCGATGGTAAATTCGATAGTTTTTCTTTCGCCAGCTTCAAATTCTACTTTCTCAAATGCAATGAGCTGCTGTATTGGACGTGCATTGGATGCAACAAGGTCACGCATATAAAGCATAACTGTCTCTTTTCCCTTCACATCGCTGTCATTATGTATTGTTATTTTTACGGTTACTTTCTCATCTGCTGTAAATGCATCTTGTGAAAGAGTAAGGTCTTCATAAACAAAATTTGAATATGAAAGTCCATGTCCAAATGAGTACAGAGGAAGGTTTCCACATCCAATGTAATTTGATGCGTAACCCTTGTGAATCAAATCCATTTCTGGAGCCTTTGGTCTACCTGTCATCAGGTGATTGTAGTAAATTGGACACTGACCAACTGCCTGCGGGAATGTCATAGAAAGCTTACCGCTTGGATTCATCTTTCCAAATAATAAATCAGCCGCAGCACTTCCGCCCTCTGTTCCTGGGAACCACATATTTAAGATTGCCGGTACAGTTTTGCTAAGTCTTGTAATAGCAAGTGGACGACCAGTAAAGATAACTGCTGCAGTATTTGGATTTGCTTTCATTACTTCTTCTGCAAGTTCGTTTTGAACACCTGGTAAATCGATATCTCCACGGCTGTTTCCTTCACCACTGTAGTTTTGTGGTTCACCAAGACAAAGAACAACAATATCTGCTTCTTTTGCAGCCATAACGGCTCTGTCAAAACCAGATTTGTCTAAATCATCCCATTGGTCTCCACAGCCTTTTATAGCAACTACTTCTGCGTTTGGAATGGCCGCTTCAATACCTTCTTTTACAGTAACGGTCTCTTCATCTCTACCCTGGCATGCCCAAAAGCCTTTGATTGCATGATTATCTGCAAATGGTCCAATCACAGCCACCTTCTTCACATCTTCTGAGAATGGAAGGATTCCATCGTTCTTTAACAAAACTGCACATTCTGCAGCTGCTTTACGAACGAGTGCACGGTTTTCTGGAGTCAGACATGCAGCCGCTTCTTTTTCAGGTGATGCTCCATGGTAAGGGTCTTCAAACAGTCCAAGTCTGTCTTTTAATTCGAGAACCTTCATAACAGCTTCATCAACCTGTGCTTCTGTAAATACGCCTTCTTCAATGAGTTCTTTCAAGTATTTGATATAACCGCTTGAGCACATTTCGATATGGCATCCATTGTCAAAAGCAAGCTTTGCAGCATCCTTCATATTGTCAACGATTCCGTGCTTCAAGAGTTCTCCAACTGCGTTGTAATCACTGATAACAAGCACATCTGCGCCCCATTCTTCTTTCAGAATCTTCTTCATCAGCCAGCTGTTCGCAACGGCTGGAACACCATTCAAAACATTAAATGAAGGCATCAGCATATCTACGCCTGCATCAATACATGCTTTGTATGCTGGCAGATAGAACTCGCGAAGTGTATGCTCTGAAAGTTCCACTGTATTATAATCTCTTCCCGCTTCTGCACCGCCATATGCAGCAAAATGCTTCACACAGGTAGCAAGATTATCTGGCTTATCAATTCCATCTCCCTGGAAAGCCTTGATTTGGGCAGCTCCCATAAGTCCGTTTAATAATGGTTCTTCACCGCATGACTCCATAACACGTCCCCATCTGGCATCACGTACATAGTCAACCATTGGTGTAAATGTAACCTGAATTCCTGATGCTGCCGCTTCTTTGGAAGCCATTCTCGTACATTCCGCTACCATATCTGTATCAAAAGAACATCCCAGTGCCAATGGAATCGGATAAATCGTTCTATAACCGTGAATAACATCCATCATAAAGCACATTGGAATCTTATTTCTATCTTGTTCTAAGTGACGTTTTTGAATTGTACATACTTCTTCTGCATTTTTAAAGTTCAAAATACTTCCTACATGTTTTAAATCTTCCTCTGAGAGACCAGCCTGGGTAAGCGGTCCTGTAATATCAGCTCCTGACTGAATAAACAAATTGGCATTGTATTGTCCAAGTTGTCCAATTTTTTCTTCTAAGGTCATTTGTTCTAGTAATTTTTTTAAATCCTTCATTTTAACCTTTCCTCCATCTGTAATAT
Source organism: Tyzzerella sp. (assembly GCA_017465565.1). GTDB lineage: Bacteria > Bacillota > Clostridia > Lachnospirales > Lachnospiraceae > Faecalimonas. Next base: position 105,399 of record JAFTWA010000047.1, read on the forward strand.
TAGAAAATTACATATTTTGTTAATTATACCACAATCAAAGAAAGAACGGAATATCCGTTCTTCCTTAAAATTGGTAAAATGTTATCGTTTTTCGAAACAAAATCGCCCGCTGGAAATTTTAGGCATAATATCTGGATCATAATAGCTCTCTGGTTCGACACCATAACGCCAGGTTGTCTCACTTCCTGTGATTTCAATGCATTCGTCAGAAATTTTCACTACTGCATCAAGCGGCGACGCAAAATAATGTGTATTTACCGACTGCCAAAGCTCAGTCAGCTTCCTTTCGCACTCTCCAGTTTTGCGCCCTTCTTTATCATACTCCTCATACACAAAGGTATGCTCTTTTGTATAATGATGTTCTTTCTTAAGTTCCCACGAACCATTCAAAACCGCGTTTACATCAAAATATACGATTCCATCTTTCATCTCTACACGATTGGTATGATAGTGTCCATTGATACAGAGAATAACCGTCTTTTCTTCTATTTGATTTACCTTTTGAAAAATCTTAAGAACCGCTTCTGTATCTGGTGAAGCCTTCGCTCTTTCGGTAAAGCTTGCATGTCCTAGCACGATGCAAGACTTCTTCTGCTTTGCGGCGTCTGTAAGAACCCGTTCCAGCCATTCTAACTGCACTGGTCCCAAGCTGTTTGGTACTTTATTACCAACTGGTTCACCCCAGCTGGCTGTTTTGTTATGTTCCCATACCTGCAACTTTTCATTCCAAGAATAATTGGTATCTGTACAGACAATTCGATAGCCGTTCTTATCAAAATAATAATAACCGACAGAATCTCCGCCCCAAATTACATTTTTATCATTGGTAAGGAACTTATTAACTGTCTCCATTGAATTACCCCTGCTCTCCAGCTCATGGTTTCCATAGATGCCATAAGCCGGAAGCTTGTAAGGATTGTCTAAATAGAGATTAACCACCTCTGGTGAACCAACATAATCATTGCTAAAATCACCTGCATGAATGATAAAATCCACATTCTCATCAGAGGCTCTTTTTAAGATTGCCTCCAAATCTGCTACTGTTGCTGCGTACATTCCTTTTTTGTAATGAAAATCTGCAAATACAGAAAAAGTCAAGTCTAACATTTACGTCTCCTTTTTTATTCTCCAGTAATACCCGCAGACTCGATACCTTTTACGAACTGTTTCTGCATTACTAAATAGAATAACATTAATGGCACAATTGTAAGCAGCGTTGCTGCGAATTGATAACGTTCATTTAATCGGTTTGACGCATCACCGAAGCTTGTTGAGAAGCTGGCGCCAAATAACGCATCAAATGATTGTAATTGTAATGGAAGTGTCTGGAAATCGCTTCCTACAAGCATTGCTGTCTGTGCTGTTTCATTCCAGTACCAAACTAACGAGAAAATAATACATAACACGATAGAAGGTACTGCCATAGGCAATGCTATCTTAAAGAATACACGGATTCTTCCTGCTCCATCAAGCTGAGCCGCTTCGTCAAACGATTTTGGAACAGCCGAAAAGGCCTGCATGAAAATCAGGACGAAGATGGAGCTCTTAAGCCCCTGCCCTAGGGCTGCCGGAATAATCATAGCAAGTGGCGAGCCTATCATTTTAAAGGAGTTGAACAAAATGTATCTTGGAATCATTACCACGTCTGCCGGAATAATGAATGTCAAGATTAAAAGCACTACCCAAAGCTTCTTGAATGGCACATTAAAACGTGCCAGCGCATATCCCATGAGTGCACAGCAGATGGTCTGTAAAAGTGCGCAAATCACAGAAAAGATAATACTTGTCAAAAGGCTGGTTGGGTAATCAAGTACTCCCCATACCATCTCAAAGTTTGATAAATCCAGTTTGGTAGGAACCCACATAATCGTAGGGTTAATAAGGTCTTCCGTTGTCATAAGTGATGTTACAATCATGTATAAGAACGGATATAAATAAACAAATCCGATACAGATAAGCAGGAAATAAATTACTGCATTCAAAACAATATTCTTACCTTCTGCCTGTGCTTTTGCCTTAAACTTTTTACCGAACATGTCGTTCCTTCCTCCTTTCCTTCAATATCAAGAATACAATTGCCAATAAGAGCAATACCGCAATTGTGTACAGCCATGACAACGCTGAAGAATATGAGTATGGTTTTTCCGTATTCATCATGTTGTTCATGATTAAACTGTGAATTGGCGTTGTTGTCATACCTGCCAAATCCACAATGGTGTACGCTGCCGATACCAGAATCATCGGTCTTAAGTGTGGCAATGTGATTTTCCAGAACTTCTGCCATGAGCTTGCACCGTCAATCGATGCCGCTTCATAGATTGGGTCTCCAATCTTTTGAAGTCCTGCAAGGATAATCAGCATCTGCACACCTGAATACCATAAAATCGTAACAATATTATCAAAAATATAGCAAAGAGGTACTGATAAAACACCTGGTAAATTTTCTAAAACCGTGTAAATTGCATACTGGTCAGGATGGATAATGGTTGTAGCCTGATTGCTCATAAGCTTCGACATAACCGGACCACTGATGATAATTACCGGGAAGAAATAAAGTACACGGAAAAATGCCCGCCCTTTAATCGAAGTATTTAACAATAATGCCAGAATAATCGCAGCAACGATAATCATCGGCATTGTAAATACTATTGATTTCATGGTGTTTATCATATCCGTAATAAATTTCGCATCTGCTGTAAATGCTTCTATGTACCACTTAGGTCCCACAAATTCTGTCACAATACCATTTGGACTAAACTCTACCTGGCAAAGACTTAGCCAGATAGAATATATGAGTGGGAACATTGTGAAAGCCAAAAGACCTATTACCCAAGGAAGCATAAAGGCTGTACCAATCAGTGCATCTCTGCTTTTCAGTGTTAATTTCGCTTTTTTCACTGTCAATCCCTCCTTACACTGACGGCACAAACATGCCGTTTTCTGCTGGAATAACTGTACCATTTCCTAATGTATAGTCTGCATCTCCATAGTTAACATAGACTGTTCCTGTCTCATAGGTAATTGCAAAAATCGTACTGTTAATTCTCTGATGCTTTGTCATTTGCTGCCCTTCTACATTTTGAAGAACCTCACTTACAAAGAAGTATGATTCTTTGATTGTTTCCTGCCAGTCGTTAAATCTTGTGGAACTCAAATCATCAATTGTAGTCTGTGTCAAATCAAGATTATCTGTTTCTGTAAGAATATATGAAGGGTAAACATTGTATTCAATGCATTTTAATAAGTCAATCTTTGAATAAAAGCTTTCGTTTGCATACGGAGCAACCATGGTCATATTACCAGAAAGCACCATCTGCAAGAATGGTACAGAGTCTGTCTCATAAAGATCCTGACTTCCTGATACTGGAGTATTTCTATAAACGCTTGTGTACTTCAGCAAATAATCGTTTGGATTAAATAATGTCAAACCGCCCTCTTCTGCCAAATCAGCGTAAGTTTTGCTAAGCTGGGCTTTTGTTTCCTCGCGGGATACAAATTCATCTACGAGATATTCACCGTATAACAGGTTTGCTCCATCGATTGCGGCATCCAAACCATTCTCAGCAAGCACATCCATCTGGTCTGCAAAGTAACTCATTCCAAGCGCTGTCTTAAGATACCACACATCCCCAAGGAACTCTGTCTCTTCCACTGCTGTCTTAGTGATTGTACTCTGTGAAAGAGTAATACCTGCATCCTGACGGCTGTTAATCTGAACCTCTGTTGCCCGGAGTGGGTCGGAATAAAGTAACAAGCTTCCCTTTGCTTCTGTCAAAGTATCTTTCACACTGCTAAAATCGTCGAACGAACCGATTACTGTATCTGTAAATAATTCCGACTTCTGGTATCCACTTAGACCGCCATCCTGCCAGCCTTTCACCGTTAATCCAATGCGTTCTAAACCTGCTTCCTGCAATGTTTTAATAGCCTTTTCCATATAAGCGATACTAGTAACCTCTTTTGTTGAATTTGAAAGAAGTCCTTCTTCTATATCTGCAGCCACAAAATCTAATACGATTTGCGGTGCTGTATCTGACATATTATCTTGTAAGCTTCCTTCTTCCTTCAGAATATTCGAATACAATTTAGCCATACCGCTGTAGTTTGCTTCTTCTCCCGAGAGGAAATAAATATCTACCGAAGGATTTACTGTATTTGCATCCTTTTGAACTACTGGTACACCAGCACCATTTTTCGATGTTGGCTGTGAATATACCTGACGGTATACAAAATGCGAAGCAGCCCAATTATAATCTGTAGAGATACCAGCTGGTGTTGCATCAATGTATGCGTAAGCTTCACCCGCTGTTACATGTCCAAAGAGCGCCTGGTTATTTACTCCAAGAGTAAGTCCATATACAGGCATTGTAACTGTATTTTCAGACTTCAAGAATTCTACCGGACGGTTTGAAGCCAAGTCATTCAATTCACCAAGATTGTCAATTGCATAATCCATTCCATATACACGGCCTGAGTATGCCTTCAAATATTTTGCTGGATTCTGGTAGCGAAGAAGTGCTCCGCTGCCATCTGGAACTAACATGTATCCGTCTGTCTGATTTCCAATGGTACTTCCTAAGAATGGAATAAAGTAAACTGCACTGATATAGAATTCTCCCTCTTCTTTGATCGTCGAATCATCTACTGAGAAAGTCAGATGGTCGTCATTCAAAGCCACCTTTGCATCAAGGGAAATATCAATGTCATCTTTAAACGAGACACTTACTGTAAAACCATTGTCACCATAAGTAAATTTACGTTCTGCATCTTCATGTCCTGCACCGATTTGCTTTGTTGCACCGGTAGAATCCATGTAAGAGATACTTACAACTGACTGTGCAAATGAGCCCCAGGTATCGTTGAGATTTTCCGGGTCTTCCACTTCCAAAGCACCCCAAACGAATCCACTTTCTTTGTTAAGAACACGGATAGATGCCGTATCCTCTTTTACATATAATGCCAATTTTTCATTTTCTGTCACTAATGTAAATCCGTCGAGTTTATATTGTGGAAGTGCCTTATCTCCTGCCGGTTCCAGCTGTGTGAACCTATTGGAAGAAAGCTGTTCTACATCGACGTCTCCAAGGAGTGCTTCTGTTACTTCGTAGTCGCTGGTTGTAGCTTTGCTGCCTCCACAGCCTACAGTAAAGAGCATTACCCCTGCCATACACAGGGCAACAATTCTTTTAAGATAAGAAGACACGATAGTTCACCTCCTTGATAACCGAAATAATCATGTTGATTAATTGGTCAAATAGCATGTAAATCAATGAAAATGCAAGTACAATTACGCACATCAGGAATAATGTAATAAGCAGATGGCGAAGTGTATCTGACATTTCATAATTGTGGATTTGCATTGTTGCAATCAGCAGATAAATGAATATCCAGCCAATCATTCCAACTAACACTAATTGTAAAATACGGAGCTCATTGCCTGTGAGTACATGTGAAATTGGAATAATAAATGGCATTAACACTGCAAATGGTGCTAACACATATGCAGTCGAGATAAATACATCACGAAGACGCGCTTCCCCTTCTCCTACTTCACACACCAGGAAGTTGCTGATTACAAATAAAGCAACTGGTCCCCAGAACATAGCTGATAAGAATAAAATCGAAGCATCTTCCGCAGAGTTTCCAATTAAGATAAATCCTGAACCGAGGAAATATCCCAAGAAAATTAAATATTCAAAAACATATAAACCTAATGCTGTCGAAACGTGACCCTTGCCCTCTCTTCTGATTGCATAGAAGCTGTCAATTGGATGACGAAGGGTTCTAAAAATTAATTGGAAATCATCTTTAATAATATTTGATTTCTGAACCTTCTCTGTTGGTTTGCGCAGTTTTTTGTAAAGGAATCTGGCAACTACAACTACTACAAGCACTGCAATTACATATGGTAAAACCGCGCTAATCTGGTTATTTCGAATCTGCCAGTATGCATCCGAATATCCATCGCGGTTACCAGCTAATTTATAGTGCTCAGCCGCCTGCTTGAAATCACCTTTTTCATAGAGGCACTGTCCTAAACTATTTTCTACATAATAGCTTGTACCACCAACTGCGTTGATGTGTTTCCAAAGCTGTGCACTGCCGTCATAGTCACCGATATCATAGAGTGCCAATGCTTCGTGATAGCTTTCCGCGTAGTCTGTTGGTCTCATAACGTGTACAAGACCACGCTCCGCATCTAATACGTATACGCGGCCTTCTTCATCACAGGTAACAGCTGAAACAGTTGTAAATACACCATTTCGCTCTGTAGAAATCGCTCTGCCGCCGAATGTGAAAAGAAGTTCACCATTTACATCGTATTCAAATAAAAGTCCTGTGGATGTTACTGCATAGATTCTCTTATCAAGACCTAAACAGACATCTACATAATCCTGCTCATCCATCATGTCTGTTGACAACAGGTTGTGGCCTGCTACGTCATGCTTCTTAAGGGCATTTCCCTCTGCGGCCTGTGTGACTGTGTAAAGCATACCTTTTTCATCAATCGCAACGCTCTTGAATGAATAAGGGACACGGTTTGTGAGCTGTTCCTTCATCTCGTCGGTGAAGAAAAAGTCAACGAAATAATCCCATGCTGTCATCGGGTTGTTGTTATAACCAAAGTATCCAAGGAATTCTCCCTGCTGGTCCATTTGAATAATACCATCGAATGCACCATCCGAAACTACATACATAGTTTCACTTGCATTGACTACGATTTTCGAAGGACGAAATACTGCATCCGAACCAAATGTTACTGTAGTTGGTCTGCCATATGTGCGGAGCACCTGACCATTTTGGTCAAACACTACGATTTGACTTGCCCCATTATCGGCAACATAAAGCTCGCCGTCGTCTGTAAGGAAAAGACCCGCCGGAGTCCCAAGCACTCCTACTCCCCATTCCGTTACCTCTGAAGTTTCAAGGTTGTAGAGAACAACCTTACCATTTCCTGTATCTGCAATATAAAGAATTCCATCATGCACAATAATATCCTGTGCCTGATTTAATGCTACTTCTTGCAGAATTACCTGTGTAACCTGATAGGCATCCTGAGTACGCACCCAGCCTTCATTTACAGCTGGTGTGTATGTATAAGTAGATGCACTCTCAGCAGATACTGACATAGGCGCCAGCATTGTAAGACAGCCTGCCATTACAAGTGCAATGATTCCAAACAACACATTGCGGCAAGCTAATTTGCACTTTTTCATACTTTACTCTCCTTTCAGGTTCTATTTGAGTCCAGAGTGAGCCATTGTACTCATAACTCTTGATTGCATCATTACGAAAAGAACCACGTTTGGAACAAACATTAAGAGTGATGCCGCCGCAGACATACCTACACCCGCAACACCATTTCCCGAATTAGAAAGGCTGTTCATGTAGAATGCAAATGTTTTAAGTGATTCTGTATTGATAAATAAGTTGGAAGCTTCCATCCCATTCCATGAATGCTGGAATAACAGGATTGCTACGGTTGCCATCGCAGGTTTTACAAGCGGAAGCACAATTTTCCAAATAATCTGATAGTCGTTTGCCCCGTCGATTCTTGCTGATTCAATCAGTGCATCTGGCAGCTGGTCAACGAACTGCTTCAAGAGGAATACCCCTACTGGAAGCGCCAACATTGGAACAACGTTCGCCCAGAAAGAATCAAGTAACCCAACCTCTTTTACAATCAGATATCTAGGAATACTAACTGCTGTCGCAACGAACATCATAGACAATGTATTTAATTTGAAAATAATCTCACGTCCGCGGAAACGTTTCTTTGAAAGAACATATGCTGTTGCTACCGCAATCGCCATTCCTAAGAATACAACTAACACAGTAGAAACAATACTGTTAAACAGATACATGGACAGTGGGAACACTGTATTTTCCGATGCTTCAAATAACTTTCTAAAGTTATCGAAGGTTGGACGGAGTGTGATAAATTTAGGTGGATATGCAAATAATTCACCTATTGGTTTAAATGCCGTAAAAACGATATACAAAATCGGCAACAGCGATAAAAGTACCATCGGTGTCAAACAGATATATGCCGGCCATTGTGAACGTTTTACGCGCAAACGTTTATGTCGTTTTGGTAATTTAATCTTCTTCATAACTAACACCTCTTTAATCGTCACCGAATAACTTATACGCTAATTTACTTGCCAACGTGATAATGAGAAGCAATATCACAGAAAGTGCTGCCGCATATCCCATCTCATATCGAATAAAACCAAAGTCGTCTACATGGTTTACGATAACAGAACCTGCATATCCCGGTGTTGGATTGGATCCTGATAACTGTACACCTAGTCCGGCTGAGTTAAATGCATTTACTACTGCCATAACCGCACCAAAAAGGAGCTGTGGACGAATGGAAGGAATGGTTACATAGATACATTCCTGAACACGGTTCTTGATACCGTCCAGCTTTGCTGCCTCATAGAGTTCTGGGTTAACATTTAAGATACCTGAAAGGATGGATAAGAAACCAATACCCATACTTGACCACAATGCAACCAGAATCATGATTGGCATCAAAGTATCTTCATTTTGAAGCCATGTAATTGGAGTCTGAATCAGTCCAAACCTTAAAAGTATACTGTTAAGGTAACCTGTTCTGTCACCTGAGAATAATACCGACCATACCGTGGAAACGGTAACACCGGCTGTCATGGATGGCAGGTAAAGGATTACTGCAAGAATGGTTCTTGGCACTGCCCGCAGCTGCGACAAAAACCAAGCCATAATAAATGCAAGGATAAATCCACCAGGACCAACTAATACCGCATACACAATGGTATTTGGTAAAATTTTCTGCATAAATACCGAATCCTTTGAAAGAATCCGGATGTAGTTATCCAAAAATACGAAATCAGGCGTCTGAACACCGTTAAAGTCGGTGAATGACAAACCGATCGCCGCAATAATTGGAAGAATAATAAATGTTAAGAAAAGCACCAAGAAAGGCGATATTAAAATCCAATGAGAATAACGAGTAAAGAAATTCCCACTCTTTGCGTTCTTAGTCGTTTTCTTTTTTAACGCTTGTGTACTCATAATACGCTTCCTTTCTTAGTTATTTTTCTGAAATATCATCTAGAATTTCGGTAATAGGACGCATGCTGTATTCTTTCAATACCTCCCCGCCATCCATATACCCGAATTCCTGTAACTTGATTACCATTTCCTGATTAATATCAACCGCCGCTTCATTCAGTGCTCTACGAACAGGAATATGGTCATTTACGACATTATACCAGGCATCACTGAGCGAACGCTCGAGCATGTATGTTGCTGGTGTGTGGCGTAAGTTCTGTGCATTCTGCCACTGCTTTAAAATAACCTCACGGTCAGTCGCTGGAATGGCCAATTCTGAAAATGCATTGTAGTTCGCACTGTTCCATACGAATTCAGAACCGAACTTCGCCTGAAGAATCTGTGCAAATTCAATTTGTGTTTCATCAGAAAGCCACCATTTTATGAAATCCCATGCAGCCTCTTTCTTTTCACTGCTTTCGAAAATGATTGCCGAGCGGTCCGTTGTTGGCATTTCATTATGAATCTCGCCATCTTCTCCCTCAAATCCCGGTACTGGAGCGATTGCCCAGTCATCTGCGATTTCAGGTGCCGCATAAAGCATCTGCATATAGTTTGCAAATGTACCAATACCGACAGGTGATACACCGTAACGGAAGTTATTGAAGAAGCTTGGCATATTATTTTGTAAACCATAAAGCACATACAAATCTGTTAAATTCTGGAATGCTTCAATATTGGTTTCCGTATTAATTGTAGTAGTCAGACCGTCTTCTGCCCAAAGACTATAATCAGGATTTTCTCCCTTTGCCGATGCTGACTGATATAAGAAAGGAATGATGTTTTCCAAACTCTTTGTACCTGTCTGTGATGAAAGCGGCATATAGAAGTTCATGCCATTACGTCTGAGTGTTGGCATCATATTTGCCACATCTTCCCAAGTCTTTGGAACCTCAAGTCCAAGTCTTTCTAAAATATCTGTACGATACATGAGTACATAGAATTGCTGCGTCTCTGGCATCGCATAGATTTTGCTGTCATGTGTATAGGTTTCAAATGCTTCTGTTAAGAACTTATCTTCCACATATTCATCAAAATCTTCAAAATCAGAGATTGCAGTTGCAGCACCACGAAGGCCCAATTGATATGGCTTGTCTATGGAAACACTGAGCGCAACGTCTGGGCTTGTGTCCGAAGCATTTGCAAGTAATAACTTGCCTTCATCTGGCATGATTGAGAACTTGAGTTCAATCTTATTGCCATTTTCATCGGTGTAACCTTCATATCTTGAGTCAGCGAGCATCTGAATCGTCTCTACATATGGAACAGAACGGTTTACCCAGATTGTTAAAGCATCTTCATCCACCGTACCTGTACCATAGTTTGCATCACGTGATGTTAACGAGAAAATAAATCTCTTCACGCCATTTACAATATTTTCAAAGAAGCCGCCGTTTGCTGCTGGAAGCTTTTCGTTATCAGCCGTTAAGTAAATGTTGTCGATAGAAAGTGCCTGGGTCTTCCATCCGTTAATGAGTTCTGCAAGTAAGCTTGTTACAGAGCTAGAACCGACGTTGATTTCTTCTGTACGTGTTGGAAGCTTTTCAGGTTCTTTCAAAATCTGCTTAATCATGTCAGCAGAAAGCTGTAAGTTCAAACTGCTGGCAGGTTCTTCACCATACTGCTCTTCTAATTCTGCATAGATGGTTTCTAATTCTTTTTGAATGGAAGTAAGGTTTTCTGTAATACCTGGTATGTAAGTCTCAATTTCCCAGGTTCTGGTTGTATCAGCGTCGCTCCCTGCAACCTGCTGTAAACTAAGACCGATATCTTGCAATTCTTCGATGATAGCTTGTACCTGATCGATAAGTGGAGCCATCTCTGGCATCTCTACGTACATTCCCAATGTATGTGTTCCTGCCGTCAGATAAATCTTACCATCCATTGATTTGTAATCATAATCTGCCCCTGTATATGGGAAAGCCGCTGCCCGGAACTCTGCATAAGGAGTTACTCCATCAATTTCGATGGTACGTCTGGATTCCTGGCCTTCCTTTTTCGATTGAGAATAATGGAATGTCAAGTTGTACCATCCATCTTCTGGAACCTCAAAATTCCATACAATTCTCTGGCCTGCACTATTCCATGCATTACCGTCTACCGATGCAAGCCATTTGTAATATGGATTGTAAGGGGTAACACCAGAATTTGATTCCGCTTTACAGCGGATAAATGAGTCAGACTTTACTGCATAATTTTCCCCTTCAATAATAATAGGGTCACCTTCATAATCAGAACCTTTATTTTCTGCCTGGTATGTTTCGTATGAAGCAAGTTCTTCTAATTCCACTAGGCTTACCCCTTTTATAATGATGTCCTGATCATTATTCAGAATGGTAAGCTTCTGGGCACCCGCCTCAAATGTAAATAAAACTTCTGAACCATCCACCGACGCAGAATTACGCACATAATCCGTAACATCCTGGTCGATTGTTACCTGAGATGGTGTAACCTCGTTGCCATAACGGTCTGTCTCATATTCCTTTGACGCATCCTGCCACAAACTGTAAACCTCTGTTGTGACAGACTGCTCGCCATGTGTCACTGTCACCGTACTGTCAAGGACCGTATTTTCCACCATATGATAGGTAAATGCAACGGCATAGTCTCCTGCTTTTGGAACCTCAAAGTCAAGTGCCAATTCCTCGCCGACAGCCAATGTGACTTCTTCTGCCGGCAGTTTTGCAGTTGCCGCGACTGAATCCTCTGGCACGGTGAGCCATCCACGATACGATGTGTCTGCTTCTGCGCGAACCGGTCTCTCAAAGTCACTGTCCGAGCCTTCAGCTGCTATTGCTGAAATTCCCAGCGACAACACCATGACAAGAACCAAAAGAATCGCTACAAATCTCTTCATCTTTTTCATGTCTTTCCTCCTTGTATTATGTCATTTGAACTGTTTCAATATGATTATCGCAAATTTGCATTTTATCGATGCACAGTACTCTTCCATGACCGTCCGTTTCTGCAATCGATTTACGATGGTACACAATGTAATACTCATCCTTCTCAGGTATATAGAAATACCCATTATGTCCAGGTGATTTTGCCACACCTTCCTTCGATGCGACTACAACACCCTCTTTTTCGAATGGTCCTATCGGCGAATCTGCTGTACCATAATACACACAATAGTCGTTCAGATACCAGTTTCCTGAAGACCACATAAAAATATACTTGCCGTTACGCTTAATCATACATGGACCTTCCACATAATCCTTTGGCGTAATCTCTTTTCTATATTCTCCATCTGGAAAAGGAATAAATCCATCCATGGTTTCATTCATAATCATAACAATACAGTGCTTCCAACCGCCATAATACAAATACACCGTTCCGTCTGTATCTTCAAACAAATGGGCGTCAATCGGCTGTGCACCATTGTAGATATCTCCTACAAAGGATTTGTCGAACACTGCTTTAAACGGTCCTGCTGGCGAATCGGAAACGGCAATTTCAAGGCCTCCCGGTTCTTCATCGCTGTGAATATCATTTGTAGCAAAAACCAAATAATATTTTCCATTCTTCTCAAGAATCGTCGGAGCCCAGACTGCTCCCCATACCCATGGAAATCCACTCATATCAATGATATTATCATGCTTCTCCCACGTCTTCATATCAGTCGAAGAAAATGCGGTGAGATTCTGTTGTTCTTTGAAAGGCTTGGACTGGGTAACGTATATCCAGTATTTCCCTTCATAAAATCTTGCTTCTGGGTCTGCGTAATGTCCTGGGACAATTGGGTTATGTATTGCGTTAGTTGTCATAATTATATAACTCCTTATTAATAAGTCTAATTGTGCTGATTACATTATATAATGCCGATTTTTATATTGAAATTAGTTATAATATACAAAAAGTTAGAAATGAAATTGATTTATTGCCATTCTTTTCTTTTTAAGCCGCTTGACCGTTTAAAGTCATGAATAAAGGGATGGATTTTACTCCATCCCCTTGTCACTCCTAATTAGCACTCTGTAATGTCTGCAATTATCTGCTCTAAAGGAATCCCCATGAACTCGGAAATTTCCTCTATCGTTCTTCCATTATCTAGCGCTTTTTGAATTAAATCTCTTTCTCTTTCCAATCTAGCATCCTCTAGCATACCTTTTAAACCTTCACACATATCAACATCCTCCTCTCCATCTTTTATTACAATATTGCTATTTGTACACTCGTTAATCAATCTAACTGTCTCCACACCTACACTTCTAAATGCTTCGTCATGTTGAAGCTGGGATAAAGCTTTTTTATCTTTTGAAAATGCTATATACTTCATAACTTTCCCAAAATCTGTTTTAAATTTATCGAAGTCTTTAATCTCATTTGGCACAATCAAATGAACTTTGTAATCTTCCACAAAGTCCATAATGCTCTCATCGATTTCTTCAAACATTTCTTTCAAACTTCTCGGTGCATCCCAATCTTCTGCTCCAAAATAAATTGTCAACGTAATAATTGGTTTCAGTTTGTCTTCTTTTGTGAATCCTGACAGAAATTCTCCTCCGTCTTTAATGTCTTTTTTCTTCCGATGTTCTTTTGCAATGTCTGAAACCTGCTTTCCATAATTTATTGCATCATAATTCATGTTTTTAACTGGTAAAGCATAATGAATGTCTGACTGGTTTTCAATTCCCAGAAGCAAATATGTAGCCCTTTCGTCCTCCATAAGTACGCATTGTTTCAAAAGATCTCGAATTTTCTCCACCGTTTCCTCCGAAGCATCTTCTGGAATAATCGCAATCTCAGTCGGATCTAAAACCTGTAAATTACTTGGTTTAATTATTTGTCTTCCATCAAACAAATAATAATTAAAACTGTCAGCAAAATACTCTGGTACGGACATGTAATCCTTGGTTATGGTGTTCTTTTTACCCATATATATGTTCCTCTCTTTCTCCACACCGTATGGCAATATCCTTATACAAGCGGAGCTTTTGAGAAACCAGTACAAGTTTTATAATATTATTCTAAAGACTATTAAATGATATGTCAATGACTCCATAGTTAAAAAAGTTTATATTAAATTTAAAACATGTGAAATTTTCTCGGATATCGAGATAAGATAAACGTATTACCGTTTATTAAATTTAAGAAATTTAATAACTTGACAGTTTCTTTGTATAGGACTGTCGTTGTGTGGAATTTCATTATATGATGCAGATATGACAAAGTCAAGCAGAATTCTGCTTGACTTTGTCAAGTTTATTTTCTTTTACCTCATCAATATTTTCGCAACTCTCTTTGCCACCTTATTAAAGGTACCAAGTCCAGCCACCTTCACATGTTGAACACGATGTGCCCATTATTTTCTGCAGTGTGATATCCCTTTTCAAAGTAAATCACGTTTTGATATTCCTCTTGATTATATTCTTCAATTGCATCTGCAAAAAGGTGAAGGCAGCCTGAGATATCTCCATCTGGCTCAATGTCCAGTTTGCAAGGTTTATCAATTGCAAATTGGATTATTGTTGTTGATTTATAATAATCAATAATTTTCGTGCAATGTGTTGTATTTTTCGTGCAAAACGCATATAATATTAGTGTCAGCTAAGGAAAGGAGATGATTATATGGCCAACGACACAACCAATATTAGTATTCGAATGGATAGCAAATTAAAAAAGCAAGCAGATTCCTTGTTTGAAGAGCTTGGTATGAATATTTCTACTGCTTTTAATATTTTTGTTCGTCAGGCACTTCGTGAAGGTCGAATTCCCTTCGATATCACTATCCATAATCCGAATCAAAAGACTGTTGCTGCCATGTTAGAAGCAGAAAGGATTGCCAAGGATTCTTCTATCAAAGGTTATACTGATGTAGATGAACTTCTTGCAGACTTAAAGAAATGACAAATTATATAATTAAGTACACTACGCAATTCAAAAAAGACTATAAGCTGGCGCAGCGTCGTGGACTTAACATACCCCTTCTAGATAACCTTATCAAAAAACTATCGACAGGCGAACCACTTCCCAAAGAATATAAAGATCACGCGTTAACTGGAAATTGGGTTGGATATCGCGAATGCCACATCCAACCCAATTGGTTACTTATCTATTATATCCACAATGATAATTTAGTTCTCACTTTATCTCGTACTGGTACTCACAGTGATTTATTCAAGAAATAATTTCAGTTTAAAATTCCTCTATAACATTCTCACCCTTAAGCGGATTGTCTTTTCAGCCAATTCTTTCGCTTCCTCATGAAATATCTCCCGCTCCAAAACGAATTCTATTCACGATTCCCTTCGAAGACAATCTTTAACACTGCTGCCTTTAAACCGTCTGCTTCTGCATACACCTTTAAATCACCAGCCGTTTCCTTCACCTGCACCATCACAGAGATTCTTCCTGCCCGCATACGGCGGTCGGTATCCGTTACAGGATTATGGTCACAAATATCGGAACCAGTTGCAACAATTTTTCCAAGTTTATTGGTTGCAAATCTTACAAACGGAGTTGCAGTCGGTACCTCTAATTCATTTTCATCTACACAATAACAGCTTAGATGAATCATATCTCTTCCATTAGCAACTGCGTTTTTGTTTTCTTGTTTTAGTACAAGCGCATATGGCTTTCCGGTTGTCACTCGTTTATCTTCAATAACCTTTTCACCGTTTTTATATGCTACTGCGTGAATGATTCCTGGTTCATAAACAACCATCCATCTCGCATTACCAAATCGCTCTACCACCTTACGACCCTGGCTTTTGCCATTCAAGAATAATTCCACCTCATCACAGTTTGTATAAGCGCCAACCTGAATCTCATCCCCTTCTCTTCCTTCAAAGTTCCAGTGTGGAAGCAAATGCAGAATTGGTCTGTCTTCAATAAAAAGTGACTGATTCTGATAAAAGGCATCCTTCTTTTGCAAATATAAATCAATGGCTCCTGACTGCGAAGAAAGCCTTGGCCACACACATTCGCCGCGATGCTCGAACGCCGTCCACTGATAAGCACCCACAATCCATTCTCTTTCGCCAAAGAATTTCCATGTGTTTTCTCTTCCCATAAACCAATGATTCGTGTCTTTGTCAAAAGCATTTATGTAACCCTTTTCTGGCGCATCATCATAATACCATCCACGGGTAGTTCCCGTCGCACAGCATTCCGATGCAAAAATCATCTTATCCGGGAATTTCGCATGAATCTCATCGTATTTATTGAGATTGTAGTTGATTCCAATCGCATCTAATTCTTCGTATACAGTTGATTTTCCCGGCGCATCTACTGCCGCCATCACAATACGTGTGTCATCGAGTTTCCTTACCACATTCATCATGTTTCTACAGATACGAAGTCCTGATTCTGAGGCATGCTTTGGCTCCTCATTTCCAACAGACCAGAATAGAATCGATGGTCGATTTCTATCTCTCTTAATCAGCATTTCTAACTGCTTGATGCCTTCTTCCGTGGACTCGAACCATCTCGTCTCTGCCATAACCACAAATCCCATCTCATCCAGTGCATCCATGGTAGCCTCTGTGTGTGGATAATGACTGCAGCGGAATCCATTTGCACCCATTTCCTTCATCAAAGCCACCTTATACTTTTGGATATTGTCAGGAACTGCTTTTCCTGTCAATCCACAGTCCTGATGGGCACAGACACCATTGATAAAAATCTTCTTGCCATTCAAAGACAAGCCATTTTTTGTATCAAATTCAAAATAACGGAAGCCAAACTTGGTCTCATAACAGTCCACTTCCTCATCATCTCTGTAAATACGGGTTCTCGCCACATACTGATGCGGGTCCTCTATAGACCAAAGATGAGGATGTTCTATCTGACCACTCAGATATATCTTATTCAACTCTCGCGCCTGCAATTCTGTGTCTGTCTCCATAGACAGCACAATCTCATTCTCATCCAATATTTCTGTTATAACAGTAGCTTCTTCGTCAATATATAAATCATTGCGAATAGTGTTTTCTATCGTTAACTGCCATGCGTCTTTCTTCTTTTCCGGCTTTACATAAAGCCCCCAGAGGTCAACTGATACAAAGTCCGTCTTCACCATCCACACATGACGACAGATTCCGGCGCCCTGATACCACCAGCCTTCAAAGCTGCTACTGTCCACATAGACTGCCAATACATTTTCTTTATCAAATTCCACATAATCTGTAATGTCCACTTCAAAGCTTGTGTAACCGCAGAAATTATGTTTCATCAGACAACCATTCAGATAAACGGTAGCATTGGTTGCAATTCCTTCAAAATACAGATAGATTCTTTTATTCTTATCCTCTTCCGTCAAAGAAAATATTTTGCGGTACCATGCATTTTCATACTTAAAATACCCCAAAGCATTATTATACTCTTTGCTTGGCCTTTGACCAATAATATAGTCATGTGGTAGTGTCACCTTCACCCAAGTCTCTGGATTCAGTTCATGATTCATGCTGAAGTCATCTTCCACTGCTACATAAGTTCTGCTTGCAGGTCCAAAACGAAAACGCTCTGTTTTTGCCTGTGTATAGATTGGCCCCTTTTGTGTCGGAACCTTGCGCTCAATGTCGCCTAAGTGAAACAACCAATTATCGTCAAATAAAATCTTGTCTCTCATACCACAGTAGTCTCCTTATTTCCCTCTGATTGTGTCATCCATTTTTAAATTCGGAAAATATTTACAGAATTCGCGAAGTTCTGCCGTATAGTCCCCTTCAATTTCTGCAAAGTGATGAATATATGGTCCATCTAGCAGTCGGTCTTCCCATGCCTGCAAATCCTGAAATTCACCCCATAAATAAGTTCCATGGGTCTGTGGTCCCGATGTGCTTCGACAGGTTCCTGCAAGTACCATATAGTCTCCATTTTCCTGGTCGATACGTGCTAGCGTGTATTGACCTTCTTTTACTTTAAACCACTCTCGCTGATTCACCAGGCGAGCTTTCGATGCAGAGTCTTTTACAGAGAGTGGAAATGGACCACAGTGCCATAAAAGTTCTGCATTTCTATTTTCAGGGTGACGCACAGTAAATTCTCCTAAGAATGGGGATGCCTTCCCAAATGCTGCTGAACGAAGAAGTGCCATGGTCATGGCGCAATGCATATCACTTTCACAACTGATTACATAGCCCATATCAGCCAAAATCCCGTATACTGCACACGGTGCCATGCCATCAAACATAACTGGAGTCGCCGTCCAGCATTCCGCACTGATGACGTCCAGTCTAAATTCCTCAAATAACCCGATATAGGTAATCAGAAGACATGCCATTCTCTCCAAATACTGCGGAGTCAAATCGTCCATCTCATAGTTATCTTTGAACACCTGTACATATTTTGCAATCTCATCCTGTTTTTCTTCCTTGGTCTTATCGAAACGCTCCTGCACAACTGCCATGTTGATTGGGACAATGCGGAGTCCAAACTTTTGCATAAGTTCCCCTTCATTCCAGATAACAGAGAAAAACGGTGTTGGCCGTGTACCTATTTGTCCAATTCTCATACCAGTAAAGTTTTTCACCATACACGTCACACGGGCAAACTTTTCAAAACCTTTCTTAAATTCCTCGGACTCCACTCTGCAGCATGGAATATGCGAAAATGGAATTCCATAGCGCTGCATCTGTCTGGAAACTCCAAAAAGACCACACTGTGAATCGGTCGGGCGCATACCATCCACATAGTATTCATCATCCAATGGTGCCCACAAACAGACTGGCTTTCCTAATGCCTTTGCCACATCCGCAGCAATTTCTTCATTTCCGAAATTTGTGTTGATAATGATGACTGCATCCACTTTTTCCGCTTTGAATTTCTCGACTACAGCTGCTGCCGAATCATCGTCAAACATCAGGTCTCTGCATCCAATGCCTTTGATATTAACAAGCTCCACATTTTCACTCGTAAAATTTTGTTCGATATACTCCACAAAACGGTGACCTCTCGCCTCGGCAGATGACCATGTTAAGAAGGTCTTTGGCGGACGGTCCGTTGTATTGCGGCGCATTGGTGCAAGACCAATCTTAATCTTATAACTTAGCATCCTAAAACTCCCTTTCTCATTACATTTTTTCTTTATTATAATTCTCTTGTCCTCTGTAAGGAATGTATTATTACTCCCAAATACATGGACAAAACTGCGTTCTTGTGATATACTCCTGGAAATAAAACTCCTATGTTTTATCTTCGGAAAGGGAAAAGATATGAAAATATATAATGGAGATTTAAGGGATACAACTAATCAAAAAAATGATTCTTTTTTACAGATTAACAGCTGCGGAATACACCTGCCGTCTGGGAGTCAAGTAATCGTTTCTCGTAAGAAGGGACGTTTGGATTATCAGCTTATGTATATAATGACTGGCAAATGTAAAGTCGAATATGACGGCAATACCACCGTTCTCTCGCACGGGTTCGTATTATATCCACCAGATATGCCACAGCTCTACATGGACTATAAAGATACGAAAAGAATCTGGCTGCATTTTACAGGCGATAAGATCGATGACCTTCTGAAAGATGCGCATCTCACATGTGGTGTCCACCCAACTGGTCAATCTCCAATTATTGAAGATATGCTTTTGCAATTAATCATTGAATTCAATCAGAAAGCCAATATTTCCACTGGAAAAGGCTTGTTATTATACATTATTTATGAATTGGGAAAGCTTGCAAATAATATAGATACAAATAATGACAAAGTATCAAAGGCAATTACATACATTACCACACATTACAACAAAGACATTTCAATAAATGAGTTGGCAAATTCTTGCGGGCTCAGTGAACGCCAGTTTATGCATCTCTTTAAGGAACAAGTCGGGATGCCACCCCATGCTTATCAGCAGACCCTCCGCATTCAAAATTGCAAGGTTCTGCTCACTTCGACACAGCTTAGTGTTGCTGAGATTTCTGAACAGGCTGGATATAATGACCCACTATATTTTAGCAGGATTTTCAAGAAGCGGGTCGGGGTGTCTCCAAAAGTGTACCGGGCACAAAATAAGGTTGGATAGTTACAATTCTATCCAACCCCATCATACTTATTTAATATTAAATTGCTGGTCCTCTCCTGCCCCAAAACGAATGCGGTGAATCGTTCCATCTTCCGTATATACAATAACATCAAATAATGCCTCTGTAATAGTACCCCGTTCACGCTTAGGTGACGCACAATATTCCACAGTTGCCAAGCTGCAATCATATTCGCTGATGTGACATACTCCTGTGTTGATCATCCACAATTTCGACGTTTCATCATAATGATAACCGTCAAGATGCGTATGTCCAAAGACATGCAGTGGTACATTTGACTTTGCAGTACTATAATCTACCCTCACATCTAATGCCTTGTTTTGATAAGATTTTTTCTGATTAAAGGAAGTTACCATATCCAAAACAATGGATGCGTTAGCACATGGTCCCGTTACAAAGCCATCAATCAATGGACCATGGCTGCATAAAATATAATCCCATCCTTCTTTCGTTGTATCTAAAGCAGTTTCTGCAAACCATTTTAATTGTCTATCTGAAAATCTATCCCATCCTTCGGATACCCATACCGCTAAATCACCATTCTTTTCATCCGGACAAGCATAAGCATCCAAAAAAATAATCCTTATCTTCTTTTTGGGATAATCCACATAATAGTATGAAGATTCCGGGTTTTCAGCGTCGTGAACAGCATTCCCCATAGCTAATGGTTCCAGAATGATTCTTGTCCATTCATAATCCCATATTACATATTTATGTGGAACACGTTTATTATCATATGGAGGTATCCATGGGTCATTGTGATATGCATTATCATCATGATTTCCCCGTGATATGTAGGTTGGCACATTTGCTTTAGAAAATTCTTTCACACAACTGCCTAAATCCTCTAATGAAGACTCTTTACTGTGAATACCATGAATAATATCGCCACCAAGAATAATGCAATCTATATTTGTCTCGTTCGAAAGTTCAACCATAGCTTCGTATTGCCGCATAACTACGTCTCGATTTTCTTTAAAATCCACATGCATATCTGTTGCATGCAAAAACGAAAACCGTATACCCCTAATTTGTTTTACTTTTTCAACAATCCTATAGACTTCTTTTTTGTAATATTCAAGCATCTTTTTCCCTTCCTATAATCTAAGCCTTTCTACCAATAAAATTTCATGTGCATTTTTACGGATTTCTATTAAAAATACACCTGAATTTAGAACCCATTTGTTCTCCGATGTAGAAAAATATGAAAATGCTTTTCTGTCAAGTGTGAGTTTCACTTCTACCTTCTCGTGTGCCTTTACAAAAACCTTATCAAAGGCTTTCAACTCACGAATTGGCCTGTAAACCACAGGATGAAGCTCGCTTATATATAACTGAATAACCTCTTTTCCATCTACATCACTCACATTTTCTACTTGAAGGTTCACATTTATCCCTTTATCAGTTACTTCCAATTTTAAATCAGAATAGTCGAACTCAGAATAACTGAGTCCATATCCAAATGGGTACAATACATTTACATCATTACTTTCAAAATAACGATATCCCACATTCAATTTTTCTTCATAAACCATAACTGCTTCATTGCGGGTTGTTTGCTCTGATGGAATGTCATCTACGGAAAATGCGTAAGTTTCTGTGAGTCTTCCTGATGGATTAACCTTTCCACTCAGCACATTTGCTACAGCCTGAGATACATTTTGCCCTCCGAAACCTGCTAATACTACTCCATCTGCTTTTCTTTCAAACTCTGTCAAATCTACCGCTGAACCTGCATACACTACGACTACTAATTTTCGGGAATGTGCACGCAAATATTTAAACGCATCCAGTTCTTCTGGTGTCAATTTGATGTCACGCCTATCAGTTTCTTCCACCTCAGCTCCTGCACCTGTTCCAACCGTCAAAATTGTGACGTCACTCTGCTCACTATGTAAACATGCCTGTCTGATATTTCCCATACTGACATTGGCTCCATAAATCTTTCCAATACTTTCTGAATAGAAAGCATCATAACCCAGCTTTCGAAGCGCCTCATCCAATGGCACAAACGGTCTATTCGGAATAACAGCACTGCTTCCTCCTCCATGATAATAGATATGTGCCGGTGCTCCAGTTACATAGACTTTCTCATCCTTAAGAGGTAGCACGCCGTTGTTCTTGAGAAGTACAATTCCTTCTTCTTCTATTTCCTGGGAAATTGCAATTCGCTCTTCCACAGAGTACTGAACCTTTTGGAGTTTTTTCTCAGAATCCGCTTTATTTCCAAGTGCAACAATTCTTCCTGCGGATTCATCCAAACATGCTAAATTGACATGTCCTTCTTCCAAATGTTTCCGCATTTCCTGTGCATGCTTTTCATTGTGCGGAAATTCCAAATCCAATCCTGCGTGAAGTGTGTCAAGTGGGTCTTGCACAGCTTCCCAGTCAGAAACAATTACTCCATCAAATCCAAATTCCTCTCTAAGCAGGTCATTCAGCTTCTTATTGGCACTCATACGAACACCATTCACCAGATTATACGAGGTCATAACTGTCCATGGCTTTGCCTGTACTGCAATCTCGAATGGTCTCAAATAAATTTCACGTAATGTTCTTTCATCTACTTCTGAGGACAACCAATATCTAGAATATTCGCGATTGTTACAGCAATAATGTTTCAGAGAAGTTCCTACATGTCCTTCTTGCACGCCTTCGATAAATGCTTTTCCAAACATTCCCGCTACATATGGGTCTTCCGAAAAATATTCAAAATTCCTTCCACATAATGGTGTTCTTTTTATATTTACGCCTGGTCCTAAAAGGACATCGACGTTATGTTCTATACAATCATCGGCGATAGCTCGTCCCATTTTATGCGCCAAAGACACATTCCATGTCTGTGACAGCATCTGATAACATGGGTATGCGACTGATGGATAGATACTGTCATTTGCCCAGCTGTCTGTAACAGCTAAGCAACGAAGTCCTACTGGACCGTCACTTACTTTTACTTTTCCAATTTTTCCATCAAGGTCATCTGTTTCCCACCAGTCTTTTGCCATTACTAATTTTAATTTTTCGACATTTGATATATTATTTTGTATTGTATGCTTTTCTGTCATGTCTGATTTCTCCTAAAAACTAAATGCATTTTTACAATACTTCCCTTAATACTTCTGCAATTCGTTCTGCAATAAAATACATTCCCAAATCATTCGGATGACAGTCATCAACCGTACAATCTCTGCGACAATTGTTTGGAAATAAGTTATAGCCATCTAAAAAATAAATGTGCTTATCTCCATTCTCACGTGCGTTTAAAAATGTTCTTATAATCACCGCTCTCCTTGCTTGATTCTCTTCTTCTAAACCAACATCTGGTTTTGTAAGGAGTAAAATCGGTAATTCTGGATTCTTTGCTCTTATAATTTTATAAAACTGCTCATGAGTCTTCTGTAAATGCTCAGTATTTGGTGCATTGTGATCATAATCCATAACAAATGCTGACATAGATAATCCCGAAATGTATTCTGCAACTACTGTTTCCCCCATAGCACTACCTGAAAATCCTAAATTAATATAATTACAATCCAATTTTCTGGAAATAAAGTTTTCATAACTATTCCCTGGTCTGGAAGCCGACGCACCTTGCGTTATAGAGGAACCATAAAAGACAATCGGAACTTCATTTTTATATGGTGTATGTACCTCTAATACACTTCCTTTCTCAATTCCAACCTGCATATCATATACTTCTTTCGCATATGGCATGCAAAGAGTAACTTGATGCATCCCTTCTTCTTTTATATATAAAATACCTTCATAGTTATCTTCCATATCTACAGGCGGCATAAAACTTCCATGATATATATCTTTTTCGTCTTTCTTGATATACATATCAACGCCAAGATGTCCTTGTCTGGATATTCCAGGTGTACCATGATTATATGGTGCGTGTTTTATCCGAATTGCTACATAACGAGAATCTGTACAAAAACGAATTCTACCTCCTGCTGAATTTGTATTAAGTGCTGCAACAGCTCCGCTTGCCTTTTCTGCTACTTCATCCGGCATACGATGAAAATTAATTTGCGGATTCCAAAATCCATATATTTTAAATGGTGTCTGTCTCACATCATAGTAGACAACATTCTCTTCCTTCACAGACAGACCTTCCTGTTTGTATCCTGGCCAAATGCTCATTCTGTTTTCCCCTCCATTTCTCTATAAATTATTTAATCCCGAAGATCTTTCATTTCCTGCATGGAAATAAAATCACTCAAAGTACGATATTTCTTTTTATCTGCAGCACAACAAACAACAGATAGAATCATGAATCCTGCAGAGGTAAAGTAGAATGTACTGAATTTTACTCCTCCAAATATCATGTAGTCCATAAATGTTTTACTGTTGATGCTATACAAAAGTATGAGAACAAAAAATACAGCATTAAAGTACTCAATGTTTTTCATTCCCCACTTCAAAATAATGGACCAAAAAGGAATCTCATCCCCATTCTTTGTGCATGCACACATCTGAAACATTTTATTTGAAAGAGATGCTCCATTCTTTAGAAAAATTGGGAACAAGATGTACCAAATAATTGTAATAGCCAAATAAACAAACACAAGTGTACTTATTTTGTATCCAACTAACTCATTTCTAAGATTATTTAAATTCTCATATTTCTCTGCATAACCTTCATAATTTGTGCACAATTCGTCCCTGGCTTCCTGTAATAAAGATTTGTACACCTGAACAATGTCTTCTGCTATCTTCGCTCCATTATAAGAAATGCCATCAATCGTGGTGGTTTCCTGTTTGTTTTCCAACCATTCTCTTAACGCTGTCGCAACCTCTTTTCTTAACATCGGATATGCCCATGCGTCTTGCTCCACATAATACTGCTTATTCTCATTATCGATTTCTTGCAAAAGACGATTGTAAATATATTGCTCTCCTACATTTCCCAAATCACCCGAAAAATGATTGGCGCGCATTTCCTTAAAATCTCCATAATAATCGTACAATGGCTCTTTGTATTCCCCACGCAGCTCATCCAATGAAAACTGATAGAGTGTAGTAACATAATCTTCAGCCATGTCACCTGTATCACAGATATTACCATCCACCACATAGCCAAGATATGCTTCCTCAAGCAGTTTCGTCAATTCGCTCTGAATATCTCCTGTTTGTTCTGCAATGATATGTGTCTTTGTATTTGGCAACCTTGCAACTATCTGGTCACATAAAATGTAACCAAATAGGGTTACAACTACAAGCACCAGGAAATCTAACACCAAGGTTATTAATCTTCTTGAAAATGTAATTGGACTATTATATCTATAAATACTGATTTTTCGCATAGGGAATTCCACTCCATCTTCTTCGTTTATTTGACGATAGGGCGCCTGTCTAAACGGCAGGCACCCTTTCATTTTTTAGTTTAATATATCAAAAAGATTCTTTGCAGCATCTTGTGCTGTTGTATAGTTCTTGAGAAAATAACCATTGGTTGTGAAACCTGTATTATTATGTTTCAATTGATAAATCTTTTTATTATTTAATGTTGACACATAATCTGCTACCTTTGTAACATCCGTTCCATTATCATTTTCTACATACAATGAAAACGTATTGGAACCAGAATATACTAAGAACAGATTCAGACCATTTCCACTAATCTTTTCGAGTTGTTTCTCTGATAA
>JAFTWA010000012.1 GCA_017465565.1 Tyzzerella sp.
GAACTGATGGATTCTTTATTCTGAATGATTTTCTCTACCCATTGTATTTTTTCTTCTGGAGAAATTTTACCCATAGAAAATGCCCCCTTCCAGATAAACAGTTTTATTTTTTTAACTGTCTACCTAAAAGGGAGCATATCAGTTAGAGTTTTAACCTATTGGGGTCATATGATTTTATTTTAATAGAATATAATAATAATTTCCAACCATATAATACCTTGAATCGAAGGAAATGGAATATCCTTTTTGGCGGATATATCTCTGTAAATTGGAGAAATCCGAATATATTTGTTTACTTATATAATCCTGTAAATCACTGGATTGATTTCCTGCATACACACATAAATAGCTCTCATCAGTTTCTGCCAAGTAATCGATAACCGCTTCATAATTAACCGGCGGTGCTTCCGTACTCTCAATGTAAAGTGCAAAATAACGATAAGGAGCATGTTCCGTTGAAGTACACGAAGGAACATGTAAATTCGTTGAATCAGCATTATGGTCTTTCGACATCTCTGACTCTGTCAAATTGAAATATTGATAGCAATGCAGTCCATCCTGAGCTGAATCATCCCACGTAGCGTCAAGCATATACCATTTCGAATCCAACTGGATGGCATTCCACATATGGGACCCACCTGAAGCCGTTCCACTGACTGAGGTTACATTTATACCAACACAATAACACAAGTATTGAAGAAGCTCAGCATACCCTTCACAAACAGCCAGGTTTTTACATGCCGCACCATATGCACCAAAAGAATGAGATACTACATTTGACGAATTGCTTAACAGCGCTGCCGTATTCTTATCATAAGTGACCGTATCTTGAATGTAATCATAAATGAGTTTCTCCTTCTCAACAGCTGTGACACCTGCTGGAATGTTACCCAAAATCTCCGAAACTCTATTATTAAACTCACTAATCTGTCCGCTTATTTTTGAGCGGTCAGCTGCAACAACCAGGTTCCCTTTTTCATCGTATTTATCTTCTATAGAGCCATCCGTATAAATCAACACAACGTTCTGTACTGTTTGTTTACGCGAATCATAGGTATAGACATAGCCTTTTGTAAGGTAAAATAATTGTGGATTATCCGCTATTACGGCCTGATATATGTTATTAATCACATCAGCTGTACATCTGTATGTGGACAAATCAACCACTGTGTTCCCCGACTTTGCCGACTCGCAAATCACTTGATACACCTGTTTTGCAACAGTTGACAAAAACGAATACTGATAATAATTTTTCTCATCAATCGCTGTATGAGATGTATTAATTTCAACCTTCGCACTGATTTGAGGCACATCTGCCTCTTCTACTTTTTCAAGTTCTACGGTTTCATAGGAATCATAGCCAGAAACCGGATTCCCTTCTGGTTTGCTTGGTTTTATTTCACTCACTTGTGCCTGTGTGCTTTCTGGCTCCACTACTGCTTCGCTAACAGGCTCCTCTGTTGTGACTTCTTCTGCTTTTTTGCACCCAGAAAAACAAATTGCCGTAAATGCAAATATCAACCCTAAAATGATGCGTCTCATTGGAATTCTTCCTTTCTATTTGCTTACACATCATTATACTATTATTCTACGGTTCTGAAAACCCTGCAATTCCAAATGCTGCCGGTCCACCATGTGTTGTAATAACACCCGCAGCCTGAACCCACTCTATTTTTCCAAAGCCACATTCTGTTGCTGCCTGCTTCACACTATTCTTCACTTCGTCAGATAAACCGATAGTATATACAAACCATAAACTCTCATTTCTATCAAGCTTATAATTTTCCGCATACTCTTTAATCATCTGTGCTGCAACCTTTACCATTTTCCCACGGTATTTCTTTGTTGCAACTAATTTTCCATCAAGAATCTCAATACATGGATGTAAGCTTAAAATACTAGCTCCTAAAAATGCCACGTTACTTACACGTCCGCCTGCGCGTAAAAACTGTAGGTTGTCAGGCAGGAAACACATATTTGCACGTGCGATTAATCCACTCACAGTATCTACCGCTTCTTCAATCGTCATATCTGGCTTTTCTTTTAAGATTTGGGCCATCTTTACAACTACATTGGCTTGTCCTACAGAAACCTGCTTTGTGTCAATTGCAGTCACATAATCCCGGTCTTCTGAAGCAATAATTGCACTTTGATAAGAACAAGTTGTAACAGCTGAGTATGCTAAATACAAGATATGAGCTTCTGGCCATTTCTCATGAATCTCATCAAACTTTTTCATAAAGTCTTCTGGTGTGCTTCCACTTGTCTTTGGAAGTCTCCCTGTACTTTTGTAGTAGTCAACTATCTTTTCTACCGAAAAGGTCGCATCGTCTAATGTTTCATTATCAAAAGAAACATGCATTGGTACAATTTCAATACCGTACTTAACGGCAAGTTCTGGTGTAATGTCAGAGCCAGTTTCGGCAACAAGAATAATAGGTTTCATAAATATATCTCCATTTCATTTAATATCTCCTAAAATTCTATCTCGTTTTTATTACTACGTCAAGGAGTTTTCATTATCTTTTAATAGTCTTCACACCAAACGCAAAGTAAATAATGTGGAATGCCCATACACAGGCTAGAGCAATTCTGCCCACAGGAACATTTTTCATCATAATAAAACCGATAGACATCAGTACTGTAACTGTTACCATAACACGAATTTTTGTTGGCCAGTTCATCCCTCTGCCTTGCACATAGCTTTCAAGATTATTCTTATATAGTTTCGTATTTATAAACCAATTATGTAATTTTTCAGAACTTTTTGCAAAACATACTGTCGCAAGAAGCAAAAAAGGGAATGCTGGTAATAATGGAACGACAGCTCCCACTGCACCAAGTCCTACGCCAATACAGCCGAGGACAATATAAGCTATTTTCTTAATTTTCATTTTCTTTCTCCAATCGTTTTTTCTCTTTTTTTGATTCAATCACATGACGAATTGCAGTTATCGGATGGGAAAATATCATTCTCGGTCCTGAAAAACACATAACTTTGCGGATTTTTTCTCTCATATCGGGTTTATAGCAATGAACCTTGCAGTTCGAACAAAACGTTTTTGTCTCCATAAAAGGGCATTTATCGCTTCGCATTCTTGCATAAGCATCAAGCTTGGCACATTCTTCACAAAGACCATTCCTGCCGCCATGCTGTTTCTTGCAATAAAGGGCTATCATCTGCGACACGAGTTCTTTTTCCTTTTCACGTTTAGTTTCTACACATTTCCCCATCAACTCATCCTCCCGTGTTCAACAGAGTAAACCTTATCTACAATACGCATTGTCGACTGACGATGCGACACAAGTACCACTGTTTTATTTTCTCTTTCTTCTTTTAAGGATTTCAAAATAACTGCTTCATTCAAACTGTCTAAATTGCTAGTCGGTTCATCCAAAAGCATGAATGGTGCATCATGAAGGAAGGCTCTGGCAAGACCAATTCTCTGTCTCTCACCACCGGAAAGTGTGTCTCCAAGTTCTCCTACAGGTGTATCATAGCCATTCGGAAGAGTCATAATGAAATCATGAATGGAGGCCTTTTTACAAGCCGCCACAATCTCTTCATCCGTTGCATTTAAGTTTGCAATGCGAAGGTTGTTTCGGATACTATCGTGGAATAAATGTGTTTCCTGGGTAACAAAGCTTTCCATATCGCGAAGATTTGCTGTATTAATCTCATCAACATTTACATTTGAAAGCTTTACACTTCCCTTTTGTACATTCCAAAAGCGCATCAAAAGCTTTAGCAATGTTGACTTTCCGCTCCCGCTTCTGCCCACAATACCAATAACAGAACTCTTTGGAATTGCCACAGACACGTTGTCAAGAATTGTCTCTTTCCCGTATGCAAAGATTACGTTTTTGATTGTTGCCCCATCAAAATCGATATCTTTTTTACCCTTGATTTCTTCTACTACCGGCTTTTCCTCCAGAATGTCTAAAACACGATTTCCCGCAGCAAATGTATTTTGTAAAGTGCTTCCGAGATTAGCCAAGGCAACCACTGGACCAAAAGAACTCATAAGAGCAATCGTCGGAATCAGTACACCGGTAAATTCTACCTGGCCACTCTGATATAGCATTGCAGATACAAATAACATTGCAAGGTCAAAAATCAAAATCACAGTATTCGTAACTGCCTGGTTTCGCCCTGCAGTACGTTTCATTCTTCTTTCATCTTCTGAAAGCGCATCCGTCTGCTCATTCATTTCCTTCAGTCTTTTCATTCCCTGACCGTATTGCAATGTTTCGCCAAGTCCCCGGAGACTGTCTAATACAAAACCTGAAAGGTCACCTGATTTTGTACGGAATCTTATTCCGTCATCACCGCTGAATTTTGAAGTAAGCATCGGAATAATCACTCCGACAGTAAAATAAGCCACAAATGCAATCGTTCCAAGCAATACATTATGACGTCCTATAAATAGGCACATGATTGTCGAAAACAAGAACGCTATCGCAATTGGAGAGATGGTATGCGCATAAAATACTTCTAACAATTCAATATCTGATGTGATGACCGATATCAAATTCCCTTTATCCTTCCCCTCCAACTTTGCAGGACAAAGCTTTCGCAATGCCTGAAACACTTTATCTCGAATAAGTGCCAGAAGTTTAAAAGCAATAAAATGATTACAGGCTTGCTCCGCATATCGAAGCACACCTCGAACAAGTGCAAAAACACATACCGAAACAAATAACAGCGTTAAAGTAAATGGGGTAGAAATCCCAATCAATTCCGCTACCGCGTATCCACCAAATATGGTAATAAAAGACGCCGCAAGATGACCAATCAGTCCCATAATAATTGCCAGAACCATGAATCCTGCAAGCGGTTTCACAAGACCGATAAGTTTCATCATAACCGTAAATCCACTGCGTTTTCTCATAGCTGCTCACCGTCCTTTCCAAGGTTCTCAAGCGCTTGCTGTGCATTCCAAAGCTTCGCATATGTACCATCGTTGCCTAGCAGTTCTTTATGTGTTCCACTTTCTGCAACCGCACCTTTATCCATTACATAAATTCGGTCAGACTTTGTAACATTCGCAAGGCGATGAGAAATCAGGATAACCGTCTTGCTTTTTGCAAGTGCATGTATTTCACGCATGATGTCATTTTCACTTTCCACATCAATGTTAGAAGTCGCCTCATCAAAAATATAGACTGGACTGTCGTGAAGCAATGCTCTCGCTAAGGCAAGTCTCTGACATTGCCCGCCGGAAAGATTAGAAGCCTTTTCATGAAGCTTTGTTTCCAGCCCATTTTCACTTCTCAAAAATGCCGCAAGATTCACTCGCTCAAGCACTTCCCAAAGTTCGTTATCTGCAGCATTCGGATTTCCCATGAGCAGATTGTCTCTTACTGTTCCTTTGAACAAATAACTTTGGTGACTGATATAAGTGAAGTTCTCCATTAAACTTGCTTCTGAAATTTCAGCCAATTCTTTATCTCCAACTTTTACAGAGCCGCTATATCCTTTGTTTCTCCCCATAAGTATTGCTGAAACAGTAGATTTACCACAGCCACTCTCACCAACGATAGATGTGAAGCTACCCATTGGAAACGTCATGTTGATGCCATGTAAAATTTCACGGTCTTCTTTATAAGAGAAATGCAGATTATCGCAAACCATCGTACAATCCTTTGAAACTACTTCTGTTTTCTGCTCTGGTTCTGGCAAATCTAAAAACCGGAAGATCTTATCACTCGCAGCCATACCATTCATTGCAATATGGAAAAAGGACCCTAAAAGCCGCATTGGAATAAAGAAATCTGCGGAAAGCAAAATAATCAATAAAGCGCCTGCAAGTGATACATTTCCCACTCTATATTGAGTTGCTGCCATAATCACACCAAGGGCTGCACCACCGTACGCAATCAAATCCATAATGGTAATAGAATTGAGCTGCATTGTTAACACCTTCATGGTAATCTTACGGAACTTCTCAGATTCTTCGTTCATTTCTTTATGTTTGAAATCGTCTGCCTGATAGATTTTCAAAGTGGTTAATCCTTGTAAATTTTCAAGAAAAGTATCTCCGAGAGCCGTATACTGTCCCCAATATTTTGACAACAGTTTTTTTGCCCATCTCTGCACTGCCACTATAGACACCGGAATCAATGGTACACAAACAAGCAGTACAATGGCACTTGGGGAATTCACAAAACTCAAGAGAATAAAAAGCGTGAACGGTGCCAGCATCGCATAGAAAAACTGCGGAAGGTACGCTCCAAAATAGGTTTCCAGCTGGTCAACTCCTTCTACAGCAACCTGAACAATCTCCGAGGTTTTCACTTTTTCGTTATAAGCAGTACCAAGTCGTAAAAGTTTTTTGTAAATCATTTCTCGCAAAGTCTTTTTTACCGCTTTGGAAGAAAGATAACCCATTTTGCCTGCACCTACTGTACACAGGAAGCGCACTATCACTGCCGCCAATGCAATACTGAGAGTTGTCATAATATCTTTTGTCTCAGCTGGCTGTTCAATCATTTTTGCTAAAAGTACTGTAATGCTGGACATCATGGAAATGTTGGCGACAAGAGAAATCCATTGCAATATTACGTTTCCTGCTATGTATTTTTTACTTTCGCTAACGGTTCCAATGAGCCGTTTGTTAATCATCATATATTTCCCCTCCTGTTCATTAAGCCTTTTTCAATCGGCGATGATATATAAAAATGTGAATGGCAAGCGCATATACTGAGCCAATCGAAATCACCTTATGTAAAGCCAGAATCAAAGGTATTTCGTCAAATATCATGCCAAACAGACCGCTGAAAAATGCGAGAACTACAAGTCCCAGAAAAAGATAACTTCGACTTTTCAGTCGTTTACGATGGATAATTGTATGTACAATACAGAGTAATAAAAAAATAACTGATGCTAATTTGTGGATATGGATTCCAGTTAACGGCACCAGATTGGTAATAATAAAGCTAATCAAAAGTAAATAATTCATTTCTGCGTTCTCCTTGTATAACTTTAGTTAGTCATTGCTAACCTTTGAAATTATAAAAATAATTTATAACTTTGTCAAGACTTATTTCGACCGGAATCAAAGAAGATTTTCCCAGGAAAAATAAAGTATTGATTTTCACTTTTCCATTGTTTATACTGAATAAAAAGGAGAAATTTATCATGATAGAACAATTATTAAAACAACCTGGTTTTATTTATGAAATAGAGGGAAGATATTATTTCTTGGGAAAATGGATTTGCAAGGAATGTACTGACACCAATGCTAACGACTGTGCTTTCATGTACAACATGTGTCGTCGCAGCAAGGAAGAACCAGATACAAATATGTATTTCCAAAAAATTCGTGCATACTGTGATTTTGCCCTTGAAATTCCATATAACCCTGCAAAGATTCGCGAGGATTTATCATCTATTTTGGCAGGCTTATCTGAGACAGCCAGTAAATCCTTAGAAAAACAGATTCAAAATTTCTCAGAAGACCTTGAAAAATATTGTAATTAGAAACAATCAATAAAATGAAGAAAAGAAAGGAGAGATTCGATATGAAAAAATTATTTCGTATGATTCTTATTTTATGTTTTTTAGTTTCAGCAACTCTGATTGTATCAGCTGAGGATACATCTTCTGTTAAATTAAATTTAGAAAATGGTGATATTGATATCACACCGACAGGCTATACACAAGGCGGCGGACAAGAGGTGGCTTTTACTGGTGATTATGTAATCACTGGGTCACTTACTTATGATACACCACTTCAAATCGTGAATAATTCAGGCGAAGAAGCAACATTTGATATCACATTAAATAATGCTAAAATCGTCGGGGACATGGATTGCACTGCATTTCGTATTGATGGGAATAGCCCCGTTGTTCTGAATCTCACTATTGAAGGTGTATGCGAAATTAACGCAGACAATCATTCAGCGATTAAAGTTGGTAATAATTCGTCTGTTACAGTCAATATAACAACCGCAGAGAATGCAAAACTTACATTAACAAGAAGAGATTCTGATGGTTCTAGACCTGAAGTTTATGATACTGATGGCAGGGGAAATCTTGATTTGCTCACCGTAAAAATTGATGATGTAATTCCATATAATTATAATAATAAACCATTTGTTACACATACTCACCAATTTGGAACATATGAACCAGATAATGGTACTGCTACCTGTAAAGAGGACGGAACAAAAAGCGCAACCTGTAGCGAATGTAACGGTCTCCACACTATCACCGATGAAGGCAGCAAGAAACATATTTTTGAAACAGGCGTCTGTCCTTTCTGCGGTCTCCACGGTGCAGACCTTCAACAAGAAGGTATTACCTGGCTCAAATATGAGATGAATGACTCAACAACATGGTTTGGAATTGATAACAGCAATGATGAATTTGAAGAAGGCAGTCATTTCTGGATTGAATGGATAAATCCTGAAAATCAAACTTCTTATAATGCTTATTGGAATCAACTGGATACAAAGCATAAAGATAACATTGAAAATAATAACTATAAGTTATTCCAGATTGGTGTAACAAAAAAAGACGGAACGGAATATACAATTTTAGATGAAGGCAAGTCAGCATCGCTCTATGTTCAAACAGCAGATGATTGGGACAAAGATGATCTAAAAGCTGCATACATTTCAAACGGTGCTGACGAAGATGTATTTCTGGAAGTTATCGATAACTTAGAATATACAGATGGCAAAGCACAATTTGCAAAGCTTACCTTAAAACATTTTTCACCATATATCATATATGACGAACTAACAGCAGATGAAGAAAAAACTGACACTTCAATCCTTCCAGAAGATGTTCCAACTGGCGACTCTGGTAAAGGCGCTACAGGTGTTCCAAAAACAGGAGATACTTCTTCTCTCGTACTGATGGGTCTTTTCGGTATTTCTTGTGCAGTCATTGTTTATACAACCAAGCAATCTTTCAAAAGAACACACAGACAATAGTTTGTGTAAGAGAAGAATAATACGTATAAAGACACCCTGTGGTTTTCAAATCCCACAGAGTGTCTTGTTTTATGTTATATACTTTACTCTACTTCAACAACACCATTCTCTTTAATCGTAATTTTCATTCCATCCTTCACATATTTAAGGAACTCATCGCCAAGAGAATCTACAACAGGCATTGTAACTCTATCCACCCAAACGTCAGCCAAAACTGCACCAGCTGCTGCGAGGGAATCAATATGATTTGCAAACAACATACATGCAGGATTCTTTTCCAAAGCACACGCACAGTAAAGTACAAGTCCACCAGTTGTTGAACCGATTGTCTGAGGCAGACAAAGAGCTTTTCCAATAAGAGCTTTCCCGTGCAGTTCCTCATTGTTTTGGTCGCCACATTTTACTTCTTTATCCCCAAACTGCAATGCCATTTGAAGAGATGCCAATGTATTAAATCCTTGCGTAGTCACAACAGCCTCTGCTGTTACCTGACCAGGTGTAATTACTCTTCCCTGAAACTGTTTCATCACTATTTACCTCCCTTCGTAATCGCGCTGAGTATCTCATCATCCGTATAATATCTTGCACTTGTGTATGTACGAAGTTTGTTAGACGAAGTGATGACTGGCATCGTCTTGCAAAGCGGATTGTTCATATACATAAGTGGGCAAATATAGGATGTAATAACACCAGTAGCCTTAAGTCGTGCGGCATACTCTGTCTTTTCAAAGGTTTCCAGTACACCTGGAGCTGCAGTAAGTACTGTAGGAATCACAACTTTCTTCTTTCCACTTTCTTTCAATCCCTTTTCAATCTTATCAGTCCAATCCTTAAGTTGCTCCATTGAAAGATGAGGGCATCCTACGAAGCAAAGCTTTGGAGCTGCATTCGGGTTCTTCCAGATAACTGGGTAACTCTTCTTTACCCGCTCTAATTCTGCGTCATCAATAATATATTCTTTTGCACCTTCAGCGATTAAGTTTTTGCCAAGTTCCACTGCTTCAGGAGTAAGATTCGCAATATGATAAAGTCCTACTGCACCATTAGACGCTGTTGCTGCGCCAAAGTCTTTCAGGTATGCTTTTGCAGAGTCGTTTAACTCGCTGCCAATCCACTTATCAAGTCCAATAACATAAGGAACGTCTTCCATGACCTTCATACCGATTGCTGAGCCAAGAAGCTGTGCTTCTGGTTTCTTTGTTGTCTGTACTTTCACTACCCAAGTAGCTTTTCTGCCTTCGTCTGTAAGAAGTCCGAAATATGGAACATAACCCACAATAGAACCCATAATGTCAATGATACCTGAATTACGGTTACATCTTGCACCAAGCACGGAGTTGGCGTAAACTACTGCACTTGATTCTGCCCAAGAGAGCACGTCTCCCTTTTCCGGTACATTACCTACTTCATCCATATAACAGGTACAACTGAATGCATTCTTATCCATAAGACCAAGTTTTTCAAGCTGCTCCTCATAGAAGTCCTGTTTTGTGTACATAAATTTATTGAACACTAGGTTCTGCAAGAAATTGGCAGGTACATTTTTATCAATAGGACGCGGGTCTACTGAAAATTTCTGTCCTGAAGCAACGCCTGCATCCAAAATCTGCTGCATGAGGTCGTACACTGGTGACATTACCTTAAGTCCAAATGATGTTACAAGATGATTGTATTTTGATGTAATTGGAACAAGCTTTTCTGCTTCAAATGCTTCTCCGTACATCACTAATGTTTTCATTACTTTTGCAAGTGTTTCCCCTTTTTCGCCATCGAGAATCGCTTGTTGTTCTTTTGTCAATAACATATTTTCTCTCTCCTTATCAAATTAGAGTTTCATACATACGTCCCATGCGCCCCAAATAACAGTTCTAAGGTTACCCACCTTAGAAGCGTCACCAATCACATGAATGTGACTTCCTTTTGGCGCAACAGGTGCTGGATTGTAACCAACTGACAGAATTACAGAATCGGCTGGGATTTCAAAAGTCTTTCCTTCCTTATCTTTCACTGTAACTGATTTTTCTCCAATTTCACACAAACCGGTTTCTAAGTGTACCGGAACCTTGTTTGTCTCGAAGAAATCACGGAGATAGCTTGTATTTGCAAGGCAGATTCCTTTTGTCGTAATAAGGTCGTCCTGCATTTCTACGATTGCTGGCTTTTTGCCCAAGAGGTAAAGTTCATATGCAATTTCACAGCCTGTGAGTCCGCCACCGATTACTACCACATGTTCGCCAACACTCTTCTTCCCAAGGAGATAATCAACTGCTTCAATTGCAGTTTCCGCTCCCTTTACAGGAATTCTCTTTGCCACAGCACCTGTAGCAACGATAACTTCATCAGCATCAAGCGTTGTAACGTCCTTGATTTCTGTGTTCATATTTACTTCAATTGGATATTTTGCAAGTTCACGGATATACCAGGCAATGAGTGCACGGTCCTTTTCTTTGAAAGAAGGTGCTGCAGCAGCGATAAATACGCCGCCAAGCTTGTCACTCTTTTCATAAAGACTTACCTTATGTCCGCGCTTTGCACAGACAATCGCTGCTTCCATTCCACCGATACCGCCACCGATAATCGCAATCTTTTTCTCTTTCTTTGCAGGTTTAATATAATATTTCTTTGACTGCATTGTCTCAGGATTAAGCGCACAACGAGCAAGTCCCATGGTATCTGTCAGGTCCTGTGTATTTGCATGTCCTTTAGATGATGAGAAGTTGAAACAGCCACTATGACAGCAGATACAAGGTTTGATATCGTCGATTCTATCCTCAATCATCTTCGTAAT
This sequence comes from Tyzzerella sp., assembly GCA_017465565.1. Classification (GTDB taxonomy): domain Bacteria; phylum Bacillota; class Clostridia; order Lachnospirales; family Lachnospiraceae; genus Faecalimonas. The sequence continues at coordinate 11,732 of JAFTWA010000012.1, forward strand.
CCATTCAGGATCTGTAAGGAATTGACGCGCAATACCCACACCATCAATTTTACCTTCTGCAACGGCCTTTGCCCCTACCTCTGGATCCATTCTTCCTGCACAAACTACAGGAATGTCAACAAACTTTTTGATATGCGCAACATCATCCAGGTTACAGTTTTCAGGCATATACATCGGTGGATGTGCCCAGTACCAAGAATCATATGTACCGTTATCTGCATTCAGCATATCGTATCCCATATCTTGAAGATACTTGGCAGCCTTTTCAGATTCCTCCATGTTTCTTCCCACTTCCACATATTCTTCACCAGGCATCGCACCTTTACAGAATCCCTTCATCTTAGACTCTACTGAATAGCGAAGTGAAACAGGGTAATCTTCTCCACATGCCTCTTTGATTGCCTTTACAACCTCTGCTGCAAAGCGATAACGGTTTTCAAAGCTGCCACCGTATTCGTCGGTACGTTTATTAAAGAATTCCATTGAAAACTGGTCTAAGAGATACCCTTCATGCACAGCGTGAACTTCAACACCATCAACTCCCGCTTCCTTACAAAGCTTTGCAGTTTTCGCAAATGCTTCTATAATTTCATGAATCTGCTCCACTGTCATCTCAGGGCAGATAATATCATGCGCCCAGCGTGAAGGCTGTTCACTAGGGCTCGCAAGCTCATGAGAAGTATCAATCACTGGCTTTATGAGCGCTCTAGTAATTTTATTTTTATGAAGTGGAGCCACAAGCTCTGTGATAGCCCATGAACGGCCCATACCAGCTGTTAACTGAATAAACAGCTTTGCACCTGTTTTATGAATCTCATCCATAAACTCTTTCAGTTCTTCAAACATTTTTGGATTTTGCCAAAGCCATTTTCCCCAGAAAGTATCACGCAGTGGCGCAATACCAGGGATGATAAGACCTACGTTGTTGTTTGCCCTTTCCAAGAAAAGCTTCGCTGCTTCCTTATCAAAATGACAACCTCCAAGTTCAAACCATCCAAACAAGGATGTGCCGCCCATTGGACACATAACAATGCGGTTTTTAATCTCTACGTTGCCTACTTTCCATGGAGAAAATAATGATTCATATTTTTTGTCCATTTGTATTTTTCCTTTCATTTGTAATATTTAAAAATAACATTTTCAGATATGTCAAGTATATCAGAGAGTCGTTGATTCGTCAACTTGCCTGATTTATCCATCTGCATTCATCATATCTTCAATAAATATCCCGTACCCTCTCGTTGGGTCATTTACAAGAACATGCGTTACAGCACCTACAATCTTTCCATGTTGAAGTATCGGACTCCCCGACATTCCCTGCACAATACCTCCTGTTAGTTCTAGAAGTTCTTCATCCACAATTTCGATTATGATTCCTTTATTTTCATCTCTGGTAAAATAATCTACGTTCTTAATCTTGATATCATATTCTTTCACTTCTCCATCCACCGCACATCTTATCACCGCAGCGCCTAACTCTATCTCCCGTTTTTCACATATCTCCATTGCCTCCTGTTCTTCAAACAGAGCATCTACATTCTTTATTGTTCCATAAATTCCACATTCTGTATTGTCCTCTATTGTTCCAAGTATGTTATGACGATTATAGATAATAATCCCCTCTAATCCTCCGGGCGTGCCCTTCTCACCTTTCTGAATTCCTATAATATTTGTCACATATACAGTGCCATTTTCTATCTCTAATAGTTCCTCTGTGTCTGTATCGTGAATTCCATGTCCTAAAGCGCCAAACTCGCCACTTGATGTCAAATAAGTAATTGTTCCAAGTCCCTGCACGCTGTCTCTCACCCAGATTCCAAGCTTATATTCATTTGTATCCACTTCCACCGAATTCATTTTTACATCGATGTATTCTTCTTCGCGTCGAATGCTAAGAACTACTTCCCTGGAATCCAGCCTTCCAACTGCCTGTATCAAATCATTCTTACTATTTACTTCTTCCCCATTAATTCCAACGATATAGTCTCCCGATTTTACCAGATTTTTGGCAGGCGCATATTCTGTTCCATCCATCCCCTCGATACTGTCTGTATCAAGCACCAGCACTCCATCGGTTTCCATATAAATTCCGATGGGCATGCCTCCAGGAATCAACAAAGTACTATCTACTCCCCTTGTACTGACCTCCTGTCTTTTTTCTTCATCCTGCAATTCTTCTATACCTAAGTTCGTTCCTAAAATAGTAGCTAAAAGTACTAAAATAATTAAAATCCGCCGATACCAAATCTTTCGCATTCCACATCCTCCTTATTAATTCATCTTTTTATAATGCCCATTTACGAAAAAAACAGACACGTTTTTTCGTGTCTGTTTTAGTATGTGGAATATTTATTTTTTGAATCTGTTTTATTTTGTGCTCTTTGCCAATTGTTTCATCTCTGCTGCACTCTGCATTACTTTATCTGTAATCTCTGCACCGCCAAGGATGCGGGCAAGTTCTAAGATTTCGCCTTCTTTATCAAGTAATGAAATCATGGTTTTTGTCTTGCCATCTACGACTTTCTTTTCAATTGCATAATGTGCATCTGCCATAGCTGCAATCTGGGCAAGATGTGTGATGCAGATAACCTGATGGTTTTTTCCAATCACTGCCATTTTTTCAGAAACCTTCTGGGCAGTTCTTCCACTGATTCCCACATCAATTTCGTCAAAAATCAAAGTTTCAATCTGGTCTTTTTCTGCCATAACGGTCTTGATTGCCAGCATGATACGGGAAAGTTCTCCACCGGAAGCCACATCGCCAAGTGCTCTTACTGCCTCACCTGGATTCATGGAAATCATAAATTCCACTTCATCTGTTCCAGTCGCAGTAAAATGTTCTAATTCAGTAAAAACCATTTCAAATTTCACATCCAGGAAATTCAAATCAAGAAGTCCCGATTTGATTGCTTCTGTGAGCTCTTTTGCTGCTTCTTTACGAAGTGCCGACAGTTTGTCCGACGTCTTTTTCACAGAAAGCTCTGCTTCCTGCAGATTTTTTCGAAGTGTTTCCAAGTAGACATCATAATCCTGAAGTTTTATTAGTGTCTCTTCTTTCTCTGCACAGTATGCAAGAATTTCTTCTATGCTATTTCCATATTTTGATTTCAAACGATTGATTTCGTTTAAACGAGTTTCAATCTCATAAAATTCTTCTTCGGAAAATTCAAATGACTCACTATAATCCGAAAGTTCACGATTAAAATCATTTAATAAGCTGTCCACTTCTGATAGCTGATTGTATAATTCATTCGCATGCTCGTCGTAGCGCGATGCCTCTTGAAGGCAGAAAATAGCCCGACTCAAACAATCACTTGCATTTACATTGGACCTTGCAGTATAACCATAGGCCTCTTCTAAGCTGCCGGTAATCTTCTTGCCGTTTACCATACGACGGTACTGCTCTTCTAATATCTCATCTTCCCGCTCTTTTAGATTTGCATTCTGAATTTCGTTAATTTCAAATTCCAGAAAGCTCATTTCTTTGTTGCGTTCCTTTTCATCCAGATTCACTTCCTGCAGCTCTTCTTTGTATTTTTTATACACATGATAAGCGTCAAAAGTCTCCTCTTTGACATCTTTGATTTTATCCTTTGCAAATTCATCCAGAATTGTCAAATGATTCTTTTTATATAACAAAGACTGATGTTCATGCTGTCCGTGAATATCAATCAAAATTCCCGCTGCTTCTTTTAGCTGTGAAATGGAAACGCTCTCTCCATTAATCTTGCTCACACTTCGCTTTCCAATCAGTTTTCTGCTGAGTGTTACAACGCCGTCTTCTGGATATACATCTATGTCTTTCAACATCTGAATCTGCGATTCATTTTCCACAAAGAATGTCAATTCCACATATCCAGATTCCTCCTCATTGCGCAGCAGTTCCGAAGAATATCTTCCTCCCAATGCAAGATTAATAGAGCCAAGAATGATTGATTTCCCGGCTCCAGTTTCTCCTGTCAAAATGTTAAGTCCATTTTTTAATTCTACTTCCATCTCGTCAATCAGGGCGAGATTCTTTACATATAGATTGTGTAACATCTTTTATCTCCTAGTTACTCTCTTTGGCTAATCTTAGAGTACGAACTTCCGTATTTTCTCCATGACAACTGATGTTTCCTCTACGGTACGTATTGCGCACATAATGGTATCGTCCCCAGCGATACATCCCACTACTTCATTCCAATGCATTTCATCGATTGCAGCGGCAACTGCCATAGCCATTCCTGATACCGTTTTAATCACAAGAATATTCATAGCCATATCCATAGAAACAAATCCGTCCTTCATAATACGGATATATTTATCCCGAAGGGCATTTTCAGTTGCTTTGAGGACAACATATTTTTGGCGTCCTCCATCTGTCTGCACCTTCGTCAATTTCAAATCGCGAATATCTCTGGAAATGGTTGCCTGCGTAATTTGAAATCCTTCTGCTTTCAGCTTATCCGCCAATTCTTCCTGTGTCTCAATATGATATTTATTCACCAACTCTACAATCTTAGCATGTCTGTTTACTTTCATTTTTAGTTCCCTTCCATCTTCTTTCTTAGTATTTCCAAGAAACTAACCTTGCTTAGTTTTAAAAGCTTTGTTGTATGCTCCGCTTTTTGAATTACAACCTTATCCCCTGTATGAACTTCGATATTTCGTTCTCCATCGAAAGAGATTCCGGCTTCCTCAATTCTGCCATCTCTTCCTTCTCCGATTTCGAGAACAATTTCATCCTCCGCCGAAAGCACAATGCTGCTCGTATTTAATGCGTGAGAACAAATCGGTGTAATGACAATCATAGCCGCTGTTGGCTCGACAATTGGTCCGCCAGCAGAGAGGTTGTATGCGGTAGAACCGGTCGGTGTGGAAATAATAATCCCATCTGCACGATATGTGTTTAAAAGTTCTCCATTTACATAGATATTAAACTGAATAATACGAAGTGCACCGGTTCTGGATAACACAATATCATTTAATGCAATGTCTTCCAGTTTGCCATTTACCGTACCTCTTAGCATCATTCTTTCTTCCACCTGTATCTCTCCAGCAATGAGACGGTCGATGCTCTCTTCAATGCTGCTAACCTCCACCTCTGCCAAATAACCAAGTGTTCCCATATTTATGCCAAGAAGCGGAATATCCTGTGAACGGAGTTCCCTTGCCGCACGGATAATTGTTCCATCTCCGCCAAGTACCAGAACACAATCTATAGTTTCAGGCACTTCCTGCCCTTCCACCGCCAGAATGCACTCTTTCCCTTTGCTCTCTATGTAGTTTTTAATGCGATAGGTTGTCTCAAGCGATTTATCCTTCACTTGATTTGTAATTACGTAAAATCGATTCATGTCATATCCTCTAGTTATTTCGCTAATGCTGCAAATGCCTTCTCTACAATATCCTTCCAGTCAATATCAACCGCTTCTAAAGTCCCCACTTCTTCGGTCTTCTGCAAATGCACCAAATACTCGATATTTCCTTCCGGCCCTTTAATTGGCGAGAAATCCAGATTTAATACTTTAAATCCGATAGAAACAGCGTAGGATAATACAAGTTCAAGCACTTCTACATGTGTACTCTTTTCACGCACTACACCTTTTTTACCGACTTTTTCGCGTCCCGCCTCAAACTGTGGTTTAATCAAGGCAACAATCTGCCCATCCTCCTTCAGATAATTGCGGATTGGCAGAAGTACTTTCGTAAGCGAAATAAAAGAGACATCAATGGATGAAAAATCAATACTTTCTCCAAGGTCTTCTGGCGTAACATAACGGATATTTGTCTTTTCCATACATACTACACGTTCATCATTGCGAAGCTTCCATGCAAGCTGTCCTCTTCCAACATCGATTGCAAACACTTTTCTTGCTCCATTTTGAAGCATGCAGTCTGTAAATCCGCCTGTCGAAGAACCCACATCCGTACAAACCTTGTCCTTAAGCTCCACGTCAAAGTTTGCCACAGCCTTTTCTAATTTAAGTCCGCCGCGGCTTACATATGGAAGGGTTTGCCCTTTAATTTCGATTTGCACTTCGTCGGAAAATGTAGAACCAGCCTTATCTTCTCTCTGCCCCTCCACAAAAACATTTCCAGACATAATAATTGCTTTTGCCTTTTCTCTGGATTCCACCAGATTTCTTTTTACTAGTAATACGTCTAAACGTTCTTTCATCTTATCTCCTATATTGCTCTATTTTTTCCACAATAGAATCTGCATCCAGGCCAATCACTTTTCGAAGCTGCCCGATGCTTCCATGTTCGATAAATTTATCTGGAATACCGTTTATGAAAACATCTACATCCAGTTTTTCTTCTGCAACATAATCTCTTACGCTTGCTCCATAACCTCCAGAAATCACTCCATCTTCAATGGTTACAAATAGCTTATGGTTCTGCGCCAATTCACAAAGCACGTCCGTATCCATCGGTTTTACAAAACGGCTATTGATTAAACTGCATTGATATCCCTTATCTTTCAAGGCTCTCCATACCTCTTCCGCCGTTTCCATCATATGTCCTAATGACAAAATAGCAATCTCTGACTCTTTATAAATAATCTCACTCTTGCCGTGTGAAACCGGCTCTCTGAATTCTGCCAAACCTTCATATACAGTTCCTCTCGGGTAGCGGATTGCAACTGGTCCGGTATGTGCTACTGCAAACTCCATCATATCCGCAAACTCAAAACGGTTCTTTGGTGATAGAATCGTCATATTCGGAATGTGATTTAGGTATGCTATGTCATATACACCCTGATGTGTCTCACCGTCATTTCCAACAAGACCGGCACGGTCGATGGCGAAAATCACTGGCAGATTCTGCATACATACATCATGTACAATCTGGTCATAGCCTCTCTGTAAAAATGCAGAATAGACTGCAAAAACCGGTTTTAGCCCTGCTGCTGCAAGTCCTGCTGCAAAAGTAACTGCATGCTCTTCTGCGATTCCCACGTCAAAAAATCTTTCTGGATATTTTTCCTGAAATTTGCAGAGTCCAGTGCCATCCTTCATAGCTGCTGTAATCGCCGTAAGTCTTGGTTCCTTTTCCCCTAACCCAGACATAATATCTGCAAAAACATCTGTATAAGAATCTTTTTCCTTTACAGCCAATGCCTTTCCTGTCTCTAAATCAAATGGACCAACTCCATGGAATTTTGCAGGAAATTGTTCCGCAGGAGCATACCCTTTTCCCTTTTTTGTCAACACATGAATCATTACTGCATGATTCATTCTCTGCGCTTCTTTGAATGTACGATATAAACTTTTCAAATCATGTCCATCCACAGGACCAAGGTAGGTAATACCCATGTCCTCAAACAACATTCCTGGAACCAAAAGTCTCTTGATACTATTCTTAGTCTTCCGAATGTTATTTACAATATTTTCTCCTACGATTGGGACTTTATTTAAAGAGTTTACCACTCCTTTTTTCAAATCATTATAAAATTCTGCAGTGCGTATACTATTGAGGTAAGCCGGCACGCCACCCACATTTTCTGAAATGGACATATTATTATCGTTCAGCACAATAATATAATTGCTCTTCAAATTGGCGGCATTATTCAGTGCTTCGTACGCCATTCCGCCAGTAAGAGACCCGTCTCCAATCACCGACACCACCCGGTAATCCTCGCCCAGAATCTCACGCGCTTCCACGTATCCAAGTCCTGCTGAAATGGAAGTAGTGCTGTGGCCTGTATCGAAGGAATCACAGTTACTTTCATTTCTTTTTGGGAAGCCGCTCATACCGCCATACTGGCGAAGCTCATCAAAGCCTTCTTTTCTGCCAGTCAAAATCTTGTGCGTATATGCCTGGTGTCCCACATCCCAAATCATCTTATCCTTCGGAAGTGAAAAAGCAAGATGCATTGCCATCGTGAGCTCCACCACTCCCAGATTGGAAGCAAGATGGCCTCCTGTTTTGCTCACCTTTTCCACGAGAAACTCTCGAATTTCTGCTGCCAAAACATCTAATTCGTCCCATTTTAACTTTTTAATGTCATTTGGTTTTTGAATTCGCTCCAACATCATAAAAGAGCACCTCTCTATTTTTCTCTGTGAATCAGAGACTTCAAAAGTTCTTCTAAAAACATGTCTTCGGTTTCAAAACAATGTAATAATTCAATCGCTTCCATCGAAATTACTTCTACATATTCTTTTGCCTTTTCAAGTCCCACGAGTGTCACATATGTAGTCTTTTCGTTTTTCTCGTCACTTAAGATTGGTTTTCCAAGCACCTCTGCCGTACTTGTCACATCCAGAATATCATCCTGAATCTGGAACGCGATTCCTACATTTTTCGCAATCTTTTCTACAGTTTTAACTGCTTCCCCGCCTGCGCCTGCCAGAATTGCACCAATCATCATAGCGCTCTCAATCAAAGCACTTGTCTTTAATTCATAAATAAAATCTAATACTTCTTTGGAAACTGCCTTTCCTGCACTTTCCACATCCACAACCTGACCGCCAATCATGCCATAGATGCCAGCTTTCCCTGAAAGCACCTGAAGAGCTTTCCCAATCTCCAGACTTTTCTCCGGATACATGGTAAATGCCTTCGCTGCAGTCTCAAATGCATAGTTTAAAAGGGCATCCCCCGCAAGGATTCCCATGGCTTCGCCATAAACCACATGCGTGGTCTTTCTTCCTCTGCGGTATTCATCGTTATCCATGGCTGGAAGGTCATCATGCACAAGAGAATAGGTGTGAATCATCTCAAGAGCTGCCATAAATGGCTCCACAACCTTATTATCTCCGCCAAACAAACGATAGGTTTCCTGCATCAGCATTGGACGAAGTCTTTTGCCGCCTGCCATAACGCTGTATTCCATGGCTTCCATGATTAATTTTTGATGTCCTTCTTGTGCCGGAAGATATTTTTTCAAAATTTCTTCGATTTCATGCACTTTTTTTGCCTGTTCATCTTTAAAACTCATGCTGTTCACCATTCTCATCTAAAATCATCATCTTTTTCTCAACAGTATCAATCTTTTCATTGCAGACCTTTAACAAATCCATGCCTTTATGGTATAACTGAAAAGATTCCTCCAGGGAAACATTCTCTCCCTCCAGCTTCTTCACCACTTCATCTAACTCTTTAAATACTGTTTCCAGTGTTTGCTCTGTCACCATAATCCTCCTTCATAGTATCTTCCACTTTCGCTTTTACGATACCATCTGTCATATAGATTGTCAGTTTATCATTCTTCTTTACACTTTCAATGCTTTTTACGACCTTTCCTTCTTCCGAAGCCACATAAGAAAATCCTTGATTTAGCTTCTGAAGTGGCGAAAGTCCTTTCATTCGCTCAATGCGAATCGCAAGCATCTGTTTCGCCAAATCTATTTTCTTTTCCATCACATTTCGCAGTCTTTGCTCAAATTCTACAAGCAGCTGTTGCTGCTCGCGTAATTTGTTTCTCGGATGCAGGTAATTCAACTTCAAACGATAACGCTCTAATTTCATGCGCTCCAATTGTAATTTTTGATAAAGCACTCTCTTCAATTTCAAACGCTGCTCTTCCAGAAAATTCTCTACTGCCTGATATTCATACACTGCCAGCTCCGCTGCCGCTGAAGGGGTCGGTGCCCTCATGTCTGCCACATAATCTGCTATCGTCGTATCTGTCTCATGTCCAACTGCCGAAATAATAGGAACCCTGCAATGAAAAATTGCTCTGGCAACTGCCTCTTCATTGAATGCCCAAAGGTCTTCGATAGAGCCACCGCCACGCCCAACAATAATAATGTCGACGCCCTCTTTTTCCAGCATCTCGATACCTTTCACAATACTGGCTGCCGCTCCGTCGCCCTGCACCAACGCAGGATACAGAATGAGCTGTACATACGGATTCCTTCTCGCAGAAATATTCATAATATCCCGAATTGCCGCCCCGGTCGGAGCTGTTACAATCCCGATTTTCTTTGCAAATTTTGGAATTGGCTGCTTATATTCCGACGCAAACATTCCCATCTCGCTGAGTTCTTTTTTGAGCGCCTCAAATTTCTCATATAAAAGACCGGCACCGTCCAGTATGATTTCTTTTGCATACAACTGATACTTACCGTCTCTCTCATATGTGGTCACATTTCCCAGTGCAATTACCTGCTGCCCATCCTGCATGCGAAATGCCAGGCCACTCCGGCTGCCTGCAAACATAATACATGCAATAGAACCAGACTCATCCTTCAGCGAAAAATAGATATGTCCCGATGTGTGATATTTGCAGTTGGAAACCTCACCCTTTATATAAATACGATTCAGCATAAAATCTTGGGTAAACATATTTTTAATATATGCATTCACCTGTTTTACTGAATAAACATTACGCATCTTACAACTCCTACTTTGCAACCTTTGCTAAAATACCATTTACAAATGAAGGACCATCGTCACTGCTATACTTCTTTGCAAGCTCAACTGCCTCATTGATAGCAACACTTGTTGGAACATCCTCATCCCATTTCACTTCGTAAGCAGCAAGTCTTAAAATCGTAAGATCGACACGGTTCATACGAGATGTCTTCCATCCCTCTGAAACCCCATTTAGGAGCGCATCAATCTCATCCTGCTTTTCTTTGATTGCTCTGTATTTATTCAAAATATAATTCTGATTTTCTTCTGAAATCTCATCGAGTAATTCAAAGTAGAGACATTCCTGTTCCTTCATCTCTTCTTCACTATTAAATTCAATGCGGAATAACATTCTAAAAATGTGTTCTCTAAGTTCGGATCTACTCATTTTTCTACCTCTTATTCTTTGTTTTTGCACGTTCCCGCGCATTATGCTTTATTATACTACATACACGAATTTCTTGCAAACAGAAAAGGAAGGGTTTTACCATCCCTTCCTTTACATACACATACTTATTCTTTTCCAAGCATCCAAAATTATGCTTCCACTTCTACTCCTGCAACACGGATATTTACATCTGCAACAGTAAGTCCTGTCATGTTTTCAACAGTAGTTTTTACTTTATTTTGAATCTTTTCAGAAACATCCATGATGTTGTAGCCATATTTCAAAGTTACAGTGATAACGATTGTCACAACGTCTTCTAAAACGTCAACCTTTACACCCTTTGATAAGATTTTCTTTCCTAATTTGCTAATCATTTCGCGGTTTTCTCTTCCTGCTAAAGAAGCAATTCCTTCAATCTCCATTGCTGCAATTCCTGCAATGACAGCAATCGCTTCATCTGCAACTACCACTTCACCCTGATTATCATTCATGTTTATTGTATAAATGTTTCTTTCGTCTTTTCCCATGTTAAAAAACCTCCTAGATTGGTTTGCTACTTCTACCATTATAACAAATTTATACACATTTGCCAATAGAAATTTACGAGCGGCCAAACTCTGATAAGATGAGTCCCTCATTACGTTCCAATGTCATTCTTACACTCCAGCTATTCACAAATAACAACAACGGTCTGTCTTTCAGGTCTTTAATCTTCTTCATATCAGATGTTCCAACCAGTTTATCTAAATTAATATCCGTATTTTCAATCCAGCGAATATGTTCATATGGAAGTGGGTCTAAGCGGATTTCCACATTATATTCGCTTTCCAGACGGTATTTGAGCACATCAAACTGAAGCACACCAACTACACCCACAATAATCTCTTCCATACCAGTGTTGTATTCCTGGAAAATCTGAATCGCACCCTCCTGGGCAATCTGGTTAATACCTTTTACAAACTGCTTACGTTTCATCGTATCAATCTGACGCACTCTCGCAAAATGCTCTGGTGCAAAGGTAGGAATCCCCTCATATACGAACTTATTCGGAGATGTTGTGAGCGTATCCCCAATCGAGAAAATGCCCGGGTCAAACACCCCAATCACATCGCCTGCATATGCTTTTTCAATCATCTTTCTCTCGCTTGCCATCATTTGCTGTGGCTGTGAGAGGCGAACCTTTTTACCACCCTGGATATGGAACACGTCCATGCCGGCTTCAAATTCACCAGAACAAATTCTCATAAATGCAATTCTGTCCCGGTGTGCCTTATTCATATTCGCCTGAATTTTAAATACAAATGCTGAGAAGTCCTTTTCTTCCATTGGGTCGATGCTTCCCTGGTCAGACATTCTAGGAAGTGGTGAAGTTGTCATCTGAAGGAAATGCTGTAAAAATGTCTCTACACCAAAGTTTGTGAGAGCAGAGCCGAAAAATACCGGTGACAATTCCCCTTTGCTTACCAATTCCTGATCAAAATCTGCACTGGCACCATCCAAAAGTTCGATTTCATCTAAAAGCTGTGCTTTCTGGTCTTCACTGATTAATGTATCCACTTCTGGGTTATCTAATGCAATTTTTCTTACTTCTCCCATGGAAGTTCCCTTTTTTGTATCTGAGAACAGCTCGATCTCGCTGTGTTCACGGTCAAATACTCCGCGGAAATCCTTTCCGCAGCCGATTGGCCAGTTGATTGGGCAGGTTGCAATTCCAAGTTCCTTTTCGATATCATCTAAAAGTTCAAATGTATCACGCGCTTCACGGTCCATCTTATTAATAAACGTAAAGATTGGAATATGACGCATAACGCATACTTTAAATAGCTTTCTTGTCTGCGCTTCTACACCCTTTGAAGCATCAATCACCATTACCGCTGAGTCCGCAGCCATCAGAGTACGGTATGTATCCTCTGAGAAATCCTGGTGTCCAGGTGTATCCAGAATATTGATGCAATATCCATCATAATTAAATTGGAGTACCGAAGAAGTAACCGAAATACCTCTCTCCTTTTCAATCTCCATCCAGTCTGAAACAGCGTGCTTTGCAGTCGCCTTTCCTTTTACAGAACCAGCCTGGTTAATGGCTCCTCCATATAATAAAAACTTTTCTGTTAATGTTGTCTTTCCCGCATCCGGATGGGAAATAATTGCAAATGTTCTTCTCTTTTTAATCTCATTTGTAATTTGTGACATAATATTCTCCTAATTCTACTAATTAAACCTATGCATACTAACTTAGTCTATCACATCTATTGTTTCTCTGCAAATAAATTCTACTCATGCATTGGATTAATTACAATATTTTCCGGTGCAATTCCCGTTTGTCTTGTCACAATATCCTCAATCTGGGCGCGATTCGCATCCGTAAGCTCCTCGCTGTTTACCACAATGTCAGCTCCATTTTCTGTGAGCGTCACAACCGCTTCTGAAAATCCCTTCGTGAGCAGCATGGTTTCCACAGAAGCTTCCTGTTCTGCAATCTTTGTCATTGCAATCATCTCAGTCACTGCTGCCTGCTTCTGCTCTTCGGTCAAATTTTCATTGTCAATAATTTCCATTAGAGTTTCTTTGTTTTGTGCACGTACCTGTTCTCTCGTTACCTTGGCATCCGCCACAATGCTGCTTCCATTGGTAAGCACCGCTTCACCAGGTGTTTCTTCCACATTCGGTATGTCTCCCGTATCCTCCACGTCCTCCAGACTGATATCCAAAAGTTCCTGGTTTGCCAGTTCATTATCCGCCTCCGCAGAATCCTCTCCGAATAACCGGCCTGAAAAGTTTAGGTAGCCTGCCACTGCAATCATTAGTGCAAGTGCTGTAATCATAATTTGGTTTTTCTTAAACAAACGTTTCAAAATAACTCCTCCTAATTGGTTTGATTTCCTCTAATCACCTTAATTTTATGCGAGTCCACATCAAATAATGCTTGTACGACTTCCGTAATATTCTTCACTACAACTGCATTCCCACCTCCATCTGCAATAACTACTACGCCTTCTATTTCATCCGACTTTCGAAATGTAATCATGACGCTCACATTTCCAACGCCCTCCATTTTCTCCAGGACATTTTTCAAACGCAATTCCTCATCTGTCGCTGCACTTTCTTCTGGCTCTGCAGTCGATTTTGTTGGAATCGCGATTACGACCAGAAGAATTCCTATTAAAAGTACGATAAGCCACTGATTTTTCTTTGGCATAAGTTCCTTCATTTTATTCTCCAAATATAGTCACCTCTTCTATTTCTTCCAGCCTCTTCTGATATTCTTCTCCTGGGAAATCGCTCATGCCAAAAATTTTGAAAATAGGTCCAGAAAGCATCAGAATCAGAATCAGACCAATAAAAAACCGAATATATTTCTTATAACTTTCTCCCGGAATCATGTGCATGACCGCTACCACAATTACCAGATAAAAGGCTATATTTTCTATCCACTGATATATATATTCCAGCATTCCTCTAACCTCCTGATGTGGATGCCACCACCGCAATTGTCAACAAAAACAGTACACTTGTCGTCAATATAATTTTCAAAAGCATTTTACTTCCATCTGCCATGCTTCCCACGCAGTTTACCATCCGTTTATCTGAAATTGGCTGAATGAGAGCTGTAATCAGCTGATACATGAGCGCCGTGACTGCCATCTGTACAATCGGTGTAAGGCAGATTACGAGGCAAACAACCATACCTGCCACCCCGATTCCATTTTTGATTAAAACAGCTGTGCCAAGCACCACCTCTGTCACGCCGCCAATGGCATCTCCAATCAGCGGAATGGATTCCCCGCCTCTGGTTAAAACACTTCTCTTTACGGAGTCAATCGCAGGACTAAGAAGCCCCTGTATCACGTTCAGCCCTACTACACCTGCAAGGAGGGTTTTTAGCGACCAGGATACAATTGTTTCCAAGAGCTCCGCAAACTTGGATAAATGGATTTCTGTAGATAATTCACTTAAAATACGAATCACCATATATATCTGTGTAATTGGCAGAAGAAAACTCAAAATCAAAAGCTCAATGATATAAATTAATATCAGTACAATATGATAAAAGGACACGGAGGTCGCACTTCCTGTGGCTAAAGCTACCGCGAGAAAATAAACAGGTCCTAGAACCTCCATAAAACCAGTCAGCTGCTCAATATTTTCCGAGGCAGATGTGACCAGGATCCGGAAATTATTCAGGCAAATCGTAATCAGCAGCATATAAAGCATGGAAAAACTAATTTCTGCAACCTGCGTACTTTTAAACATCCCCGAAAAATTTGCAAACAGGGCCGCAACAATTACAATCAACAGAATATGAATGATGCCAGAGCGGCTTGCCCGCATTTCATAGGAAATCTGGTCTGAAATCATATCTAAGATTAAATTTAAGGAAAACTCTACCTCACCACTGATTAATCCGATAACGGTATCTTTAAAATTCAATTTTTCGTCCGGGAAGATTTCTTTCATCATGTCTTCAATTTCGGAAAAATCAAACTGCTCCATCCACTCTGTCTGAAGCTCTTCCTGGGACTCCTCCGACTGTACCTCATTTGCCTGTGTTTCTGCCGCCTCCACTTCTGTCATCTGCACCATTATCGTAAAAAAGAGATACCCTATAGCCAGCAATATTTTTAGTTTTCTCATGTCAGGAACTCCTGAATGGTCTTAAGAAGCGTCAGCAGAATCGGCATACTGAGAACCAGAATCGTAATTTTTGCAAACATCTCAATCTGTGTTGCTATGGTCTGATAGCCTGCATCCTTACATATTCCAGAAGAAAATTCCGCCAAATAAGTGATTCCAAGCATTTTCAAAAGAGTTCCAATATACGTCATATCAATTTGTATATATTCCCCGATTTCCCGGACCGTAAGAACCAAGGTTTCTAAATGCCCAAGGATGCTAAAGAAAACCAAGATGCTGATGCCTATGCATATGTAGACCGCCGCCTCTGCCTTTGCCTGCTTTAACTGAATTGCAAGTAATACTCCGACAACACCTAGAATTCCAATCTGAATAATACTCATGCTTCACCTCTTATAGTTCAAACAAACGCTGTATTTCCTCAAACAGCTCATATATGTATGGAAGAATCCAGAACAGAACCAGAATGAGCCCCGCAAAGCTTGTGAGAAAGGCTTGTTCTTCGCGTCCACTATGCTTTAAAACCTGACTTAAGATCGATACTAATATTCCCACTGCTGCAATTTTAAAAATCAGATTAATCTCCATGTCTCCTCCTAAATTAGAGCAATAGAATCACGAGAAAAATACCTCCCATAATCCCCATGCTCTGGCATAATTTCCTTTTGGTTTGATATTCCTCTCGTGTGTTTTTGATATTGTATTCAAGCTGTTCAATGTATAAACCAATGCTTTCGATGTACTCTAGGTTTTTGCCTAAGTTTTTCAGTTCTTCCTTCTCCTCTTTTTTCAAATAGGTGTTGCCTAAAGCCTGCTCTATAGAGTCACACCAGATTTCATAGAATGTGCCTGTCCCTTTTTCTTCTAGACTTTTACATAAACCTGTTATCCACGCTCCTAATTCTCCTTGTGTTTTCTTTCCTATTTTTCGGAACACTTCTGCAAAAGGAGCTCTTGTGTACTGTAATTCGCTTTTCAATAATACAAATAGTTGTTTTAGTTCTTCGAGTTCCTTCAGATGACTCTTCAGTTCCAAGCCTTTACAGATTCCCATTCCACTACAAGCGAAAAAAACCAACACACATCCAATTAACTTTTGCATGATTTCACTTCCTTATAAATAAGACTGCCCCGCTCATCATAGATTCCTGCAACTTCACCCACATGTTCACCATTGTGGAGGACAATGTACCTTTTAAAGCAATGCTCTTTTACAAGCTGCTCAAATAGCGGTTTCTTACGAATCTCTTCCATAGACTCCCCATGCACAGTCACCAACATCTTCACACCGCAATGCATGGCGTATTTCATGGTTTCGACTTCTTCCATGCCTCCAATCTCATCCACTGCAATTACCTGCGGAGACATGGAGCGTATCAACATTAGCATTCCCTCCACTTTAGGACAGCCATCCAGCACATCCGTCCGCATTCCCACATTATTCTGTGGAATTCCCTGATAACATCCTGCCAGTTCCGAACGTTCATCGACTACTCCAACCGAACAACCTTTCAATAATTTGTTTCCATCTGAAATCTGTCGTACCAAATCCCTTAGAATTGTTGTTTTTCCACAACGTGGCGGCGAAATAATTAATGTATGACAGACCTGTTTATTTTGTACTATGTAAGGCAGAATCGAATCTGCGCAATGTAGTATTTCATGAGATATCCTAATGTTTACAGAAGAAATATTTTTCAAATTCTTCACTTGTCCATTTGCAACCAGCACTTGTCCAGCCATTCCCACACGATGTCCTCCTTCTATTGTGATAAACCCTTGGCGCAATTCATTTTCATACGCATAAAGAGAATAATTGCTGACATACTCTATGATTTCCATCAGCTCCTTTCGCTCTATACTAATTGGCAGTATTATTTCTTCGCTCTTATAAACTGCAACAACTGGCTGTCCTATCCGCAAACGTATTTCCTGTAGCTGAGACCAATCCAGATGTGCCTTTTCTATTGCTTCTTGTATATTTCTTGTAAGTATTTGCTTGATGTTCTCACATCTCATCTCCTCACCTCTTTACACAATATATGTACAAGTTATGGAAATATGCAAAAAAACAGAGAGCAAAATGTTCCTTCATTTGCTCTCCTTCATTTCACATATTCAATTACAATCTAATTTATTCTGCCACTGGATATTCGTTGCAAAGCAGACGATATGGTGCTTCGTCTTCTTCAATCTTCGGAAATCTTCCAACTGGCTCATAGAATCTGTTATCCGTGTTATCATCATTGCACATTGACACTTCTCCAATGAGTACATCCCCTGTGCCTTCTTTGATATCAAAATCATGATATTGATGCGGCCACAATGTGATGCTTTCACCTGGATGTAATTCTACACCCGTACCTGCTGGCACATAATAAGAGCGGCCATCCATATTCACTAATACATCTGTATCGCCAAGTTCCCCATTATCATCATTGTACACATGAATAATAAGTACACCGCCGCCACGGTTGATAATATCCTCTGATTTATTCCAGTGGAAATGCATTGGTGAATGCTGTCCTTCTTTTAACATAAGGAGCTTTTCAGCATAAACTTTTTTGTATTTTGGATTATGCTGATTTCCATTTCGGAGTGTGATAAGGGCAAATCCCACCTTGTCAAAATCGCCAAGACCATAGTCTGTTATATCCCATCCAAGCATGTTGTCGCGGATTTCATCATATTCATGTCCTTTGTCGTTCCATTCTTCTGGTGTCCAGTTACAGAATGGCGGCAGGTTAAAGCCGTTTTCCTTAATTAATTTTTCCATATCTTTGATACATTGATTTACCTTTGATCTTTTCATCACTTATTCATCCTCTCTCAATAAATATTATAAACGTGCTGCAATCTCTTCTGGAGTTGGCATGGCTGGTATTGCGCCACGTCGTTCTACGCAGATGCTTGCCACTGCATTTCCGAAATTCGCGAATGCAGCTGCCTCTATTAAGGATACTTTTTCTGGTTTCATCTTGGTCTCCAACAACATATATAAAAATCCACCCCAGAAGGAATCACCTGCACCTGTGGTGTCAACCATATTGGCTTTATAGCCTGGTACTGTCATAGTCCCTTCCTTCGTACATACAAGAGCACCTTCTGCTCCAAGTGTAACTGCCACGATTTTGACGCCCATGTCAATCAGCTTCTTAGCCGCTCCTTCTGGCTCTTTTATCCCTGTCAAAAGTTCCGTTTCCTCATCCGAAATTTTCATCACATCCACGTAGGAAATCACAGAACGCATGCCTTCAATGGCAGCCTCTTTGCTATCCCAAAGTGGCGCACGATAATTTGGATCATAAGAAATAATACATCCCTTTTCTTTTGCGATATCAAGTGCTTTAAATGTGGCGCTCTTCGCAGGCTCTGCTGTGAGCGACAGAGAACCAAGATGGAAAATCTTACTGTCTGCGATAATGTCTGCTCTCACTTCTTCTGGTGTAAGGCAAGTGTCTGCTCCCGGCTTACGCGCAAATGAAAAGCTTCTTTCTCCCGAATCAGATAAGGCAACGAATGCCAATGTTGTAAATACGTTATCATCTTCAATTACACCGTCCACACAGATTTGGTTTTCTTCTAAAACAGATTTCAAGAATGCTCCGTGCATATCTTTCCCGATTTTTCCGATAAATGCTGTCTTCTTGCCACATTTACTGAGACATGTCAACACATTTGCAGGTGCGCCGCCTGGATTCTGTTCAAACACATTCTGTCCTGCCGGTGATTTTCCACATGGCGTGAAATCAATTAAAATCTCTCCTAATGCTGTTACGTCAAACATAATTGTCTCCTTCCGTTTCCTATGTATGTTGATATTTATTTTAGCTTATGATACAATTTCTAACAATGTATTTATTAACTGCTTATTTATATTTTCTTACTATTTTTGTTTTTAGTTAGGATTATATTATTTGGAGGTTTTTTCATGGAAGTGCTTTATTGTGGATATGATTTCCCTCACGAAAAGGGAGAATTCTGTTTGCGAAATATTTTTTCTTTTTATTTTATCAGCTGCTTTTCAACACCCTTCCTGTATGAAGTAGGTGGAAATTTTTATAAAGGTAATCCTGGCGACTTTCTTATTACTCCTCCAGGATGTACTGTGTACCACGGTCCACAGAACAAGGACGAGGCCTTCGCTAACGACTGGATTTACGTGATGGGCGAGGATATTGAAGAATTGCTTCGCAAATATCCTCTGCCACAGAATACTGCCTTTAATATTGATAATTCAAATATTCTGAAAAACTGCATTAAGAAAATCAAGGATGAATTAATGTTCAAAAAAACAGGATATGAAGAAATCATATCCTGCTGTCTGACTGACACAATCATTAACATACACCGCCTCTATCAGCGCCAGCATCACTCTGACGCTTCCTTTTCGCGCATTGAATCTGCCCGTGAGATATTTTTGCGCAACCTCGAAAGAGACTGGACGCTGCAAGAAATGGCTGACCTTAGCGGATATTCTGTCAGCCGCTTCTCTACGCTGTACACAAGAAGATTCGGACATTCTCCAAAGGCAGACCTCATTGATAATCGCATTGAATTAGCGAAACAAATGCTGAAATACAGCGAGCTATCCATTACTGAGATTGCAAAACGCTGCGGGTTTCAATCGATTTATTACTTTTCGAAGTATTTTAAAGCAAATGTCGGTATAGCGCCCAGCGAGTATGCAAAGGATGTAGAATAAAAGACGCAGCCGAAACTGCGTCTTTCCTAGTTATCTTATTCTTCCACAACGTCTTTCATTGAGAAGCTGATTCTTCCCATCTTATCTTTTCCAAGACAAACAACTTTTACTTTGTCTCCTAAAGTAAGGACGTCTTCTACGCGGTTGACTCTTTCTTTTGAAATCTTAGAAATGTGAACCATTCCTTCTTTTCCTGGTGCAAATTCGATGAATGCGCCGAATTCTTTGATGCTGATTACTTTACCTTCGAATACCATACCAGCTTCGAATTCTGTAACGATTACAGCAATCATCTTCATAGCTTCTTCCATCTTTTCTGCGTCTACGCCGCAAATTGATACTGCACCTTCGTCTGTGATATCAATCTTAACGCCTGTTTGTTCAATGATAGCGTTGATTGTCTTACCACGTTGTCCAACAACATCACCGATCTTAGCTGGATCGATTTGCATTTGACGAATCTTTGGAGCATATTGTCCAACTTCTGGACGTGGCTCTGCGATTGTTTTTGACATAACTTCATCTAAGATGTATGTTCTTGCTTTCTTTGTGCAGGCGATTGCTTCTTCGATGATTGGTCTTGTTAAACCGTGAATCTTAATATCCATCTGGATAGCTGTAATACCTTTGTGTGTACCAGCTACCTTGAAGTCCATGTCGCCGAAGAAATCTTCGAGACCTTGGATATCTGTTAATACTAAATAGTCATCATCTGTATCGCCTGTTACAAGACCTGCTGAGATACCTGCAACTGCTGCTTTGATTGGAACACCAGCAGCCATAAGTGACATACTTGATGCACAGATACTAGCCTGTGATGTAGAACCATTTGATTCAAATGTTTCTGATACTGTACGGATTGCATATGGGAATTCCGCTTCACTTGGAAGTACTGGAACCAATGCTCTCTCAGCCAATGCACCGTGACCGATTTCACGACGTCCTGGTCCTCTTGATGGTTTTGTTTCACCTACTGAGTATGCAGGGAAGTTGTAGTGATGCATATATCTCTTTGATGTTTCTGCTTCATCTAAACCATCTAATTTTTGAGCCTCTGATAAAGGTCCAAGTGTTGTTACTGTACAGATTTGAGTTTGTCCACGTGTGAACATTGCGCTGCCGTGAACTCTTGGGATAATATCTGTTTCAGCAGCAAGTGGTCTGATTTGATCAATTGCTCTTCCGTCTGGACGTTTGTGGTCTTTTAAGATCATCTTACGAACAGTCTTCTTTTCGTATTGATAAATTGCTTCGCCTAATACTGCTAACCATTCTTCGTTTTCCGCAAATGCTTCTTCTAATTTTGCTGTGATTTGACGGATGTTTTCTTCTCTTACTTGTTTTTCATCTGTAAAAACTGCCACTTCCATTTCTTCTGGAGTAACAATTTCTTTCATTGCTGCAAATAATTCTTCTGGAACTGCACAGCTTGTGTAAGCGTGTTTTTCTTTTCCACATTCAGCAACGATTGTGTCGATGAATTTGATTACTTCCTGGTTTACTTCGTGAGCCGCGAAAATAGCTTCAATCATTTTTGCTTCTGGAACTTCATTAGCACCAGCTTCAATCATAATTACTTTTTCTCTTGTAGAAGCAACTGTAAGTTGTAAATCAGATACTGCTCTTTGAGCTGCATTTGGGTTAAATACAAATTCTCCATCGATTAAACCAACCTGTGTTGTAGATGTTGGACCGTCGAATGGGATATCTGAAATTGCTACTGCAATTGCTGAACCTAACATTGCTGTAAGTTCTGGTGTACAGTCTGGGTCAACTGCCATTACCATGTTATTTAATGTAACATCGTTTCTGTAATCTTTTGGGAACAATGGTCTCATTGGTCTGTCGATTACACGTGATGTAAGGATTGCATTTTCAGATGCTTTACCTTCTCTTTTGTTAAATCCTCCTGGGATTTTACCTACTGCGTATAATTTTTCTTCATATTCTACGCTTAATGGGAAGAAATCGATTCCTTCACGTGGCTTTTCAGAAGCTGTGGCTGTTGATAATACTACTGTTTCACCGTAGTGCATAAGAACTGCACCGTTTGCCTGAGCTGCTACTCTGCCAATATCTGCGCGAAGAGTTCTTCCAGCTAATTGCATTTCAAACTTTTTAAACATATTTTTTCTCCTTTATTAGTCGTTGGACAATTTATTCCGAAACAACTGAAAAATATACTTATGTGATTGATGTAAATATACTTTTCAGTGGTCTCGGTTCTTTCCATTGCCCACAATCTTGTATATTATATCACACTTATTTTTTTCTTGCAATTACGAAGTTAATTATCTATTAATTTTTTTCATTCTTTTTAATATAGACTGCCAATTCATTCGGTCTTTTAAGACTCTGATAATCGTGACCGTCATATTATCTACGACATAAAATATAAGATATGTCCCCTGTGGCTTATAATAAATATCTAAGCCTTCTATAGTGAAACCTGTATTTTTATATGCTTTTGGAAAAATTTTGAGTTCTTGAATTGCTTTTTTGATATTACTTGAAAAGTTTTCTGCGTATTCGCGATATTGAAATGCATTTAGAATATGTTTTTTAGTAGATGCAACGTCATGAATCGCATCTTTTGAGATAACTATTTTATAATCCATAGGCTTAAATCTTATCAATCTCACCCCATGCTTCTTCAATAGTATACACATCGCCGTTCTTCATACTTTGTATTCCCTTTTTCAACTCCGTATATAATGTATGTAAAGCATTTGCTTCCGAACTTTCAAATTCAGAAATATATCTTTTATCAGTGCTTTGTGTTACTAACGTCATTATTTCACATCCCTTCTATTTAGTATGTAAGAAGGGTACAGACTAGCTATACCCTTCTCTTTTACTATGATTCAATTATAAGAAAAAACTTTTTTCTTTTCAATATTCTCCTGAGATTTTTTTCTTATTTTTTCCTTAATCCACAACCACAATTCTCATCATATTGCTCATTCCTTCACGTGCATTTTTAATTACTGGCGAAGGGATACCAGATGTCAATACTACAATATCGCCTGAATCTACAAGCTGTTTTGCTTTTGCAAGATTGATTGCATCATCACAGATATCTTCTGTTGTTTCCAACGGAATAGACTTCACTGGATATACTCCGCGGTAAATCTGCATTCTGCGAAGTGCGGTTTCATTTGGAGTAACGCCGACAATCATTGCCTCTGGTCTGAATTTTGATACTACTCTCGCTGTCACACCAGATGCTGTTGGCGTAATAATACACTTCGCATTTAAACTTGCTGCTGTCGCCACTGATGAATATCCGATTGCACTTGAAATACTCTTTTTGCGGTTAGCCTGCGCTTTTTCAAGTAATGTAGCATAATCCAAATGTTTTTCGGTTGTTTCCACAATGTGAACCATCATCTGAAGTGCTTCCAGTGGATATTTTCCCTGTGCTGTTTCCCCAGATAACATTACCGCATCCGTTCCATCGTATACAGCGTTTGCAACGTCTGTTACTTCCGCTCTTGTTGGTCTTGGATTGCGCATCATAGAATCCAGCATCTGTGTAGCTGTAATTACTGGTTTGTAGTTATCATTGCATTTTTGAATCAGCATTTTTTGCAAATATGGAACTTCCTCTGCCGGAATCTCTACACCAAGGTCACCTCGTGCAACCATGATGCCGTCTGCGCAGTGAATAATTTCGTCAATATTTTTAATACCTTCTGCATTTTCAATTTTCGCAATAACCGGAAGATATGGCGCACCACACTCTTTTAATAATGCTTTGATTGCAAGCACACCTTCTGCCGAGCGAACGAATGATGCCGCAATAAAATCAACACCCTGTTCTACGCCAAAAATAATATCCTTACGGTCCTTTTCTGTGATAGCCGGAAGTCTTACTGGTACATTCGGTACGTTTACACCTTTACGCTGTCCAAGTTCTCCACCATTGATTACCTTACAAATAATCTCTGCACCTACAATGTTCTTTACCTCTAACTCAATCAGACCATCATCAATTAAGATCTTCTTACCTACTTCCACGTCTTCTGCAAGTCCGTCATAAGTAATGGAAACTTTCGTATTATCCCCTTCCATTTCCTCTGTGGTAAGTGTAAACATCTGCCCCGCTTCTAAAGTCACTTTATTTCCATCTTTTAATAATCCTGTACGGATTTCTGGTCCTTTTGTGTCAAGTAAAATGGCAACTGGTCTTCCAATCTCCTCGCGGACTGCTTTTAATAAATCCATTCTGGATTTCTGTTCTTCATGGTCTCCATGGGAGAAGTTGAAACGGGCAATATCCATGCCATTTTCTACTAATTTCTTCATCAGTTCTCTATCATTTGTATTTGGTCCCATGGTACAAACGATTTTTGTTTTTTTCATTTTATTCATTTACATTACCTTTCTAGTCTCTATTTAATATGTTCATGTGTAAATAAATGGTCCTGACAATATTCGTAATTGCCATTACACTTTGAGCAATAGCGGAATTCCAGAGTAGCATCATCTAATTCTGTGCGTCCACACACTGCGCAGCGGTGCTTTGCACCATCTGCATATTGCTCCTGATTTCTGATTCCTTCATTCACTTCTTTATGATAAGTATGTCTTCTTTTCACTTCTTTTGGTGAAAATCTTCTCATATTTCTTGATGAAAGATAGAATATTAAGAAATTGAGGAGTGAAACAAAAGCAGCTAACGCATTTGCCTGATAAAACCATCCACCTAAAACATTTCCACCGTACGCTGGCAGGAATGCCTGCAATATAGTATATCCGAAATACGCACCATCAATCCATGCCAGATATTTTACCTTAATCGGAAGAATTCCAAAAAGCAGGAACTGGTGGTTTGGATACAGCGCTGCATAAGCAAAAAACAGGGACATATTTAGATAGTAGGTTCCAACTGGCAGCGATACCTTTAGAACGAAATACATGAGCATAGCTGCTATAATGTGGAATAATACGCCTGTAAAAAAGTATAAATTAAAGCGGAATGTTCCCCATGCATATTCTAACTCCCGCCCTATCATATAATACAGATATAAGGTAAAAATCATAAACCAAATGCTTGATGATGGCGGCTGAATAATAAAAGTAATCAGTCTCCACACCTGACCGTGTAAAATTGCATAGGCATTCAAGCTTAAATATTGCATATAAAAACTCGGTGCGAATATATCTAACACAAAACCGACCGCATATAATATGATTATATAATACATCAGATTCGGAATTGCATATTTTCCAAATTTGCGTTCCAGTTTATTCATCCAATCCATAGACTCATCTCCTCTAATACTTTGCAATGTAGTCATTTTATCCTTAGTATTTCTCTTTGTCAATCATCGTTATTTAATTCATGTTGAAACCTTTACCGAATTTATGCTTTTTTTATTTGTCTTTTCCATAAAATAGGCGTAAAATATATTCTGGTAGTTTCTGTAACTACATATCCTAGTAATCGAAAGACAAATTTTTTAGAAGGAGTACATATATGAATAAAAAAAGTCAATATACTTTGGGAATCGATATTGGTTCAACCACTGTGAAAATAGCAATTCTTGACGAAGAAAATGACGTATTATTCTCCGACTATGAGCGACATTTTGCAAATATACAGGAAACTCTTTCAGACCTATTAGGCCGCGCGATTTATAAGCTTGGTGCAATTCATGTTTCGCCAATGATTACCGGCTCTGGCGGTCTGACGCTCGCAAAGCATCTTGGTGTTCCTTTTGTGCAGGAGGTAATCGCTGTTTCTACTGCACTGGAAGACTATGCGCCGCAGACAGATGTTGCCATCGAGCTTGGTGGTGAAGATGCGAAAATCATCTACTTTGAAGGCGGTAACGTGGAACAGCGTATGAATGGTATCTGCGCCGGCGGCACAGGTTCTTTCATTGACCAGATGGCTTCCTTACTTCAGACAGACGCAACTGGCCTCAATGAATACGCAAAGAACTACAAGGCGCTTTATTCTATTGCAGCCCGCTGTGGTGTGTTCGCCAAGACAGATATTCAGCCATTAATTAATGAAGGGGCTTCCAAGGAAGACCTTGCCGCTTCCATTTTCCAGGCAGTGGTAAATCAGACAATTAGTGGTCTGGCCTGCGGAAAGCCAATCCGCGGACACGTTACTTTCCTTGGCGGACCGCTTCACTTTTTATCGGAGCTTCGCGCAGCATTTATCCGCACACTGAAATTAGATGATGAGCACGCAATTATGCCTACAAATTCGCATTTATTTGCGGCAATAGGCTCTGCACTCAACTCAAAGAAGGACTTGGATATTTCTCTTCGTGCAATGCAGAATCAGCTTGCAAACCATATTGAGATGGATTTTGAAGTAGAACGTCTGGAACCGCTCTTTGCTTCGGAAGCAGATTATAAGGAGTTTGTGGACCGCCATGCAAAGCATCAGGTGCCGGTCAAAGACCTTGCTACATATAAAGGAAAAGCTTTCCTTGGAATCGACGCTGGTTCTACCACAACAAAGGCTGCTTTAGTCGGTGAAGATGGCACACTTTTATATTCGTTCTATCACGGCAACGACGGTGACCCGCTTGGAACTACGATTACTGCAATCAAAGAAATTTATAGCAGGCTGCCTGAAGGCGTAACCATCGCACATTCCTGCTCAACAGGATATGGCGAAGCCTTAATCAAAGCTGCGCTTCTCTTGGACGAAGGCGAAGTTGAGACCGTGTCTCACTACTACGCTGCTTCTTTCTTTGAACCAGAGGTAGACTGTATCCTGGACATCGGTGGTCAGGACATGAAATGTATCAAAATCAAGAATCAGACTGTTGACAGCGTACAATTAAACGAAGCCTGCTCTTCAGGATGTGGTTCTTTCATCGAAACCTTTGCAAAATCATTGAATTATAGCGTAGAGGATTTTGCCCATGAAGCCTTGTTTGCAAATCATCCAATCGATTTAGGAACAAGATGTACCGTATTCATGAACTCTAAGGTAAAGCAGGCTCAGAAAGAAGGGGCTTCTGTAGCCGATATTTCGGCAGGTCTCGCTTATTCTGTAATTAAGAATGCATTATTTAAAGTAATCAAGGTTTCTGACGCATCTGAGCTTGGAAAGCGTATCGTTGTACAGGGTGGTACTTTCTACAACAACGCTGTTCTCCGCAGCTTTGAGAAAATTGCAAACTGCCAGGCTGTAAGACCTGACATTGCTGGTATTATGGGTGCTTTTGGTGCCGCATTAATTGCCAGAGAACGCTATCGCGATGGCAAAGAAACAACCATGCTTTCTATCGAAGATATTGAAAACATGGAATATACTACAAGCATGACAAAATGTAAGGGCTGTACAAATAACTGCCGTCTTACAATTAATAAATTCAGCGGTGGACGCCGCTTCATCACTGGTAACCGCTGTGAACGTGGTCTTGGAAAAGAAAAGACAGATAACGGTATGCCAAACTTATTTGAATATAAGATGCAGCGTTACTTTGGATACGAGCCACTCTCCGAAGACAAAGCTCCCCGAGGGGTTGTTGGTATTCCTCGTGTACTTAATATGTATGAAAATTATCCATTCTGGTTTACCTTTTTTACAAATCTGGGCTTCCGCGTGGTGTTGTCACCGGCGTCGAACCGCAAGATTTATGAGCTTGGTATCGAATCCATTCCAAGTGAATCAGAATGCTATCCAGCCAAATTGGCTCACGGCCATGTAGAATGGCTGATTCGCCAAGGAATTAACTTCATCTTCTACCCATGTATTCCATATGAGCGCAAGGAATTTGAAGATGCAGACAATCACTACAACTGTCCAATCGTTACTTCATATCCAGAAAATATTAAGAATAACATGGACGAAATCATAA
Source organism: Tyzzerella sp. (assembly GCA_017465565.1). Taxonomy (GTDB): domain Bacteria; phylum Bacillota; class Clostridia; order Lachnospirales; family Lachnospiraceae; genus Faecalimonas. The sequence continues at coordinate 39,642 of JAFTWA010000012.1, forward strand.
ATGGCACTGTAAACTTCAAGAAACCATTTATGTCATTTAAGAGCGAAGAGACCATCGCAAGCAGCTTAATTCCAGAATTGTCAGAAGAATTTGGAATTCCTGCGGATGAAATAAAGAAGGCTGTTCATCTCGCATGGGAAGAACTTGCTGCCTGCCGTGAAGATATCAGACGCAAAGGTGAAGAAACCATTAAGCTTTTGGATGAAACCGGAAAACGTGGTATCGTCCTTGCCGGTCGTCCTTATCATGTGGACCCAGAAATTCATCACGGTATTCCAGAGTTGATTAACTCTTACGGGCTTGCCGTGCTTACCGAAGATTCTATTTCACATTTGAATCCGGTAGAACGTCCGTTAATCGTTCTCGACCAATGGATGTACCACTCAAGACTTTATGCAGCGGCAAACTATGTAAAGACCAGAGATAACCTGGATTTGATTCAATTAAACTCATTTGGCTGTGGTGTGGACGCTGTCACAACAGATGCCGTGGCTGATATTTTAACAAAATCAGGAAAGATTTATACATCCTTAAAGATTGATGAGGTAAATAACCTTGGTGCTGCAAGAATCCGTATCCGTTCTCTTCTTTCTGCTATCCGTGTACGTGAAGAGCAAAAAATTGAACGTGAGATCAAACCTTCTTCCATCACAAAGGTTTCATTTACTGAGGAGATGAGAAAGGATTACACCATTCTCTGCCCACAAATGTCACCAATACACTTTGAACTCTTGGAACCTGTATTCCACACAGAGGGCTATAACCTTGTTGTGTTGGAAAATGACAACAAGAACGCTGTAAATGTTGGTCTAAAATATGTAAACAATGATGCCTGCTATCCTTCTCTTATGGTTGTTGGACAGATTATGGATGCCGTTCTCTCTGGAAAGTATGATACAGACAAACTTGCTATCATCATGACTCAGACAGGTGGCGGCTGCCGTGCTTCTAACTATGTTGGATTCATCCGCCGTGCTCTTGAAAAAACTGGTCATTCACACATCCCAGTTATTTCACTGAATTTAAGCGGTTTGGAAGGTAACCCAGGCTTCAAGCTCACAGTTCCGCTTATCATGAAAATTGTGTATGGCGCAGCTTTAGGAGATATTTTCATGCGCTGTGTTTATCGCACAAGACCATATGAGGCAACTCCTGGTGCAGCAAATGCACTTCACAAGGAATGGAAGGAAAAATGTATTGCCTTTTTATCAAAGAAACATCCTAGGAGAAGTGAATTCAAGAGACTTTGCAAAGAAATCATTGAAGACTTTGACAGACTTCCAATGTTAGATATTAAGAAACCACGTGTAGGTGTGGTTGGAGAAATCTTAGTAAAATTTGCTCCTGCTGCCAACAATTATCTGGTTGAATTATTAGAACAGGAAGGTGCCGAAGCCGTCGTACCTGACCTTATTGACTTCTTCTTATACTGTTTCTACAACAGTAACTTCAAGGCTGACCAGCTTGGTATGAGCAAAAAGACAAAGTTCATCTGCAATATCGGTATTAAGGCAGTCGAATGGTTACGTGCGCCTGCCACAAAAGCCTTTAAGGCAAGTAAGCACTTCGACGCACCAGCGGATATCAAGAATCTTGCAGACATGGCAAAAGAAATTGTTTCCCTTGGAAACCAGACTGGTGAAGGATGGTTCTTAACGGGAGAAATGCTAGAGCTTATACATAACGGCGCACCGAATATCGTATGTACACAGCCATTTGCCTGCTTACCAAACCACGTAGTTGGTAAGGGCGTTATCAAAGAACTTCGAAGACGTCATCCTGAAGCAAATATCGTGGCAATCGACTACGACCCAGGGGCAAGTGAGGTAAATCAATTGAACCGAATTAAATTAATGCTTTCGACGGCGAATAAACGCTTAGAAACACAAAAATAAATATGACAGGCATGCCTTGGTGACTTTGGACCTTATTCATCTCGTCAAGACCTGTCTGGTCCAAAAATCGAGATGATTTTGGACCTTTTTGCGGTTTCCAAACAAATCTGGACCTGTGGAATAAAATATATTCCACAGGTCCAATTTTTAGCTACTTTTTGGATATAAAATTTTAAATATTATGTATCAATTCCATGCTAAAATCACTTTGTATGGTTATAATAAACGATCATATCTCCACTGAGTTCTTCGAATCCTGGTGCGTAGGTACAAGCCCCATACCACTTATATCCCACATACTGTAGTTTTCCAACGAGCGGTGTTTTTCGGTAAGTATAATCCTGCAATTCAAAACCAAAGCCCTCATTCCATTTAACAGAAAGATTTTCTGTCTCAGACTTTTCTACTCCATTTTCATCTGCAATAAATCCTCTTATATTGGTGACATAAGTTTCATACTTTTCATTTGTATTCTCAAACTTAATCCCCCAGCTATCCCGGGTTCCAACGTCGCCTGCAATCGTTTGCTCTTTCCAACTCTCATCATTACAATAACCTGCGCACACTACAATCCATGTTTCATCATTCGCATTGTAGAATATCATTGGCTCCATCATTTCTACACCACTCACATAAATGTCAGGATATTCTGAACCATATGTTTCAAATTTAAAGATTCCACACGACTCTAACTCTTCAAGCGCTACCCCCTCTTCTTCATACATCGAAAATGCATACGCTTCTATGAGACCGTCAATCTCTTCTTTGGAGTGCTGATTTGTCGCTTCATAGCTCAAATCTTTTTTCTCCTTGAAATCTATTTTTTCTTCTGATGCCATATATTCTGCTGATTGACTCTCTGCTTCAGAAACTTCTATGTATGCATCACTTTTCAGGAAAGTCTCTTCTGTTTCCATAGCAGTGAGTTCCTCTACCATTTCTCCATCCCAGTAAATTCTTACTTTGTAAGCTGCTGGATAACTCACTTCAAGGTCTGTAGGTTCAAAACTGGTTCCTCCACCCGAGCTAAGCTTATTATCTCCATTTGAATCAACGGAAGAACTTCCCCAGCTTTCACCAGTTGTACTGCTTCCCGAGCTATTTCCATCCAGCGAAACTTTGTCAAATTCCACTTCTTCATCAATAGAATCAACACGAATACTCTGCATTCCAAAGTTTTCCTTTGGAACATTTCCGTTCTCATCCTCTGTATAGGAATATTCTCGAAAATCCCATAAATGTGCATAAGCAAATTCAGCATCTACTTTCACCGAATCATCAACTGATGTTCCACCAAAAAAACTATACTGGCTGTTCTGAATTGTATTATCAACATAATAATAAGAGCGCAGACCAATCTTTACTGTCCCTGTTTCACCTGTTGCCATATATTGCTTCAGATATGGAACACCACTTCCAGGATAATTAGAATCTTCTAGAGAATGCAAGGCCTCAATTCTCTCGCCCCGCTCTTCCACTACCCATGCATCCTCATATTTAACTGCAACTGGTATAATAAGGCACGCACCGTCTGCCACAGTACAATACTCGCCATTTTCATTATCAAATCCACTTACATTGAACGCCAGATAAGCTTCGTAGTAATCCTTCTGAATTTTCTCAAGATTATAGACTCTGTAATTATCTGGATATACAAGATAAGTAAATTCCGAACCTGGATTCAGATAACAGGTCTGGTTACCACTCTCATTATTTTTCAACATTTCCTCCGCCAAAATTTCGTGTTTCGTGAGCGAAGATGCAGTTGCAATATAGAGCCCATTTTCTAGCATTAATCCCTTCGCATAGGTATCCAGCGCACCAGCCACAGTCGTGCATCGATTCAGCCTCACCTTCGCCATCGCATATTCCAGTTCTTCCGCATTTGCAATCATATAGTCTTCTTTATCGTATGCATAAATATTTCCTTGCAGTGCTGGAAACAGTAAAACTATCCCAATGCAAACGGATACCAATGCCATCCCTTTTGGATATTTCTTAAACCTTACAATTGCCGCTATTCTTCTGGAAATATTCTTCCCTCCATTGGAAATAGAACTCGTTCCAGGTACTCTGGCATATTTCTCGTTTGCCATCTCAAGCAGAATTACACCATATGCTCTGCGCTCCTCTCCCTGCAAACGCTCTAATACACGCTGGTCACATAAGGATTCCATATCATTTTCTATACGGTTAAATACATATTGTAAAAATGGGTTACACCAGTGAAGGCTTCTCAAAACACACCATGCCAAACTCTGCAGTTCGTCATGATATTTCAAATGTAACAATTCATGAAGTATTACTTTTTCGTCCACATCCTTATCTGCCGGCAACGCTAAAACCGGCTTTATTCCGCCACACACAAAGGCGGACGACAATCCCTTTATCACAACTGCTTTACACGTCTTTAAACCGTATTTTTCACATACAAAATTTATTTTATTTTGCAGCTCGGTTACAGGTTCGCTCCCTTTATTCAGCAGTATCCGAAGTCTCATATAAGAAGTCAAATACCAGACCAAAGACACCAAAATTCCAATTGCATAGATTACAAAAAGCCAATCCGTTATACTCTCTGGTTTTCCTTCCACGATTGGAACAATGTGCTGCATTCTGGCCGGAACATATACTTCTGAATAATTAGAAACCAACTGTTTCTCCACATAGCCTTTTACTGCTTCCACCCACACAGGTATTGGCAACAGCAACGATTTTTGTAAAGAAACTGGTAACAGCATGCGGATTGCTAAGATACTCCAAACACCATACTGCCACCGTGGCGAGAGTTTATCATCTAATAACGTCTTTATCAGCAAAAGCATTCCTGCAATCAATGTAACCGACAATGTTTGTATTAGAAATCCCCAAATATTTGTCATACGACCACCTCATCTTGTGTTTCAGCCTCTATATGTTCTAACTTTGTCTGCAATTCATTCTTAAATGAAAATAATACCTTACAAATCCATATTGTCACAACAAAGAAAATGATTAACAATGCGTATATCACGAAATTTTCTATTTCCAGACTTGTAATGATTGCGAAAAACGTAGTCAAAATCGTCTTCACTGTCCGCAAATTCAATAGCATCTTTTCCTGCGGGCACTCATACTTGTGTGCTATGCCCGCAAGATTAGTAAGCAGTTGAAAATGGAAATACAGGGAAATCGCGCTCGCAATGATACTAACAGCTCCTAAATTGAAATAGCTGTTTAAAAATCCTTTATTCATCCACGAAACCATCTCTATGGCTGTTAAGATAGTGCCTAGCGGTTTCAAAAGCTTTGCCGATTCTTCTTCTTCCCCAATAGCCGAAAGTGCAGATATAAACAAAAGATAACCTGCCCAGTTTGGTAAAATGTCCAAGGTATTCAAGTTAAAGTCCAGATGTAATAATATGTATCCCCAGGCTATTTTTGAAATTGCCTTACATAGCTCTCTTGGTTTCATTTTGCATACACCTCCTCAAGTAATAATTCTTCCACGACCTCTCCATCCCAGTAAATCTGTGCTTTATATGCCACAGGAAGTCCTTCCAATATTTTGTCAAAATACAAATCTCCAGTTTCACTCAGGCCATTCAAGGTATTCTCTTCATTATTTGCGGCTTTCATTATCCAAGTAAATCCTTCCGAATCATGCCCTACTCCGCTTAAGTTCTTCCAATCCCGAAAATCAACTTTCTCATCCAAAGAACTCATCTCTGCAATCTGGATACCGACATATTCTTCTGGCGAATTTCCTTCTGCATCAGCAGTGTAGGTATATTCAACTTCATATTGTGGCCTCTCATCTTCAAATTCAGCATCCAAATCAAGACTGTCACCTAAATTGCTTGAGCGGGCACTTGCCCTGAATTTTCCAATGTGATGCTCCGTCTGTACTTTAATCTTTATTGTTCCTCTCTCTCCAGTTGCTGCAAACTCAGCCTTTTCCGGTATCAAATCGGTATATTCATACAATGACAAACTCTCACTAAAGGTTAACACAATGCGTTCGCCCTTCTCTTCCACAATCCATCCATCTTCGTACCAGACTGACACAGGAACTAACACGTATCCTCCACGAGATGGATCTTCTTCCATTTCTGTCGGCCACGGAGTACCATCTTCTTTTAACAGACTATAGATGCTGAATCTCAGATACGCAAGATAACTTCCATCTTCGCATTTTCTTATATTATAAATTCCGTATCCAGCCCCATCTGTCAAATATTCTAATTCTGCTCCGCTATATAAATAATTTGCTCTCCATCCATCCTCTTCTGCGTACTGACGCATGGTTGCTTCCAATTCATCATGCTTATCATATGGGGATGCAATCGCGATATAAAGTCCATTTTCGTATGCAAGCCCTTTAGCATAAGTATCCAACGCTCCTGCCATTGTGCTGCATCTATCTAGTCTCGCATATGCCATTGATTCATCAAGTTCATAAAGTGGTCCTGGATGGTAAGGATTCCAATATGCACTATATTCTCTGCGTCCTGAGCCAAACAGCGCGAAAACCATGATTATAATCACACAACAAACGGAAACAAGTGCCATACCTTCTGGATACTTTTTAAATCGCACAATAGAAGTAATTCTTCTAGTGATATTTTTTCCACCATTAGAAATCGAGCTTGTTCCTGGAACTCTGGCATACTTTTCATTTGCCATATCCAGTAGAATAATGCCATAATCACGGCGTTCTCCTCCTTCTAACCGCTCCAGCACTCTTTGGTCGCACAGCGCTTCCATATCGTTTTCAATACGGTAAAACACATACTGTAACAAAGGATTGCACCAGTGAAGACATCTCAACATGCACCAACCTGCACTTTGCAGTTCATCATGGTATTTCAGATGCAATAACTCATGCAAAATCACTTTTTCATCCACTTCTCTATCAGCAGGCAAAACTAATGTAGGCTGCAAACCACCGCACACAAAAGCTGATGGTAAACCGTCAATCATAATCGTCTTACATGTCTTTAATTCATATTTTTCACAGACATTTTGTATTTTTATTTTGAGTTCATCTGAAATCGATGTCCCACGGCGGAGTACCCTTCTCAACTTCAAATAAGAAATTAAGTACCACAAAACCGAGATTACCATCCCGACTATGTAAACCACAAAAATCCAATCTGTAACACTGCTTGGTGTACCAGCCATAATAGGTATAATGTGCTTCACCTTCGCCGGCACATATATTTCGGTAAATGCCGAAGTCAACTGCTTTTCTACCATTGCTTTTGCCATTTCCAACCATACTGGAATCGGCAATACAATATGGCGGGTAATATTTACAGGAAGCAAAATTCTCGCTGCCAGGACTGCCCATACTCCATATTGCCAGCGCGGCGAAAGCTTATCCTGCAGCATCCATTTTACAAATAAAATGCAGACTGCTATAAGCGTGACTGAAAGTGTCTGATTCAAAAAGCTCCAAATATTAGTCATAGGCTACACCTCCATCTCGTCCAGCATTTGGCGCAGTCTTTTCACCTCTTTCTGCGATATTGATGATTCTTTTAAAAATGCGGCAATCAAATCTCCTGTTGCCCCTCCATAAACCTTTGTGAGTAGTTCTTCTCTTTCATGTTGTGCGCATTCTTCCCGGGATACGGCCGCAGCATAAGGCTTTTCCTGAGTCCTATCAATAGAAACCAGTCCTTTACTCTCCATACGTGTCAGATAGGTATGAACCGTATTCTTGCTCCAGCCATTTATAGGCGCAAGGGCTTTCGTAATCTCACCAAATGCTAATCTATCTTCTGACCATAGAATTTCCAATACACTCCATTCCGCTTCTGTAAGCTTCATATCTATCCCTCCTGTACTATTTCATTTTCATTTGTTCTACAACTGTAGTATACTATTATACTACAGTTGTAGAACACTTTTGTCAAGTGTATACTCTCCATTTATCAGAAAATTTCAAATTTTCTATTTTTTTAAGCGACAAATTCCGACACATTGTGTTATAATTAATAAAAATTCTTCGAGGGGGAAATTTTTATGGTAAAGGAAAAATTACGTGCGAAAATTTTAGATGGGTCATTACAGGATTATAAAACTTATCTCGCTGGCTGCTATCGTGGCTATCACATCGTCATCGAATTCAGACAGCCATATTACATAGTCACAATCAATGCCTCATCTACAAATGATGCCAATAATGAAATGCTAAGAGAATTCTTAGCACAACACAAAGGAACAGTAAAAAAACTTGCAAAAGCTGAGGCAAATACTCACAAAGTATCACTTTCTGTTGCAGCCCCAAATTTGCAAAAAAATCTTCCTGATGTTTTAAACAATTCTATTGCTCCAATCATTAACTATTTGGTAAATGGAAATTATACATCAGGCTGTGAAAACTGTGGAGATACCATGCAGCAGCTCCACTGCTATGAAATCAATGGACTTCACCACTATATTTGTGACACATGCGCTAAAGAAATCGAGGCTTCTTTACAAGAAAAGCAAGTAAATATCAAAATGCAGAAAAGCCAGTTTATTCCTGGACTTATCGGCGCTTTCCTCGGTTCACTCCTTGGCGCCGCCCTGTGGATTCTGATTTACCGCCTTGGTTACATTGCAGGACTTGCAGGTGCAGTTACTGCTATCTGCGCGCTAAAAGGATACGAAATGTTCGGAAAACATCTGGATAAGAAGGGTGTTATCTGTTCTGTAATCATTATGGTTGCCATGATTTTCTTTGCAAATAAAATCGCTTGGTCATGGGAAGCATTTGATGCACTGAAAGATTACGGCTACACATTCTCTAACTGCTTCCGCTATTTAGGTGATATTCTGGAGGCAAGCGGTTTGACTGGAAGCTACTATGGCGATCTGGGAATCGGATATTTCTTGACACTTATCTGTAGTATCGGAAATATTATCAATGCATTTAAAACAAGTGCTGGCAGTTATTCAATGAAAAAGATGTAAGTTTCAACCTCTGTTAACAAGACAAAAAAGTCCATGTAGTGGCACTTTGATATGCCATTACATGGATTTCTTTTTTATACCCAATCAATTACCGCATCAATTTCTTTTTCCCCAGCCAAATATTCTTCTGTTGGCTGTTTTGTCTTTGGCGGTTCATATTCGACCCCAAAAGTTTCCACCCATACTCGCTTCATGCGCTGCGGTGTCTTCGGTGTGTAGAATTTAATCGTGCCATTTACTAGTCTTTCATTACATGGAGTCTCGTTAATGCAGTCAACCACATCGAATCCTCCAACCACTTTCCCGATTACAGGGAAATTATTGTCTAATCGTTTGTGGTCTCCTGTCATAATAAAGAACTGAGAACCTGCAGAAATATTGCTGTTTCCGCCACATCCCGCCATTCCTACATAATATTTTTCAAAGGATGGCTGTGGAACTGTATAACCACTTTCTAAATATTCACCGTCAATGATATAGTCGCAGCCTTCTTCATAGATTCCAGGACGTTTATCACAGTCTGTCTGAAGCACAAAGTCTTTTACCACACGATAAAAGATTCTGCCATTGTACCAGCCCTTATTTACAAGCCAAATGATTGAACATACTGAGTTATAAGTAATGTCTGGAAATAATTCAATATCTATGATACCGCCCGCTTCCATTTCGATATGTAATATTGGATTCATTTTATTTTTTCTCCTTTAATCTTTTGAATATTTTATAACTATAATACAACATTTCATTGTTTTTTCATAGATTACGTGTTAAATTAAATCTTAATACAAGAATTATATTAATATTCAGAATTTCTTTTTTGAAACATATCAACTTTCAAGGCGTTTCAGCCAAATAATTCAAACCAATTAATTTCATATGAAAGCGCGTGATGCTTATGAGTGTCTTTTCACGCCCTTTTTAACATTTTGTTGACAAGTGATACTATATATAATACTATTAAGGGGGAATAAATATTGCCAAACATAAGAAAAATACTTGTAAGACAAAAAGGAAGCCATAAACAATATCTTAATGCCGAAACTGGCGAACTTACTACAATCAAGCAAGAAAATCCGTTAAAAAAAGTTTATATAATGGATATTCTCAACAGACTTACACAATATGAAGGGAGTAAAAAATGGAAGTAAAAGATTATATGAAACTACCATATACAAGGTTAGTACAAGAAATGAATGATGAGAGCGGTCATTATTTTTACGGAAGAATTCTAGAATTAGATGGGTGCCAAACAACAGCAGATACCTTGACTGAATTATATTCAAATTTAAATGAAATCATGGAAAGCTATTTGGAAATTAAAATTGAAAACAATTTAGCAATACCAATACCAGCAACAGCCGATAAATACAGTGGGAAATTTGTGGTAAGATTGCCAAAAACACTACATCAAAGATTAGCAATCGAAGCTCACAAAGAGGGCGTAAGCCTGAATCAATTAGCTTTATATAAACTAGCACTTTAATTCTATGCAAAAAGGAGGGTGTCCCAAAAGTCTTTTCAAAATTTAGACTTTTGGGACACCCTCCTTTAAAACAATATCGATATTCTTTCGAAGCAATTACACTTCGTATGTAAATGTAAATTCTTCCCATGGAAGGTTTACTGGTTTCTTTTGACAGATGATTTCATCTACATGCATAAGAAGTGGGAAATCCTTTACATCAACAACACCTCTCTTAGCAGCAGCTTTGATTGCACGAGCAACACGTTCTGCTACTACAAGCGATTCTAATGTTACACCGTTTAATTCTGCTTTTGCTTTGTCGATGTTTAATCCACGACCAAGCAAGATACCAACAAGTCTTGTACGTCCACCATATACTGTTACGTAAAGGTCTCCGTATCCAACTGTCATATTTTCAAGCGTAGCTGTTCCTTGGTATTCGAAAAGTCTGTACATTTCTTTTACAGCTTGTCCGAAGATAGCAGCTTGTGAGTTAAAGTGTAATTCACTATCAAGACCAAATTCCTTTTGGTTTAAACCGATTGTTAATGCAATACCGAGAGCATAACCATTCTTTAATGCTACTGCACTTTCAATACCTGTTACGTCTGTTGAAAGACTGATGTGATAGTAAGAAGTTGTCATCACTTCCTTCATCATTTTTAATGTTTCCAAATCGCGTCCACAGAAAGCAACTTCTGTTTGATCGTGGAATACTAATTCGTAACTTGTACATGGTCCACCAATTGCATTGATTGAAAGGTTTTTACCCATTTCTCTGCATTTTGCTTCCCAAACGTCTGGGTATGTAAGTAATTTACCTTCTTCTGTGTCTACAAGACCTTTTGTTACACTGAGTACTGGAATTTCTTCTGGTACTAATGGAAGGATTACATCACCAAACCAATCAACACCAAAGCTTGAAACACCACCAATGATAAATGTAGAACCTGCGATTGCTTCTTCTACTTCTTCGATTTGATAATATTTAAGACCTGCTGGGAATGGTCTGTCAAATTTAAGATGTTTGTCAGTTGCGCGACAAGCATCGATAATTTCTCTATCTAAATGTGTACCTACTAAACGAACTTCGTGTCCATTTTCTCTTGCTGGGAATGCTAATGCAGAACCCATCATACCTGCTCCAATAATTGTTACAATTGCCATGATTCTTTTCTCCTTTTGTTTGTCAATGATACATGTGTGGTCGCCTCGTCTATCGAACAATCATAGACGAGGTTTCTCTTTATTTATTTACTTATTTTAAACCTTTCTGCAAATCACTTTTATAGAAATTTCACAAATGAATACTGCTTGCTTTCCCTATCGCATTCTCCGTCTTTATAACGCAAAACAAAATCAAACATTTGTGGCGCTGCCAAATCCGGTTCTGGATCTGGGCCATAATGATGTGGACCAAGCAAATTTCGATTTCCCGAATATACTGTTATTTGAGCTACATTATCTCCCTTTTTCACATAGTTACTAATATCTGGTGCGTCCTCAAAATATTTTTTTTCTACAGAAATTCCATTCACCTTCACATACGCCAAGTGTGAATTTTGTGGTAATTTCAGTCTACAAGGCAGTCCATCACTTTTAAATTGAACATTAAAAGTCATGCAACCTGCAAAAAAAGGATATCCATCCTTCACAGTATCTGTCACGATTTCTGTTCTCTTATCGATGTAGAAGTTGCCATCATTAAAATAAATTCCTTTTTCCATATCAACAACATACTCATCTTCTGAATATACGGCAAAGTCACCTTGCAAATAGCAAGCTTCAATCGTTGTATTATACACAAGACAATTACGCAAACTTTCTGTTACACCTTCACCAAATAATGCGTAATATACATTTTCGCTTTCCCAAAAATGAATTTTGATTACAACTTCATTTTTTCCTACCTTACACCAAGGAGTAATATCCGCTTTTCCTATTCTCTTTTCAAAATCAGATATTCCGTCGAATTTCATTTCAACTCCGTTGATAGTGCAACTCAAATTATTCATATCTTCTGTCAGGAAGCTTATTTTTTCAGGTATTGTTTTTACAAAAAAGGAGTATTTTAGCCACAAATCCCCCTCATATCTCATTTCCAAAAGGTCATTGAATACTTTTGTAAAACTACACTCTTCACTAAATTTCAAGCCATCGTATGACACACAAATTCTATCAAGTGTCATATAATTATCACTGGTTTCTACCATTTCCATAGATGTAGGAAGTAAGATTTCTTCAAGCATCTTTTCTTCAGGCACAATCTCTTGTGAATAATAAAGAATCTTACTCTGTCCTGGTCTGAATGTCATAGTGCTTGGTTGTTGATAAAAGCTATCCCTTTCAATATCATATCCTTTGAAAGATTGGAAGTCTCCTTTAAATGTCACTGTATAGTTTTCCTTTTCACTAACATTTACCACATAAATAAAACGATTACCCTTGGCATCCTTATGTAAAGTCGATAGAATCTCTGTATCTGTCTTGTTTATCATGTAATCTTGTGTCGCGCGTATATCTTCTATCGTGGTATTGTTTTCAAATGAATATTTGTAAGGTTCTCCTTCCAAATAATTTGGAACACCATTCATAAATAACATTTTCCCACCACATCTATAGAACACTTTGAATAACTCGTGATTTTTTCTCGATATAGTCTCTGTCTTTGGAAATACGATAGTATCATAAGCACATTGTCCAACCTGTAAAATTCCATTTTGGCTTGTTCCATGTTTTTCCAAAATAGTTTCATCAATAATATGGTACGGAACATTCATTTTCGATAACATCGAGATTGTGTTTTCATAAGACTCTTCCAACTCTGTCTCTGCAGTATAATCATCATGTTTATAGTAAAAGTACTTACTTCGTATAGGACAGAACACAGCTACTCGCACGATTTCGTCACTTTCTCCTAATAAACAACCTAGCTTTGTAAAATACTCATTAAATGTTTTTATATCTTTTCTCACCCATGGTGTTACTGGAGAAAAATGCATCGGATAGTCACGCTTTCTCTGACCCGTTTCAGAATAAGGAAGTAAATGATGACATAGCAAATTTACACCGCACACATATTGAAGTTCTGCAATTCGTTTCAATTCAGCTGGGGTACTGTTCCATCCACATCCTGCAAATGTTTCTGTAATCACACGTTTTTTTCCTAATTGTCTTGCAACAGAGGAAACTTGTTTTGCAGCAACTGGTGACGATAAAGATTTACGCAACTTATCAATGCCAGGAATATGTTCATATTCATAAAATGGCATAATTCCTGCACAACCTCTCATTTGCCCAGCCAATGAAGACTCTTCATAATAATGTCCTGTAAGCCTCACACCATTATTATCACACCATTCATATATGTTTTTTGCAAATGCTGACAGCATCAATTCCTGCATACACATCCAATACTTATAACGAAATGCTCTATATCCATTCTTTTCGACAAACATATGGCCTAGACCATCTAAGAGATCTTCCCCATACTTTTCCCTGTAATACACAGGCAAAACACGGGTATATGGATGCTGCCATCTTTGGTACTGTGGTTCGTCCGTAAAAAATCCCGCTGTTAATTTACTAAATTCTTCACCAAGCTCACATTTGTATCGTTCATGAGTTTCTATGATAAATTGGTCTACTACTTCCTTGTTCAAAATATCTGCAGTTGATACCGATATATGTTCATAAACATTTAGACATTTCCCTAGAACTTCTTCTGGTTTTCTCACACGAATAAGATTTTCACCACTAATATCATAAGAGACCAATGCATTCTCATCATAATCACCAATAAAATATGTCAAATATCTGTCCCTGTTTGACTCTTGTTCTAATAGTTTTCCTCCAACAAACCCGCTTGGCCATCCATTTTCATCATATGCCCATGCGCTCATTCCAAGTTCTTTCGCTTCCTCACAACATGCTCTTATACAGTGAAACCACTCTTCACTTAGATATTCAATACTCAGTCCTCCTCTGGCATGCATAAAAAAACCACCAAACCCAACATCATTCATCCATCTGATTTGTTCTATTAATTCTTTTTCTTCAAGTTTATCGTTCCAGCTCCAAAATGGAATTGGCCTATAATCTTTATCTGTCATTATTAACTAGTCTCCATTTCATAATTCGATTTACTCCAATATAACAAGTAAATCCTCAAATGTTGCTAAATTATATTCTGCTTTTCTGCTTGCAGTTGCATTTCCAATGGCTGCTGAATGCATACCGCCTGCAAGCGCCGCTTCTATTCCTGCATCTGCATCTTCTACCACCAAACATTCTTGCGGTTGTAAACCCAAGAACTCTGCACCTTTTACAAATACTTCTGGATCTGGTTTTGAATTTGTAATATTGGTACCATCAGAAATAGCATCAAATTTTCCGAGCAAATTCACTCGCTCTAAAATATACTTTGCATTCTTCGAAGACGAACCAACAGCCAAGTGATACCCTCTTCTTTTTAATTCATTTAATGTATCTCGAACACTATCTGTAACATCTGATGGTTGCATTTTTTCTAATAATTTTTTATAAATATCATTCTTCTTTTCAGCAAGCGCTACTTTTTCTCCTTTCGAAAGAGGTTCACCGTGATAATTACGAAGAATAATCTCTAACGACTCCATACGGCTCACACCTCGCAGGAGATTGTTGATTTCTTTATCAAAATATACTCCCATTTCATCCGCCGTGATTTTCCATGCTTCATAATGGAGTTCATCTGTAAATACGATTACGCCATCTAAATCAAAAATAATACCCTTAATTTCTGGATTCATGATTTTTACCTCGTCTATATTCAAACTATGTTTATCTTATGATTTGTATTTAACCAAGTCGTGCATCCCATTTTCCACAGAACGGATCAATTGGGCTCTTTCCGCGAAACTGGCTTTTTCCAATCAATTTATCTACCAAAACTTCCACCATATCGTCGTTGGAATTGTAACAATTAATATATGTCTTCACTCTCGGAATATCTAACAAATGATATGGATTTTCTAGAGACACAAAAATTGTCGGTATCTCTTCAATATTATGTGGACATTTGGCTCCCCATTCAATTCGAACTACAGTCTGATTGGAACGCGTCTTTAAATTAGCAACGTAAAGAATGTAAGCATACTTTTCTGCTCTTGGAATACCTGTTTCTGCACCAAAAATCTCTACATCGAATCCCTCTGCAATCAAACGCTCATACACAGCCTGACAAGGCTTTGTTTCAATTGGTTTCGGTTCTCCATATCGATTTTCCAATGGAATAAACAAAATGCGTTTACCTGGTTTTAGTGGCAATACATCTTTTTGCTCTTTTACTAGTGTAATAGCTTTTTCCGCACATTCCTTTGCCCATTTCCTATGTTCACCACATCCAACTACTTTTCTTGCCTCTTCCACAGATGGCATCTTCGTAGACTTATGTAATCCAATAGCAGCTTTCAACGCTAACACTCGCATTGCTGCTTCTTCTAATCTCTGTTCTGATAGAATTCCTGTTTCTAATCCTTCTTTCATAAAACGAAAATCTTCTGCAGCAACTCTTGTGAATAAAAACATATCTGCTCCTGCCTCAATTGCATATGGCACTGCTCTATTTCTTGGCATGGCATTTGTAAATCCTGCCATCAACGTAGAATCTGTTACAATAAGTCCATTGAATCCAAGCTTTTCACGAAGAAGTCCATTCATTAATTCTTTCGACAAGCTGCCCGGAAGAATTTCTTCATCCTTAAGATTTGGATTTAATGCTTTACTATAAGCTGGCTGCATAATGTGTGCCGCCATAACAGACAATGCTCCAGCATCAATAGACGCTTTATATGCTTTTCCAAATGTCTCGTCCCATTCTTCACAAGACATCATATTCAGGCTTGCAAGAAGATGCTGGTCTCTTTCATCCACTCCATCTCCTGGGAAATGCTTAATTGTCGCAGCAATTCCTTCCTCCTGAATTGTTTCTACAAAAATCTTTCCCATTCTCGCTACACGCTCTGGGTCTGAACCAAATGTTCTTGTATTTGTGATTGGATTGTGATATTCAAAATCGATATCAATCACTGGGGAATAGGTCCAATTAGCACCAACTGCTCTTGCTTCCCGCGCGCAGACTCTTGCCATCTTTCTTACCATTTCATCATCATCTGTGGCTGCAACGCCCATTGGCGACGCAAACGCTGTTCCCTCTTTAACGATTCCATTGCCACCTTTTTCCAAGTTCGCAACTACAAGGGCTGGTACGAATGCTCTATTTTGTATTTTTGTTGTGAACGCATGTGCCGTTTCTAATGACATTGCACGATAAAGAACTCCTCCCGGAATTCCGCCAAACGAATCTATCATTTCCGAAAACTCTGCATCGTTTCCTTCACGAATGTCCAGGCAAAAAAGCTGTGCGATTTTTTGGCTTGTTGCCATCTTTTGAAGCGTATTTTCTACCCAGAAAACTGCTTCTTCATCTAAATAAAAAGGCTTACTTTTCAAATTCATTTTCATCGCTCATCCCTTTATAAGTGTTTTAATGCTTCTTTCATTACAACCAATGCATAAGAAGCAAATCCATGATCATAACTTCCTTTATGCTGCTTGTACTCCCAAAGAGTACCCGTATATTTTTCCATACTTCCAAAGAATCCTTCCACATCCTTTAGAACCAACTTGTATTCATTCATTTGAAGTAAGGCTTCCATACGAAGATATGCTCCGATAAACATATTCACAGGGAATATTTCTGGCATGACATCTTCTCGGTTTGGTGTGAATACCTCCGTAATCAAATGTTTCAAATATGCAAATTTTTCAGATAACAAATCAATGCCCCCAAATAGAACTGCATAATATTGACAAGCTTCCGAACTATCATCCAACAGAACAAGTTCTCCTGCTTCGTTTCGCACTGCATGATCTCTAAAATATCCATCTTTCAACGATTGCTGGACTGCTACTTTACGAACTTCTTCGCATCTTCGCTTGCATTCGTCATCTTCATATAGATTCGCAATACATTCCAAAACTCTTGCATACAAGAAGTTCGTTGGATAGTTCACATCCCATGTCCATTCATTGGCAACACTCCACTCTACAAAGTTCCAAGAAGGAAGTTTCTCAAGCAAACCATCTTCATTTTCATATTGCTTGAAGAAACCAAGGAGACCATAAATGCTTTCCTTAAAGTCTTCTTTTGCCTCTTCGTGCCCGCGTTTGCAAATATACTCTTCCACCTCTAAGATGTACCACATTGTCCATTGTGGAATGTAAGCCTGATGTTCCATTGCATCCGATGGATAACATTTTGGCAGCATTCCAGTTGGAAGTGCACCATCATTTTTATACAAGCGGTAGTTTTCTAAAAATGCATCTTCTACCATTGTCTTACCAGAAAGCGCATACTCTGTCTTTGCAGTAAAATACGAATCGCAAAGCCATCCTGCTCTTTCTCTGGAAGGACAGTCGAAATAAAGATCTACTGCATTATGTGCAAATGTTCGTACTGCAGCGGTATAAATGGCATCCAACACCTTGTTTCCACTATCAAGCAGTTCCACCTTGCTTGTATCAAATTCATATGTTTTCATTCCAAAGTTTTTTAAGTGAATACACCCACTTCGAACTGCAAGCATCACAAAGCGGAACGTATATGGTTCAAAACTTTGAACAGTTCTGTCGTCTCCTTTTTCAAGGAAACATTCAATGACATTATGTACATTCATATTTTGGAAAGAAAAGGTTTCTCCTTCGAAATATTCACAGAAAGAAATAACAACATCACTTTCTTCCAAAGCTTCTAATGAAGCCTTCAGAAATCCGGCTTCCACTTTTCCAAAATCGAGAAGAACATATTCTCCTTCCTTAATAAAAACTGGCAGCGTTTCTACATCACTCGTTACTTTCTGCACAAGCCTTTGTGCCCAGCCAAATGGGTGATGTTCTATTTCATCCCACACATAAAAACCCCAATCCTCGGACATCTGCCAAGAATATTTCTGTTTTTTATATGGTAAACTCTCGTCAAATTCGTAGATTCCCCTATTTCGAATCTTGTTTAAATCGATATCTCTATATAAAGGATAAGGTGCCTTTCGTTCGATTACATTAGGGCTATTATCCACAATTTCAAATTCCACTTCACAAAGTTCCATGAAATTTTCACTTCTATAATCCCAAATTTCTGTAAAATGCCTTTGTGCTGAATACCGCTCTACTTTTTTTACCTTTGTACTAGGCAAATATGCTTTGAAATCTTTACCTGTACTTATAAGCACATTTTCTCCACTTCGAATTTCTGCTATCAAACAAGAGGGTTGTCTTACCGTTGAAATGCTTTTGCAATAGTATCCAACAGCCTCAATTCGAACTTTACATACTTCATTTTTGTTTGGTAACGAAACTACATCTTTCTTTACATATCCTTCTGCTGCTCTAGCAGGTCCAAAGCATAGAAACTTGTCATTTACGTATACTCTATAAAAACAAGTCCCCGCAACATGTAATTCAGCAGAAGAAGTCTGGTCAAATGCCGTCTCAAACACAACAAACGTATTCATCTCCTTTGTTTTTCCCTTTGCCCATATCGGCTTTGCTTCTAAAAACATCTTATCCCTCACTATAAAAACATATAATCTCCATAAGCGTGTGGGAATGATGCTTGTACACCAAGTTCGTCCATCCACGCTCTTGTTTCCAATGTCTTCCACGGTCCTGAATCTTTTCCACCACCGTTATCATTTTCCCACAACCAATCTGGTGTGCAGTAAAGGCAGATTTTAGGCATTACCACTGAATAAAATTCCTTTGTAACACCTCTTTGCCCGTGATGAGCCATTTGTACAATATCTTGACGCAACTTATCATGTGGACACATCTCTAACAATTTGTTTCCACCTTCTACAGCCAAATCCCCCAAAAATAAAACCGAACGTTTTGGGAAATGTACTAAAAAAGCGATTGTTGTATCATTAAAATCCTTGTATGTCTCATATCCGTCCAAATCATTCAAAACCTCAATAAAAAGGTCATCTACACAAATAATACTCTCTTTATTTAAAGTCTTTGGAACAATACCATATTGATTGATATACGAATAAAACTTTTCCAAATAACGTCCAAGTCTTTCGCTTTTGCTGCGAACCCATTCCAATGGTGGGAAACTAAAATACATTTCTCCAATTTCCATCTTTGGATTTTCGATATTTTCCATGATCCACAAAAGTCCTCCAAAATGATCATCATGTGCATGTGTAAAAATCCATGTATCTACCCTTCCACCTACACTTTGAATCAACTCATAGAGATATTTTCCATCCTCGTCCTTTTGATAGTTCCCACTGTCAATCAAAATAATTTTTCCATTTTGACTTTTGATCATATACAACATGGATTGAATATGACTACGATTTGCCACTTGAATCAATTGACCTCCACCAAGGCCTAAATCTACTATGTTCATCTAATTTATTTCCTTTCGCCAGAAGCTAATTCTGCTATATATTTTGCTTTTCGATAAAGCAGTTCTTCTTCTGCTTTTACCAACTCTAATGGCATTTGTTTTGGTGTGTGAAGTTCTAAATTAATGACTCCAGCATATCCTATTTCACAAAGTGATCTTCCAAACGATTCCCAATCAATGACCCCAGCAAATGGATGCGCATGAATGTCGTATTTTCCGTTATTATCGTGAATATGAAGTGTTTCCAAATATTCTTTTCCAATGAGACGAACATCATCTGCTGGTGACGACTTCATAATTGCACTGTGTCCAGTGTCCAAACACACTTTAAAATAATCGCTGTTAATTAATTTCACAAACTCTAATACCTTTGCAGAAGAAGCTATACTAAGGTCTGGCATAGGCATATTTTCGAAGCAAATGATGACTCCATGCTCTTTTCCCACTTGTGTCAATCTTCCCATAAACTCCAAGTTCATATCCCACGTTTCTTTCGCATATCCTTCATCACTTCGTGTAAATGGCATAATTGGATGAATCACCATACGTTTGCTGCCCAATGCAGCTGTACCTTCAATAGAGCGACACATCTTATCAAAACGCTCTTCTCTATCTTCTTCTGTGATATCTTTTGGTGGATATCTCCATGGCCCATGTGTCTGGAAAATTTCTATACCAGCCTGTTTACACATTTCTGATTGTTCTTGTAAATACGAAATAAATTGGCTGTGTTTCTTTTGAAACAACTCTGTGTCAGTATTGATAAATTCCTGATAATCCATAGAACTATACCCTTGACATTTCATTCGATAAGTTCCCTCTGCAAAACCATACGGCTTTGTGTAATTAAATTCCCCGATTCCAATTCTTAACATGCTTCGGATCCTTTCTACGATTTAATCCCACCAAGCCGCTCACGTATAATCACTTATACGTAAGCGGCCCATGTAATTGCTATTTATTTAAATCATCTAGTACTGCTCCTACCATAGACTCATATGTAGATAAGAAGGTGTTCCATTCTGATTTAATATCATTTTTGTTGTAGATTAATGTACCAATAGTACTTGTTGGTGATACGCTGAAGTTCCTATAACTATCTGTTGTCATCATCTCATAATCGTAATCAAGAGGAATCACCATTCCTGCGTTTCTTACATCATACAATTTTGTACATAATTCCACTTCATAGTCATATACACCTGGGCAATTTGAGCCTTTGTAGTACATTAAGTCGTCACCATACCCCCATACAAAGAAGAATCTTGAAGGAGAGACTTCAAATAAAGTTTCTGCTGAACCAATCATTTCAATTGTTCCATCTTCCGCAAAATCCCAATGTTCTCCTTGAATACCAAGTGCACTACTGATTTCTCCTTCTGCCGTACAGAAATAGTCAATCATATCAAGAATACGTACCATTGCTTCGTCCGAACAGTTTGCACTGAATCCAGAAATTAACCAGTAATTGTCATCTTCTCGTGTCATAACAGTTCCATCATCTGTTGCAATGGCTGCCATACCGTAGGTATCCCATAATTTTTGACGTTGTTCCATATCATTCGTTTCGTATCCATCGCTAAGAAGGATTTGGTCGATCATGTTTGAATATTCCCCAACTGCACCTGCATATAAACATGCTGGAATTTGTCCATACCAATAGTTTTGGAATTGAGCTAATAACCCTTCTGTAGTTAAGTTAGGATTTACATAACCTTCTGTTTTCCATGTTCTCATTTCTTCGATCACATCCAAATATTCATCTAATGCAGGTGTATATTTGTATCCGCTGCCATCGTTATAGAATGTAGGATAGTTGATTCCTTTTAACGATTGCATGAATGTTGTGAAAGAATCTAAGTTTGTTCCGAGATAGTTATTTGAGCAAAGACCTGCTGCTTCTACTTTTTCAAAATACTCTAAAAGTTCTGATACTTTGATTACGCCGTCAGCACCAAGATTTTCCATGCCTACTTGTTTTGCCCAGTCTTTACGGTAATAAACAGAAGTATGTCTTGTTACTGTTTCCATTTCTGCTAAATTACCAAATGTAGCATGTGGAATCATATAAAGTTGTCCATCTACTGTAAATAGCTCTTCTGCTCCTGAAGCTTCTACCATCTTTGCAAGATTTGGCCAAGTTTCTTTCCAATTTTCTGGAAGTGCCTTGATTGCTCCCATATTGGCATACTCTGTCACTTCAAGATGTGACATTTCATTCATCGTAAACATATCTGGAAGTGTATTCCCGTTAATCCACACTTGTGTAGAGCTGTCTGCTCCAGAGTTCGCCCATGCATCGATTTCTACATTGAATTTTTCGCAGATATATTTGTAGAATTCATCTTCTTCCAAATCGTATCCCGCATCAGCATAATGTAAGCTGTAATATGTAGTACATGAGAATGCTACTTTTTCACTGTAGTCTCCAGCAGTCCCACTTCCATTTCCGCCATTATCCTTACCACAACCAACAAGTGACAACACCATAACGATTGCTAACGATAATGTAAATACTCTTTTCATCCATACTTTTCTCATCTTTCTTCCTCCAATTCATGTTTTCTACATCTTTACCGAACCTACCATAATACCTTTTACAAAGTATTTTTGAATAAATGGATAAATCAACATAATTGGTAATACAACTGCAAAAACACTAGCCATTTGTACACCAATTGCAAATGTTTGTCCTGCTCCAACGCTTCCTGTTTCTGCTTTTAAAATGTTGTTTGCACCCAAAATACTTCTCAAATAAACCTGTAATAGATTTTTATCCGAATCCGTTAATATGAGTGTTGGCCAATACCATCCATTCCAAAGGTCCACAAATGTAAATAAACTGTATGTAGCAATTACTGGTTTGTTCAGCGGTATCATTACTTTGAAAAATGTTTGAATCTGTGTTGCACCATCAATGAGCGCTGATTCTTCTAATTCCTTAGGAATTCCTTCAAACCCTTTCATAATGATAATTACATGACTCACCGAACAAAGCGTTAACATAATTACACCAGTAAATGTATTGTTGAGATTTAAATTTTTAATATTCAAATATGTAGGAATTGTTCCTCCACTGAAAAACATCGCGCAAATGAAATACATAAACACAACACGCTTTCCTACAAACTTACGAGACAATGCATAAGCTGCCATTGTCATAACAACCATACCCAAAATTGTTCCAATGATGCTCACAATAATTGTGTTCTTGTATGCTATAAGGAGTCCGCTTCCTCTAGCAAAAACACTAATATAATTTGCCCAAGTTAATTCTTTTGGCCACAATGAAAATGGTTGCTTAATATATGCTTCGTTTGTGCTTAGCGAGGTTACAATAATGCTCCAAAACGGAATCACTAGCACAAGAAATAAAATCGTCAAAGTCACAAATACAACAATATCAAATGCATCTATTTTTCTCTTACGATTTGCATGACCATCATTTTTCTTTGCCATTATGCATTACCTCCCCTCTTTTTTAATACTTTTTTCGTGTTTACACGTTTTTCAAAGCTATACATCTGTTCCCCAGAAATAATTCCTGATAGTTTATTCGCAATCATAAGAAGAATAAATCCAATGACTGACTTAAATAGACCTACCGCAGTAGAGAATCCATAATCAGGAAGTGCAAGAAACGTAATATCGTAAATATATGCATCCAAGATTTGCACAGAACTTGATACAACCGGATTTCTCATATTGAAGATTTGATCAAATCCACCGCTTAATAATGTGGAAATCTTCATAATCAGTTGTAATGCAATAATCGGTTTCATGCCCGAAAGTGTAATGTGCCAGATTCGACGCAGACGTCCTGCCCCATCCATTTCCGCTGCTTCATAAAGCGTCGGATCAATCCCCGCTATAGTCGCCAGATACAGAATCGAACTCCATCCCATTCCCTTCCAGTTAGCGGTCACAAAAATCAATGTTCGGAAAATTCCTGTATCGCTCAAAAAACTAATTGATTCTCCTCCTAATGATTGAATCACACTGTCAATTGGTCCATTTACTGCAAAAAGGTTATTAATCATACCTGCAATAATTACCCATGAAATAAAATGTGGGAATGTAAATACCGTTTGATATATCTTTTTCAATCTATTACCACGCATTTCTGAAAGCAAAATCGCTAAAACAATCGGTGGAACAAACTCAAAAATAATACGTTGTACACTCAAAATCACAGTGATTTTAATAGATTCAATTGCCTGTGGAGTGGCAAAGAGACGCTCAAAATTCTTAAGTCCAATCCACTCTCCCGACCAAAGTGAACCGATCTTGTATTTCTTAAAAGCAAGAATGATTCCAGATGTCGGTATATAATGGAAGAATAATAACCATAAAATCATTGGTAATAACAGAAGATATATATATCTAGCCTGCCATAATTTCGTCCATATAGACGACTCTACTTTTGGGGCTAATACTGGCACTTCTTCCTGTTTTTTCTTTGTTTTTCTCATTTCATTTACCCCTTAAACATTTCCTTGTGATAAATCACAACAGCTTTTTCATCCTCAAACGCAAAACCATAAGTATCTTGTTCACAATATACGCCTTGACTATATTTTTCACCGAATGCATACTGTGCTTTTGTTGTTGCATTATTGTTCACATTGTAAACATCTGCACCTGCTAAGAAATATTGAGGTGCTGTCGCAACAAAATAGCTTTCAGGAATATTGTTATAGAGATGATGTGGAATTAATGCCAATGTGCTCTTCAATGTTTCTGTTGTGAAATTCTTTTCAATTGCTGCACAAGTCGTGTAATTCATATCTCCTGTCATTAAAAGAGACATACCGTCTGATGTCGTAAGTTTAATGACTGTGGAAGCGTCATTTGATGAATCCGCAGAACCATCTCCTGCCCAGATTGCTGACTTTGTAGCTAGATCCTCATGTGTGTAAATAACTTCCATTTTTACATCAGCAATTTGAAGCACATCTCCTGTGTGAAGCTTTGTTTCTGCATATTTGAAAGAACTTACACCTTTTCCAATGTTGTTTACTACAACATCTGAAACTTCTACTTTATCTTTATCTGGTAAATTCACTAAAAGTCGTTCCAAATTAATGTTAGAGCCAAAATTAGTTAAGAATGCTGCTACACCATTTGCATGGTCTCCATGGCCATGTGTAATGTACCATGCAGAAATTCGTATTTTTTCTCCTTTCGATTGTCCTGTCACCTCATACAAGAAATCCAAAAATTCTGCTTGCTTTTCATAATCTAATTGGATATCACTATCTCCGCCATCAATGACAATTACACTGTTGTCTGCACATTTGATTACCATCGATAATCCACCACGAATTGCGATTGAATCATTCTTTGTGCTATCATCGTAATATCTACGATAGAGTCCGTATAGATACATCTCTGTACGTTCTCCTTCTTTTGGTTCATAAGTGTAAGAAACATCATTGAGCGCGATAGATGAACCGTCCCAAATAATATCTGTTACACCTTCATTAGAAAAATAATTTACGGATACTTTACATTCATCATTTGTATATCGATAAAATATATTGTTTTCCATTGTATTTTCGCTAATTTTCTTAAATCCATTTTCTTCTAGCAGTTTTGCATAAGCTACTACTTCTTTTTCTGTTGTATTAAGGGCTGATTGCATCAGACATTTATCTTCATTTCGTGCCGAGTCAGTAACCGTTGTTCCACAATCGTATACGGCACTTAATTCTTCCCCGCCCCAGTAAGAAGGGATTTCTGTCAAAAGCCACCCTTCACGGAAATATCCCTTCATAATATGCTCTTCATCTAATTTACCTGTCACACTAAAAGTCGAAGTCTCTTTATCGTAACTGCAAAGTGTCATAAAGTGGTCCATTGCAGCTTTTAAAGCCGATGGTGTAGACCCGTTAATTACAATGTCTTTTCCTACTTTCTTCACACACCAATATGCTTCTTGACCTTTCAATTCCGGAATTTTACATTCGTCACGATTTAATTGACCAATTAAGATTTCAGCGGTCTTATTTGGTTCTTTCACGTCTGCTTCATACACCAAGGATGGTGCGCTTCCACAGGAATCTTTTAATGTATCAGTAAGAGTTGAAATTGATGCTGCTTCATCTACACCCATTTGCATTGAACAAACTATTTCGTAGTTATATGCATCTTCTGAATAGATAACCGCAGAATCTTCAGAGGTTCCACAAGAGGTAGCAAGTAACATCATGCATCCTGCGGCAAAAGCAGTTAGTAAGTTTCTTTTTTTCATATTACATATCCTCTTTCATTGAATATTTATTTTGTAGGGAGCAAATTACTCCCTACATATAAATATGAGTTATTGTGTTACTAAAATTGGTTTGAGTGCTGGTAATTGCCCTTGTTCAAATATCCAATGGTCACTATTAAGGTCATTTTCTCCTAATGACTTCAATTCAGCTTCAGTTTTTGGATTACACTTGTCACTATTTGTAATTATGTAGTAAGCATTTGCGTTATTGTATGCCTTTTGAGTACCGTTCACTAAATAATAAACATCATCAAATATAACTGTTCCCTTTTTGCTACTAGTTCCTGCAACTGCACCTACAACAGTAGCATTGTTTTCAGTACTACTTGAAACAATCTGTGCATTCACACAATCTGTTATTTTTAGCGTACCTGTAGACAAATATCCACACAGACCACCTATTTTTTTACCTGAAGTTGATGTGACAGTCCCCATATTTAAACTGTTGTGAATCTGCATATTCGCATTGTCTACAAAACCAATTAATCCGCCTGTATTCTGCATATTTGAACCATTAACCGTAATACTACCTTCAAATAAACAATGATTTAATATGCCTTCTGTAGTAGCTTTATAGTAGCCTACTAATCCGCCTAAATGATGAGCAACTGTGTTAATTGTTGCATTTGTACTTTGTACATTTTCTAACTTACCGCCAGTCATTGCTCCAACTACAGTTCCCACCTTTTGACTATTTGAATGTCCATTGTTAACAATTGCACTTGTATCCAACATCAAATTCGTAATTGTTCCAGATGTACTACCAAACAATCCATATTGTTTAAGTTGTTCTGTTGTACTTGCCATATTGATATATAAACCTGTAATTGTTTTATTTTGACCATCATATGTACCTGCAAAAACTTTTCCAATCGTTAGACTACCATTGCAATACTGTCCAATCGGTGCCCAAC
The DNA here is from genome assembly GCA_017465565.1 of Tyzzerella sp. Classification (GTDB taxonomy): domain Bacteria; phylum Bacillota; class Clostridia; order Lachnospirales; family Lachnospiraceae; genus Faecalimonas. Next base: position 66,586 of record JAFTWA010000012.1, read on the forward strand.
TAGTTGCTGTGCTATACCAATTGGCTCCTGTTGTATTATTTAGTGAAATGTCCTCTCCAAGTTTGATTGTCTTTCCTGCAAAATCATTGATTCTTGAAACTAATGCAAATCCCCAAAGATCCTCAGCCGAATCAATCGTATATGTAACTTTTGGAGCAGTTGTTTGCTCAATTGCAGTAACATCGTACCAGCCCAAATCACCTTTAATAGTTTCAAGTGGAATTGCTGTTCCTGTAATTGTTGCGCCATTATTCTTATATGCTTCTAAGCCTTCAACTTTCAGATAGTATACATTTGAAAGTGTTGGTTTACATGTTGCTCCATTGAATCTACCAACAACTGAACCTTTATGTGTCGCATCTCCTGTTATTTCACCTGCATTAATGCTGTCTGTAATTGCTATCGTGTTTTGATTTGCTAATCCACAAATTCCACCCGTGTAATATCCACCAGATAAACTAGCACCATTTATACATCCTGTGATTGTTAGGTTAGAACCTTTATCTCCCAATCCGATGATTCCACTTACTGCACGTGTATTCAATGCTGCACCTGTAACAGTTCCTTCCACCTTACACTGAAGCGCGTCTAATACAGAATTTGTATTTGCATATCCTACAATACCTGCCACACCTGTAAGACCAGAACCGCCAGATTGATTTACGCTTCCTTGGAAATAAGAATTTTGAACGATATTCTTAGTTGTACCAGCGTTTTGTCCTACTAAACCACCTGTGTAAACTCCACTGACGTTGATTACTGCATTTTCACTCGATACTCGGTTCACTTGTGCTCCACCCATGAGTGCACCAGCTACACTTCCTACAGCTTTACCAGTTCCACTAATATTTACATTTTCCAATTTAAGATCTTGCACTGTTCCCTTTAATTGTCCGAATAAGCCAAATGCTTCATCTTTTCCACTAAGTTCTATTGTAAGTCCGGTAATTTTTTTGCTATTTCCATTAAATATACCTGTAAACTCTTTGCCAATTACAAGACCAGTTTCATCAGTATATTTACCAATTGGTTCCCAATCTTTATTACTATCTAATGTGATATCCGCTCCAAGTTGAATTGTCTTTCCTGCAAAATCATCATATCTTGACAATAATGATAATCCCCAAAGGTCTGCCTGTGAATCAACAACGTATGTTGCTTCTCCATACCATGTTGTATCTACTACAACTTCTTCTCCAATATAGCAATTAGCTAATTGTAGATTTTGAATATTTCCAGTCGCTTCACCAAATGGGCCGAATAATGCTGCGCATTCTTCAGCGTTTGCATAGAGACCAGTAATTACCTTACCGTTTCCGTTAAATGTTCCTGCAAATGCCTTACCAATAACAAAACCTTTTTCGTCTGTATACTTACCGATTGGTTGCCAGTTTCTAATTCCATCTGCTTTGTACCAATCAGCACTTGTTACGTCATTCAATGTAATGTTTGCTCCAAGTGTAATTGTCTTGCCTGCAAAATCTTCATATTGAGTAAGTAATGCAAATGCCCAAAGTTCTTCTTTCGAATCAATTGAGTTGTCTGCAATATCTGTTGTATTTACAACGATTAAATCTGTGATGTGATAATCTGCCAGTTTCAAGTTTTGAACTGTTCCACTCACTTCACCAAATGGTCCAATCGCAACCACATTTCCTACTGTATTTGCATAAAGTCCTGTAATTGTATATCCATTACCATCAAATGTTCCTGCAAATGTTTCACCTATCATATCTCCAGCATCGTTTGCTATGTGTTTTCCGATAGATTGCCATCTGTATCCTTCTGTCACATCGATGTTTGCCCCTAGCTTAATTGTTTGACCTGCAAAATCATGAGTTTCTGATAACAATACAACACCCCAAAGATCTGCTTCATCGTAAATTGTTAACTCTGTTTCGCTTTCGTCATACCAGCTAATGTCAATTTTAGATACTTGCCCAACAATCGTTCCTGCAGTAAACGCTCTTAATGCAGGTGTACTGTTTTCAACGATTGTCCAATATTCTTTAAAATCTAATGTTGTATATCGTAATGCTTCTTCACCTTTTAATTCGACCTCTGTTGCATCAAATACGCCTGTACCTTTTACAGCAACATAAGCTGCAGCACTTGCTACGACGTTAGCACCTTTTGAAGAACTGCTTGACATGTAATAAACATTATTGAATGTTGCAGTTACTGGTGCAGCCTGTGTTCCAGTAATGCCACCCACGATTGCACCCGAATATCCAATGCTTTGTCCTGGTTTAATACTTCCTACATTTAAACTATCTGAAATTGTAACAGAACCATTTTGTGCAAGACCAACCATACCTGCTGCATAATGAGTTGTATTTGATTTAATTGTTCCCGAATTCAAGCAGTGTGCAATATCGACTGTTCCACCTTCTGCCAAATATCCTAAAAGACCACCAACACGTTCATTTCCACCTATCGTTCCGCTATTCCAGCAGTCTTCAATTGTAATAACAGATTTTTTATTTGCATAACCAAGCATACCGCCTGCATAGTTTGCACCTGCTTTTACGTCTCCACTGTTATTACACATTTCCAGAGAAACTGTAGCGCCTTCGAGTGCGTATCCACAGATGCCGCCTACGTTTGCTCCTGTTGCAGAAACTGCAGCTTTGTTTTCACAGTTTACAATATCAATTTTCGAGTTTTTGATTGCTTGTCCAACGATACCGCCAACTGCACTCGTTCCAGATATACTTCCTGCAAACTCAGAGTCTTTTACAGTATTCTTTGCTGTTCCAGAGTTTTTACCTACAATACCTCCGACATAATCTGCTTCCACATCAATTTCAGCATTTTCACAAGTAATATCGCTTATAGTTGCACCACCAAGCAAATCGCCTGCTACAGTACCAATTGCACTTGTTGCTTTTCCACCGATGTATGCATCCTTTAATACAAGTTCTTTCACAGTTCCAGTCACTTGACCCAAAAGACCATATGCAACTTCTTTTCCTGTAAGTTCCATATGCATTCCTGAAATCGCATATCTGTTTCCGTTAAATGTTCCTGCGAAGACTTGACTCATTGTATTACCGTTTCCATCAACATGTTTTCCAATTGGCTCCCAATCCATGCTTTCTGCAAGTTTGACATCTTTTACAAGATTGATTGTCTGTCCTTGGAAATTATGTGTTCTAGAGAGCAATGCAAATCCTCTCAATTCTTCTGCTGTGTCAATGTCAAATTCTTTTCCAGCTACATCGTACCAATTTGTATCAACAAGACTGGTTCCTGTCACTGCCTCTGCATTTTCAGCTAATGTAGTTAAAACTGGAGCCTCATTTTTTACTGCTGTCCAATATTTTGAGTAATCTAATGTTGTGTATGCGTATGCGTTTTTGTCATTTAACTCTCTGTCTAAAAGACCAATCACGCCATTACCATTCAACGTTACATATTTACCGCCGTTTCCATCTTGAAGTACTTTTGCACCATCTTTGCAGCTACTTGTTAAGTAATAAACATTTTCCAATGTTGCTGTTCCTAATGCTTCTTCAGTACCTTTGATTCCACCTACGATTGCTGCACTATATCCAAGTGCTTTTTCTGATGTTGTTGCAATCTTTCCAGTATTTAAACTGTCTTTGATTGTAAGTTTTCCTTGATCAGCAAGACCACAGATACCTGCTGCATAGTGTTCTGAAGCAGATGTGATTACTTCTGTATTCAAACAATGAGTAATTTCAAGTTCTGAATTCTTTGCTGAATATCCTAGGATACCTGCAACACGTTCATTACCTGTTACTGCGCCATCATTCCAGCAATTTGAAATTGTGTTCTTCTTTGTTCCTTCGTTTTTACCTACAATACCGCCGACATAATTTGCATCTACGTCAACTGTAACGTTGCTATATATGTCACTTACTGTTGTCCCGCCAACTAAAGAACCCGCAACACTACCGATTGCACTATTTGCTTTTCCTGTAATCTTTCCATCTTCTAATCGAAGGTCTTTTACAGTTCCTGATACTTGACCAAAGAGACCGTATGCAACTTCATTTCCTGTAAGTTCCATCGTAAGGCCAGAAATCGTATGTCCATTTCCGTTAAATGTTCCTGCGAAAATCTGTCCAACTGTATTTTTATCAGCATCTACATGCTTACCAATTGGTTCCCAGCTAACATTTGGTAATTTAATATCTTTTACTACATTGAATGTTTGTCCGCTAAATGTATTACTTCTAGACAACAACGCTAATCCAGCAAGTTTTTCTGCTGTATCGATATCAAATGTTGTTCCTGTTACGTCATACCAGCTAGTGTCTACTAACTTTTTAGCAGATACAGCTTCTGCCTTTTCTGCCATTGCCTTTAAAACAGGTGTATCTTTCTTAACAACCGTCCAGTAATTTTTAAAATCTAAGTCCGTCCATACATATGCATTTTCGTCTGTAAGATATTCTTCTGTAAGAGCAATCGTTCCATTTCCAGTTACTGTGACATATTTTCCTTTGCTTGCGCCTTGGACTACGTTTGCACCTCTTGTACAGCTACTTGCTAAGTAGTAAATGTTCTTAATGCTTGCTGTTCCTACTGAATCTTCCTTGCCATTCACACCGCCTAAAATTGCTCCACTGTATCCAAGTGCTTTATCAGAAGTTGTTGAAATCTTTCCAATATTTAAGCTGTCTGAAATTGCAATCTTACATTGGTCAGCAAGACCGCAAAGACCTGCAACATAGTGTTCAGAAGCTGATGTAATTTCTTTTGTATTTAAACAATGAGTAATTTCAAGTTCTGAATTTTTTGCCGAATATCCTACGATACCAGCTACACGTTGCGTACCTGATACAAGTCCATCATTCCAGCAATTCGTAATAATGTTCTTTGTCTTACCTTCATTCTTACCAACGATACCACCCACGTAGTTTGCATCTACATTGATAGTTACATTGCTGTAAATATTACTTATAGTAGCTTCTCCAACTAACGAACCAGCAAGGCTACCAATAGCACTAACCGCTTTTCCAGTGATTTTACCATCTTTTAGTCTTAAATCTTGGATTGTACCTGCAACTTGTCCAAAGAGACCATATGCTACTGCATTTTCTCCAAGTTCGATATTAAGCCCCTCAATTGTATGTCCGTTTCCTTTAAAAGTCCCTTTGAAAATTTGACCAACTGTGTTTTTAGCACCATCTACGTGTTTGCCGATAGGTTCCCAGCTTAAGTTTTCTGGAAGTTTGATATCTTGTGTCAATTCAATTGTCTGACCTTCAAATGTGTTTGTTCTTGAAAGAATTGCAAGTCCTCGTAGCTGTGCCGCTGTACTAATCTTGAATGATTTTCCTTCCACAGTGTACCAATTCATATCTGCAAGTTTGCTACCCGATGCTTTCATCGTTCCTGTCGCAAATGTCCTCAGAACTGGTGACTTACCTTTTACTACTGACCAGTATTCTTTAAAGTTTAAATTTGTGAATTGATATGCATTATTTCCATTCAATTCACCTTCTGTAAGTAAAATTCCACCAACTCCAATAATCTTACGTTCTGGACCATTCAAACCATAAGCTAATTTGTTTGCTGAGATTAAGCTGTATGTATTTTTTATTGTTGCCTTAATTCCGATGCCTTCTTTACCATTTACAACACCAGCAATACCACCGCACCATTTTTCTGCTTTATCTGTTGTGATTTTTCCTACGTTTAAGCTATCTTCTACTGTTGCTACACCATTTGAAAGAAGTCCGCTAAGACCACCTGCATAATATGATGTAGAATGCACGCTACCAGAGTTCAAACAATGTTGAATCGTAAGTGTAGTATTATTATTCATGCTACCCATAATTCCACCAACACGTTCTTTTCCTTTGACAGCTCCATCAAACCAACAGTTAATAAATGTTGCCTCTGATTCATCTCTGCCGACGATACCACCTACGTGATTAGCATCGATATCAATAATTGCATCACTATATAAGTTTTCTGCAATACCGCCTGCAAAAGATGCAGCAAACGTACCTACGTTACCGCCCGCTGTTCCTCCAATATAACTGTTTACGAGTGAAAGGTTTTGAATCTTACCAATCACTTTTCCAAAGAATCCAACAGCAAACGCTTTTGTACTATCAACATTGATGTACATACCTGAAATCGTATGACCATTACCATCAAATGTACCTGCAAAAGTTTGTCCTTTTGTTTTACCCAGTTCGTCTACGTATCGACCTACCGGTGTCCATTCGTATTCAGGCGCATTCTTTGCCCAGTCTTTTGCTTTACCTTCATTAATTGTGATGTCATTATCTAATACGATTTTTTGTCCTGAATAGTTATAAACTTGTGACAAGAAGTTAAATCCATTTAATTGAGCCAAATTCTCAATATGAAGTTCTGCACTCTTTTCGTCGTACCAAGATACATCTAAAAGTTTCACTACTCCACTTAAATCAGGATCATTTTTCGCAAAGCATTTTAACATAGGAATATCTTTTTCCTGTACTGCCCAAGCTCTGTCAAATTCAAGTGTTGTGTATGTATATGCATCAAATCCTTGTAATTTTTCCTTTGGTGCACTTGCAAGAATCCCTTTGATTTCTCCAGCTGCATTTCCAAATCTGCCTTCATATGAACCTTCTTGTACCCAACATGTTTTTGTTGTAAGAGACACTTGTTTGAACACTGCACCAACTGCCATAGCAACCGTTTTTGCACCTTCTGCACCTTTTACATCCCCTGTACTCAAACAGTCTGTCAGCCACATGTTTGTTTCACCGATAATCGCTCCGATGAAACCACCAACATATTCTCCGTTCGCATTAACATCTGCTGTATTAAGACAGTCCATGATTTTGCATAAACTTGTATTAGAAAGTACTTTCCCTACCAAACCGCCTACGTATGAAGTTGTTCCTTTTGTTGCATTTACTTCTCCATCAAACCAGCAGTTTTGCACTAAATTAGTTTTTCCAGCTTTGATGTAACCGATTAGACCACCAACGTTATCCGTTTGCCCTTCTACAATCGCATTACTATATACAGTATCTAATGTTCCCGAACCACATCCGATAATACTTCCTGTACCGTCATCGTTCAAACCTAAGATGTAACTATTTTCTAGTCTTAAATTCTTGATTGTACAAGTTGCCTTTGTTTCTGTAAACAAACCAACTGATGAATTTACACCATAAGCATAAATTCCACTAATTGTATGTCCTTTACCGTCAAACGTTCCAGCAAACCCTTCGATTGGCGACCAAACTGATTCGGGCAATTCTTTTGACCACTTTGCCGCATCGCCCTTATTCACTTCAATATCTTTACTAAGATAAATTGTTTGACCCTTGAAATCAAAATACTTTGATAATGCCGCAACATCGTACAACTCTTCTTTTGTACTGATTGTATACTCTTTGCATTCTGGATTATACCATCCTACTTCCTTCAAGATATCGTTTGACTTCTTGTTATTGATACCAACCCATAATCCGAGGCCTGCTAGCACAAGAACCCACACCAAGACCATGCTAGATATGACAAGTTTTCTACGATTTCTCATCTTCTTCTCTTCCTCCTTTAGTTATTGTAAATGTTTTACTTTATCTTGACATTAATTATACCAAAGAATAAAATAGACAAAAACACGGTAATTTGTCTGAACCATTATGGTTTTTATGACATCTTGGTCAAAATGCCTTGAATTTTCACATAGAAAGGAGACGAACTATGCAAAATGTAAAAATGTTCTCATTAAAAAAAATCGTAAAACAAGAAAAAGATAAGCTCGCCATCTTCTTCTACAAACAAAGAGATGTTATCATTCACAAACACGATTGCTTTGAATTGGCTTATATTACAGAAGGAAATGCCACACAAACACTTGCTGGAAAAACAGAATATGTTGAAAAAGGAGCATATTTCATTATTGATCAAGACAGTTTACACCAATATACCAATTGCCAAAACCTCGAATTAATCAACTGTCTATTCCTTGGCGAAGTTATTGATGCCTCTCTTGCAACTTGTACTTCCTTTGATGAACTGATGCGTGTTTGTATGATCCGCTTTTATAAACAATATTTAGGACTTACTGCGGTTAACCGCGTATTTTACGATACAGATGGAAGAGTTTTAAAGATTCTCAAAGAGATAATTGAAGAAGATTCCAACCGAGATTTTGGCTATCAAGAACTATTTCGGGGAAAACTTTTGGAAATATTAATTTTAATGATGCGAACTGTATTAAAACAACACAGTGAAATTCCTATTGAAAAGATTACGGATAGCGCTATTATCCGAGACGCCGTTCATTATCTTGAAACGCACTATCAAGACAAGGCCATTTTACACAATTTTTGCAAAAAACATCATTACGATTCTGCCTATATTAGCAGACGATTCAAAAAAGAAACCGGTCTTACTGTTCTCGAATATTTAAAGAAGATTCGTATCGAAAAAGCTTGTGGTATGTTAGCCGGAAGTAAACTAACTATACGCGAAATATCACAGACAATCGGTTATGATGATTTAGCATACTTTAACCAATTATTTAAAACTTCTGTTGGTATGACTCCATCCGAATACAGAAAGCAAAGTAATCTATAATTCTTTTTTCTAGAAAAAGTATAAAAAGCGTTTCGAAAGTTTATTCTTTCAAAACGCTTTTCTTATATTTTCTGTGATTCAGTTCTTATATACACTTGCAGCATTCAAACACTTCGCGGTTTGTTCCGTAAAAAATGTCATCTCTCCCACTGATAAGTCGAAAAATTTCTTCTAACTCGCCCCATCTATCCCCAAAGTCCATTTCATAACTGTGTCCCCAGATATAAAGAAGTTGAGGTTTATCTGTTTCCATCTCAATGAACTTTTTGCAGAGTTCATACGTCTTTCCATTCGTTTCCAAGTGATGTGCCGATGGGTGAAAACAATACATATCCTGCTTCCATTCGAAAGCCCCTGTACTTTCAACTGTTCTACAGTATTTGATACCTGTATGTTCTTTGATTAGTTTTTCCACCCTAGCATCATGATTTGCACTGCCACCAGGATATGCCATCCCCACAACTTTGTATCCCACAAGATTACTAAGATTGATTCTATCCTGCTCTACCTGTCTGATTACTTCTTCATCTGGTAATGTAGGAAGTTTCGGATGTGAAAGCGTGTGTGCTGCCACTTCGTGATTCTTGTAAAGTTCTCGCACTTCGTGCTCTTCAATTTTTATATGTTCAAAATCCTGTCCGCCAGCTTTAAACACATGTTTCTTCCCAAACCACTCAGAATTCAAATTGAACGTAGCTTTTAATCCATATTTATCTAACAATTCAACTAATCGTCTGTCTTGTACTACCGCATCGTCATAGCTAAATGTAATTGCTTTCATTTTTCCATGGAACATATCCTTTACACCTTTCTCCTATCCTATCAAAACTTTCTTCCCTTCAAATGCAAATCCATATTTTTGAATCCGTTCTATCGGTATTCCTATTGCCGTTGTTCTGCTCATAAAACACCTCCAAACTTGCAATATACAAAAAATCCGCTACACCAAAGACGTTTCTTTAGTATAACGGATTTCTTCTTAATCTGTCAATAATTCCAATAATTCATCCTTATTTCACTAACAATGATTTTCCTGACATTTCTTTTGGTTGTTCCATTCCCATTAATTCAATTAATGTTGGAGCGATATCAGCCAAGCATCCACCTTCTCTTAGGCTATATGCAGGGTCTGCATTTACTAAGATAAATGGAACTGGGTTTGTTGTGTGTGCTGTAAATGGAGCACCTGTTTCGTAGTCAAGTAATTGTTCTGCGTTTCCGTGGTCAGCACAGATAAACATTTGACCACCTACTTCTTTGATTGCGTCTACTGCTCTTCCAACACATTCATCTACTGCTTCTACAGCTTTGATTGCAGCTTCTTCTACACCTGTATGACCAACCATATCTGGGTTTGCGTAGTTGATGATGATTACATCATATTTGTCAGATTTGATTGCTTCTACTAACTTATCAGAAACTCCGTAAGCACTCATTTCTGGTTGTAAATCGTATGTTGCAACCTTTGGTGATTTTACTAAGATACGGTCTTCGCCTTCGTTTGGTTCTTCTACGCCACCGTTGAAGAAGAATGTTACGTGAGCGTATTTTTCTGTTTCAGCAATTCTAGCTTGTTTTAAACCATTTGCTGCTAAGAATTCACCAAATGTATTTGTGATTTCTGTCTTACGGAATGCAACGTCTTTATTTTCGATTGTAACGTCATATTCTGTGAAACATACATATGTTGTCTTCACTCTTTCGCCTCTGTCAAATCCTGTGAATTCGTCATCACAGAATACTCTTGTGATTTCTCTTGCACGGTCTGGTCTGAAGTTAAAGAAAATGATGGAATCGCCATCTTTAATTGTTGCCACTGGAGCACCGTCTTTTACAACAACTGTTGGCATAACGAATTCGTCTGTTTTATCAACATCGTAAGAAGCCTGGATTGCTTCTGGTCCGCCTACTGCTGTTTCGCCTTCGCCTTTCACCATAGCCTTGTATGCCAATTCTACACGGTCCCAACGATTGTCACGGTCCATTGCGTAGTAACGTCCCATTACAGATGCCACTTCACCAACACCGATTTCTTCCATCTTAGCAACTAATTCTTCTACGTAACCCTTACCTGATGCAGGTGGTGTATCACGTCCGTCTAAGAAGCAGTGTACATAAACTTTTTCAAGACCTTGTCTCTTAGCAAGTTCTAACAAACCATAAATATGTGTATTGTGGCTGTGAACTCCACCGTCTGATACTAAACCAAACATATGAAGTGCAGAATCATTTTCTTTTGCATTCTTGCAAGCTGCGAGTAATGCTTCATTTTCAAAGAAATCTCCATCTTGGATTGATTTTGTAATCTTTGTTAAATCTTGGTATACGATACGGCCAGCACCCATGTTAAGGTGACCAACTTCTGAGTTACCCATCTGTCCCTCTGGAAGACCTACTGCCATACCACTTGCGTTACCTTTTACAAATGGACACTCAGCCATAAGCTTGTCCATAACAGGTGTCTTAGCTTCGCAAACAGCATTTGCTTCGCATCTTTCATTTAAACCATAGCCATCGAGAATCATTAAAACTGTAGGTCTTTTGCTCATCTTTTTTATCTCCTTTTATGTGAATATAAATATTTCTTAATACATGCCTAATATATTTTACATGATTTTCTATCTTGTTGCAATATTTGTAAAGTCAAAAAATATTATTGAAACTTTACTAAAAACAGTTTATTTTTAGTATCTTCCATGATACAATGTTATTGTTGTCTCACCCAAATCGGGCAACCGAAAGGAGGTGGTACTATTGGAATTTCTCTTAACTTTCATACTTTCTGTCATGGCAAGTGTATTCGCCTATTACATTTGCAAATGGTTGGACAGCGAGAAATAAAGACAACCAGCCTAAAGGTCTAAGCCACCTCCAACGGAATAGAAAACCCCGATAGCTGCAACTATCGGGGTTTTCGTTTACTATTGGAACCTTCTCTTAACGTTCGCCTAGGCATATTATAGCATACGCAAATCTGGATTGCAATATACTTTATTTTTTTGTTTCTGCCAACTCAATCTGCAACTCACACCCTACACTTTTGGCATACTTTATAAGGCTTTCCGATGATGCCAAGAATTTTTTTCCTTCAAGTCTTGCAATATTAGCCCTCTTTATTCCAGTAACATCTGCAATATCCTGCTGTGTCAATTTAAGCTTCTTTCGATAAGCAATTAATCGGTCAATCAACTCATCATTTTTCTGCTTCGCTTCCTGCTCTGCTGTCAAAATAGCCTTCTTCTTAGGCATATTCAAGAAATCAAATACATGCCCCTCTGGGGTATTTAAGAAATGCATGAGCATATAGGCACACATGATAGCCACTTTTTCTTCTTGTAAAATTCTTCTAACTTCTGCTCTGTCAGCCAGAACAATATCTATGTCCTCTGACTCCTCCTGACCATCTTTGGATACCTTGCCGCTGGCATACCCATATACCGTTCCACAGGATTCATCTGTCATTCCAATCGTCGTAAAATAAGGCTTTGTATACATATCAGCCGCATTGATTGGCTCAAAGTCTAATCCCGTTTCTTCTTTCAATTCACGCTTGCCAGCCGTTTTAAAATCTTCTCCAGCATCCACTAAGCCTGCTGGAAATTCGTAGATATAATCATCAATTGGACAGCGATACTGGCGAATCAAAACTAGTTTTTCTTCTTGGGTTTCTTCATCACGATATACGCTATAAATAATCACACCATCCGCTTTATTCTGCCGCGTACTGATTTTTAAATCCTCAATTTTCTCCGCTCTGGATGCAACGAAGTATTTGCTGTGCTTTCCCTCATCACTTTTCATATCAAGCTCATACATATTTAAAAAACGATTTTCTGTTGTTTTTGTAATTCCATTTACTCTTCGCATTTACGCCACCTACTTGCTATAAATTTTCTTCCACTGTTGTTTCGCTGCAATTCGGATGTTCCATTTTTCAGGAATGAATCTTCCCAGAACGACTACTAACTTCATCTTAAATGTCGGGACAATCGTAACCTTTTTCTTGAACATCTGTGTGATTGCATCATTCGCACAAAACTGTGCTGAAATTCCTTTTAGAGAAAATTTTACATTTGCAACCTGATTGAACTCTGTATCTACTGGTCCTGGACACAGGCAGCCTACATATACCTTACTGCCTCTCTGCCGCAGTTCCTCCGCCACTCCTCTTGTGAAACTAGTCACATATGCCTTCGTCGCATAATAAGTGGACATGTATGGTCCCGCTGGTAAAAGACCTGCTGAAGAGGCCACATTTAAAATATATCCCTTATTCTTTTCAACCATATCTCTCAGAATTAATTTGGTAAGCAAATGCACCGCCTTCACATTGACATCAATCATATTTAATTCGGTTGCATTGTCTATATTCAGCGTTTCGCCACAAAAACCAAAGCCAGCATTATTGATAAAAATCTCAATATCAACACCTGACAACTCTTGCACGAATCGCTCACATTCTTTCATGTCCGACAAATCTGCCGTCACTATGATACATTCCGTTGAAAGAGAATCCGCTAACTCTTCCAATCGTTCCCTTCTTCTTGCCACGAGTACGAGCGGATAACCTTCCTTTGCCAGACGTTTCGCAAATTCGGCGCCGATGCCTGAACTTGCACCTGTGATAACTGCATATCCTGTTTTCTTTGTTTTCACTTAGTATCTCACCTTTAATCATATGATTTATATATTATAACATCTTGTATCACAAATGACAAAGAAAAAAGAAAGCAATACTTGTCTTACAAATTGGTCGGTAGGAGGAAGACATATTGCTTTCTTTTTTGCGCATATTTAATTAGTTAGTATAATTATCGAAATATCCTTGTACTAAAACGATTGGTGTTCCCTTATCTCCAGAACCACTCGTAAGGTCACAGAGAGAACCAATTAAGTCAGTAATCTTTCTTGGCGTTGTACCTTGGGAAGCCATGTCCCCTACAAGGTTGTCACCTTTTTCTTTGATTCTCTGTGAAATTGCTTCTTTTAAGGCTTCACCTGTCAAATCTGCGAACTCATTATCTGCAAGATATTTCAGCTTAATTTCATTTGGTGTTCCTTCCAAACCAGCTGTATATGCCGGTGATACGACTGGGTCAGCAAGCTCCCAAATCTTTCCTTGTGGATCCTTGAAAGCACCATCTCCGTAAACCATAACTTCTACGTGTTTTCCAGTTCTATCCAAAATTTTCTTTTGAATATCTTCTACTAAATCAAAGCATTCATTTGGGAATAATTTGATAACATCTTCTGTAGACTTATTAGAACCAAGAAGTCCGTATTTTGAGTTGTATCCACTGCCATCCACAGATGTACGAAGAATCTCATCCATACCAACAACTCTTTCCGCACCGTTTTCTCTAAGGATGCGTTTTGTTCTTTCACGTGTATGAATATCACATACTAAAACATTTTTTGTGTAATCTAAAATTGCCTTTGCGTGATTTGCAAATACAAACTCAACCTCAGCACCCACACTTTGTACTAATTCGCCATAGTATTCCACATAATCCATACCTGTAAATTCATGTAAATTCTTTCCGAATAGTCTTCTATATTCTTCCAAATTCAAAACATCACTATATGGATTCACGCCGCTTTCTTCAATCTTGTCCAAAGGAATTAAAGAATTACCAACTTCATCCGTTGGATAACTGAGCATTATCACAACTTTTTTAGCACCCTTTGCAATACCACGTAAGCAAATAGAAAATCTGTTTCTAGATAAGATTGGGAAAATAACTCCAATTGTTTCCCCGCCAAGTTTCTCTCTTACATCCTTTGCTACCGCTTCGATCGGTGCATAGTTTCCCTGTGCTCTCGCAACGATAGATTCTGTGATTGCAATAACATCTCTGTCACGAATTGCAAATCCGTCACTTTCAGCAGCTGAAAGTACACTATCCGCAACGATTTGCGCCAAGTCATCATGTTCTCTAATAATTGGGCAACGAATACCCATAGATACTGTTCCTACTCTTCTTTCCATAGTGATATCTCCTCTTTTCCTGGTTTCAAATTTTTACTCATATAACATAGCACACATATTAAAATGTGGCAAATTGACTCATTTTCCTTTTTTTGTGCATTTTGCAATAATTTATCACCAAAAAATGTGGAAAAATAAGGTTTTCCCACATTTCCCCACATTTTAAATGTACTATTTAAAAAATAAAACCAAGTTTTTTCGTTCGAAAATTTAGTTGTTTTTTTCAAAAAACCACACAGTAAAATTTCTCTTTTTATTAGTATAATTTCACAAAACTACTACCCAATCAAAACTTTTTTCCCTTCAAAGGCCCCCCTTTCTCTGTTTGAGGTTATCTAAGAAGTTTTGTGCAAGACCAAAGCAAAATATTCCAACAAACGTAAAACATACTTTGGCACCCGACCATCATCTTGCTCCCATTCGATAAGAAGATTATGCGGAACAGAAAAATAATCACAAAACTGTTTATGGCTCATTCCTAAGTTTTCTCGAAACTCTTTGATTATATTTTGTGTTTGTTGTTCAATAGGATCTGTCAGTGAAAACTCAGTAAGTTTTTCAAGGAATTCTTCTGCATTTCGATATGCAATCCCATTATCCCCATCCATACTGTTACCAAGATAAAGAACATATTTGCCAACGATATCGCCAAATCGGTGCTCTACCAGTTGACATTTTTCCTCGTCTTGTAAATGTCTTGCTTGTTCTGGTATAACTTCCTTGCTATGTTTCACCTCATAAATAGCCGCCTTATTATTCTTTTGGTCACAAACAACCATATCAAACTCACCTCGTTCAAAACGAAGCTTAAATACATCATATTTCCTTCCAAGTGCCTTATATGTCTCAAGCAATATGATATCCTCCAACATTCTTCCTCGAACCTCTTCAAGAATACGTTCTGTAATAAATGTTTTCTCTTCCTTACCAAGCTGCATAAAAATCTCATCCTTCATTAACGAATGTATCAATGCCTGCGCCTGGCAATAACGCATACCTGGTTGTGTAAATAAAATATGCTCCTCCGCCGGTATTCCAATCATTCCAATCTCATCCGGACAATCAATAATTAGGTCCAGCGCCTTCAAATATTGCTTTATTTCTGCAATATGTTCCAATTTAATACCTATCTTTTGGTCTTGCACATTCCGTATTTCCAATATCTTCATTAACCTTTTTGTAATCGTTTCCTGATTCACTTGATACAAAATATTTGTTCTATAATCAGGATTACGTTCGTTTCGAAGATTCTTTTTGCTTATACCTAAATCATGCGACTTAAAATCTTTCGTTAATACAGACAGTACAAAACGATGATTCATATCTTCAATAATGCGGT
Organism: Tyzzerella sp.; assembly: GCA_017465565.1. Classification (GTDB taxonomy): domain Bacteria; phylum Bacillota; class Clostridia; order Lachnospirales; family Lachnospiraceae; genus Faecalimonas. The sequence continues at coordinate 82,482 of JAFTWA010000012.1, forward strand.
TAATCGCACCTGTCAGTTCCCCTGCTTCATACAGACTAAATAAATGGCGGAAATAGTGCCCATCTTCAAAACATACAAGCGAATGCTGAATATTTTTACAGATTGCTGTATCAATATATCTTCGTGTCGACTCATTATCCCGAAAAGATGCGTCTTCTACGGTAAGTTCTTCATCATCAAAATCAATTTCCCCCATTCGCAAAGTTCCCCCATAACGGATATACTCATCTATGCTGTCAATGCCAAGCAAACGAGTATACTCTCTATACGGAATAAACGTGGTATGAATCATTCTCACTCTATCATACAACTCATTGTCTTCTGCAAACCAAAATCCAAGAGAATCTGTACCTGATAATACAATCCGAATCCCCATTGGAACAAATATATCGGAAAATACTGCAGCAGAATCTATAAAGTCCTCCATAAGTGTAACTTCGTCAATAAAAACATATTTATAACCTTCCTTATAAAGTATATCTAAATCATGAATCACATCTTCCATCGTATCAGTTGTACGAAGCTTAATATAGGCAGTCTTAGCAAAATCATCATCAGACATATCGGCAATTGCTTGAAACAACATGGTAGTTTTTCCAGTACGACGCAGTCCATAAACAGCACACACCCTTGTATAGTCATTGCTGTATAAATATTTTGTAATCTGTTCAAACATATCTCTTTTCTTTAGATTACGAACAACGCTCACCATATTTGAGAGGGTACTTCCAATTCGAATATTTGTTTTATATATCTTTTTTTCTTCACTGACAACTTTTTGTTTCTTTTTTCCTATTAAATTATCCAACTGTTTTTGCAATTCTCTACGTACATGGATTTGCTCACTCAAAATTTCTGCTTCATCGTTTCGCAAATACTTGCTCCTCTTTTTTCCATTCTCAGTCCATTGATAATAACAGTAGATTTTACCACCAATCGTCTTTTTTGAGATATAACCTTCTGGTAATTCTTTGATTTGATTCTTTAAAATATTAATCTGTTGTTCCATAAACAACACCCCTATCATATATACTAACATTAGTATATATAAAATTAACCCCTTTCGTCAAGGGGTTAATCGAGGGGTTATTTGAAACTCCCACTCTATTTATTTATACTTAAAACAAATTTGTTCTTTGGTATCGCAATCATAACTCCAACAAACATAAGCATCGCCCACACTAGAATCAGATTTCCCCATCCAATCAGTGCGACCGCATTTGCAAACACAAGATTGGCAATTCCAGCAGCACCATAACTAATAAAATCCAAATAGCCAGTCGCACTAGAAACCATTCCTGTATCTCTAAGGCTTGGACAGTATACACTCCAAAGCATCTCTGAAGCCCCATTCGAAGTCATCAAAGCAAGAAGTAAAAACACCATATTTATCAGCGGATTATGTACTGCAAACATCATAACAAAACTGATTGCACTGAAAGAAAATGATAGAACAACCATTCTATTCATATTACGTTTTAAAATGTGTTCATAAATAATAATATTATTTATATATGGACTGGCAGATTGTACAAAACTCATGATTGTAAATGCTGTAGCTGCCGTCCCCGTCGAAAATCCAAGATACTGAGAAAGATATGTCGGTACCCAGAAAACAACGGATGTACGCACAATTCCTGTGAGTGCAGATACAAATGTAAACTTAATGATGGAATGTTCAATCAGCACCTTAATGCTGCCACCTTTTTTTTTCGCCTTTTCTACTGCATTATACTTGATAATTCCACGTTTTTCAAACAATGCAAGAACGAAAAAGCATATAACTCCCATCATGATGAGAAACACACCACATAATCGGAAAACATTTTCCCAGTAAAAAAACAGCGCTACAACTCCCGCCACAGGAACTCCCAAAAGCGAAGCAAATGTAAGTCCCAAACAGCACCTCATTGCATAAATCGGATGTGTATTTTCAGCAATCAACTTAACAAGCGGCGCATAAAGCATAGAAAGGAAAAAACCTATTAAACTATATGCGCCTATCATTATCATAGGGAAGTCTGAAAAAGGCACAAACAGACTGCATACACCCGAAAGAATTAAACCCATACTCACCAAATATTTTGCCTTGATTTTATCACCGACAATCCCATTCACAAGCTGACCGCCTCCATAACATAACATATTGAATGTAGACAATGTACCTATGAATTCAACCGTAATGTCTGTTGATTTTATAATTTCCGGTGAGACCACACTTAGTATATTTCTACAAAAATAGCAGGCCAAGTAGGAGAAAGCACTAAGCACACCTATAAATATTGCATTTTTGACTTTTTTGTTCATATTATTTATGATATTCCTCTTTTCTTAACCAAAATTGTGTCAATAATTCATATTGAGGATTTTACATTCATCTGGTTTCACACAGTATATTTTTTTATCTTTCTCAAAATAGATATCATATGCTGTTGGATTATATACCTTTTTACCATTCGCGCTAAATACTAACTGATTGTATGCCTGTACATAATCATATACTTCTATATTTGTAGCATACCAGATTTCTTCGCGGTTACCAATATATTCA
>JAFTWA010000048.1 GCA_017465565.1 Tyzzerella sp.
AACTAGCAATTCTTTCCTTACTTTACTGTTTTTAGGTTTGACATTTAATGTCTGTTCTTGAATTTTTCTCTTAGAAATTTTCAGGAATTATCTTGTCATCTATTGTTTAATTATCAATGTTCTTTTTGTTGTCTCGCGACAACTTCTACACTTTATCACAGGTTTTTTTACTTGTCAACAACTTTTTTAAAAAAGTTTTTATTTTTCTTTTTTAAAAAAGCGGAGAAAGAGGGATTTGAACCCTCGCGCCGGTCACCCGACCTACACCCTTAGCAGGGGCGCCTCTTCGGCCTCTTGAGTATTTCTCCGAACTTCTTTTACCATATGATATTCACGCCACAATTCACAGCGCAAGATTTATTATACTAGCGGCATTTTCAATTGTCAACAATTTTTTTTATAAATTTTTATAATCTTCAAAACGGGCTAAAATATAAAGATAATCTGACAATCTGTTCATATATTGTATCGCATATAAATCCAAATTATATTCTTTTTGAATTTTCCAAAAGATACGTTCTGCTTTTCTTGCTGCTACTCTGGCAAGGTCCAAACGAGCTGAAACTTCACAACCACCATATAATATTAATTTTTTCTCGCGTTCAAAACTATTTTCGATATTATCTATTTTTTCTTCCAACGCATGTATATCTTCTTCATCAACCTGATACATTGGATTATCTGTATCGGCAACCCCTGCCATGATAAACATTAATTCTTTTTGTATAGCTGATAATTCTTTTTTTAAATCATCTGATAAAATTACTTTTGCAAATCCAATATATGAATTTAGTTCGTCTATTGTACCAAGTAACTCGATTCTCTCATCTGCTTTTGAAACTTCTACTTCATTAATAAGAGAGGTTTTGCCCCTATCACCCTTTTTCGTGTATATCTTCATAATTTAATCCACCTTATTTTTTTCAATTACTTCTACGATTCTTCTTCTTACCTCTTCTGCAATTTCATTTGTCTTCATATCTTTATACTCTTCATAATATAGAGGTTTTAAATAATGAACCTGTACATCTACTGGTTTTGTGGTATTGGTATCAAATGGTTTGAATGAATCAATTAAAGCGACTGGAACGATTGGACATTTTGTTTTTGTAGCTGCTTTAAAACTGCCGCCTTTAAATTCACCTACATTATTTCCATTTTTTGATCTGGTTCCTTCAGGGAAAATCAGATAATTTCTACCCTTTTTTACTTCATCTGCAACAGCCACAATAACCTTCATAGATTGTCTTACATCATCTCTATCTATAAAGAAGGCTTTCATACAACTGGCAATCTGTTTTATAAAAGGAACATCTTTTAATTCAATCTTATAAACAACTGACAACGGATTTGGACAACTATCAATAATAGCCAGAACGTCATACATTCCCTGATGATTTGGAAAAAACATAAAACCATTTTCTTTTGGAATATTTTCCTGTCCATAAGCTTTAATCGTAACATTTCCGCCTATATTAGCTCTTTCTACTATATATTTAAATAATTTATTATGCTCCTCATCTGTATACTTATCCGGATGAGCTGCCATATAACATAGCTTTATCCACATTGGTATAACTCTTAAAATATTTCTAAATACCATTAATAATATTCTTTTCATACAGTTTTCTCCTTTTTTTGGTAAGTTGTCCTTATATTATAGTAGATAAAATTTAAAGATTCAATAATCCTTTGCTCTGTTGTTTTTTCTTAATAATAAGATTATAATTGTTTTATAAATATTTTACGGAAAGAAGGCTTTGATATGGTAAAAGAAGTAAATCTTGAAGAACTTCAGAAAGATGCGGTGGAAATCTTCACAAGTGGTTTTGCCTGCTCTGAATCTGTTATTTATGCAATCCGCAAACATTTTGAAATTGAATTATCAGATGATGCCATTGCTATGAGTTCAGGATTCCCATGGGGACTTGGAGGAGGCGGATGTATCTGTGGAGCACTTGCTGGCGGTACAATGATGATTGGATATTTCTTTGGAAGACGTACTCCTGGAGATCCTAAGATTAATAAATGTTTTGAATTAACAAAAGAATTACATGATTATTTTAAGGAGACAAATGGGGCTACATGTTGTAGAGTACTTATTAAGAATTATCCAGACCGTAATTCTCAGGAAAGAAAGAATCATTGTATTGAAATGGTAAAAACAACTGTTGTAAAAACAGCTGAAATTATCATGAGAGAATTAAATTAGTAAATTTGCATAAAAGGAGTGGTAAACTTTTTAATTTACCACTCCTTATTATTTTATTATTCTTCTGTTATTTCTTCTTCAGAATCTGTCTGGGTTTCTCTAACTTTTGCAATACTAGCAACTTTTGAATTGTCATGTAAATTAATTAGTTTCACACCCGAAGTTATACGACCTAAAACTGAGATTCCACTACATTCCATACGGATAATAATTCCTTCCGTATTAATAATCATAATCTCATTATCTTCATTTACTGATTTTGCTCCAACCACTTCTCCGGTCTTTTCTGTAATCTTATAACATTTTACACCTTTACCACCACGGTTCTGAGCAGTGAATTCAGAAATATCTGTACGTTTACCCATACCCTTTTCAGATACGATTAATAATTGTTCACCTTGTGCATCAAGCTGCATTGCAACAACTTCATCATCATCCACAAGATTGATACCGCGGACACCCATTGATGTTCTTCCTGTTGGACGCACATCCTGTTCATCAAAGCGGATACATTGTCCGTATTTTGTTACAAGGAATACATCTCTTTCGTTATCTGTAAATTTCACTTCAATGAGTTCATCATCATCACGAAGTGTGATAGCAGCAAGCCCTGTCTTTCTTACATTTGAATAATCTGTAATCTTTGTTTTCTTTACAAGACCTTTCTTTGTTGCCATAAGGAGATATTGTCCGTCTTCATATTCCTTGATTGGAATCATAGCAGTAATTTTTTCTTCCGGCATTAATTGTATTAAGTTTACAATTGCCATACCTCTTGAAGTTCTGCTTGCTTCTGGAATTTCATATGCTTTTAATCGATATACACGACCTGTATTTGTGAAGAACATAATATAATGATGAGAAGATGTCATAAATAATTCTTCTACATAATCTTCCTGCAGGGTCTGCATACCTTTAATACCCTTACCACCACGGTTCTGACTCTTGAATGTATCCGTTGTCATACGTTTGATGTATCCAAGCTTTGTCATTGCAACAACCACATCTTGTTCAGGAATTAAATCTTCCATTGATAAATCAAATTCATCAAATCCAATTTGTGTTCTTCTTTCATCACCGTATTTTTCAGCGATAATTAAGATTTCTTCTTTGATAACCCGGAGTAGAATTTTTCTGTCAGAAAGGATTGCTTTCAATTCTCCGATTCTCTGCATTAACTCTGCATACTCTGTTTCCAGTTTTTCTCTCTCCAAACCAGTCAGAGCACGGAGTCTCATATCAACAATCGCTTGAGCCTGCACATCTGTCAGCTTAAATTCTTCAATTAATCCTTCTTTTGCAATCTGAGTTGTTTTTGAACCACGAACAATTGCAATTACTCTGTCAATATTATCAAGGGCGATTAATAAACCTTGTAAAATGTGAGCTCTTTCTTCTGCTTTATTCAGTTCATACTGAGTTCTTCTTGTTACAACCTCTTCCTGATGCTGCAGATAAAACTTGAGCATATCAAGAATATTTAATACCTTTGGCTCATTATTAACCAATGCTAACATGATAACTCCAAATGTATCCTGAAGCTGAGTATGTTTATATAATTGATTTAATAAAACATTTGCATTTACATCACGGCGAAGTTCAATACAGATTCTCATACCTTCACGGCTTGATTGATCTTCTAATGCAGTGATTCCATCAATTTTCTTGTCTCTTACAAGCTCTGCGATTTTTTCAATTAATCTTGCTTTATTTACCATGAAAGGAAGTTCCGTTACGATGATACGGTTCTTCCCATTTGCCATTGGTTCGATATCTGTCACAGCACGAACTCTTATTTTTCCGCGGCCTGTGCGGTATGCTTCTTCAATTCCTCTTGTTCCAAGGATAGTTGCTCCGGTTGGAAAATCTGGTCCTTTGATAATTTGAAGAATATCTTCAATGGATGTTTCTCCATTTTCATCAATCTGGTCGTCAATAATTTTTACAACTGCATTTATTACTTCACGTAAATTATGTGGTGGAATATTTGTAGCCATACCAACCGCAATACCTGAAGTACCATTTACCAGAAGGTTTGGAAATCTTGCTGGCAATACAACTGGTTCTTTTTCTGTCTCGTCAAAGTTTGGTGTGAAATCAACTGTATTTTTATTAATATCTGCAGTTAATTCCATCGAAATTTTGCTGAGACGGGCTTCTGTATAACGCATGGCGGCTGCGCCGTCACCGTCTACAGAACCAAAGTTTCCATGACCATCAACAAGTGGATATCTTGTAGACCATTCCTGGGCCATATTTACAAGAGCTCCATAAATTGAACTGTCACCATGTGGGTGATATTTACCCATGGTGTCACCGACGATACGGGCACATTTACGATGTGGCTTATCCGGACCGTTGTTCAGTTCAATCATAGAATATAAAATTCTTCTTTGTACTGGTTTCAAACCATCTCTTACATCAGGTAATGCACGAGACGCAATAACGCTCATTGCATAATCAATATAAGAGGTTTCCATCGTCTTTTTTAAATCGACTTCCTGGACTTTATCAAAAATATTATCTTCCATTGTCTATTCTCCCTGTTCTATACATCAAGGTTCTGCACATATTTTGCATTTTCTTCGATAAATTCACGTCTAGGTTCTACTTTATCTCCCATGAGAGTAGTAAATGTAAGGTCTAACTCTGAAGATGTTTCTTCATCCATGGTTACACGAAGTAAAATTCTGTGTTCTGGATCCATAGTTGTTTCCCAAAGCTGGTCTGCATCCATTTCTCCAAGACCTTTGTAACGTTGGATTTTATTGTTGCCATCTCTTCCAACTTCTGTCAGAATCTGATTTAATTCTTCATCACTGTATGCATACCAGACTTTTTTATTTTTCTCAAGTTTATATAATGGCGGCTGAGCCAAATATACATAACCTTGTTTGATAAGTTCTGGCATAAAACGATACAAGAATGTTAATAATAAAGTACTGATATGAGCACCATCTACATCGGCATCGGTCATAAGAATAATTTTGTGGTAACGAAGCTTTGAAATATCAAAATCATCGTGGATACCTGTACCAAATGCAGTAATCATTGCCTTAATTTCAGCATTTGCATAGATTTTATCTAATCTTGCTTTTTCCACATTTAAGATTTTTCCACGAAGTGGAAGGATTGCCTGTGTTGCTCTGTTACGGGCTGTCTTAGCAGAACCACCCGCAGAATCACCTTCTACGATGTAAATTTCACAGTTTACTGGGTCTTTGTCTGAACAGTCCGCAAGCTTTCCAGGAAGAGACATACCATCTAAGGCGCCCTTGCGTCTCGTTAAATCTCTTGCCTTTCTTGCAGCTTCACGCGCTCTCTGGGCCATAACTGATTTTTCAACTGTTATTTTACCAACAGAAGGATTCTGTTCTAAGAAAATTTCAAGTTGGTTGCTAACAATATTATCAACTGCGGTGCGGGCTTCACTGTTACCCAATTTTTGTTTTGTCTGACCTTCAAACTGAGGATCAGAAATCTTAACACTGATGATTGCTGTTAAACCTTCACGAATATCTTCACCTGAAAGGTTAGGTTCACTGTCTTTTAATAATTTATTTTTTCTTGCATATTCATTGAAAGTCTTTGTCAATGCTTTTCTGAAGCCTTCTACATGCATACCTCCTTCTGGAGTTGTAATATTATTTACAAATCCGTAGGTATTATCTGTATAAGCATCATTGTGCTGCATTGCTACTTCAACAACTACGCCATCTTTTTCACCCTCGCAGTAAATGATTTGTTCATACAAAGGTGTTTTACTTTTATTTAAGTATTCTACAAATTCTTTAATACCGCCTTCATAATGGAATGATTTTTCCACTGGTTCTTCTTGTCTTTCATCTCTGATAACAATTTTCAAACCTTTTGTTAAGAAAGCCATTTCTCTAAAGCGTTGTTTTAAAGTATCATAATCAAATACTGTTTCTTCAAAAATTTCTTTATCAGGCAAGAATGTAACTTTTGTTCCTGTATGTTCTAAATCACATTCTCCAACTACTTTGAGCGGATACATTACTTTTCCGCGTTCATATCTTTGTTTGTATACTTTACCTTCCCGGCAAATTTCTACTTCCAGCCATTCTGAAAGAGCATTTACAACAGAAGCTCCTACTCCGTGAAGACCACCAGATACCTTGTATCCTCCACCGCCGAATTTACCACCTGCATGCAATACTGTAAATACAACTTCAACTGCTGGTAAACCTGCTTTATGGTTGATTCCGACTGGAATACCACGTCCATTATCAATAACTGTTACTGAATTATCACCGTTAATGATAATTTTGATTGTATCACAAAATCCTGCTAATGCTTCGTCTACAGAGTTATCCACGATTTCATATACCAAATGATGAAGCCCTCTTATTGAAGTACTGCCAATATACATACCAGGTCTTTTTCTTACTGCTTCCAAACCTTCCAGTATCTGAATCTGATCTGCACCATATTCTGCGCTCATAAAATCCTCCTAGTTTTCTCTTACCACATGTCCTTGCTCTACATGTAAAATTTTATTTATAGAAAAACGGTGATTGACAAAATCATCTAATCCTGTACATGTGATTAGAGTCTGTACATCACGAATACTATCTAATAAATAGTTTTGCCTGTGTTTATCTAACTCAGACAATACATCATCCAATAATAATATTGGTGTGTCATTAATTACTTTTTTCACGAGTTCAATCTCAGATAATTTTAAAGATAATGCTGCTGTCCTCTGCTGCCCCTGAGATCCAAACTTTCGAATATCAATTTCATTTGCTATAAAACAAATATCATCTCGATGAGGTCCTACTGAAGTACTCTTCATCCTGATATCCCGTTCTCTGTTTTTAAAAAGTGCTGTTTCCAAATCATAGATACCAGTTCCTGGTTCATAAACAAGTTTTAAATTTTCTTTTCCACCTGTTAATTTTTCATGCACTTTTCCAATGATATCATTCATTTGTTCAATAAATATTTTTCTTCTTTCAATTACTTTTTTCCCATATTGAACAAGCTGTAAATCCCATATATCTAAGGTTTCTAATAAATCATTTCTTTCATAAATATCTTTTAACAATTTATTTCTTTGGTTTACAATGCGGTTATAATTTGATAAATCACTCAAATATACTTTATCAAGCTGTGCAAGCTCCAAATCAATAAATCTTCTTCTTTCAGCCGGTCCATTTTTTATAATATTCAAATCTTCCGGTGAGAAAAATACAATATTTATTATACCAAATAATTCACTTGCTTTTCTGATTGGAATCTTATTAATTGCAATTCCTTTTGGACTATTTTTCTTTAAATGTATATCAATCTTAAAAGGAACTCCATTTTTTTCAACTACGGTCTCTATATGAGCTTCTTCTTCACCAAAGCGTATAAGGTCGCGGTCCTTTGTCCCGCGATGAGACTTCGTAGTTCCTGTCAAATAAATGGATTCCAGTATGTTTGTTTTTCCCTGGGCATTATCACCATAGAAAATATTAGTCTCTGAATCAAATTCTAAATCCAGTAAATCATAATTTCTAAAATTTTTAAGTTTCAAAGACTTCACAAACATACTAGCACCAACTAAACAATCTTATTTTACAATTTTAATTTTTTCGCCATCAAAAGATACCACGTCTCCGTCGTATAATTTTCTGCCTCTTCTTGTATCAGCTTCACCATTTACCAATACAAGACCTTCCTGTATTACATCTTTGGCTTCCACTCCAGATTCAACCAATCCAGCAGCTTTTAAAGCCTGGCCAAGTTTTATAAATTCATCTCTTAATTTTATAACTTCCATATCTTCCCTTACGCTCCAGCATTAAAGTTTACAGGTAAAATCAAATAAATATAAGTTTCTTTTTCATCTTTGATAAAGCAAGGAGCTTTTGGATTCATGAGATAAAGAGTAACTTCTTCATCATCAATGACACGAAGTGCATCGATTAAGAATTTAGGATTAAATCCAATTAATAAATCTTTACCTTCTTTTGTAATCATAATTTCTTCGTTCATAGAACCAATTTGTGATTTGATTCGAAGTTCCATCATTTCATCCATGATGTTAATGATGATAGGTTTCTTATCTCCTTCTTTCACAAGAAGAGTTGCTCTATCAATACAGCTTAAAAGCTCTTTCTTGTTAATCTTAACTTTTGTTTCATAGTCGCTTGATAACATTTGCTCAATTCTAAAATATTCGCCTTCAATCAAACGAGATACAACTACTGTATTGTCAAATTCAAATACTATATGATTATTTGTAAATGAAATATTAACTTCACTTTCTACTTCTCCCGATAAAATCTTACTTACTTCCATAAGTGTCTTTCCAGGAACAACAACTTTTCTAGGATTGTAAGAATCCTTTAATTCAGTTTTTCGAATTGAAATTCTATGACCATCCAAAGAAACAACCTTTAACATGTTGTTGTCAATTTGGAATAACTCACCAGTCATTAATTTATTACTGTCATTATCAGCAATTGAAAAAATAGTCTGTCTAATAATTTCTTTCAAAGTAAATTGAGAAAGTGTAATAGTTTCTGTTTTCTCAACATAAGGAAGATAAGAAAAATCTTCTCCTGATTTTGAAGAAATATTAAATTTAGCCTTTTCACAAGTAATTGTTGTCTGAAGATTTGTATCCGTTTCAATTACTACTTCATTATCTGGAAGCTTACGAACGATTTCTGAAAAAATCTTAGCATCAATTGCGATAAGACCTTTTTGAATAATTTCACCTTCAACAACAGTTTCGATACCAAGTTCCATATCGTTTGCTGTGAACTTAATAATGTCTGTTGTAGCGTCTATAAGAATACATTCAAGTATAGGCATTGTAGTTTTTGAAGGTACTGCTTTTGAAACAATGCTAACACCTTTTACAAGATTTGATTTTGAACAAATAATTTTCATAATGTGTATAACTCCTTTCAGTGCTTTTTTATGTATGTATTTATTAAAAGATTTTAGCAGTAATAGTATTAGGGACTGTGGATAAGTGGATAAGTGCTTGAACCCTTGATGTTTAAAGGGTTTCAAGTATGGATAACTATGTTGAAAAGGATATGGATTACCCGTGGATAAAATATGGATAACTTTTCATCAAAAAGTCAGCACATTATTTATCCACATGTTATAAACATATTATCCACAGTTTATCCACAACTTTTCCACAAGTTATGAACACTTTTACACAGGGTTAATTTTCTTTTTAATAATTTCTACAGTATTATTTAAAGCTTCATTTATCTTAATTTCTTCTGCCACTTTGTCAATTCCATGACTTACAGTAGAATGATCACGTCCTCCAAGTATGATACCTATTGATTTTAAAGGAGTGTCTGTCATTAAACGGCATAAATACATTGCAATCTGTCTAGGAATAGCAATGTTAGAATTACGTTTACCACTCTTCAAATCTGAAATGGAAATAGAAAAATGTTCGGAAACAATTTCTAAAATAAGTTCAGGTGTAATTTGTCTGGTTTCATTTGGAGAAACGATGTCTTTTAAAGCCTCTGCTGCTAACATAATATTAATTTCTTCGTTCTTTAATTTATGTAAAGCAATCAGTTTATTAAGAGAGCTTTCCAGTTCACGAATGTTTGATTTTACATTTGTGGCAATATATTGCATTACTTCATTTGGAATATGGTATCTTTGTAAACCATCTAATTCTTCTTTTTTACGGAGAATAGCCATTCTTGTTTCATAATCTGGAGAACTGATATCTGCAATAATTCCCCATTCAAAGCGTGTACGAAGTCTCGCTTCTAATGTTTTAATATCTTTTGGCGGCTTATCACTTGAAATAATGATTTGCTTTCCGGATAAATGTAAATGATTAAATGTATGGAAAAACTCTTCTTGTGTACTTTCTTTTCCTATAATAAATTGAATGTCATCAATTAAAAGCACATCGATATTACGGTATTTTTCCCTAAAAGCTGTCATTGCAAGTTCATTTCCACCGCTTGTCTTACCACTTTTCAAGGCCTCAATCAGTTCATTTGTAAAAGTTTCACTTGTTACATATAAAACTTTTTTTGAAGGATCCTTTTCTAATATGAAATGTGCAGCGGAATGCATCAAGTGAGTTTTACCAAGTCCAACCCCTCCATATAAGAAAAGAGGATTATAGACTTCACCCGGAGATTCTGCAACAGCTAACGATGCAGCATGAGCGAAATTATTGTTTCCACCAACTACAAATGTATCAAAAGTATATTTTGGATTCAAATTAGCCTGTTCAAAAATATCGATTCTGTTTTTCATTCTTTTATTATTATCCGATAAATTAGAAGTAAGCTGTGACGAATCATCAGCAGCAATAAATTTTACTTCAAATTCTTGTCCAATAATTTCAGCAATACATACCTGAAAAGGAAGTAAGTATTTTTTTGTGATGTAATCAACACTTGCTTTCATAGGAACAAGAATATAAACAGTTGTATCTGTTATATCATATACTTCTAATGGAGCAATCCATGTTTTAAATGAAACATCAGAAAGTCCATGTTCAATTTTCAATCTGTGGATAATTTCATCCCATTTTTCCGCTACTAAATTCATTATATATAACTCCTAATCTTACAAATAAGATATATTAAGACAATATCTCGATAATATTCTACATCAAAAGACGAAGTTTATCAATGATTAAAAAATGTGGATAACTTTATAAACATTCCAAAATATGATAAAATCAACAAAAAATTAAAATAAAAAAATTATATCCACATGTTATCCACATTAAATCAACAAGTTATCAACAGTTTGTGGAAAAAATGTGGATAACTTTCTTGGTAAAATCAACAGTTTTTCCTTGACGTAAAAGCTTTTATTTACTATAATTAGGCGTGGTATGAAAAAAAATTACTTATATTAATATATAGGGGTTTGAAAATAATCAAGGAGGTGGATATCAATGAAAATGACATTCCAACCAAAAAAGAGATCTAGATCAAAGGTTCATGGATTTAGAGCAAGAATGAGCACACCTGGCGGAAGAAAAGTATTATCAGCTAGAAGAGCAAAAGGAAGAAAAGTATTATCAGCGTAGGCCGCATATATGTGGCCTTTTCTTCTATATAAAAATGGGGAATAGAAATGAAGAATAAGGATTTTCAAATTGTTTATCGAAAAGGCAAATCTTATGCAAATAAGTATTTGGTGATGTATGTGTTAGAAAATCATACAGAGGAAAATCGCTTAGGTATTTCGGTTAGTAAAAAAGTAGGAAATAGTGTTATTAGACATCGTATTACAAGACTGATTAGAGAAAGCTATAGACTGCAAGAAAGTAAGTTTCAAAATGGATTTGATATTGTAGTAATTGCAAGAACGAATGCAAAAGACAGAACATATCAGGAAATAGAGAGCGCATTAATCCATTTGGGAACACTTCATAATATTATACATTCTAAAATGGAGATGTAAAAATTGAAAAAAATATTTATAGGACTTATTAAGTTTTATAGAAAATATTTATCCGGGCTGAAGGCGGCTCCAACTTGTAAATTTATACCAACTTGTTCTGAGTATGGTATACAGGCTATTGAAAAACATGGCGCTATTAAGGGAGGGCTTCTTACAGTGTGGAGAATTTTACGTTGTAATCCTTTTTCGAAAGGTGGGTATGATCCTGTACCTTAATTAAAAACAAATGGAGGAAAAAGCATGGGAATTTTATTAACACAAAGAGACGGTTTAATTATCGGAAACATTGCTAAGCTTTTTGGATTCCTTATGAATGGAATTTTTGAAGTATTAAATAGCATTGGAATCCAAAATATTGGTTTATGTATTATCATATTTACAATTATTATTTATATGTTAATGCTTCCTTTAACAATCAAACAACAAAAATTTACAAGAATTTCTGCTGTTATGAATCCTGAAATTCAAAAGATTCAGAAAAAATATCAGGGTAAAAATGACCAGATATCAATGCAGAGGATGCAGGAAGAAACACAGCTTGTTTATCAGAAGTATGGAACTTCTCCAACAGGTGGATGTTTAAGTTCACTTATTCAGCTTCCTTTCTTATTTGCATTGTGGCCAGTAGTTCAGAATATTCCAGCATATGTAAATGGAGTAAAAGAAGCATACATGCCATTAGTTGAAAAAATTATGGCAACAGATGGTTTCCAAAAGATTATGGAAGCAATTGGTACAAAAAGTCCAATTAATATTAGTTCATCAGCTTATGATTATTCAAAAGCAAATACAATTATTGACGTATTGTATAAATTCCAAGAAGGTA
Organism: Tyzzerella sp.; assembly: GCA_017465565.1. GTDB lineage: Bacteria > Bacillota > Clostridia > Lachnospirales > Lachnospiraceae > Faecalimonas. The sequence goes on from JAFTWA010000048.1 coordinate 12,474, forward strand.
CATGGGATACATTAGCAGAAAAATTTCCAGATTTAACACAATTAATTAATACGACAGAAGAAAATATTAGAAATTTCAATTATTTCCTTGGAATCAATATTGCAGAAACACCAACTTCTATGATTTCAACAGGATTTAAGACAGTTTCAATCGGACTTATCATTGCGGCAGTCATGATTCCAGTATTAGCCGGTGCAACACAATGGCTGAATATGAAATTAATGAATTCAAGACAGAATCAAAATGATAATAAGAAGAAACAAGAAGAAAATGCAATGGTGCAGCAAATGAATGCAACCATGAAATTCATGCCACTTATGTCAGTAGTATTATGTTTCTCAATGCCAGTTGGTCTTGGTCTTTACTGGATTACAAGTGCGGTTGTTAGAACGATTCAACAAGTAGTTATCAATAAAGTTCTTGATAAGAAACCTATTGAACAGCTTGTAGAAGAAAACATTAAAAAAGCTGCGAAAAAGAATGCAAATAAGAAACAAGTAGAATCAAAAAATGTAAGTTACATGGCTCAGACAAATGCAAGAAGAATTGAAGAGCCAAAGAGAAAAACAACATCTAATAATAATATTGATTCATATAAACCAAATGCAAAACCAGGAAGTTTAGCTGCAAAAGCAAATATGGTTAGTGATTATAATAAAAATAAGAAATAATGAGCTTTCTTATTTATATAGAAGCAAAAGCAAAAAGGAGGGCTTGAAATGAAAGACATTAGAGTGTCTGCAAAAACAGTAAATGATGCGATTACTGAAGCAAGTATTCAGCTTGGTGTTGTAAGTACAGAGCTTGGGTATGAAGTAATTGAAAAGGGAAGCGCTGGATTTTTAGGAATCGGTGCAAAACAAGCAGTTATCAGAGCGTGGAAAAAAGAAGAACAAAAGGTAGCACCTAAAAAAGAGGTGAAAAAAGAGGCTCCTAAGAAGGTAGAAAAAGTTGAAAAACCTGCTAAAGTTGAGAAAGTAGAGAAAATCGAAAAAGTAGAAAAGGTTGAAGTTAAGGTTGAAGAAGAAGCTCCTGCAAAGGAAGAAAAATTAGCAGAAGTTCTTCCAGAAACAACAGCTGCATGTGAAAAATTCTTACATGATGTGCTTAAAACAATGGATATGGAAGTAAAATTAACATCTACAATCGATGAAGATGGTGCTTTAAGTATCAACATGGAAGGTGACAATATGGGAATCCTCATTGGAAAGAGAGGACAAACATTAGATTCACTTCAATACTTAACAAACCGTGTAGCAAACAAAATGCAAGATGGTTATGTAAGAGTTAAGTTAGATACTGAAAACTATCGTCAAAGAAGAAAAGATACATTGGAAAACTTAGCAAAGAATATTGCCCACAAGGTTAAGAGAACGAAAAAGTCAGTTTCTTTAGAACCAATGAATCCATATGAAAGAAGAATTATTCATTCAGCACTTCAAGCTGACAAATATGTATCTACACATAGCGAAGGTGAAGAACCATACAGACGCGTTGTGGTAACATTAAGCAGAAAATAAAAATTAAGGCAGCACTTCAGATTTAATTGAAAGTGCTGCTTTTCTTCTGTATAATGTAGATATTATGGGAGGTATGTTATGAGAAAGGATACCATTGCTGCTATCGCCACCGCCATGACTAATTCTGGTATTGGAATTGTAAGAATGAGCGGTGAAGAATCATTAGAAATCATTCAAAAGATTTATAAAGGCAAAAAGGAAAAAGATTTTGTAAATATAGATACTCATACGATTCATTATGGTTACATCTTAGATGGCGATGAAACGATTGATGAAGTTCTTGTTATGATTATGAAAGGACCACATAGTTTTACTGGGGAAAATACAGTAGAAATTAACTGTCATGGTGGTGTTTATGTCGTAAAAAGAATTTTAGAAACGGTAATTAAATATGGAGCGAGGCCTGCAGAGCCGGGTGAATTTACAAAACGTGCCTTCTTAAATGGTAAGATGGATTTGTCCCAGGCAGAGGCAGTCATCGATATTATTAGTTCAAAAAACGAATATGCTCTGAAAAGTTCTGTAAGCCAATTAAAAGGAAATGTGCAGAGAAAAATTAAAGAAATCCGCGAAGAGATTCTTTATCATACAGCATTTATTGAGACAGCCCTTGATGATCCAGAGCATATTAGTGTGGATGGTTATGGGGAAAAGCTTCATACAGTTGTGGATAACTTACTGGAAGAATTAGACAAACTGTTGAAAAGTTCGGATAATGGCCGAATTATAAAAGAAGGTATCAAAACAGTTATTGTCGGAAAACCAAATGCAGGAAAATCTTCTTTATTAAATGTATTAGTTGGTGAGGACCGTGCTATTGTTACTGATATAGCTGGAACTACCCGAGATGTTTTGGAAGAATCAATTCAACTCCATGGTATCAGTTTAAATATTATGGATACTGCTGGAATCCGTGATACGGAGGATATTGTAGAAAAAATTGGTGTAGATAAAGCAAAAGTATATGCCAATGAGGCAGATTTGGTGATATATGTAGTAGATGCTTCAAAGGAATTGGATGAAAATGATTTTGAAATTATGGAAATGATTCGCGATAAAAAAGCAGTTATTCTATTGAATAAATCAGATCTTACTACTGTTATTACAAAAGATATGGTACAATCTCATATTGATAAACCAATTCTCTCCATTTCAGCAAAAGAAGAAAGGGGAATTCGTGAATTAGAAGAAACCTTAAAGGATATGTTCTTCCACGGCGAGATTTCCTTTAATGATGAGGTTTATATTACGAATATTCGTCATAAAACAGCACTTCAGGATGCTTATGACAGTTTACAAAAAGTAATTATGAGTATAGAAAATGATATGCCGGAGGATTTTTATTCCATTGATTTGTTAGATGCATATGAATCACTGGGAAGTATTACTGGCGAAACGATAGGAGAAGATTTAGTAAATGAAATATTCAGCAAATTCTGTATGGGAAAATAGAGATGAAATAGACGTCGTGGTCGTTGGTGCTGGACATGCTGGATGCGAGGCAGCTCTTGCCTCTGCCCGTCTTGGATTAAAGACGATTGTTTTTACGGTCAGCGTAGACAGTATCGCTCTCATGCCGTGTAATCCAAATATCGGCGGAAGTTCAAAGGGACATCTTGTTCGTGAAGTGGATGCACTTGGCGGTGAAATGGGAAAAGTCATTGACCAGACATTTATTCAGTCAAAAATGCTTAATAAGTCCAAGGGTCCTGCGGTTCATTCCCTTCGCGCCCAGGCTGACAAAGCAAATTATACAAGAACCATGCGTAAAGTATTGGAAAATCAAGAAAATCTGGAAATAAAACAGGCTGAAATTACAGATATTCTTGTGAAAGACGGAAAAGTGACTGGAGTGCAGACCTATTCAGGTGCGATTTACAGATGTAAAGCGGTAGTTCTCTGTACAGGTACTTATCTGAAAGCAAGATGTATCTATGGTGAAATCAGCAATGAGACTGGTCCAAATGGACTTCAGGCTGCAAATTATTTAACTGATTCACTCAAAAGTCTTGGAATTGAAATGTATCGATTTAAAACAGGTACTCCTGCAAGAATCGACAAACGTTCTATCGACTTTTCAAAAATGGAAGAACAATTTGGTGATGAAAGAGTCGTTCCATTTTCATTCACAACAAATCCAGAGGATGTTCAAATAGAACAGGCATCTTGCTGGTTAACTTATACAAATGAAACAACACATGAAATTATTCGTGCAAATCTTGACCGCTCTCCACTTTTCTCAGGAATGATTGAGGGAACAGGTCCTCGCTACTGCCCTTCTATTGAAGATAAAGTAGTAAAATTTGCAGACAAAAACAAACATCAAGTATTTATTGAACCAGAAGGCTTAGATACAAATGAAATGTACATTGGTGGAATGTCAAGCTCGCTTCCAGAAGATGTTCAATATGCAATGTATCGCAGTGTTGCAGGTTTAGAAAATGCAAAAATTGTTAGAAATGCCTATGCTATCGAATATGATTGTATCGATGCAAGACAGCTCTATCCTACTTTGGAATTTAAGAAAATTGAAGGTTTGTACAGTGGCGGCCAGTTTAATGGAAGTTCTGGTTACGAAGAAGCTGCAGCGCAGGGTCTTGTAGCTGGTATCAACGCAGCACTTAAGATTTCAGGCCGCGACCAAATCGTAATCGACCGTTCTGAAGGTTATATTGGTGTTCTTATCGATGACCTTGTTACAAAGGAAAGCCACGAGCCATATCGTATGATGACATCACGTGCAGAATACAGACTTCTTCTTCGTCAGGATAATGCAGACCAACGCCTCACTAAGATTGGACATGATATTGGACTTATTTCTGATGAAAGATATCAATACTTATTAGATAAACAAGAAATTATTCTATCTGAGATAGAACGACTAGAACAAACAAATATTGGTGCAAATCAGGAAGTACAAGATGTATTAAAACAATACGATAGTACTCCACTTAATTCAGGAACTACACTAGCTGAATTAATCAGAAGACCTGAATTATCTTATGAGGTCCTTGCTCCAATCGATAAAAACCGAGAAATTATGCACAAATGTGCATGTAAATGCACAAATTATGTTGATAACTCTGAAAAAACTGTGGATAAGTTGTGCCAGGAGGTTATCGAACAGGTAAATATCAACATTAAATATGATGGATACATCAGACGTCAGCAAAAACAGGTAGAGCAATTTAAAAAGTTAGAAACAAAGAGAATTCCGGATAATATTGATTATAATATAATCAAGAGCCTTCGTATCGAAGCAGTTCAAAAACTAAATCAGTACCGCCCTATTTCCATTGGACAGGCATCTCGTATCTCTGGGGTATCTCCTGCTGACATTTCAGTTCTCCTTGTTTATATGGAGCAGTACGGAAAGTAGGTAGCTATGAGTCAGATATTTGAAAATAAATTAAAATCACTCAACATTACTTTAACTGAAGAGCAAAAACAACAATTCGTGAAATTCTATGAACTTTTAGTAGAATGGAATAAAGTCATGAATTTGACTGGTATTACAGAATACGAAGAAGTCAATGAAAAACATTTTGTAGACAGTTTGGCAATTGTAAAGGCAATTGATATAAATAATGTAGAAACTGTAATTGATGTTGGAACTGGTGCTGGTTTTCCAGGAGTTCCACTAAAAATTGCTTTCCCACATTTGAAGGTTGTTTTGTTGGATTCTCTGAATAAAAGAATAAATTTCTTAAACACAGTAATCAATGAATTAGGATTAACAGATATTAAGACTATTCATGGCCGTGCAGAAGATTTTGCAAAACAAGCTGACTATAGAGAACAATTTGACCTCTGCGTATCAAGAGCAGTCGCCAATCTTGCTACTCTTTCAGAATACTGTATTCCATATGTTAAAAAGGACGGAATGTTTGTACCTTACAAATCAGGAGAAATTGATGAGGAATTAGAGCAATCTAAGAAAGCAGTCCATATACTCGGTGGAAAACTAGAAAATGTAGTAAAATTCCAGTTGCCTGGAACAGAAATTGGCCGTTCATTTGTAAAAATAAAGAAAGTACAGAATACGGCAAAAAAATATCCGAGAAAAGCAGGATTGCCTGGTAAAGAACCAATATGTTAAATAAAAAGGAAATGTTTCACGTGAAACATTTCCTTTTATATTATATCGATGAGTAATGTTTCACGTGAAACATTGACATTCTATAAAATGTACAAAAAAAATAATGTTTCACGTGAAACATTGTGTAGATTATAATCTCGAAAAGTGGTATAATATTCAAGCAAGCACTGAAACATAGGTTTTGAGATTGCTACAGTGAATACATTAAAAAAGGGGTAGTTAGAAAATGGGAAGAATTATAGCCGTTGCCAACCAAAAGGGTGGCGTAGGGAAGACAACTACATCCATTAATTTATCATCATGTTTGGCTGCGTTGGGTCAAAAAGTATTGTCAATCGATATGGACCCACAGGGAAATATGACAAGTGGCTTAGGAATCGACAAAAACGGGGTGGAGTATACTGTTTATGATTTAATTCTTGGAGAAGTTGGCATTGAGGAAGTAATTTGCAAGGAAGCAATCGAAAATCTTGATGTTATGCCAGCAAATGTAGATTTATCAGCTGCTGAAATTGAGTTGATTGGTGTAGAAAATAAGGAATTTATTGTTCACAATGAGGTGGAAAAGGTCAGAGATAATTATGATTTTATTATTATTGACTGTCCTCCTTCTTTAAATACGCTTACAATCAATGCTATGACAACTGCAGACACTGTTTTAGTTCCAATTCAGTGTGAATATTATGCCTTGGAAGGTTTAAGCCAGTTAATTCATACAATTGATTTAGTAAAAGAACGTTTAAATCCTGACTTGGAAATCGAAGGCGTTGTATTTACAATGTATGATGCAAGAACGAATTTATCTTTACAGGTAGTAGAAAATGTAAAAGATAACCTAAATCAGACAATTTATAAGACGATTATTCCTAGAAATATTCGTCTTGCTGAGGCACCAAGTCATGGTTTGCCAATTAATTTATATGATCCAAAGTCTGCGGGAGCAGAGAGTTACATGTTATTAGCGGAAGAGGTAATTAATAAAGGAGAAGAATAATGGCAGTAAAACGTGGTGGATTAGGAAAAGGACTCGACACTCTGATTCCTCAGGGGAAAAATATACAAGCTTCTGACAAAAAAGAAAAACAGCCTGTAAAAACAGAAGTAGTTGAGAAAATAGTAGAAAAAGTGGTAGAAAAGGTAGTTCATGAAGAACAAATGATGAAAATCAACAAGATTGAACCTAATCGTGAACAGCCAAGAAAAAATTTTGAAGAAGACGCATTATTGGAATTAGCAGATTCTATCAAACAATTTGGTGTATTACAACCACTGCTTGTACAGAAAAAAGATGATTATTATGAAATTATTGCAGGTGAGAGACGTTGGCGTGCAGCCAAACTAGCTGGACTTAAGGAAGTACCTGTAATTGTAAAAGAGTACACAGAGCAGGAAGCAGTTGAAATTGCTTTGATTGAAAATATTCAGAGAGAAAACTTAAATCCAATTGAAGAAGCGTTTGCCTATAAGAGACTTCTGACAGAATTTAATTTAAAACAGGATGAAGTTGCGGAACGCGTATCCAAAAGCCGTACTGCAGTTACAAACTCCATGCGTTTATTAAAACTGGATGAAAAAATCCAGCAAATGGTAATTGATGATATGATTTCTACTGGTCATGCAAGAGCATTACTTGCAATCGAAAATTCGGAAGAACAATTACTACTTGCAACAAGAATTTTTGATGAAAAGTTAAGTGTCCGTGATGTAGAAAATATGATTCGTCAAATGAAGAATCCAAAGGTAAAAAGAGAAAAGAAAGTTGTCGAAAATGATTTTATCTACAGGGATTTAGAAGAAAAGATGAAATCTGTGATTGGTACAAAGGTAAGTATCAATCAAAAGGCAAAAGGTAAGGGGAAAATTGAAATTGAGTATTATTCGAATGACGAACTCGAACATATATTTGATTTATTAATGTCGATTACACATAATTAATAGAAAAAAGGGGAAATAATATATGGAAAGCAAGATATTAACAGCACTTGGAATTGATCCAGGAATTATTTTTATCGTTATGCTTGTGCTGATTATCGTCTTATTTGTTTTGGTAATCAATGCAAACATGAAATATGGCAGACTTAAATCTAGCTATAATTCATTTATGAAGGGGAAAGATGGAAGAACTTTAGAAGACAGTATTTTTGAACGTTTTGATGAATTAGATGAACTTACAGAATTAGCATTAAAAAATAGAGCTTCAATTAAAAAAATTAACGAAGAAATGTTGTCAAATTTCCAAAAAGTGGGTATTCTTAAATATGATGCATTTCATGAAATGGGTGGTAAGTTAAGTTTTGTACTTACTTTATTAGATGGAAATAATAGTGGTTATATTATTAACTCAATGCATAGTCGTGAAGGCTGCTACAATTACATTAAGGAAATTGTAAAGGGTGAAAGCTACATCGAACTTTCAGAGGAAGAAGCAGAATCACTTGACAGAGCTATTTATCAAGAAACATTGGGTCTTGATTTGGAAAAAAAGTAAAAGAGAATGAGGAGAAGCAGAGATGTTAGATATTAGATTTTTAAGAGAAAATCCAGAAGTGGTAAGACAGAATATCAGAAATAAATTTCAGGATAACAAATTACCATTAGTTGACGAGGTTATTGCATTAGATCTAAGAAACAGAGAAATCAAGCAGGAAGTAGAGGCACTTCGTGCTGAAAAGAACAAAGTTTCTAAAATGATTGGTGCTTGCATGGCACAAGGAAAAAAAGAAGAAGCTGAAGAATATAAGAAACAAGTAACTGCAAACGCAGGAAGAACTGAAGAACTCTCAAAAGAAGAAAAAGAAGTTGAAGAAAAAATCAAAACTATTATGATGACAATTCCAAACATCATCGACCCATCTGTACCAATCGGAAAAGATGACAGTGAAAATGTGGAATTAGAAAAATTTGGTGAACCAGTTGTTCCTGAATGGGATATTCCATACCACACAGAAATTATGAGCAAATTCAACGGTATTGATTTAGATGCAGCCGGCAGAGTTGCTGGTAATGGTTTCTATTACTTAATGGGAGATATCGCGAGATTACATTCTGCAATGACTGCATATGCACGTGATTTCATGATTGATAAAGGATTTACTTATTGCATTCCACCTTTCATGATCCGCAGCAACGTTGTTACAGGTGTTATGAGCTTTGCTGAAATGGAAAACATGATGTACAAAATCGAGGGTGAAGACTTATACCTTATCGGAACTAGTGAACACTCAATGATTGGTAAATTTATTGATCAAATGTTAGAGGAAGAACAGCTTCCACAAACATTGACATCATACTCACCATGCTTCCGTAAAGAAAAGGGTGCCCATGGTATTGAAGAACGTGGTGTTTACCGTATTCACCAGTTTGAAAAACAAGAAATGATTGTTGTATGTAAGCCGGAAGAAAGTATGGACTGGTATGAAAAAATGTGGAGATACACAGTGGAATTATTCCGTTCATTAGATATTCCAGTTCGTCAGTTAGAATGTTGCTCAGGTGACTTGGCTGACCTTAAAGTAAAATCTTGTGACGTGGAAGCATGGTCTCCAAGACAAAAGAAATACTTCGAAGTTGGAAGCTGCTCTAACTTAGGCGATGCACAGGCTAGAAGACTTGGTATCCGTGTAAAAGGTGCTGATGGCAAGAAATATTTTGCCCATACACTTAACAATACAGTAGTTGCTCCACCTAGAATGTTAATCGCATTCTTAGAAAATAACTTACAAGAAGATGGAAGTATTAGAATTCCAGAAGCTTTAAGACCATATATGGGTGGAAAAGAAGAAATCAGATAAATGAAAAGCCGCCTTAGTTAAATGGATATAACAAGCCCCTCCTAAGGGCTAGTTGAGGGTTCGATTCCCCCAGGCGGTGCTGTTTTTCAAAATGCTGATAAAAAAATTAGGAAAATTAAGGTACACGTTGCCATGAAAAAAATTTTATGGCATAATTAAAATAATTAGAAATTCGTTCTAATGAGTTATAATTTAAGGAGGAATTCTTATGCCAATGCAAATGGGTTTTAGATGGTATGGAGAAGGCAATGACAAAATCAGCCTTTCAGATATCAAACAAATTCCTGGTGTAACAAGCATCGTTTGGGCTTTACACAACAAGATGCCTGGTGAAGTTTGGAAAGTAGAAGAAATCGCAGAAGTTCAAAAGCAATTAGAACCATACGGATTCAATATGGACGTAGTTGAATCTGTTAACGTGCATGACGATATCAAAATTGGTTTACCAACCCGCGATAAATACATCGAAAACTACATTCAGACAATCAAAAACTTAAAACAATTCGGAGTTAAAGTAATCTGCTACAACTTCATGCCAGTATTTGACTGGACACGTACAGATTTATTCCATCCAGTAGGAGATGGCTCTACAGCTCTCTACTATGAAGCAAGCCGTATTCACGATGATCCAAAGGAAATGGCTGATTACATCTTAAACAACTTAGGTGGATTGACATTCCCAGGCTGGGAACCAGAACGTATGGCTAAGCTGGATGAATTATTTGCAGCTTATGCACCAGTTACAAAAGAAAAATTATGGGAAAACTTAAAATACTTCTTAGAAGCAATTATGCCAACATGTCGTGAATGTGACATTAAGATGGCTATCCACATGGATGATCCTCCGTGGGATATCTTCGGTTTACCACGTTTATTAACATGTGCAGAAAACATCGACCGTTTCTTATCAATGGTAGATGATGAATACAACTGTTTAACATTATGTTCAGGAAGCTTAAATGCTGACCCTAATAACAATGTTGCTGAAATCGTTCGCAAACACTGCGACCGTATCGCTTTCGCACACATCCGTAACGTGAAACATTTTGAAAACGGAGATTTCTCAGAAGCAAGCCACCGTGACTGCGATGGAGATACACGTATTCTTGATATTTTGAAAGCTTACCATGATTGTGGTTTTGAAGGATATATCCGTCCTGACCATGGTCGTCACCTCTGGGATGAAAAACCAGGTAATGTACGTCCTGGCTATGGTTTATATGACCGTGCTTTAGGTATCATGTACATGTTAGGTGTTTGGGACATGCTTGATAAATTAGAAGGCAAATAAAATATTTTATAACTAAAAAACTGCGCTTCATTTTGAAGTGCAGTTTTTTATGTAATCTTATGCTTCTGTTTTTTCATCTCCCCAGAAGAAAAGTGCTACTGTTCCAGGGCCTGTATGACTACCAATCGTTGTACCAATATTATTAATTAGTACTTTTCCATTCAATTTTGAAAAACGACCTTCAATCAAATCTGCAACCGCTCTTGCATCCTCGTAACATGCTGAATGGCTGATATAACATTTATCACTATAATCTAATCCATCCTGTGCATGTGCTTCCATCTGCTTCACAATGGCTTCAATAACTTTACGTTTTGTTCTAATTTTCTGACGTGGAATTAATTTTCCGGCAGCGTCGACATTTAATAATGGACAAATATTTAAAACAGAACCTACAAATCCTGAAGTTTTTGAAATTCTTCCTCCTTTGACAAAGAAAGTTAAATCTGTAGAGAAGAACCATGCATGACATTTTAGTCTATTTTCAATTAACCAGTCATGTACTTCATCAATGCTCTTTCCATCATCGCGTAAATCAGCCAGCTTATCCATCATAAGACCATAACCTGAAGCAGCAGTTAATGAATCTACAATATAGATTTTTCTATCTGGATAACGTTCTTCCAAAATACTTTTTGCAATATTTGCAGAATTAAATGAACCTGAAATACCTGAAGACAAACTCACATGCAGAATGTCTTTTCCCTCTTTTAAAAATGGTTCAAAATATTCCTCATATTCTGCAGCATTTACCTGTGAAGTCTTTGTATCCGCACCTTCCTGCATTGCACGATAAAAATCTTCAGATGACATGGTCTGACCTAAATCGTCAGCGTATTGTTTTCCGTCTAACTCGTAATGAAAACAAATATAATGAATATCTCTTTGCTCGAAATGTTCTTTTGTTAAATCTGCTGTTGAACAACAGCTAAGAATATAATTATGCATAATTGCCTCCTTGAATCTTTATAACGCTAAATGTAGTTTTCATTACTACATTATACAGCTATGTGCATTGTTTGTAAAGTAAAAAGAAGTGATTGTTTTTTTAAATTTACCCATTATAATAAGAAGTAAATAAAATCGATTGTTTATATAAATAGAAGGTGAATAAATATGGAAGCACTAAAGAAAAACAGAAAAGTAATATTAATCGCGTTTGCAGCTGTGGTCATATGTGCACTTGCAGCCATATTAATTGTATTTAAAATAAACAAATATTATCTGGAGCTAAGCATTCCTGAAGAAACTCTTACTTTAGAGTATGGTGTGGATGAGATGCCAGAGGTGACTGCACTTTGTAAAGGTACTATTATTAATAAAGAAGGTACTTCGGTTGCTGTATCATTAGAAGGAGAATTGGATTTAAATAAAATAGGAACCTACAATGTAACTTACACAACAGAATACCGAAATATGACCTTGAAAGAAAAGAGAACCATCGTTGTACAGGATACGGTGGCACCTGTCATTGAATTGGTGTCTAATCCGGAATATTTTACGAGTCCGGTTGCTGCCTATGTAGAAGAGGGATTCACGGCTACCGACAATTATGACGGGGATGTGACCGCAAATGTAGTTAGCCAGGAGCATGATGGAATCGTTACTTATACAGTAAGTGACTCCTCTGGAAATACAGCAGCTATTGATCGCACCATTGTTTACAAAGATGTTGTGGCACCAGCGATCTCTTTAAAAGGAAGTAAAAATATTTATGTGAATATCGGGGAGAATTATAATGAACCTGGATTCACAGCTTCGGATGATGTGGATGGCGATCTGACTTCTACAGTAACTGTAGAAGGGAGCGTAGATGTTAATAAAAAGGGTGCCTACACATTAACATATAAAGTCAGCGACTCTTCTGGGAACACTGCAACTGTGAAACGTACGATTAATATATTTGACAAGCAGGCGATTTCCAATGCAGTTAATCCGGGAAATAAAGTTGTCTATTTAACATTTGATGATGGACCAGGCAGACATACGGCAACGCTCCTTGATATCTTAGACAAATATGGTGTGAAGGTTACATTCTTTGTAACGAACCAGTTCCCTGCATATCAGCATATGATAGGGGAAGCACACCGCCGTGGGCATACCATAGCTCTTCACACATACAGCCATGTATATAATGAAATTTATAGTAGTGAAGAGGCTTATTATGCGGATTTGCAAAAGATTCATGATATAGTTGTAAGTCAAACGGGAGTTACTCCAACTATTGTACGTTTTCCGGGTGGTACTTCAAACCAGAAGGCTAAAAATATAAAAATGAGTTCACTGGCCGAGAGTCTTGCATATCACGGATATCTGTATTGCGACTGGAATGTAAGTAGTGGTGATGCAGGTGGAACAAAAACAGCGGCTGCCGTTGCAAATAACGTTATTTCTGGTATTCAAAGAAATAATATATCTATCGTTTTGCAGCATGATATTCAAAGCTTTAGTGTTGCAGCTGTTGAACAGATTATTCAATGGGGACTGGCAAACGGTTACACCTTTTTGCCAATGAGCGACACTACACCAATGGTTCATCAGAAACCATATAGGTGATCTTGCATTTATTAAGAATTATTTAAGTTTATTCGTTTTTGGAAAACTATATGATATAATCAATCTGTAAAATGATTAAAAAACGTGTATAAATATAAATGGGGTATAAATTTATGGGTAGAAGAAGAGAAGACGATTCTTTTGAGGAATTGCAGAGAAGGAAAAAACGTAAACTGCAAAAACATGACGAAAGAATGCGGGAATTGAATAATCCTGCAAAGTCTGCACCGCAGACAGGACATCGGAAAAAGAAGAAGAAAACACATAAAGCAGCAAAACGTCTGGGGAAGGTTTTAGTTGCGCTGCAAGCAATATTAACAATTTTATTTCTCTGGATAATTTTTTCGCTTAATATTTTACCAATGAAATATACAGCGGCTGTTGTTGCAGTGTTATTCGTTTTATTTATTATTGTGTATCGTTCACAGCGTAAGCATAAAGGCAGGGCAATAGCTGGTAAGCTTCTTTCACTTTTAATCATTGTAATATTAGGAGCTGGAAGCTATTATCTGGAAATGGTAAATGGTGCTTTTGACAAGGTGACAGGAGGAACTCACAAGATTGACCATATTGTTGTGGCAGTTTTGAAGGATGACCCGGCGCAGTCCATCGAGGATATGAAAAATTATACTTTTGGGGTGCAGTATGAAATAGGCGGCGAGGACATCGAGGAGACCATGGATGAAATCAATGCAAATGTGGGACAAGATGTAGAAACAATTGAATTTGCTGATATTGAGTCCCAGGTAGCAGCACTTTTTAGCGGCGGCGTGGATGCGGTTGTTTATAATGATGGATATACTGGAATGCTGGGAGAAGAGATTTCAGGCTTTGAGTCAAAGATTAAGATTATTTATTCACATGAAATCAAGAAAGAGCTGGAACGTACGACTGAAAATATTGATGTTCAAAATGATACATTTAATGTTTACCTCAGCGGTATCGATGTGTATGGATCGATTAGTAAGAGCAGCCGAAGTGACGTAAATATTATTGCAACGGTAAATCCTGAGACACGTCAGATTTTGCTCATAACAACACCGCGTGATTATTATGTAACACTTCCTGGTGTATCCGATGGACAGAAGGATAAGCTGACGCACGCAGGTATTTACGGTGTAGATGCTTCCATTGCAGCTTTGGAAAATCTTTACGAGACAGAGATTCCATTCTATGCGAGGGTGAACTTTAGTTCTATGATTGAAATTGTAGATGCTCTGGGTGGAATTGAGGTTTATTCAGAATATTCGTTCACTACGCAGGATGGCTATTATGTAAGAAAAGGTATGAATGAGTTTGATGGAGAAGAAGCACTTTCTTTCTCGAGAGAGCGTAAGAATCTGCCAGATGGCGACAACCAGAGAGGCAAGAACCAGCAGGCAGTTATCGTGGCGATGATAAAGAAGATGATTTCGCCGAAGATTCTTATGAGTGCAAGCAGCATCATTGACAGTGTAAGTGGCAATGTGGAGACAAATATGTCGGAATCACAGATTCAGTCACTGATTAAGATGCAGCTTAATGAAGGCGGTTCATGGAATATCTGTTCTGTGGCGGCAGAGGGGGTCGGAACAACAGAGTACACCTACTCAATGCCGAGCAAGAAATTATATGTTGCAGAGCCGGTAGAGGAATCGATAGAGGAGATTATGTCACTTATGAAACAGGTGCAAAAAGGAGAAATCCTAGATGACTCTGAAGTAGTGGAATAAAGTAAAACAAGAAAAACCCTTGACTTATCAAGGGTTTTTCTTTATAATGCGGGGTGTATAGCAAAAACGTTGACGAAGACAGTAGGATATATTTGAAAGGCAAAGCGAGTCAGGGACGGTGAGAGCCTGGTGTGAGTAGAGTATATTTGAATATCACTTCCGAGTTGCAGACGCTGAACAGAATTAGGTGAAGTTATTCTAAGTAAGTGCTGACGGCATTCCACCGTTAACAGGAACGCATATGATAGTATGATGTAATAGGTGGTTAACGATATTTTTTGCTTCGTCCTTTTACAGGCGAGGCTTTTTTTTATTCCTATATACATCAATTTTAAGGAGGAAAAAAGAATGTATCAGAAAGTATCAACGGATCTTAAATTTGTAGAACGTGAAAAAAAGACAGAAAAGTTTTGGGCTGATAATCAGATTTTCGAAAAGAGTATGGAAAACCGCAAAGAAGGCGAAACATACACTTTCTATGATGGACCACCAACAGCTAACGGAAAGCCACATATCGGACACGTGTTAACTCGTGTTATCAAGGATATGGTTCCTAGATACCGTACAATGAAAGGGTACATGGTACCAAGAAAAGCGGGCTGGGACACACATGGTCTTCCAGTAGAACTTGAAGTTGAAAAGTTTTTAGGGCTTGATGGAAAAGAACAAATCGAGGAATACGGTTTGGAACCATTCATTGGCCACTGTAAAGATAGCGTATGGAAATATAAAGGAATGTGGGAAGGATTTTCGTCTACTGTAGGTTTCTGGGTAGACATGGAACATCCATATATCACATACGATAATAATTTCATCGAATCTGAATGGTGGGCTTTGAAGCAAATCTGGGATAAGGGACTCCTTTACAAAGGCTATAAAATTGTACCTTACTGCCCACGCTGTGGAACACCACTTTCAAGCCACGAAGTAGCACAGGGCTACAAAGACGTAAAAGAACGCTCTGCAATCGTAAGATTCAAAGTGAAAGGTGAAGATGCTTATATTTTAGCATGGACAACAACACCTTGGACATTGCCTTCAAACGTTGCACTTTGTGTAAATCCAAATGAAACATACGTAAAAGTAAAACATGGGGAATACACATACTACATGGCAGAAGCTTTAGTAAGCACAGTATTAGAAGGTGATGTAGAAGTATTAGAAAAATATGTTGGTACAGAATTAGAAGGAAAAGAATACGAACCATTATTCCCATTCGTGGAATTAAATAAGAAAGCTTACTATGTGACATGTGACACATATGTAACACTTACAGATGGTACTGGTGTCGTTCATATTGCACCTGCATTTGGTGAGGACGATGCGAACGTAGGCCGTAAATACGACCTTCCATTCCTTCAATTAGTTGACGAAAAAGGTGAAATGACACCTGAAACACCTTGGGCAGGCACATTCTGTAAGAAAGCTGACCCAATGGTACTTACAGATTTGGAAGAAAGAGGATTATTATTCTCTGCACCAAACTTTGAGCACAGCTATCCACACTGCTGGAGATGTGACACACCACTTATCTATTACGCTCGTGAATCTTGGTTCATCAAGATGACAGACGTAAAAGAAAACTTAATCAGAAACAACAACACAGTAAATTGGATTCCAGAAAGCATTGGTAAGGGACGTTTCGGAGACTGGTTAGAAAACGTACAGGACTGGGGTATCAGCCGTAACCGTTACTGGGGAACTCCGCTCAATATCTGGGAATGTGAATGCGGACACATGCATTCTATTGGAAGCATTGAAGAATTGAAATCAATGTCAGACAACTGTCCAGAAGATATTGAACTTCACCGTCCATTTATTGATGAAGTAACAATCAAATGTCCACACTGTGGAAAAGAAATGCATCGTGTACCAGAAGTTATTGACTGCTGGTTTGATAGTGGTGCGATGCCATTTGCACAACATCATTATCCATTTGAAAATAAAGAGCTGTTTGAACAGCAATTCCCTGCAGACTTCATTTCAGAAGGGGTAGACCAGACTCGTGGATGGTTCTATTCACTGCTTGCGATTTCGACACTTATTTTCGACAAAGCTCCATACAAGAATGTACTTGTACTTGGACACGTTCAGGATAAAGATGGTCAAAAGATGAGTAAATCAAAAGGAAATGCAGTTGACCCATTTGAAGCGTTAGAAGAGTATGGGGCAGATGCAATCCGCTGGTACTTCTATATTAATAGTGCGCCATGGTTGCCAAACCGTTTCCACGGCAAAGCTGTTACAGAAGGACAACGCAAATTCATGGGAACATTATGGAACACATATGCTTTCTATGTACTCTATGCAGAAATCGATCAGTTCGACGCAACAAAATATGCATTAGAATATGATAAGCTTTCTGTTATGGATAAATGGTTATTGTCTAAATTAAACACATTAGTTAAGACAGTGGATGAGAACCTTGAAAACTACAGAATTCCAGAAAGCGCAAGAGCACTTCAGGATTTCGTAGATGATATGAGTAACTGGTATGTAAGAAGAAGCCGTGAACGTTTCTGGGCAAAAGGAATGGAACAGGATAAGATTAATGCTTACATGACACTTTACACAGCACTTGTAACAGTATCAAAAGTAGCAGCTCCAATGATTCCATTTATGACAGAAGACATCTATCAGAACCTTGTAAGAGGACTTGATGCATCAGCACCAGAAAGTATTCACTTATGTGACTTCCCAGCAGCAGATGAATCAATGATTGACAAAGACTTAGAAGCAAACATGGACGAAGTATTGAAGCTCGTTGTTATGGGCCGTGCTTGTAGAAATGCAGCAAATATCAAGAACCGTCAACCAATCGGTAAGATGTTTGTAAAATCAGAAGTAAAATTACCAGAATTCTATCAAGAAATCGTGGAAGAAGAATTGAATGTAAAAGCGTTAGAATTTACAGATGATGTACGCGCATTTACTTCATACACATTCAAACCACAACTTAGAACAGTTGGACCAAAATACGGTAAGATTTTGGGCGGAATCAAAGCAGCTCTTGAATCTATTGATGGAAATGCAGCAATGGACGAAATTAATGCAACAGGCATGCTGGCGTTGGATATTAATGGTCAGGAAGTTGTATTAATGAAAGAAGACCTCTTAATCGATATGGCTCAGATGGAAGGTTATGTATCAGAAAATGACAACAATATTACAGTTGTTCTTGATACAAATCTTACAGAAGAATTATTAGAAGAAGGTTTTGTAAGAGAATTAATCAGCAAAATCCAGACAATGAGAAAAGAAGCTGATTTCGAAGTAACTGACAAGATTAAAGTTTCATATGTTGGAACAGAAAAAGCAGAAGGTCTTTTCGGAAAATATGCAGACCAGATTGGCGGCGAAGTATTAGCAGTAGCCGTAGAAAAGAAAGACCCAACTGGATATACGAAAGAATGGAATATCAACGGCGAAAAGGTAACTTTAGGTGTTGAGAAATAGGAGAGTAGTATGGCAAATAATTTTGACAAGAAACAATTTCAAAAAACAGTAAAAGACAACGTAAAAAGATTATACAGAAAAACAATTGAAGAAGCTACAGAACAACAACTTTTCCAAGCTGTTTCTTACGCAGTAAAAGATGATATCATCGATAGATGGTTAGCAACACAGGAACAATATCAAAAAGATGATCCAAAGACAGTTTACTATATGTCAATGGAATTCTTAATGGGTAGAGCATTAGGAAACAACTTAATCAACTTAACTTCATACAAAGAAGTTCGTGAAGCTTTAGATGAAATGGGAATCAACTTAAACGTAATCGAGGACCAGGAACCAGACGCAGCTCTCGGTAATGGTGGTCTTGGACGTCTTGCAGCTTGTTTCTTAGATTCACTTGCTTCACTCGGATATTCAGCATATGGCTGTGGTATCAGATACAAATACGGTATGTTCAAACAAAAAATCAAGGATGGTTACCAGGTTGAAACTCCAGATAACTGGTTAAAGGATGGAAACCCATTTGAAGTACGCCGTGATGAATATGCAAAAGAAGTTCGTTTTGGCGGAACAATCCGTGTAGAAAAAGATGAAAAAACAGGTCGTACAAACTACATTCAGGAAAACTTTGAATCAGTACTTGCAATTCCATACGATATGCCAATCGTTGGTTACAACAACAATATCGTAAATACACTCCGTATCTGGGATGCAAAAGCGATTACAGAATTCCACTTAGATAAGTTTGACCGCGGTGAATACCAAAAGGCTATCGAACAAGAAAACCTTGCTAAGACAATCGTTGAAGTATTATATCCAAACGATAACCACTATGCAGGTAAAGAGCTTCGTTTAAAACAACAATATTTCTTTATTTCAGCAAGCTTACAAGAGTTAATTGCAAAATATAAGAGAGACCATGATGATATTACAAAGCTTCATGAAAAAGTAACAATCCAGATGAACGATACTCATCCAACTGTTTCTGTAGCAGAGCTTATGAGACTTCTTATGGATGAAGAAGGTTTAGAATGGAATGAAGCATGGGAAGTTACAACTAAGACTTGTGCTTACACTAACCATACAATCATGGCAGAAGCTCTTGAAAAATGGCCAATCGACTTATTCCAGAGATTACTTCCACGTGTTTACCAAATCGTTGAAGAAATCAACCGTCGTTTTGTTGCTGATATTAGAGCAAAATATCCAGGCGATGAAGAAAAAGTTCGCAAAATGGCTATTTTATACGATGGTCAGGTTAAGATGGCTCACCTTGCAATCGCAGCTGGTTACTCAGTAAACGGTGTAGCTGCACTTCACACAGAAATCTTAAAGAAACAAGAGTTAAAAGATTTCTATGAAATGATGCCAGAAAAATTCAATAATAAGACAAACGGTATCACACAGAGACGTTTCTTATTACATGGTAACCCACTTCTTGCAGACTGGGTAACAGACCACATCGGCGATGGCTGGATTACAGACCTCGCTCAAATGGCAAAATTAAAACCACTTGCAGATGATCCAAAGGCTCAAAAAGAGTTCATGGAAATCAAATACCAGAATAAGGTTCGCCTTGCCGAGTACATTAAGAAACACAATGGTGTAGAAGTTGACCCTAACTCAATTTTCGACGTTCAGGTTAAGAGATTACATGAGTACAAACGTCAATTCTTAAACATTTTACACGTAATGTACTTATACAACAAAATTAAAGACAATCCAGAAATGGAATTCTATCCAAGAACATTTATTTTTGGTGCAAAAGCAGCAGCTGGTTATGCGCGTGCAAAACAGACAATTAAGTTAATCAACTCAGTTGCGGACGTAATCAACAACGATGCAAGCATCAACGGTAAGTTAAAAGTTGTATTTATTGAAGATTACAGAGTATCAAATGCAGAATTAATCTTTGCAGCAGCAGATGTCAGCGAACAAATTTCTACAGCATCAAAAGAAGCTTCAGGTACAGGTAACATGAAGTTCATGTTGAACGGTGCTCCAACACTTGGTACAATGGACGGTGCTAACGTAGAAATTGTTGAAGAAGTTGGTCTTGAAAATGCATTTATTTTCGGTCTCAGCTCAGATGAAGTTATTAACTACGAAAACAAGGGTGGATATAACCCAGTAGACATCTACTTTGCAGATTGGGATATCAAACGCGTAGTTGACCAATTAATGGATGGAACTTATGCAAATGGAAACAGAGAAATGTATAGAGACTTATACAACTCACTCCTTAACACACAAAGCAGTGACAGAGCAGACACATACTTTATCTTAAAAGACTTTAGAAGCTATGCAGACGCACAAAAACGTGTGGAAGAAGCTTACAAAGATAAAGACAGATGGGCAAAAATGGCCCTCTTACAGACAGCTTCATGTGGTAAGTTTACATCAGACAGAACAATTCAGCAGTATGTTGATGAAATCTGGAAACTTGATAAAGTAGTAGTAGATATGTAATACTAGTATATTAGTCAGTGTGGGGATTTTCCCCGCATTGACTTTTTTTTGCTTTTTGGCATTTTTTTGGTGCTTTTACTTGCTTTTTGTGTCATTTGCCTGTTTTTTGTGTGGTGGACGCCTAGAAGTAGAGGTTCTAGTAAATCTAGTGGTTGGATTAAAACTTGTTTAGGGCGTGGAGACACCTAGGAATAGAGTTTATGGAGAATCTAGCCGTACGGAATTCACTTGCTTAGGATGTAAAGACGCCTAGGAATAGAGTTTATGGAGAATCTAGCCGTATGGAATTCACTTGTTTAGGAAGTGGAGACGTCTAGAGATGAAGATTATGAAATATCTAGGCGTTGAGAAGGAATTTGCTTTGGTTATGAAGACGCCTAGCAGGTGACATAATAAGTAATTTGGTCGAAAGAATTAACTTGCCAAAATGGAAATATTAAACTAAAATAATCTTAAAATCTATCTGTCCATATAAAATTTATGGATATCTAAAATTCTTATTTAATTTTTTATTATCCCAAAACAAATACTTATACACTAAATTAGGAGGAAACCCTATGGAAGAAATCAAAAATCTGCTAGAAGCACGAGAAGATTATTTAATTCAACTAAAAAAAAATAAAGAAAAATCTTTACAATTTGCACCAGAAGGCTCACTTAGAATTAATCGGCGAGGAACTCGAATGCAATACTACCATCGAAATGACCCCAAGGATTTTACGGGAAAATATATTAGGAGGGAGAATTTTGAACTTGTACATAAGTTAGCACAAAAGGATTATGACAAGAAGATTCTTGATGCATTAGAGAAAGAATTAGAGGCAATAAAAAAATACTATTTGAATGATCCAGATAGAAATGTGGAACGGATATATGAAAGTCTGCATGAAGAACGCCAAAAATTAATTACGCCAATCCTAGAGACGGATGAGGAATTTGTTCGAAAGTGGGAAACTGTTACATATCAGGGAAAGGAATTTTCTGAAGGAATGCCTGAAATATATACAGCAAAAGATGAGAGAGTACGCTCCAAGTCAGAGATGATAATTGCAGATTTGCTCAGTAAAGAGGGGATTCCGTATCGATACGAATATCCTGTTTATCTCAAGAATTTTGGCAGGGTGCACCCGGATTTTATGGCTCTTAATGTTGAAAAAAGAGAAGAGGTGCTTTGGGAGCATCTGGGAATGATGGATGATGAGAATTATGCAGAAAAAAATATAAGAAAAATTGCGGCATATATACAAAATGGATATTATCCGGGAGATAATTTGATTCTCACGTTTGAAACGAGAAATACTCCTATTAATCAAAAGTTGATTATGCAGATGATTCAGCATTATCTGAAATAAATTATATGTTGCAAGTAATAAAATAACAAAATACTCCATACATTATGGTATGGGAGGCTTGTTTTATGTTGCGAAAAATAGGAAAGAAAATAAAAAAATTTCTAGCAGTACTATCAATTATTGTTTTGACGCCTTATATAATTACAGTTTTTGCAAATGGTGGAAGTGTAGAAACTAGTTCAGAGGTAAGTGAGTTTGACAAATTACTAAAAGAACATTGTATACAGACACTTGCAAAAGAGGTTACTTCAGAGTATGAGGAAGAAATGCTGAAAGCCCAGGCTATTCTGGTTCGCACAACTGTATATAAAGAAGTGGAAGAACTCGGACAAGGTATTCTGGAGCAAGAAGGATTTGGAAAAACCGAAGACATTGATGCTGCGTGGTATCGAAAATTAGAAAAAATATGGGAGGAAACTGAAGGGCAGGTTGTAATGTATGGAGACAAGCTGGCATTAGTTCCCTTTCATCAGGTAAGTAACGGAAAAACCAGAAGTGGAGCTGAAGTGCTCGGAGGCGAGGAATATCCTTACCTTCAGATTATAGAATGTCCGAAGGATGTGGAAGCAGAAAATCAGATGGAGAGCCAGTTCATCCAGGTTACAAACGTAAAAGTAGAGTCTTATGACACAGCCGGCTATGTGTTGAATGTGAAGGTTGGAGAAGAAACCTGCAGCGGAGAAAGTTTCCGTGATACATATGGACTTGCTTCCAGCTGTTTTGAGCTGCAGGCTTTTGAGAATCAGACAAGAGTTATCACAAAAGGTGTTGGACATGGACTTGGTCTCAGCCAGTATACAGCCAATGAAATGGCAAAAGAAGGAAAAACATATCAGGAGATTCTGCAATTCTTTTTTGCGGGTACCGAAATAAAAGAGGTGGCGGAAATTTTGTGGAATGTAGAATAAGCCTATCACTTTCTGGCAAAAATAATGCCAGAGGTGATAAATATGAAAAAAAATCAAGGTGCAGCAGTGGCTCTTGTGTTTTGTTTTGTGGCAATGATTGCGATTGTGGGAATGATTACATTTAACCGTTACCAGGAAAGAACAGAGACAGAGCTGGCGAAGGCAGAGGAAGAAGCAAAGGCAAAAGAGGAGAACAAGGTAAATGAAGACAAACCTGAAATTCAAGAGGAACAGACAGAAAGTGCAAACAACGAAAATGTGCAGGCAGAGATTCCAACAGTAGATGCTCCTGTTAGTGAAACGCCGATCGTGAACTCGACAACAACAAAGCAGGCGCTTACGTTTTCTGAGACAGACACATTAATCTGGCCAGTAGATGGCAACGTAATTCTAAATTACAGCATGGACCAGACGATTTATTTTGCTACATTAGATCAGTATAAATATAACCCAGCCCTTATTATTTCAGGTGAAGCAGGTGAACCTGTGCTTGCAGCCGCAGATGGTGAGGTGACTGCAATCAAGACAAATGCGCAGACTGGAAATACGTTGCTCATGGATATCGGAAGCGGTTATACTGCTATCTATGGACAGTTAGAGGAAATTCGTGTACAGGAAGGCGAACGTATTGAACAGGGTGCAGTGATTGGATACGTAAGCACGCCTACTAAATATTATAGTGTAGAAGGACCAAATTTGTATTTTCAGATTTTAAAAGATGATGAATCAGTAAATCCGCTGGATTATCTGGCGGAGTAAAGTGAATCCGTTATGCTTGAGCAATAGCTTTAAGTATAGCGGATTTTTTCACAGAATCTACACACATTTATCAAACTTAAAACACAAAATCAACATAAATTTTTCAATTTCCTCTCATAGAATAGAAAAATAATGAAAATAGGGAGGAATCGACTTGATTGAAGTTAGAAATCTAGTAAAGAAATACGGAAATCATCTGGCAGTCGACCATTTGAATTTTACCGTACAGCAAGGACAAATCTATGGATTTCTTGGACCAAATGGTGCAGGAAAGTCTACCACAATGAATATCATGACAGGCTATCTTGGGGCTACAGAGGGGGAAGTGTTAATTAACGGACACGATATTCTAAAGGAACCTGAAATGGCAAAGAGAAGTATTGGATATCTTCCAGAGATTCCGCCATTATATATGGATATGACTGTTATGGAATATCTATGGTTTTCTGCCGAGCTTAAGAAAATCAAAAAGGATGAAATTGAATCAGCAGTAGAAGAGATTGTTTCGCTTGTGCAATTGGAAGAGGTGCAGAACCGTCTGATTAAAAATCTCTCTAAAGGTTACAAGCAGCGCGTGGGTCTTGCCCAGGCAGTGCTTGGATTTCCAGAGATTATCATTCTTGACGAGCCAACCGTAGGTCTTGACCCAAAACAAATTATTGAGATTCGTGAATTAATCCGTGAACTTGCAAAGAAGCACACGGTTATTTTGAGTTCCCATATTTTGGCGGAAGTTAGTGAAGTGTGCGACCACATTATGATTATTTCTCATGGGAAATTGGTAGCAAGCGATACGCCAGAGAATCTAGAAAAGCTTATGAGTGGAACAGAGACTGTTATCATCGAGGCTGAAGTTGAAGCAAGTAGGGCAGAAGAGATTATTCAGGCCTTTGCAAATGCAAACTGTCCATTGCTCTCAATTAAGAGGAAAAAAGCTTCTCTAGAAGAAGTGTTCTTAGAATTGACAGGAGGGGAAGCAGAAGATGATAGCGATTTATAAAAGAGAATTAAAATCTTATTTCCAATCCATGATTGGCTATGCGTTTATTACATTTTTAATGCTTTTTACGGGCGTATACTTTACGGCATATAACTTAAATGCCGGATATCCATATTTTGCGTACACGTTGTCGGCAAGTATGCTGATTTTCCTGATTGCAGTGCCGGTTCTTACGATGAAGAGCTTTGCGGAAGAGAGAAAGAGCAAGACAGACCAACTGCTTTTGACAGCACCAGTGAGCGTGACAGGAATTGTACTTGGAAAATATCTTGCCATGGTAACCGTATTTTTAATTCCATGCCTGCTTTATTGCATTTACCCATTGGTTATTAAAATGTGGGGAACAGCATATTTGAAGGTGGATTATGCATCGATTTTCATGTTCTTTTTGATTGGATGCGTGTATATTGCAGTGGGAATGTTTTTGTCCTCCCTGACAGAGAGCCAGATTATTGCAGCAGTGAGTACATTTGCGGCACTTTTGGTGATGTATCTGTGGAGTGGCCTGATTAATTTCCTGCCAACAGACGCTTTGGGAAATTTTATTGGTCTTCTTGCCATTCTTCTGGTTTTCTCAGCACTTATTTACCAGCTGACCAAAAACTGGATGATTGGAGGAGGCCTGGCATTTCTTAGTGTTGCTGGGTGTGTGGGTGTATATTTCACAAATCAGTCTGCATTTGAAAGTCTGCTTTATAATATGTTACAGAAATTGGATTTTTCAAGTATGTTTTCAAACGTAATGAGTTCAAGCTTACTTGATATGAGCAGCGTGGTGCTTTGTATTTCAATTGTGTTCTTATTTGTATTTATCACAATTCAGACAATACAAAAGAGACGCTGGAGTTAGGAGGTTGTGACGGTGAAGAAAATAAAAGAAATGTTTGGCAGTGCGCAGTCACGCTATGGTACCTACAGCACCCTTTTAACAGTGATTGCGATTGTGGTTGTTATTATGATAAATATGGTTGCAGGAGAGTTCCCGGAGAGCTGGAAGAATATCGACCTTAGCAGCAATGATTTATACGAAATTACGGATCAAAGTAAAGAATTATTAAATGGTCTTGATAAGGAAGTAAAGCTTCACGTTCTGGCAGAGAAATCTTCTACCGATGAGCGTATTCAGATTTTCATTGAAAAATATGCAGGCCTTTCTAAGAAAATCAGTGTAGAATGGACGGACCCTGTATTGCATCCTACGGTACTGGAGGAGTATAATGCAGATTCTAATACAATTGTCGTAGAGTGTTTAGAAACTGAAAAGCAGACACAGATTTTATTTGACGATATCATTGCCTATGATGAAATGTCTTATTACTATTATGGAAGCTATGTGGAGACAGAGTTTGATGCGGAAGGACAGCTTACAAGTGCAGTAAACTATGTAACAAATGAGACTTCTCAGAAAATTTACCGTACAAGCGGACATGGAGAAACTTCTTTTTCAACGACGGTTTCAGATTTGATGACAAAATCAAATTATACAGTAGAAGAACTTAACACATTGATGGTAACAGAAATACCAGAAGATTGTGATTTGTTATTCATGTATGCTCCGGCTACAGACTTAAGTGAAGACGAGAAGACAATGATTTCTGAGTATTTGGTGGCAGGCGGAGATATGTATCTTGTTTTGGGAACAGGAGAAAATGAGACACCAAATCTGGATGCATTGATGTTGGAATATGGAATGCAGAAGGTTGATGGTTATATCGCAGATACATCCAGAAATTATCAGGGAAATGCTTATTACATTTTTCCAGAACTGTCTGTAAGCGGTGACCTTGCAGCAGGAATCAGCTCAGAAATGGTACTCCTTGTAAATTCTCTTGGAATGGAAGTTACAGACCCAGCAAGAGATACAATCTCTGTAAGTGAATTTATGACAACCTCAAGTAAAGGTTTTGCTGTAACTTCAGAAGCGCAGACAGAAGGAACCTATGTACTTGGTGCTGTGGCAACAGAAGAGGAAAGTACATTTACGGTTCTCACGGCCTACTCTATGATTGATTCTTACGTTACAGATGCATTTTCAAATCTGGAAAATGTGACACTGTTTATGAATACGGTGGCAAATCATTTTGAAGAAGTAAGCAATATTGCGATTGAGCCAAAGAGCTTGGAAGTAACTTACAATACAGTACAGTATGCAGGAATTTCAAGTCTTGTAGCAATTTTTGGTATTCCAATTGTGATTTTAGGATACGGATTCGTAAAATGGCTGAAGCGCAGAAAGGCATAGGTGACTAACATGGGAAAACATAAAACATTGATTGGTTTATTGGCGGTGCTTGTTGTGC
Source organism: Tyzzerella sp. (assembly GCA_017465565.1). Classification (GTDB taxonomy): domain Bacteria; phylum Bacillota; class Clostridia; order Lachnospirales; family Lachnospiraceae; genus Faecalimonas. Next base: position 39,687 of record JAFTWA010000048.1, read on the forward strand.
TGATAGGGTTGTACTTTATGATGGGTGCAATCAGTGACAAGGAGGCAGAAAGTCAAATCGAAGAAGATATCGTTGTTATCAATATGGGAGATGTTTCTTTCCTAGAATATTCAGACGGCTCAGCAGCCATTGGTTTTGAAAAAGGAGAAAATGGCTGGTATTGGATAGATGATGAGACTATGGTGCTTGACCAGGATTTGGTTCAGGGCATTGTGGACGATTTGGCTTATATTTCGGCAGTTCGTGAACTGGAAGGCGCAGATGAGCTGGAGGCCTATGGGCTTGATGACCCACGCTATCGAGTTACCATAGCAGATGATGAGGGAAACGAAGTGAATGTTTATATCGGTGATGCGACAGGGGATAATTATTATGCGACAGTTGATGAAACGGGCGTTGTCTATACGGTAAGCAGCACAATCGCAGATTCATTTGAGTGGGATATTACTGCGCTGGAGGTTGTAGAGGAGGAGACGGAGGAATCTACAGACGAGGAAACAACTGAGGACGCAGCAGATAGTACAGAAGAAACGGAGTAAAAATAACACCACAGAAACGATGGTTTCTGTGGTGTTTTGTTACATTGAGCCCCTTATATCTGAACGTTTATTGATGTATCATTCCATTTTTTTATAAATAATCAATTGTGGAATAAAATATACTAAGTAATTATCAATTGTAGTATACACTCCGTACTTTTCACAATAGCATTTAACAGCATCTTCAAGAAATTCTTCTGTTACTTCTAAAAACTCTGCAATCTCATGTTTGTTCTTGCATCCATGTTCATACGCGCGAACTAAACCTTTGAGGCCAATTTGGTTATTATATGCCCAAATTCTTGCTTGACGTTCTTGTTTCCGATTCGGGACATCTGAGAGATTAATAATATTACCAATAGAAGTGTGGTAATGTCCAAGCTCCTCAGCCAAAATACAAGCCCGCTCTTTAGAAGTCTCAATGTTGTTATTCAATGCAATAGTGCCCTGGCAATATAGTCCTTTTATTCTATCACTGTTAAATTTGCGATGAATAATTTCTATACCGTCTTTGCAGGCTTCGTCTTCCAAACGTTCAAATACATTCATGTTAACACCTCCCGCTCTAGTATAACTTATAGCAGTGTCCTGAAATACGGACTACTGTCTTTTACTCTTTACGAATTCGGCGAATTGACGAATTTCTTCCAATTCTTCTTCCGTATATTCAGTGCCGTCAAAATGTGCGGCAAGAGTAAAGGGTTCCTCAGATATGGCGTCATCATTTCCAAATAGATAGGATACAGTAGTATTTAACGCATTCGCGAAAGCAACTAATTTACTTTGAGGTAAATCTACCTTTCCTGCTTCTATCTTTGCGATTGCAGTTTTATCTTTGTATCCGACCATTTCTGCCAGTGCAGTCTGTGACAATTCCTTTTCAATTCGTAGTTCTTTAATTTTTGAACCTATTAGTTCTTGTGTTGACATATTAGATACCGCCTTTCATATAAAGATTATATCATGAAGAAGAATTAAAATCAACATTTTGAAAAAATAGTTGACAAATATTCAACCCTAGATTATTATTTATATGAAGTTGAATATAAATCAACTGCAAAATAAAATTGTGAGAACAATTATATTTTTTTAACTGTGTAGTTGAATTAAAATCAACAAAGGAGGTGTTTGAAATGACAAAGAAGGTAATTGTTCAATACTTGGATTTGCAGAAAGAACATAAGGAGCTTCAAACAAAGCAAATAAAATTGGGTAAGGAGATACGTAATATAAGAAAGCGGCTGGAAGAAATCGAAGCAGGAGAGACAGTGAGGGATAGAGTTCGAGGTGGCTTGGGCGGAATGCAGAGTTTTACAATCGAAGGAGTTCCAACAAGGGAATACACCGAGAAAAAAATAGAATTGAAGCAAAGAGAAAAGCTAATGGAAGAGCGAAAAATTATTCTATCTAAGTTGGAACTAGAGATTCTGGGAACAGTAAATGAGATTGAAAGGTTCATCGCAGGACTAGAAGACAGTCACATGCGAAGAATCATAAATCTTCGCATTGTAGAAAAGAAGTCGTGGAATCAGGTGGCAGACCACATTGGCGGAGGGAACACAGAGGATAGTGTGAGAATGTCTTTTGAAAGATTTATGAAATCGAATACATGTTCGATAAATTCGGAAAAAGTATGATAGTATTACAATCAGAAAACAGTTTTCACAAAAAGATTCGAATCAAAAGAAAGGAGGAGATATTGGAATCATGTTAAATAAAGGTTCAGAAGTATTTGAAAATTTACAAACTCGTTTTCCAAAAAGCTTGAAAGAAAAATATGCAAATTTAAAGTTCACTACTTCAAGCAGCGAAAGCGATGAAACCAATTTCCCACAAATTAATTTTCAACAAGTAACTGCCGTAGAAGTAGGGCAGGACTTATCGGGAGCGACAATGAATGGAGCACAATTTACCTTTCATATAACTGTGACAGACAACGAGAGTGCTAGCGCAGTAAACGAAGTGATGAGTGCGATAGTGGACATCATGAAAGAGATGTTCTTCTCCATGAATCAGTTCCCGGAAATTCAAAATGATAGTGGTACATATAAGTCCGCAGCGAGATTTACAAGAGTTATCGGCGCGGGAGATGTACTGTAAAAAACAAGAAAGGTAAAAATTAGGAGGTAAAAAATTATGGCACAAGCAGGATTAAGTACACTTGGCATTTTGTTTGGTTATGGAGTTGAAACAACAATCGGAGAAAAACCAGCAGCATTTAACTTATTAACAAGAATCAGTTCAATTGGAGGAGTAACTTTAGAGACAGAGCAGATTGATGCTTCGGCGCTTGAGGATGCAATCACAAGATATGTTCCAGGAAGAGCAGACTCAGGTGGTTCATTCCCTGTAACAGTCAACATCACAGCTGAAACAATCCAAGAATGGGAAACAGTTATTTCTGAATATCAGGCAGCTGAAAAAGAAGGAAAGAGAATGTGGTTTGAAACATACTCACCACGTCTTGACAAGGCATTTTTCATTGTGGCAGCACCACCAATGCAGATTCCACAACCAGAAACAGAACAAAATGGATTATGGACTGTTGAGATGACACTCACAATTGAAGAGTACAAAGGACTTGATACAAAAATTGAACCAACTGCAGCAGCGTAAGAAGCACAAGGTTGGTGTTGGAGATTGAGGTAAGTGGCAGTGATGCCACTTACCTTAGACAGATGTCAAAGGAGGAGAAGGTTTAAATTATGAAGTTATTAAATATTGGTGGAAAAGAGTACAAGTTAGAATTCACAATTGAAGCATCTTTATATAATGAATGTACAGAAAAGACAACTATGTTGATGCAGCAGCTGGCGGAAGCGCAGAAAGGTGGAGATGCAAAAGAATTAATTAAGTCCATTGCAGACATTCCACAGACTACATTAACCATGTTCTATGCAGGATTACTCGAGCATCATGGAGAAGAGGGTGACGGAACTGTTATCTCCAAGAAAGAGGCAAAGGTGTTAGTTAAGCAGTATTTCGAAGAGCACAAAGAGGATGGAACTGGAAACTTCTACGATCTTTTAGGTATGCTAATGGAGCAAATGGGTAAAGATGGTTTTTTCGGGCAGATCGGTCTGACGCAGGGAGCGAAGCAGGCAGAAAAAACAGGGAAGGTGCCACAGGACCACAAAAAGAAAACAACAGCAAAAGCTACCGGCAAATAGTTTTTGAAGAGTTGCTTCCAAATGCGCTGGCCATTGGCGTTCCATATGATTTGTTTTGGCATCTGACTCCAAAGAAACTAGAAGCCTTTTATGAAGCGCACAGGCTTAAGCAGGAAATGCGCGATGGTGAAATGTGGATTATGGGAAGATATGTGTTGTCAGCAGTATCCGTAGCGGTTGAGCATTGTCTTGCAGGCAAAAAGGCGAAATCCGAATATCTTGAGAAGCCATTTATGCAATTGACAGGGCTACAAAATCAGGAAGAAGAGATTTTGCTGAGCGAGGAAGAAATACAAAGGCAGACAGAGCAGTTGTTTTTGCGGCTTCAAATTATGGGAACAAATTATAAAAATAACAAGCAAAAGGGCGATAGGGCTTAGTTTTCTAAGTTTCTATCGTCCTTTATTAAAAAAAGAAAGGTGGTGGTTACGTGTCAAGTAAGGATAATTTGACGACTGAGTTTGTGATTGATACAAAACAGGCAGACAAAGCGATAGACAGAATGATTTCAAAATTTGATAAACTGTCTGTTACAATAAGAAAAATGAGTGACACAAGTATAAAACAGCTTGCAAAAGGAGTTCAGCAGGTAACTGCCAATGCCTCGCAGCTGACGGCGGAGATGAATAATCTGGCGGATGTATTCGCAAAGGTGGTATCAGCGAGTCAAAGTGTTAATCTTTCTTCTAAAACAGAAGTTGTTGAGCCAAAATCAAACACAGGAGAATCTATACTGGTACCTATGGAGAATGTGGCGAAAAATACTAAGTCGTATATGGATAATATTGAGGGGTTAAGCGATGTTCTGGCGAATGTTAAAATATTATTATCAGGAGATCTTTTGGAAGGAGACGGATTTTTAGCAAAATTAGCTGATGTGATTGCTTTGACAGTAGGTGGTGCAGGAACTTTAGGTGAATCAATTATGGCGATTTATGGTATAGGAGGAGTAATAGCCATAGCGATAGGAGCGCTAATTACAGGTCTAAGTTTAGTATTTGCAAAGAATGAGGAAGTGAGAGAAGGAGTTAGCAATGCTTTAACATCAATAAATGAGGCTTTACAGCCTGTAACAGAATTTTTAGAAAAAGTATTTGTAAGCATTTGGCAAAACATGATAATACCTGTTTTAACATGTATAGGAGACACCGTTTTGCCTAAGGTAATGGAAGTATTCGGGAATTTGTGGAATAATGTATTAGTTCCGTTGGGAGAGTTTCTTGCAGGTGTTTTCGAGCCTATAGTAAAAGTTTTATCACGGGCATTTGAGGAAATTGGAGATGTAATAATCAAAGAAGTAATTCCGACAGTTCAAAGCGTTATTGATACTTTTACTTTTCTTTGGAGTGATGTATTTGTACCAATAGCTGAATATTTATGGGATATTTTTGGACCTGTGGTTAATGATGTTTTCTACGGTATTGCAGATATAATAGAGGGAATCAAAAAAATTTTTGTGGGATTGATTAGATTCGTTACAGGTGTTTTTACTGGAGATTGGAGCAAAGCATGGGAAGGAGTGAAAAATATTTTCTCTGGAATATGGGAGATACTAATAGCGGATTTAATGACTCCAATTAATGGTATTTTAAGTTTGTTTGAAGGTTTGACAAATAAGATTATCGATGCATTTAATTTTATTAAGCGGTCATTAAATAAACTGAGTTTTAAAATACCTTTATGGGTTCCAGATGTTGGTGGCGAAAGTTTTGGATTCAAATTTTCAGAGTCTAAGCACATATCGATTCCTAGATTTGAAAATGGTGGTATTGTTGAAGATGGTCTATTCCAAGCAAGTCAAGGAGAATTAATTGGTAGATTTTCTAATGGTAAAACAGTTGTTGCAAATAATGAAATGATCACGGCAGGAATACAAGAAGCTGCTTATAGAGGTTTTAAACAGGCAATAGCAGAATGGAAAGGAGTCAGCAATAATACGACTATTCGAGTAGTAGGTGATCCATCTGGAATGTTTAAAGTGTGGAAAGAGGAGTGGAATAATGAGGCTAGACGAATCCAACACAACCCAGTAGAAATATATACTTAATAACACATTAAGAATCCTTTTTGTTGACGCAACATAGAATAAATAATATAATATGTGTAAGTAAAAATTTCTAAAGTGAGGTAAAGGTTATGGGATTTATGGACAAGGTACAACAAGAATCATCGTATTCAGTCGCCTCAGGTAATGAATACCAGTATGTTGTATTGCAAGTGACATTAAAAGAGAAGTTTTTCGGAACAGGTTCTGGTAATTTAACTGAATTAGAAGAAGTAATTAATGCACAAGCACAGAAGGGATATCGCTTACATACTATTTCAACAGCTAATGGAGGTAGTAAAGGCTTGGGCGGTGGAGACCGAATTCAAGCAACTATGGTATTTGAAAAAATTAAATAACTGTTGTAAAGCTTTAGGACGTATTGGACTAAAGCTTTTTCAGTATATTCAAATACAAAATAAATAGTATGTTTGAAAAGTCTGTTGAGAAATAGTGGTTTTTCAGATAAAAATGTGCTATAATTGATATATTATTTTGAGATAAAGATGAGGAGGATTTTCATATGGCTATTGTAGAAGTTATTAGTTATAATGGCAATCCGGATGTATTTGCATGGAAATATCCGAATAATGAATTAGGAACGTGGACTCAGTTGATTGTAAATGAGTCACAGGAAGCCATCTTGTTTAAGGGTGGTCAGGCATGCGATGTATTCCAAGCAGGCAGACATACTCTGAGTACAGCGAATATTCCTATTTTGAACAAATTGATAAATTTACCTTTCGGTGGGCGTTCGCCATTCACAGCTGAAGTGTGGTATATTAACAAAGTATTTTCGTTAGATATAAAGTGGGGGACTTCGACGCCTATTCAATTACAGGATCCAAAGTATAAGGTATTTGTACCAGTACGTGCATTCGGTCAGTTTGGAATTCAGATTGAGGATTCAAAGAAATTTTTGATAAAATTAGTTGGTAATTTACCACAATTTGATAAGACAAATATATTAAAGTATTTTAGAGGAGTATATCTTACAAAATCGAAAGATGCGATTTCTTCTTATTTAGTACATAAAGGCATCAGCATCTTAGAGATAAATGCGTATTTGGATGAAATATCGGAATATCTTTGTGAAAAGATGTTGCCGATATTTGAAGAGTATGGTATTAAATTAACTTCTTTCTATGTGAATGATATTAACGTACCAGAAGATGATAAGGCCGTAATCCAATTGAAAAATGCATTAGCAAAAAGAGCAGAGATGGATATTGTGGGATATAGTTATCAACAGGAGCGTTCATTTGATACGCTAGAAGGTGCCGCTACTAATCCTAATTCAATGCAGGGGGGCTTAATGGGAGCCGGTATTGGTTTGGGTATGGGAGTTGGTGTTGGAGGCACTATTGGTCAGCAATTTGGCGGATTAGCACACAACATGACAACTGAAGCAACAAAGGAATGTCCAAATTGCAAGAATAGAATTGGCGAAAAAGAACGTTTTTGTAGCCATTGCGGTTGTGATACAACAGCTTCTAATGTTAGTGGTGAAATTAAATGTGCTGTTTGTGGATGTAAGTTAGAGAGGACAACAAAGTTTTGTCCAGAGTGTGGAAAGAAATATAATCCATGTTCAAAGTGTGGTGCAGACATACCAAATGGTGCCGATAAATGTGCTGTTTGTGGGGAGAAAGTGCCAGTCGCATGTCCAAAATGTGGAAATTTGATATCAAATCAAAGTAAATTCTGCCCAGAATGTGGTCATTCGCTTATTAAGCATTGTCCTTCCTGCGGAAAACAAGTAGACAATGGTGCTAAATTCTGTTCAGAATGTGGTACAACTTTATAAAGGGTGGTAGTGCTGATGAATAAAAAAGAAAGAATGATACCAATCATATGCAGTATGGTGTTAATTGTAACAACCATTATCTTCTATATTCTTACATTCAAGAATATATTTACAGTAACTATGCAATGGCTTTCGTTAATGATGTTGTTAGTTGCTGAAGTTATTGGGGCGATTAAGATTATTGCGAGCAAAGACTCTATCTTTAAAGTGGCAAATGTGATTGCAAGTGGCGTACATATTATAATTGTATTTGTTTGTTCTATCATATTTGTGAATTTTATGCCATTATTGCTAAAAACATACATTTTACTTAATGTTTTAGGGTTGGCAGGATTGACAATTACTGACATTTTAATTATTTTCTTCCAGAGAAAAGTTAAAGAAAGTGATCAAGAACTCAAAGAAAAGCAAGAAATACTAAGGAAGTGTTTGGCTAAGACGCAGAGCTTAAGTGTAAAGTGTCAATCAATCAAGTGTGTCGAGGAGTTGAAGAAACTCGCAGAAATGCTAAAATATAGCGATAATTCTGTATCAACAGGTGATGAGTTGACAATAATGACTATGCTCAACCAGTTGGACATCATTTCAGATGAAGAAGAAATGATAAGAAAAATAGCAGAAATAAAAAATATAGTTGAGATTAGAACAATCAGTGGAAAAGAGTTACAAAGAGGAAAGTTTTAAGTACAAGAGAGCAAAGTGGAGGAAAAAAGATGAATCAGAACGAAAAAATAAGCGTAATGTTTTCATGGCCAGTAATCATTATTGCATTTATTTTCTTTTGGCCTGTTGGAGTTGCATTACTTATAGGAAGAGTATCAAAAGATAAGAAAACAGCTATGAGTGTTGGAAAAATTGTAAATGGACTTGGTATTGCTTCATATGTCATAGCAGCGATAGGAACACTTAGTTGTCTGAGCGCAGGAATCACAGGTGAAGATGTGGGAATGATATTGTTCTTTGCTATCGCAGGTGTAGTTTTACAAAGAGTTGGAAAGAAAATGAAAAATGATGCTGAGAATGTAAGAAGATATTTGGCGATTATTGTAAATGGAAATGAAACAAGAATCGATAATATTGCAGCTGCTGTAGGAAAATCATATGATGTTTCTAAAGCGGACATTCAAAAGATGATTGACAAAGGATATTTAAAAGACGCATACATTAATGAAATCACAGGAGAAATTGTTTTACCAAATCGTATAGCTGATATAGTAACAAATGTTACAGAAAAAATAGAAACAGAAGTTCAACCTCGAGTGGTTGTATGTAAATGTTGTGGGGCACAAAATACTCTCTCGTCGGCTACTGGCGAATGTGAATATTGTGGATCTCCAATAAGTTAATTTTTATGGGAAGTACTAGTTTGTAGTACTTCCTTTTTCTATACCAAAATATAAGAAGGAGTGTGATTTATATGGCTTATAGCGGATTTTTAGTAAAAGTGGGTGACTACGAGTTACCTTTAAAATTTATAAAAGCTGATAGTTATAGCGTGTATCGAAATACGCAAGAGCTGGACAGTTACCGTGATGCAAATGGCAAGTTACATCGAAGTGCGTTAGAGCATATGCCGAACAAGGTGGAGTTTGATACAGTTTCTATGCTCACAAATGTACAGTTTGAAGAATTTATGTCAAATATCCGTAATCAATATACAAGTACAGTGGAGCGGAAAGCGAGTGTAACATTATATATTCCGGAAATCAATGATTATGTGACACAGGATATGTATATGCCAGACATTCAGCCAACTATTTATTTGGCAAATAATGAGATTATTAAATATAATTCTGTCCATGTGTCATTTATCGGCTATTAGGAGGTGATGGAATGATTGATTATAAATATAAAGACTTGTACACAAGTGACAGCGTGGACAAGCAATTAAGGATCAGCTTTGATGGTGGGATTATTACGAACGAAACACTTTATTCGGAAGGCATGGAGTTAACACAAAGTCTATGTTCCGAATCGGAGTTACGATTTGGCTGTTGTGAAGCCAGCGTACTGAAATTTAAGATGGCAAACGTATTCACTCAATTGAAAGATAAATGGCTTACAGTTACGGAAATCCTGGATGGAAGAACTGATGAGCCATTTTCTTTAGGAAAATATAAAGTCTATTCAGACACACCAGATGCTGAGAGAAACTATCGCGATATTGTGGCCTATGATGCCATGTATGACATCATCAATAAAGATGTTGCGGAGTGGTACGAAGGTTTAGAGTTTCCGATTACGCAGAAAGATTTCCGAGACAGTTTCTTTGCGTATTTCGAAGTTGAACAAGAAGAAGTAATATTGATTCATGACAATATGGAGATCGAAAAGACAATTGAGACGGCAAGTATTAGCGGTAAAGATATTGTAACCGCATTATGTGAGCTGAATGGTGTTTTCGGGCATATTAATTATCAAGGAAACTTTGAATATATTTCGCTGGGGCAGGATGCGAATGAAATAGATTCAAGTTTGTATCAATCTGGTGAATATGAGGATTTTGAAACAAGTCTCATTTCAAAATTACAAATCAGAGAACAAGAGGGAGATATTGGCGCGGTCTTTGGGGATGGCGCCAATGTTTATGTTGTTGAAGACAATTTTATTGTGTATGGAAAATCTCCAGATGAGTTGACAGAGATTTGTGAACGCTTATATGAGAAAATCTGTAATGTAACTTATAGACCATTTAAGGCAACCATAAAAGGGAACCCTTGTTATACCTTGGGAGATTTAGTGCTTATTCATACTAGAAATAAGGATGTGCAAGGCTATGTATTGGAAAGAACGTTAAGCGGTATTCAGTCGCTGAAAGATAGTTTCGAGTGTAAGGGAGTTTATGAGTATGAAGAAAAGGTGAATTCTCTTCAAAAAGAGGTAAAGCAATTACGCGGGAAGACTAACGTATTGGTGAGAACTGTAGAAGAGAATAAATTAAGAATCGAAGATGTTGCAAATAGTGCTTCGACTGAAATTCTTCAGACTTCAGAGCAGATTATGCTTGAGATCGCGGGTAAATACCACGACAAAGAATCAGTGGAGAGTATGGTAGAACATACCAATGAAAGTACGAAACAAGTATCTGAAAGCTTGCAAGATGAAATTGCCAAAGTGGACAAGGATTTACAAGAGAAGTTCAATCTGATTACGACATATATGACATTCGACGTTAATGGACTGACAATCGGCAAAGTGGACAACCCATATAAGGTAGTTATTGATAATGATAGATTCAGTATGATTTTTCATAATGATGAAGTATTGTGGATCGATTCGGTTACCGGCGAAGTTCATACACCTGGATTAACAGTCTCAAAAAAGATGAGTACTCTTGGTTATGTGGAAGAGATAGACGAAGCAGATAGAGTAAATTGTAGATATGTAGGAGGTGAATCATAATGGCACTTAGTGGAAGTTTTAATACAAATTCATATAGTGGGCGTTACTATACGCTTAGCTGGACTGCTTCTCAATCCGTAGCAAGTAATCAGTCCACAATTAATTGGACTATATCATGTGCTGGTGATAGTGGCGTATGGTATGCGGAGAGAACGTTGGTGGCAGTAATTGCAGGAACAACAGTGTATTCTAAGACGGACAGGGTAGAGCGGTATTCGGGAACAATTGCAACCGGAACAATTACACTAAATCATAATACAGATGGTACAAAAAGTTTCAGTGCTAGTTTGCAGGTGGCAGTTTATACTTCGGCTGTAAACTGTACTGGTTCAGGAAGTTTTACACTTAATACCATTGCAAGAAAATCAACCCTTTCGGTACCCAATGGTACATTGGGAAAATCGCAAACACTTACTGTTGCAGAACAAGACGGGACATTCAAGCACAAATTAATATATGCTTGTGGGAATGCATCTGGATATATTCTAGGAAGTTCTAGCAGTTTTTCTACATCAAACAGCGTTTCTTGGGAACCGCCTATATCCTTGGCAAGTCAAAATACATCCGGTGAGAATGTTTCTGTTACCTTTACCTTGTATACATATACAAGCGGTGGGACTTCAATTGGAAGTAATTCTTATACAAGAACATTTGCTATTCCAGCAACCGTTGCACCGATAGCAACAATTGAGGAACCAACTGATCCTGAAGGTTGGCTGGAACAATTCGGAAAGTTTATACAAGGAAAATCGACTGTTGGAGTAGCAATTAAGGCTGAAGGAAGCTATGGTTCCACAATTAAGTCTTATAAAACAACAGTTGACGGAAAAACATACACAAATGCAGAATTTACTACAGATGTACTTGCGGGGAAAGATACACTTACTATTACTGCTGTGGTGACGGATTCACGTGGACGTTCTGCAACAGCTACAAAAGAAATTGATGTATACGAATATAAAGTGCCTAAGATAACATCACTCAATGCAAAACGATGTTTACAGGACGGCACCATTAATAATTCTGGTGCTTATTTGAAGGCTGAATTTAGTAACGAAGTCACATCTCTGGATGAACAGAATACGGCTAGTGTATCGATAAACTATAAAAAGAAGTCAGATAGCAATTTCAAATCTGTAATTTTGGGTGATTTTGAGAATACTTATTTAATTTCGGCTGGCAACTATATTTTTGAAGCTGACAAATCTTCAAGCTATGATATAGAAATTGTTGTTAAAGATGCGTTTGGCACAATAAGAAAAAGAACGACAGGACCGTCTGAGGCGGTTTTTTCTTCTAAATTTAGACAAGGACTCGGATATGCGTTGGGAAAACTTGCAGAATTAGAAGGAGTATTTGATATTGGGTGGAAAACCCGGTTTTCTGGTGGAGTCCTACATTTAGTGTTGGATGAATTAACCGATTTAAATGAAATTTTAACACCTAATATTTATGCGGGGCGTGATGTGGCAATAGCAGGTTATTCGAATTGTCCGGCTGATTATACGGAAGGGAAATTTACACTCGAAGTTGTTAGTTGCGGGGATAATGGTGAGTTAAAGCAAACATTTACTACTTGCAGTAAGGATAATCCGCAAGTGTATGTGAGATTTTATTATGATGGAGAATGGGGAGCATGGGTAAATCGATTTGCTGAATTAAATAGCAA
>JAFTWA010000049.1 GCA_017465565.1 Tyzzerella sp.
AAAAAAGGTGTTTTTCATCCGTATAACAATGAAAATATTGTATAAAGAAAATATTATAGAAGCTTTGTAAGGTTATTTCCCAAAATCATTATGATTTCTAACTCCTACCGTTTGCAGAACACCCGCTTCTGTGATTTTCTTTCTAATAAAACTTTACTGCAAAAAAAGATAGCCATCATAACCTTTTATAATGACTACCTTTTTATATATTTTTCTTATTCATTTGTTTTTATTTCATCATTCGGAGGATTTCGTGATATAAACCTGTCGCCTATTCTTTTTTAAAGTTATATCAAATATCATCTTTTATTTGTTTCTTCGATGTTTCTTTACACATCCTTAAATTATAACTTTAATCTTTTATGTGGTATTTATATCAATATGTCTGCAAATATATCATCTTTTCTCTTTCATCCAGCTCTATTTATACTCTCCAAATCTTTTCCTTTTTTCATATCTGTCTGGATTTATAATCTATGGTAAAGGCTATCGTCACAGGTCTTTACATTTGCCATACCACTAACATATTGAATTGTACAATTGAAGTTGTCCATGGGATTCTAGCCTCTCTTTCTTAATTATTCTTAATGGAAATTCTTCTTCCTCCAGGTTTCTTACTTTGAAACTTCCTATTTCCGTTTCGGATGATTCTTTAATTCTTATATACTTCCTTTCTCGTCAGAAATATATTAATTATAAATCTGTCTTACTTGAAAATATAAAAATTTATGATTCAGAAACTTTTTCTTTTGGAAAATTCCTCTTTCCTTAAGTGGTTTGTTTTTTTGTAAGTTCATAATACCATTGCGGCACTCATTTGTCAATACTATTTTAAATAAAATTTAAAATTATTTTTCATTTATCTTTTTATTATCGAATTATCTGAATATTTGATATTTTTTTATACTTTCATGAAAGTTCAAAAAAGGGATGTACAATAGCATCAATTTCTATTGTACACCCCGATTCTTTAACCTCTATAGTAGTTAATCAAGCATCCTTTTAAGATGATTTCTCTTTCATTGTCTGTGAGGTCGCCAAGCTTAAGCTCGATTGCCTTCAAGCCTTCTCCGACAACAAACGCTTTCACAACATCCTGTTTTTCTTCCACTGCTTTACGCACATCTGGCACGAAGATATAATCTCCGTTCTTGAAACTCAATGCATCGTGATTTTCCTCTGTGATAAATGGAAGCATTCCCCAGTTGATTAAGTTCGAGCGGTAACGTTTTGTTGCATATTCATTTGCAATATTTGCCCAGCCGCCAAGAACCTTCTGGCAGGAAGCCGCCTGCTCACGAGCAGAGCCATCACCTGGTTTTACAGCGAAAATCGTGCTTCCCACACCGATATTGCCTTCTCCAACATTTGGATAAGCCCCGCGGATAGCCGCCATGACTGGTTTCAATTCATCCAATGCTTCCAGTGGACATGTGTGTGCCTCGATTGCCTTCTGAGCCTTCTGCACTTCCTTCGCACGTCCAACGTATGCAGGATCTTTACGGGATAATGCAAACTCTGCGAGTCCCAGTGGATTTGAACGGTAAGAAGAAGTTTCCCCCGATGGAATCAATTCGTCTGTTGTTGTAACAGGGTCATGGATTTCCGAAACAACTTTTAATACCAGGTTTTCTGGGAGTGCTGACATTGCTGGCCAGTCCTTGATGTTTGGTCCAAATTGGATTTCCACATCTGGGTCTGCCACGCCCTTGCTGTCAAATACACGGTTTGCATAAATGCTGCTGTCAAAATGATATTTTGGTGCTTTGTATTCAATATCCATCACGTCAGCTGCAGATGTTAAGTAACCTTTGTTTGCTGCAGTTGCTGCGATAGAGCGTGCATCCATGAGTGCAACAGAAGAAATCTGTCCGCTCTGAAGCTTAGAACCTTCACGGTTCGGGAAGTTTCTTGTAGAGTGGCGAATACTAAACGCATTATTTGCAGGAGTATCGCCTGCTCCGAAGCATGGTCCACAGAATGCAGTTTTTACAATTGTACCTGCTGCCATAAGGTCAGCAACTGCACCATTGCGCACAAGTTCCATGTAAACTGGTGTACTTGCCGGATATACGCTGAATGTAAACGCGTCTGCACCAATATTCTTGCCGCGGATGATATCTGCTGCCGCGCAAATATTTTCAAATCCACCGCCGGCACAGCCTGCGATAATTCCCTGCTCTACATAAAGCTTTCCGTTGCGGATCTTATCCTGAAGCGAGTATTCTACTGCGCCGTCAAGACTTACAAGCGCTCTCTGCTCTACATCGTGTAACACGTCTTTTAAGTTCGCGTTTACATCATCGATTGTGTACACATTGCTTGGATGGAATGGCATCGCAATCATAGGTTTGATTTTGCTCAAATCTACATATACAACGCCGTCATAGTAAGCAACTGCACCTGGTGCAAGTTCCTTATAATCCTCACTTCTTCCGTGAATGTCATAGAATTCTTTGATAGTATCATCCGTTTTCCAGATAGAAGAAAGACAGGTTGTCTCTGTTGTCATAACATCGATTCCGATACGGAAATCGGCACTTAATTTCTCAACACCTGGTCCAACGAATTCCATTACTTTATTGTTTACATAGCCATTTGCAAATGTTGCGCCGATAATGGCAAGTGCCACGTCCTGTGGACCTACGCCAAGGCCTGGCTCGCCGTCCAGGTAAATCGCAACTACACCTGGCATCTTAATGTCGTATGTTTTATTTAATAACTGTTTTACAAGCTCTGGTCCGCCTTCACCCATCGCCATAGTACCAAGGGCACCGTAACGAGTGTGGCTGTCAGAACCGAGAATCATCTTGCCGCCGCCAGCCAGCATTTCTCTTGCAAACTGGTGAATAACAGCCTGATGAGGTGGCACGTATACGCCGCCGTATTTCTTCGCACAGGTAAGACCAAACATGTGGTCATCCTCGTTAATTGTTCCGCCAACTGCACATAAGCTGTTGTGGCAGTTTGTCAGAACGTATGGAATTGGAAATTTTTCAAGTCCAGAAGCTCTCGCTGTCTGAATAATTCCAACAAATGTAATATCGTGTGATGTCAATTTATCAAATTTAATCTTCAGACGGTTCATGTCCGAAGCTGTATTGTGTGCTTCTAAAATACCATAAGCGATCGTTTCCTTCGCCGCTTCCTCCTTCGAAACCTCTGCTCCTGTCTTCGCAGCGATAATCGCTTTCGCTTCATTTGTATCTTCAATTAATTCAGTGCCATTTAATAAATAGGCACCGCCATTATATAACTTTATCATGTCAAGTCCCTCCTTCTAGTCTTCTAACTGTATAAATCTCATATGGCTGGATACCATCATCGCAATCTTAAATGTAAGTGCATCGTCAAATTTTCTTACATCCAGCCCTGTAATCTTCAGGATTTTCTCCAGACGATAGCCCAGAGTGTTACGATGAACATATAGCTTACGCGCAGTCTCTGAAATATTCAAACTATTTTCAAAAAATACATTTACAGTCGTTAATATCTCATCATCAAACTGCTCGATTGCCTTGCCATGGAACACTTCCTCCAAAAACATTTCACAAAGTGAATATGGCAGCTGATGAATCAGACGTCCGATTCCCAGCTCATTATATGCCAGCACATTCTTCTCTGCGTAGAAAATTCTTCCCACGTCCAATGCCATACAGGCCTCTTTGTAAGATCTTGAAACCTCTCTCAGTTCATTTACAATCGTTCCATATGCCACGCGCACATCTACCATCGCTTCCATGTTAAGAGTATCCGCAATCGTCTTGGCCATGTGATTGATTTCTTTATAATCTTCTGTTGTCTGCAAATTCTTAATCAGAATGATATGAACCTCGTCCACGGCTGTAACATAATCCTTTGTTCCCGTAGCGTAGAGGCCCTTCATTGTCTCAAGGACAAGGTTATCCCCCTCTTTTTTCGGTTCAATTACAAAAACAACACGTTTCGCTTCCGCTTCAATATTTAACTTCTTCGCCTGATTATAAACATCTACCATAAGAAGGTTGTCCAATAACAGGTTTTGGAAAAATTGATTGCGGTCCACACGCTTCTTATATGCCGGAATCAGACTCTCGAGCTGGCAGGCACAAAGTCTTCCCACAACCTCTATATATTCCACTGCCCCATAAATTGCCAGAACATACATTGGTTCATCCCCATCTTTAATGAGAAAATACGCTCCCGTTTCTGTAATCCACTCTTCTTTTTCTTCCTGCACAAATGCGCTTACCTGCTGCTGCGCTTCGGCTGACACTTCCTCTGTCGATGCAAGACATTTCCCCTGTATATTCCACACAGAACAATCTGCCTGCACAATTCTTTGAATATCTGTAATAGTCTTATGTAAAATTTGATTTGCTAACAACTGGATACTTCCTTTCCGTTTATCATAGGTTTTTAATACTTTTGATTTTATCAAATGTATTTGTTTTTATCAAGCCATAAACTCTTCTAGAATCGCACGAATACGAAGTTCTTGCTCGTTTCGCCTCTTTTGCTCCGGCGTTTCCGCCTCTGCTTCCACTATTGGCTCAGCCTGGGCCTCCTCTGGCTCCTCCAGCGGTTCCTCCCTGGAAGCCGCCTGATTTGCCTTCGCATAGCGGTGCACGCAGACATTTTCCAGATATTCTACGGCATAATTCTTCGTCGCCTCAAGACGCACATTTTCTTCCGCCAGAAAATGTAACAGCGCCAGGAACAGTGACCATATGCATGTCCACTGCAAATATTGCAGCAAGAGTACACTTATCCCTTCCAACTGGAAGCTTGTGAAAATACCTACCACGCCAAGCAGCACAATAAGCCATATTGCTTTCTTTGGAAAACTCCTCCAAAAGCTGAGACGCACCCCTAATACCTTGTATTCATAAATATATTTCTCCACAAACGCTTCTACATTCTGTACCTTATCACTCACCATGCTTGCATGCTCAAACTTTGCTTTAATGAGACGCATGAGCCTCTGGTTGCTTTTATGTATTTCACTGGCTGCTTTCACCATTCTTCTTACTGTAATATAGGAAATCAGCTTCGCAATAACAGCAATTCCGAATACGATTCCCATGACATAAAAAATAATTTCTTGTCTTACAACTGTCTCTAACATAATAAAAGAGTCCTCCTTCTTTTTGATTACTGCCAATTATACAGTAAAAAAGGGGCGGGGACTCTTAAAATCGTTTTACAAATTTCTACATCGGCGCTTGCGCCTGCTCGCAGATTTTGTCGCTTCTATTATGAAATTCCATTAAATTCGCGGCAGTAAATTTTGGACAAGCCTTACAGAATGCTCGATTGCTTTCTTTTCAAATGTTGGATAGTCCATAGTCGCACTGTTGTCGGCTTTGTCCGAAATTGCTCGGATAATGACGCACGAAACTTTGTTGAGGTATGCCGCATGTGCAATCGCCGCCCCCTCCATTTCCGTACATTTTGCCTGGAAAAGGTTTACAAGTCGATCTTTCACTTCTGAAGAAGATACGAACTGGTCCCCACTGACAATGCGTCCTGTAAATGTCTTGATATCCGGATTCGCTTCTGCATTTGCAGCCAGCGCTTTTTCCACTAAACTCGCATCTGCCGGGAATGAGAATGTGTCCATTCTTGGAACCTGTCCAATTGGGTCGCCAAAGATGGAAGCATCCATGTCATGCTCAACCAAATCCGTCGAAATCACCATGTCGCCGATATCGATCGCCGCATCGAGTGAACCCGCGATTCCTGTGTTAATCAAAACCTCTACATTGAATTTGTCCACCAAAACCTGGGCGCAGATGCCAGCATTTACTTTACCAATACCACTTCTTACAATCACAACATCCTTCCCACAAAGCTTGCCCTTGCAGAAATCCATAGACGCATAAGTAACCGTCTCTTCGATCTCCATAGCCTGTTTCAAAACAGCTACTTCCTCTTCCATTGCACCGATAATTCCTATAATCATATGATAACCTCTCTTTTCTGGATTATTTTCTGATAAATATTTTAACATCCCTTTTATTTCTTGTAAACTGCAACAAATAAGGACTAGTTTTTTCTGGAAACCTTTGCTATAATATTTTAGGATACATTTTAGTTTTATTTAGGAGGAATCATCATGGAATACAAGACAAGTGGTACATGTGCTCGTATGATTAACTTTGACATCGTTGACGATAAAGTTGTTAATGTACAATTCACAGGCGGATGCTCAGGAAATACACAAGGTGTTGCACGTTTAGTAGACGGAATGAACGTTGAAGAAGCAATCTCTCGTATCGAAGGAATTCGTTGCGGAGCTCGTCCAACATCATGCCCAGACCAATTAGCAAAAGCATTAAAAGCAGCAATTGGTAAATAATTTTGAGAATAATAGGAGGGGGAAATCGGTTAATACCGATTTCCCCTTCATTCTAGGCTATCTATTTCCCGACAGCCCCTTCTCTTTCTATAAATCAAGTCAAAAGCAGGTCAGTTAATCCTGTAACATATCCAAATACATATCCAACCTTGCATTGATGTATCCTGCAAACAGATTTTCCATAGCCGAAAGGTTACGTTTTACATGATACTCATCGAATGCATTGTAGTAGGTAATTCTATCTGCAAATTTAATATCGATAGGCGGGTAGCCTGCTTTCATCAATTCAAGGTTCACAAGCAGTCTTCCTGTTCTGCCGTTGCCGTCAATAAAAGGATGAATACTTTCAAACTCAATATGGAAACGAGCCAATTTTGTTACGATATGCTCTGTGCTTACAGTAAAATCATGTAATAGCTGTTCTATCTTAGGCTTGATAAGATACGGCTGCACAGGCTCATGCTGTGCGCCCATAATACGTACCGGAACTCTGCGGTAGACACCACGGTCTCCCTTCTTGTCAACAAGGACAAGATAATGAATCTGCTTGATGATGCTTTCGCTAATCGGAACATTGTTTTTTACAAGTTCACTTACAAAATCAAAAGCCTCTTTGTGACCGACTGCTTCCATGTGGTCCTTTAGCGGTTTCTGGTCAATCGTAAGACCTCGGAGTACCAAGTCTGTTTCTCGTAGGGTAAGTGTATTTCCTTCGATGGCATTGGAGTTGTATGTGTATTCTACGATAAACTCCTCAGTGAGCCTTGCCACTTCGCCCGCTGTCAAAGGTCTTCTACTGTCCAACTCTACCTTCTTCCGGTCAATTTGTAGCAAGAGGCTTTCCTTTGATTTATAACGACCATCGGCTGGTTTCCTTGCACCTACAGGAATTTTCCAAAATCTTCCCTCCTGGTACGCACCGGGAATTTTCCCTTCAGAGCAAAGAACTCGGATTCTTCTATCAGAAATACCCCATTTTTCAGAAGCCTGTTTTACTGTCATGAACATAGTCTATCCCTCCAATCTAACATATAGCATACCACCTTATCGGAACAATATCAATAATATCGGAATAACACTTGGTGAAATATCGGAATAATAACCTCCGCCTTTTCTTCAAAAAAAGACACCTGCATAGCTGCATGGTGTCTTTTGCTAGGGAGCATATCATTTTCCCGACAGCTCCTTTTTAACTGCATATGGAAGCTACAATTCAAAAAGGAGAACCAGACGCATCCGATTCTCCTAAGTACGCTCCGTAGAAACGCACCGCTATTCACATTTATAGTATACAAAAAAGTGTGCAAATATGCAAGAACTTTACCGTGACACATAATTTTTTAATTGTTGTACCTTTAAATTGTTATCTGTATAGATAATTCGATGAATAATCCTTTCTTTACCCAAGGGAAACTGTTGTGACCACTGCAACATCTGGGATTATACTCTCCCGAGTTTTAAGGGCCTCAATGTAAACGTTCTTTTATTTTTTTTATTTTTTATTTTCGTTTACTTCGATGAAGCAGTGGGCACAACACTTTCCCTTGGTCAGATGTACCCTTTTACTATATAGACACGCGAACTTGCAAAAACTGACGCGATTTTGCAAATTTTTTTAAATTTTTTTAATTTTTTTTGTTTTTAACCCATTTAATGAATAATTTTTTGTTATCCAGGGGAAAGTATTGTGACCACTATAACATCCGGATTTATCCTCTCCCGAGTTTTAAGGGTCTCAATGTAGGCGTTCTTTTATTTTTTAATTTTTATTAACGTCTAACAGTTCGATGAGATAGTGGTCACAATACTTTCCCCTGGAGAGATGTCTGAACCTACATCCAAAGAGAGCTTGTACATGAACTACTCATATCTGTAGACGCATAATGTACACTACGTACGCGGTAGTAATATCCACTACTAACCCAAAGGGATTTACTAACTCCTGCCGTCAATGCATTTGTGTTTGTTGCTGAATAAGAAGTTACTCGCACCCAGCTACCACTTACTAAACGTTCCACGACTGCATTCACAGATACTTTACATCGATAAGCTGCATTGGTGATACCACCAACTCCAATCTTTCCACCACCTGCATCATTGATAATTGAATAACCACTTGCCAGATACACACCTCTAGTCTGTGATTCTGCATAGCCAATCAATGCATCCTCTGTCAAGAGTTCTGAAAATTCAATATCTTCATCTACAATATCTTCTGCCTGAACATCCATATGATAACCGAAGATACCTGTTACACACATCATTGTTGCCAATATAAAAATGGTCAGTTTTTTCTTCAATTGAGATCCCTCCTTCATGTCCCTTTACTATATAGACACATGAACTGACAAAAACTGACGCATTTTTCAAATTTTTTTAATTTTTTTTAAATTTTATGGAAAATATAAATTTTCTAGTATCTCATTTACATTTTCCTTACTTAAATTAAATATCTGCAAGAAATAATAAACATTCTGATATTCAAATTCCGCTATCCAACGGCTATCTCCATTGTCATCAACATAATATTGCTTAATATGAATTATTGCCGAGCTTACGTCCTTTGTATATTCTTCTATTAATGTATCTTCTATATCGCCACCAATTGAACTGACTCTGTAATTTGGTCGCATTATATACGCAATCACTCCTACATTTTCTTGCTCATAGAGAATTTGCGCACTTTGAGTATCTTTATATATTACAATATCCTGAAACTCCATTCCTACTGGCATATAATACGGTCTCACTGGCGCAAATTGGAATTCATCCTCTATCTGCTGATAAGCCTCTTCCTCGTTTACACCTTCTGATTCTTTCACTCTCTTATCCTCAGAATCTATATTGGTTTGTTCTCTTCCACCCAGCATCCACTTGACTTTCTCTACAACCTGCTCTGGTCCACCCATACTGGTCACCCCGAACATCATCGCCAATACCAGCGCAGCCGCAAGTACAATCCATTTAGTCCATTTCCGTTTGCGCTTATATACTTTACCAAGACGGATGAGTTCTTTATCTTCTTCGGACAAGTTCTCATACGCCTTCTGCGCCTCGTACTCCCGAATCTGCGCAAAAAGTTTGTCACGTATTTCATCCGGCGCCTTGAGATTTCGTATCTCCGGGTCCCGGTTTACTTCTTCCAAAATTCTGTCCGCTTCCTTCTCTGATTCCATTTGAATGAAGCGATTCATTTTATCATCCATGTAAATCTCCTCGTATTATCAATTTCGTTCCCCTTGACCTTTCTTGGAATACTGTTTAATATAATATTAATGAATCCCAATCATTGGAGGAACGCTATGAAACGTATTATCTTAACTGGCGGAGGTACCGCCGGTCATGTTACACCTAATATTGCTCTTTTACCAACGCTGAAAGAACTGGGATATGATATCCACTACATCGGTTCTTATAACGGCATTGAAAAAGAACTGATTGAACAACTTGGAATCCCTTATCATGGGATTTCTTCTGGAAAGCTTCGTCGTTATTTCAGCTTACAGAATTTCACGGACCCATTCCGTGTTCTGAAAGGATTTGGCGAAGCAAAAAAATTAATTAAATCCTTAAAGCCTGATGTTATTTTTTCAAAAGGCGGGTTTGTATCCGTTCCTGTTGTCATGGCTGGCAAGCAATGCCACGTGCCAACGATTATCCACGAATCGGATATGACTCCTGGTTTGGCAAACAAATTGTCAATCCCATCTGCCAGCAAGGTTTGCTGCAACTTCCCTGAGACACTAAACCATCTTCCAAAGGAGAAGGCAGTTCTCACAGGCTCTCCAATCCGTCAGGAATTATTATCTGGCGACCGCGACGCAGCCCTTAAGTTCTGCGGACTCACACCTGACAAACCAGTGATTATGGTTGTCGGCGGAAGCCTTGGCGCTGTTGCAGTTAATAATGCCGTCCGCGCAATTCTTCCAGAATTACTGAAAGAATTCCATGTCATTCATCTTTGCGGTAAAGGTAAGACGGACGAATCCTTGAAGGATTTGAAGGGTTATGTTCAATTTGAATATATCAAACAGGAATTAAAGGATTTATTTGCTCTTACAGACATTGTAATCTCAAGAGCTGGTGCCAACGCAATCTGCGAACTTCTGGCACTTCATAAGCCAAATTTACTGATTCCACTCTCTGCAAATGCAAGCCGTGGAGACCAGATTTTAAACGCACGTTCTTTTGAACGTCAAGGCTTTAGCGTTGTTTTAGAAGAAGAAGAATTAACTAACGAAGTCCTTTTAAATGCAATCCGCAAACTCTATAAAGAAAAGGATGCTTACATAGATGCCATGAAGAACTCTTCACAACAAGATTCGATTCAAACGATTATCGGCTTGATTCAGGAAGCATCAAAGTAAGTTTTCGGAACATTTTCCATTCAAAACTACAAAAAGGTGTCGATTCGGCACCTTTTTCTTCTTAATTAGGACCGACGCACAAGCTCATCAAATTCTTCTCCGAAATTTTTATGTATCCATTTTCTGGCCCTATATAATCTGCTATAAAGCACATCTTTTGAGACACCCAATTCCTCTGCTACCAACTCTTGTGGCTTTTCCAGACAACATACTAAGTTTATGGCTTCATACCAAAGCTCATTCTCTTCACGCAAACGCTCAAGAATGCTCTTCTTTAATTCATCTTGCCTCTTTCTTTGTTCATCCATTATGTAGGCATCTTCCACACTAATGGTTGACGCAGAGTCTTCTTCCAATGCACACATCTCCGCCTCTATCTGCTCGTACTTTGTGTCACGAGTGAGATTAAATGCAAGATTTCTTGCCGTCCTCATCAGATAACCACGAGCAGACTTAATATTAGCTTTGTCCATATGTGTGTAGAACTGGAAGAATGCCTTCTGTGTGATCTCATGTGCTAAATCTTCGTTCTTTGTATACTTGTAACTGATTCTATAAACATCATCTTTATAAGCCAGATAGATACTGTCGAATTTTCCTTCTTTACTTGTCTTATATTCCACAATACATATCTCCTGCTTTTTCTACTATTCAGCCATCCCCGAAAGAACCATTTCTTTTACATCATCTGAAAGAGAACCTGGTTCCCACCCGATATTTACATTATCGTTTTCATAGCGTGGAATCAGATGCATATGAAAATGGAAAACAGTCTGTCCCGCTGCTGTTCCATTATTCTGCAATACATTGTATCCATCACAGCCAACGATATCCTTCAATTTGGTAATCATTTTCTTGGCAAGTACCAGCACCTTCGCCGCCAGCTCATCATCCAATTCATACAGGTTTGCATAGTGTTCTTTTGGAAGAATCAATGCATGTCCTTTAGAAGCTGGCGAAACATCCATGATTACTCGGAAGTCTTTGTCCTCATATAATGTTGCTGATGGAATCTCTCCTGCTGCAATTTTGCAAAAAATACATTTGTCGTCTCTCATTTTTTAGACCCTCTTTCTTAATATTTATGATATATTGCCGACCTTGTCGAACAATTATATTTGATTCTGGTATCCCTTGATGTTACACTTTGTAGTGAAAGGTGGAATACATATGACATTTAATAAAGATTTTGAATTCTTGCTCAGTAAATTTGCACATGAGCTTCGCAATCCTCTTACTAGTGTGTATAGTTCAATTCAGTTAATCGAATTACAGCATCCAGAAGTAAAGGATTTTAAATACTGGTCAAGCTTAACCTGTGACCTTGAATATATGAACAGCTTAATCTCCGAGCTTTCCAGCTTCTCAAAGTCAGAACGGCTATCACTTACAAAATTCTCTTTGAGAGCAATGCTGGAACAGATTTCGCTTTCTTTTGCTGCTTCCATTGCAGAATCGGAAGTAGAATACACTTCAAGGCTTGACTCTGCTCTTCCTATTATTATAGGAGACGAAATTAAAATGAAAGAAGTATTCTTAAATCTTCTTCGCAATGCCTACGAGGCATCCCTTCCGGATAAGAAGATTTATATGGAAGCATTTGCAAATGAGACGGAAGTAATTGTCCGCATTCAGGATACTGGCTGTGGCATCTCAAAGGAACACCTTCCTACTATCTTCGAGCCGTTTGTGACTCATAAAAAGGAAGGAACCGGCCTTGGTCTCGCAATTTGCGACCATGTTGTGAAAGCACACCATGGCAAGATTGCCGTGGAATCTGCTCCCGGAGTTGGAACTGTATTTACAGTGTCCTTTCCTCTTGCCAACGCCGCACTCCTAGCTTCTTACGGGGCGCAATCAGAAAAGTAACGATTACACCGCTAAGCAAACCGCCAATGTGGGCGAAGTTATCTACACCTTCGCCTACAAATCCTAAATATAAGCTGATTCCAATCATAAAAAGCATGCCCTGTCTGGTTACATTTCCGATTCGTCCGCGGTTTAGTATCGCAAGACAAAGCAGCGCCCCAGTAAGACCGAAGATTGCTCCGGATGCACCAGCAGAAATCGCATAATCCTGTGTCTTTAATTCAAATACCAGTGATAAGAGATTGCCTCCAAGACCACTTACAAAATAAATAATAAGAAATCTTACTTTTCCCACAACAGGCTCAACGTTTGTACCAACCACACCGAGTGTGATCATGTTGTTCATTAAATGCTGTATGTCAAAATGCAGAAAAATCGAAGCAAAGAGGCGATAATACTCTTTATATTCTATTACATTTGGCACATACACGGCTCCGTGCTCCAGAAGATAATATCCGTCTTCCGTCATCCCGCCGAAAGACAGAATTAAGAAGTACACAACATTCAGAGCAATTAAGATAATCGTGCAAGTCGCCCTTTTCCGATAAGTCATTTTCATTTCCTTTCATTTTCATATGTTAGTATGAACGAATATAAAGATATTATAGTGAATTTTCCTTTTATTGACAAGTTTTCTTTCTGCGTTCCAAAAATCTGCGCACAGGTTCCCACATTTCTATTTTTTCTGCAATTAAAACCTCCTCCAAATCTGGATTTTCCATCTTTTCCACATAATCGATAGGAGCCTCCTCTGTTTCTTCTCTTTCAAACTCCTCCAAAATCTGCTCAAGGCTATAGTGCTCCTCCATCGTTGACTTATGAAGCATATAAGCAAGGCGTACACCTTCCTCGTCCTTGTAGTCTACTTCCCGCACAAAATACTCTGTCAGCTTATGAAAATTTGCTTTCAGCTCCTCCTTACAGGGCGGATAATAACAAAAGAAATAGTTTCCTTTTTCGCAGAAAATGTATTCCGGCTCTAATAGAATGCAATTTTCAGAAAGCATGTATTTCTGCAATTCTTTCACCGCTTCGAGTATGGCTCCCGTAAGCTTTCTAATATCCTCACATTCTAGCTTGGATATCTCATGTACTGCTTTCAGCGAAGTTTTTCCGCTAATCTCATAATGATAATGACTCTTTCCATCCACATAGCGGACTCTCGTCTTCAGAATTCCGAGTATGTCATTTTCCCGAAGCATCGCCAGCTGATAATCCTCCGCTTCCCCGCTTTCTCCCTCCAAAATAAGATATGCCTCTTTTAAATTATTTTTATAGTATGTTTTCATTTTCAATCTCCTAACTCTTCTTGTATTTTCTCAATTTTTCGGATATTCCGAATGTAATTCTCTGGCTCTGTCCGCCTCATAACCCGCTTAACAGAAATGGTCATGGATTTCTTTTTCGCCACGCACGCAATCTTTACTTGCGTGTCCGCAAGCGTTACTTGCCCCTCCACCTTTGAAAAAAGCAGCATTCTCCCTTTTGTCCGTTCCTGAAAATAGGTTTCTAATTCTGTCTCAGTCCATTCTTCCCTGCCGCTTCCCACTGCCACGGTCTCGTACGCTGCCGCGGCGATAACATTTCTATCATGGTAGTAGAAAAGGCTATTTAAAATCACAATAAAAACCAACAGGATGAGGGGCACAATGACTGCCGCCTCTATCGTAAAACTTCCTTTGTAAGCCCTTCTCATAAAAGCATCACTCCCAAGTACGCTATAAAAAGAAAAGGTACAAATGGAATAGTTCTGCTTTTCTTCCAATGATATTTCCACAGATAAAATAAAGAAAAGAGACTGGCGCCGAGAGACGCGAGAAATAACACCCAGAGAAGCTTTACTCCTCCCAGATAGATTCCAAGCAACGTAATCACCCAGCTGTCGCCATATCCGATTGCCTCTTTGGTCAGCTTACTGATTCCAAAAAACAGGATACCCACAACTCCGCCTGCTGCAATCAACCCAATATTTCCCTTGCTACAGGCTATCGTTAATAATACAGTGGAAATACTGAATAGTATCATGGTAAACGTGGGGATTTCTTTGCTTTTCCAGTCGCTGTATCCACAAATTCCCAGATAACCCAGCATAATTCCATTTGCTAATATACACATTTTGAACAACCTCCTAATCCATTTACATCCTTCAGCGGCACCACATACACATCACGCTTCACGCCCTGACAGTCCAGGGAAGTGTGATACCGGTTTCCATAATCGGTTATGTATAGCACCTCACCTGGCGCTGTTTCTTCACAATGCCCGCAGGGATAATAAATCCCGCCCGAAGTATTTCGCAAATCCTCTATCTCGTCTGCCCTTACGCCCCGAACCGATATTTCCAGATAACTGCAGTACAAATCCTTGTGATAGACAAGACCATACTCGGTTACATAGACAAGTTCTTCCTCCGGCAAGCCACTGCTGCCAGAAGCGTACCCCGTCCAGCCCTTTACCCGAAGACGCTCTTCATAGGTGCGGATGGGAAGCCGGAACATTAACACGGGAATCTCGATGCGATACCGCACATTCAGATCCATCACAGCAGTGCCAAGCTGGGACTCCGAATGACTGCAATCCAGTCCATCCGCACCATTTACAATGATGCTTTGATTTAAGTTCTCTGCTCCCAGAATCTCTACCAGCCGGCTTTCCAGACTGTTTGATAGGACAACCGGATTCAGGTAGGCATCCTTTGCCACTTCTTTTCCCACACTTTGCAAAGCACTTCGAACCGATGTCTGCACCGCCATAACCTCAAAGAGATAGACCATACAAAGCATTGCAAAGAAGAAAATGGGAATCACAATCGCCGCTTCCAGGGTAATGCTTCCCTTCGAGGTGAATGCAGATGCCCTTTCTTTTATGAATGGAATAGAATGATTAGAATTTTTAGCCAAAAAGAGTCCTTCTCCTTTCCTGTTTCTTGTCGTAATATTTGTGGGGATATTTCGAAAGGACATCTGCATTCACCTCCTTGTATTTATTGATATCTAAAATCAGTCTGGAAACGGTCCCAGACTCCTTCCCTTAATTGATAGTCGCTTTTGATTTCTACCCTCGTCATACACTCATCTGTCCGAATGGACAGATTGCTCTCGATTAAATCGAGGCTCCTCATACAGAGGGCTTCTCTGTCTTCCAATAGGAGAAGCCCCTTTAAATAATCTTGATAATGCAGACCCGTCTCATGGGTTTTCGCATCATTCACTTCCTCGCTGGTACCAAGCTTTGCAAGATTTGAAAGCTGCAGCTGCCATGTTTCCGACGTCTTCCAAAGAGGCACCTTATCCTGCTTCATGAGCACTTTAAGGTCAACGATACTCTCGCCGTATGCCCACGCAAGCAGGATTGCCTGCTTTACTACTTCGGTAATTCCTGGTATTTGAATGAGACTGCAAAGCGTAATTGCCATCACTTCCGCCTCTGCTTTTCTCATTTCATCTGTCTGTAGGTAACCATAATTTAGTGCCATTCTTATTTTCAAAATTTTCTGCAAAGTATCTTCCAGATTCTCACTGTCAACCCGATTGCCACAGAGAATGTATTCCAACTCATATGACAAGGCATTTAGGTTTCTCTCCTCTGACGCATCTGAAAAATGCTCGAAAAGATACGCCACAAAAAATGCTTTTTCTGCAATTCCACCTTCTCCTTCCGCGTCTTCAAATCGACCTGTGCCACTTTGCAGCGTTCGATTCGATGGAAGATTGGAAATGGTAAGACTCCTGTGTGATAAATTTTCCGGATTTGGAACCAGAATGGATAATAGACTTGAATTTTTTAGATTTTGTATATTGTTTAGCGGATTATTTTCTTCCGGAAGCGTGGCTTCCCCTTGTGACAGCAAATCAGATAAATTACTTGCAGTCTGTTCCTCTAATATTTCTATCGAAGAATCTGTCTCAAAATCAGAACTGCCTCCTCCTCCAATGGCACCGTCCATTCCAAGCCAATTCTTCATATACCGGACTGCCTGCTGATAGTATGGAAGCCCTTGATTGTCTGTCAGCAGCTCCGACTTGGTAACGGACTGCTGCATATCCGTCATCCCGTAGTACTGAAGCCGGTTTTTGATGGTGCTCTCATCACACCCAGACCGGACAAACAAATCATAATGCTCCAGCATCCCCTGATGATATTCTGCAAAAACGCTCTCCAGCGCCATGTTCATCTTCGCCCGCTGGCTGCTTTTTTTCACTTGCATGGATGCGCTTGCAAACGAGGCCGCCACAACTGAAAGCATGAGTATAAAAATCAGGCTTAAAAACGCCGTGATTTCTCCTTTAAATCGCCAGTCCCTCTTTTGTAATCTTGTCAAAAATATCACCTACCAGACTGGTTAACTGCGATTTAAAAATCGCCACTAACATAATTAACACAACGATAATCAGGATGATCTCAACCATCACAGACGCTTTCGTGCGTTTTCTCTTTACTCTTGTCCAAAAAGCCCAAAAATGATTCATATAAATTTCTCCTTCCTTTGTATATACTTGTTAAAATAATTACAACTGCATCGTCAGAAATGCTGGAACCATCACCATGATTAGCACCACTGCCAGCATTCCCATCATTGGCATCAGAAGCTTCGTTCCTGCCTCCTCGCCCAGCCTTTTCGCCTGGCTCTTGCGGTTCTCAAAGGATTGAATCGCCTCCATCCGGAGAATGTCCGAAATGCCACGGCTTCCTTTCCGCAGATTCTGAGATAGCATTGCGCCAAATTTTAGGTAAATTGTCATCTCGCACCGCTTTCCAAACCGCTCATAGGCTTCACCCTCTGGGATTCCTCCCTGTATCTCATGAAGCGTGGTGCTCATTTCTTCATAAACGGTCTGGGCTCCCATCTGTTCTTTCTGCTGCTCATAATTCTGCACGATTTTCTCCCACGCATGCTTTACTGTCATTCCTGTATCAAGGAGCATGGTAAATTTGCTAATCATGCCGGGATACCCACGGAGCAAATCATCTTTTCGGAGCTGCGCTGCTTTCTTCCCCTTCTCTTTTTCCCGGTACACGATGAATACCGCCAGTACAATTCCCATGAGAAGCACATAATACCCTTCGCTGCCATTTTTCCGACTCCACGTTAGCGCCACTCCAGACACCTCATCTGGCAGGGTAAAGCTCGCTTCCTTCCTGGTGCCAGCCTCCCTCTCCTTTAAGGCAAGCTCAATCTCATAAAGCAGCTTTTCTGTACCCTCCCTGGTAACCGGATAAACCATGGCATGTCTCACATAAATTACTTTTTCCTCCAGATAGGAAATCGTGCCGCGGATTTCGATGAGTGTCCCCGACTCTGTCACATGCTCCTCCCGAATGCTTCCCGCGATGTCCATCACCTCATAAGAATCCAGTTCCCACTGAATCTGTACTGGATAATCCCCAAGACTGGTTACCAGATTCAAATCGGTCTCCACCCGGTTAAAGCTTTCGTTTTCTGCCAGAATTACGGTGTCTAATTCTTCCATTACCTTCTGGAAAAGCTCCTCTATTTCCTCACCTGTGTACTCCTGCTCCGAAACTTCCAGTTCGAAGGACTCCGATTCCTCTTCATCCCCGATTACTACCTCATATTCTTCCTGCTTACTGCCATCTCCATAAGTGTTTCTCGTAACCTTGATTTCTTCCCCAGCAGAGATTCTCTCCATGACAAACAGACCAAGCGCTAAGGTGTTACAAAGAAACAGAACCAGAAAAATGCTTTTAGGCAGCTTTTTTTGCAACAGCCAGAGAGCCAACAATATAATATATATTCCAATACAAATAATCATCTCACACCTCGATTTCTACGATTCGTCTGCCACCTTCGTATGCGATAAGATAAATAAAGAGGCAAACAGTCATCACGATAATTCCAAAAATATTTCCATACAGCACGTCCAGAAACTCGGGAAAGCTAATTTTCAGATACAAAATCATTGCAAATGGAATGGCGGTCATGATTCGGAATTCCAGTTTTTTTGCTGACATGATGGTGACGATTTCCCTTTCCACTTCAATCTTTTCACTCATCTGACGCACGGCATTTCGGATAATTTCCAGCGTGTCTCCACCACTCCGCTTTGCCATGGCAAATACCGTCACAAAGGTCTGCACATCCTCATCGCCAGTGCGGGCCGCAAATTCCTGTAAAACATTTTCTGCTGTCATATTCATCTGAAGCTGACGAATCATAAAAGCAAGCTCCCTCAGAATCAGCTCTTCTTTTTTGTAAATATTTTTCAAATCCTTAACTGCTTCCCGCATTGCATTTTCCACAGAATATCCCACACTCAGTGCTGCGGAAAGGGACTGTATCGCCTCTTTAAACTGCGTACGGAATGACTGCCTCTTTTTCTTGATCATTTCTTTTTGCCAGGATTTTAAATACCAGATTAGGTATGGTGATAATAGAATTGCACCTAGAACTGTGCCATAAAACAGATAGGAAACCGTGCCAATTAACAGAATTCCCTGCAAGACAGCCTTTAGATATTCCCTTTTATGAATATCCTGCTGCCAATAATTTCTCTCTCTTTTGTACTTCATGAATTTTTACCCATTCTCCTTGAATCCTCCCACCAATGACTTCACGCTCCTGAAACTCATACAGTGTCTGTAGCTTAATTTCCCCCTCCTCATACCCTAGCACCTCCACAATCTGCAGCACCTTTCTGCTTTTATCACGGAGCCTTCCCAGATGAACAATCAAATCGATGCCAGATGCAATCTGCCGCTGTATGGCCGGAAGCGGTATCTCCATTCCCGTCAAAACCATCGTTTCCAAGCGGCTTAACATATCCTGCGGACTGTTGGAATGCCCGCTGCTCGCACCGCAGTGCCCTGTATTCAGACTCTGGAGCATGTCAATTGCCTCGCTCCCTCTGACCTCACCTACAATAATGCGCGAGGGTCTCATTCGAAGTGCCGTTTTCAGTAAATCTCGAATCGAAATCTCCCCCGTTCCTTCCACATTTGCATTTCGCGACTCCAGGCGGACCAGATTCGGTGCGCCCTCTATTTGCAGCTCCGCGCTGTCTTCAATTGTAATGATTCTTTCATCCTTTGGAATATAATTTGATAAGGCATTTAGAAATGTGGTTTTACCAGACCCCGTACCGCCGCTTACAAAAATATTGTATTTTGCGACCGTCAGTTTTTCTAGAAGTTCTGCAATTTCTGGGCTGATAGACCCTCTCCGGATTAATTCTGCCATTGTCATTGTCACTTTTGGGAATTTTCGAATTGTGACAATCGGACCATTGAGGGCAATCGGATATAGAACAATATTTACTCTGGAGCCGTCCTCCAGTCTCGCATCCACAATCGGAGATGCTTCGTTTACGATTCGGTTTGCATTCGCCACAATCTGCTGTATGATATCCTCTAGTTTATTTCTGTTTACAAATCGTCTCTGAAGCTCAATAAGCTTTCCCTCTTTTTCGATAAAAATGTTCTGCGTTCCATTAATCATAATCTCTGTAATCTCATCATCCTCCAGAAGCTCCTGCAACACGTCCAGCTTTCGAAAAGCGTTAAATAGTTCTCTTCCAAGCACCGTCTTCTGCCGAAGCGGAAGATAGGTTTCCTTTCCTTTCTCTTTGATAAGCCGATGAATGAGCTCTGTGATTTCTTCATCAGCGATTTCCTTTGACAAGTCTAGTTCTTCTAAAATTTTCTCTTGAAGCTCTTCCAAATATAGCATCTACTCTTCCTCCTTCATTCGTATTTTCACATATTCCTCCGCATCCTCCGGCATCACGAAACGATGCGTAATGCGTGGTATTTTCTCAAGCTCCAGCCTTTCCAGACAGCGCTCATACCGGAATAGCTTCTGGCTGGAAATTGCATCTTCCTTGACGGGCATATAAATCCTGTCGCACATTTGCAAAATCGGAAAAAGTCCCTGTACACCTTCGCCAAGGTCGAGCAAAATCGTGTCATACAGACTTAAAGCCATGAGCTGCTCCAAAAATGCTTTCCATTCCTCAAAGGTTACCTCTTTCAAATCAACCGATAGGAAAATCGGCGGCACATAGTCCAGTTCCCCGAGCTTTTGCACCGCTGACTGAAGCCGGATTCCAAAATGGCCTTCACTTTGCCTTATGTAATAGAGCAGGTCTCCCAGATTCAATTGACTCTCATCTGAAATTTCCTCTTCAAATCCAGCATACTCTTCCAGATTCAGATACAGTATCCGCTCCTTCTTTGCCCGTTCCTTTCCAAGTGCAATTGCAAAGCTTGTTTTTCCGATTCCGTGAATCGGTGAATAAATTGCCTCCAAGCAAGTGCGGTTTTTCCGGATATGCCGGAGCACATCCTCGTTTGTCTTCT
Organism: Tyzzerella sp.; assembly: GCA_017465565.1. Classification (GTDB taxonomy): domain Bacteria; phylum Bacillota; class Clostridia; order Lachnospirales; family Lachnospiraceae; genus Faecalimonas. The sequence continues at coordinate 20,893 of JAFTWA010000049.1, forward strand.
CCACATACGCCTCAAACACCTGATGAATGATCTGGTCCGCACATTGGTACTTGTAAATCGCCTGCTCATTTTCGCCGAGCTCCATAACACCGCCGCGCATTAACACGAAAATTTGCTCCGCCCCGGTCTGGCTTCGCTCCTCCAGCGTATATCCTTCATCTACAATCAGAATATGTATTTTCTTTTCTTGCAAAAATAGCGTCACCTTCTCCAGGCATGTGAAGGTATATACTTTTACATTCAGCTCTCTCCGCCCTAATATATTCTCAGCAAGACTATCCGCGTAGCAAAATTCACTGTCACATATTACAAGATTTTTTTCACTCAAATAATTCCTCCTTGTCCTTTTATTTCATTTCTCTTTGGATTTTTTTCGCCTGAATCGGCTTTTGAAATTCAGAAATTTAAGAATAACTAACTTGTACGTTGTATTATAATCATCTAATTTTCAATTGTCTAGTGACTTTTTGCAATTTATTTATCTTTGTGCAATTTCTATAAAATTGGAATTGCCACGATTCCATAAAGCATGGCGACTCCCGGCAGTCCCAAAAAACCTGAAGTCAGGAAAGAAACCGCATTCCATCCCACCTGCAACGCGATTTCTTTATATTCAAAATACTGGTTTGCGAAGAAAATCAGACCCATGCCCAAAATCCCGCGAATGATAAAATTTACCAAAAAATTATTTTTTTCTTTCATACAAATTCCTTTTTTAACATTCTATGGCTCCATTATTTAAAAAATGTAAATAAAAAAGAAATTCTGGCTATACTATATAAAAAGAGGAAAATGAGTCGTGGAGGTATCGGATGAGTTTATTTCAAAAATCACTCCCTAAAGATAGTCTGGATGAAGAACTTCGAGAAGAAATCGAGCAGGTGAAAAAACAGATGGATTGTGCGTACCATAATTTCCAGTATGCCATGGATCCTGATTTAATCGATTGCTATATTTACGAAAGTAATGCTGCCTGGAAAAAATACCGGTTTTTATTAAAGCAGGCAAAAATGCTTTAACACTTTAGTGGTGTAAATTTGGGGACACCACTAAACGCAATTGGGGACGTAGTAAAATTTAATTTTACTACGTCCCCAATTGATTAAATCGTAAAATGAATTTCTCTGCCTGTTCTCTGATATTGTGTATATTTTACGCCTGCCGCTTCCAGCATTCTCTTTGACGCAATAATGGATGGTGTGTCACAATACTTGTCACAATCATAGATTACTTCCTTGATACCACACTGAATAATTGCCTTTGCACATTCATTACATGGGAATAATGATACATACAATTTGGCACCAGCAAGACTTCCGCCGCTATAGTTCAAAATCGCATTCAGCTCACTGTGTGCTGTATATAAATACTTTGTTTCTAATGGATTCCCTTCTCTCTCCCATGGGAAATCATCATCAGAGCATCCCTTAGGAAGTCCGTTGTAGCCCATAGAAAGAATCTTGTTATCCTGGCTCACAATACAGCAGCCAACCTGTGTGTTAGGGTCCTTTGAACGCATACCTGAAAGCACCGCAACTCCCATAAAGTACTCGTCCCAAGAAATGTAATCCGTTCTTTTTCCAGACATAAATTTATCCTCCGTACTTCCTATTCAATCATGTCAATACGACGTACATGACGCTCGTCGCCCGAGAATGGTGTGTTTAAAAATGTATCTACAATCTTCACAGCCAATTCAGGTCCAATCACACGTCCGCCTAATGCTACAATATTCGTATCATTGTGTAATCTTGTTGCTTCTGCTGAGAAGCAGTCAGAACATAATGCGCAGCGGATTCCTTTCATTTTGTTTGCTGCAATCGAAATACCGATTCCTGTTCCACAAATTAAGATTCCTTTTTCACATTCGCCGTCCAAAATAGCTTGTCCAACTTTTCTTGCGTAGATTGGGTAATCTACTGCTTCGCCGTCGCATCCGAAATCCTTATATTCTACTCCGGCTTTTTCTAAATACTTCATAATCTCTAATTTTAATCCGTATCCTCCGTGGTCACATCCAATTGCTATCATGCGTTTTAGCCCTCCTCATTTAATTTATCCGCAAGTTTCTTTATTAATTCTCTCATCAACTCGAAATTCTCTCCGTATACAACCAGAGGTTGTCCATGTGATGAGGGAACAAATCTTTCATCATCGATATATTCATTTAAAGTATACACATTTTTCACGTTTTCATAATCGGAAATAATTTTCCATTTCCGCTTTTCGTCAAATGTGAGTACCAATGTATCGTCATCCAAATCGGCTTCTTCCAGCTGTGTCGCAACATGCTTTTCTAACGTCATCTGCTGGCTTCTCATAATCGCTTCCGCCTTTTGATTTGCCGGTTCTGGGAAAAGCACAACCATTCCCCGCGATTCAATCGCATATTCCTTGTTAAGGGATTCGTTTCTGAGCAGCTCTGCTGCCATCGGCCCTCTGCAATTATCACTATTGCTCACAAAGAGTATTCTTCTGTACTTCTGCAGCTTTGTAATATCACCTGCCTGTATCGTGTGATGCCCAGCCGCTTTATCCAGACGATTCATAATTGCATAACCGATGCCCTCTGTGTCGAATGCTTCGCTGTAAATATAACTGACCTCTTCTTCATCGAATTCACGAAGCACTTTATATAAATTCTTTGCAATAGTATTCTCATTACTTCTTGCACCAATACTCTTTATAATTCCAGTCGTATATGAGTCAATCGTTTCATTTGTTGCGATAATTCCAACCTTGTATCCAAGCCTTGTCTGTTCATATGCAATCTGTTTGATGGCTTTTACAGCTTCCCCGGTCTCACCTTCCACAATCATCAGCTGTGCCTTCGGTGCATAATGGCGATACTTCATGCCTGGAGCCTTTGGCGCCTCTTTCGCATCATCCACCAAAAGCGTCTGGTCTACCGCCACTTCTCCAATGACTTCCTCCAGCATTTCCTTCGTAACCGCACCAGGCCTCAGAATCATCGGCGGGTCAACTGTCATATCAAGAATCGTGGATTCCACACCAATCTCTACGCTTCCGCCATCGATAATCATATCAATTTTTCCGTCCAAATCCTCCGCCACATGTTCTGCACTTGTGGGACTTGGGCGCCCTGATGTATTCGCACTTGGTGCCGAGATAAATCCACCGCCTGCACGTATCAAAGCCAATGCAATTTCATGAACGGGCATACGAATGGCAACCGTAGAAAGTCCTCCTGTGGTTCCGAGTGGCACGTTCTCATTTTTGTTAAAAATAAGTGTAAGTGGACCTGGCCAGAACTTCTCCATTATCTTTTGTGCCTTTTCAGGAACATGTGTAACTATAAGGTCCAACACTCCGACATCAGCAATATGAACGATAAGTGGATTATCGCTTGGACGTCCTTTTGCAGCATAAGTCTTTTTTGCAGCTTCCTCATCTAATGCGTTGGCTCCTAATCCGTACACGGTCTCCGTAGGAAATGCTACAAGTCCTCCCTGCTGCAGTATGTCGCCTGCCTGCTCGATAATCTGTTCATCTATTTGATTTTTGTCTATTTTTTCTATTATCGTTTTCATAACTTTCATTATAGCATTATTTATACTATTTATCTAGCCATTTTATAATCCCTGAGCAAATTGCTGAAGCAATTTTATCCTGATATTCCTCTGTAACTAATTTTTCCGCTTCTTCATAGTTACTTAGAAAGCCACATTCCACAATCACGGCCGGAACCTCTGTCTTTCTCAATATGTAATAGCTGTCATTTGCCTTTATCTCTCTGGCATTACTCGTATCCATTGCTTTGAATTCTTCCTGCAAAATTTGTGCTGCTTTTTCAGAAATTTCTGAGCCAGTGTAATAGAATACCTGTGCGCCCTTCACATCCGCATCCTGAAAGCTGTTCTGATGGATGCAGACTACGATACTCGGATTGGTGTCATTAATCATCTTCACCCTTTCCTGTAAATCCTGCCTATTATCATTTGGCACCTCGTCATCCTCCCTTGTCATGACAATCTTAATGCCTTCTGCTTCCAGGAGAGGCTTCAATTTCTGGGCAATCTGCAGGTTAATGTCCTTTTCAAGGGCATCATTCACCCCAACCTTTCCCGGGTCCTCCCCGCCATGGCCAGGGTCAATCACAATCACCACCTCTTCATTTGTATCCTTCTGCACATCTGCAACACTGGCAGACAGCTCACTCAGCTTCCAGCTCGCCACAATTGCTCCTATCAGCAGAAACAACACCATAAATAGTTCAATTTTTCTTTTCATGAATAAACTCCAAGAGTTTTTGATACAAATATATGCAAAAGAAGGACTGAAAATTCAGTCCTTCTCACCAGGTTAATTTACATATTTCATAATCAAGTCCCAGACACTGCTGCTTTCGTATCCAAGTCTCCATGCGGCTGTTCCTGCCAGCTTATACTCTTTCATCAATTGAAGCTTCGCTTCCAGTGCGGTCTCATCCTCGAGCCAAATCTTGTATGTCGCGCCTTCGACTTCCCACTGCGCATAATTTTGATTCGTATCTGCGTCCAATACAATCTCTGCTCCAGCATTTTCAACAGCAGACTTCGAGGTCTTCATTCTGTAAAGCTCACTTGTAACCTTAACAGCATACTCTGCTGCCTCCGTTCCCTCTTCTGCTGCCAGCTCTTCCTCTGACTTTGGAGTCTCCGTCCAAAGTCTTGTGTAGAATGGAACTGCATTAATCAGTTTCTCATTTGGAACTGATTCCAAAGCCTTTTTGATTCCATTTTCCACAAACTCAAGCGAAGCAACAGGACCGCTCACCGGCGAGCCTTGCTCGTGTTCATCATAATTCTTTATAATGACATAATCCACCACAATTCCTTGCTCTTCCAGATTATAATGCGCATTATCCTCTGAAGGAACAGGGTTGCTCACTGACAGAATAATTCCATTTTGTCTGCACATTACAGATAATTCACGAAGAAATTGAAGATAATGTTCTCCGCATTCCTTCGAAATATTTTCGAAATCCACGTTGATACCGTCAATATTGTTTCTGAGGACTTCTGCTATCAACTGACTTACCAGATTTTCACGGTTTGAAGTATGGCTTAAAAGCTCATAGGACGCCTCGGCAGAATTAATTCCGCCTTCGCAGTCACTTACACGCGCCCACACTTCTATGTTCGACCGTTCTGCGTAATTGACATACTGGGAGCTTACCAGAGATGTCAAATCTCCATCTGTATCAGCAACCGTAAACCAGGTCGGTGATATCGTAGTTAACCCTTTGGTATCGGCAATGGTTTGTAATACAGTATTATTTACTGATTTGTCCTCTACCACATGCCAGCCCATATTGATTGTGTAGTTTTTTGAAATGTTCGGATATTTCTGCGTTTTAAACGCTCTGTCTACAATCTCCACAGCCTCATCCTTCAGATGGCTGCTATTGATATAGCCAATAAATCCATCTTTTGTACGGACTTTCGCCCATTCTTTTTCTTTTTCAATGATTGTAACCTTGTCTTTTCTAGAGAGACTCGTCAAAATTGAGCTCTTGATATTTCCTTCACTTCGAAGCTTCGTACTTTTTCTTACAGTAGCAACCGTCTTCTCTCCCCACTCGCTTACAATCACAATACGTTCAGGGTCTTCATATGTTTGGAACTCCATGTTTGTATATTCCTGCACAAAATCAAGCGCAATATACGCTGCATTTCCTTCCATCTTCAAAATCACATAGTCTTTTTCTTTCGATTCCTTCTGGAATGTGTACTCCTGACTTCCTACCTCTGCTTTAATTGTTCCATCTGCCAATGTGTATAATAAAATGTTTTCGTTTATATCCACATAAAACCGTCCATTCAGATAATCGCGGACAACTGAGTATTCCAGATACGTTTTGCCATCAAAAATCTTTCCTGCCGCCTGCACAATTTCATTATCAATTACAACAGCCACTTGACTCTCTTGTGTAATTCCATAATACTTTTCAAGATTTGCTTCTTCTTTCGACGGACTGTACTTCTTAATAAGAACCGCGCCTATTATAACTGCTATAATTAACATAATGAAAAAGCCAATTCGCATTTTCAGTATTTTCTTTCTACGCTTAAGCATCTGGGCCCGCATTCGGTTTCTGCTTTTCTGTGTTCTTGGTCTGATTCTTTCTCCCATGACACACCTCCTACTCCCATCTATTATATCAACATTTGCTCTTTGAGTCATTAACTTTCGACAATTTTCACAATTCTAATGCTAGAGGGGTATCTGACATCATTTAGTTCTCTTTTATATTGTGAAAACCGAGTTCCGTTACATGGCCAGCCTCGTCCCACACATAATCTCTCATGTATGCGGACTCTTCTTTTACCATGTACGCCGCAACAATCTGCATCGGGCTTGCCGGATAGTCATCGAGCGTTATGCTAACACCTGAATGTTCATATTCTTCCAATTCTGCAAATAAATTTTTAATTTTTTCATCGTTCATAGTTAGTCTCCTCCATGTGGCATTGGTAACTACGGCTTCCATAACTCTATTCCATGAGGCTCTTGTGATATATTATGAATTATGTCTGCTAGGCAAGAAGATAGGTTAAAATTTGTTTGGAAATTTTGATTCGAATAAATCTTTTCGAAATGATAATTGATATACAACTGAAATGTTTTTTGATGATAATAATAAAAGAACATGAAATGCTTACATTGAGAATTGGAAAATTTTTTTAATGATAATACGTCCCTCCTTACATATAAAACATAGTTACCTGACATACTATCTTCTTGTACTAAGATTATAATCTTGCGAATTTCATAATTTCAAGTACTATTTTGTTTATTTCTTTTCCACAGTGTTAGTCCTTGTATTTTCTAACATAAGAAGAATTTTCCACATAGTATCAACATAATATCCACAAGTTATCCACATAGTTATCCACATTTTCCACATAATTGTGTATATAAATCCATGCACAAGAAAGTTTACAGAAATTTTCTTTACATATTTTTTGTTTTTGTTTATACTAATACAAACAAAAAATATATTTAGATAGGAAGTGATGATTATGAAGATTGAGAAACTGAATGACAATCAGATACGCTGTACTTTAACACGTGCCGACTTGGCTGACCGACAGATTAAGCTCAGTGAACTTGTTTGTGGCGGCGAGAAAGCAAAATCACTTTTCCATGATATGATGCAAAGAGCCTCTGCTGAATTTGGTTTTGAGGTTGAAGATATGCCGCTTATGATTGAGGCAATTCCTGCAGCTGCAGATTCTATCGTACTCATCATTACAAAAGTAGATGATCCAGAAGAACTTGATTCTAAATTTTCAAGATTTGGCGCAGCTGCACATGATTTTGAAAGTAAGAAACATGCCATGCTAGATAAATTAGAAGGCGCAGAAGAAATTCTTGATTTAATTAATAAGATGAAGGGTGTGGTATCTGACGCGGCCAAACCGGCACACAAAGACCCAGAGAAAGATAAGAAGGTTCCCCGCATCCGGTTATTTTCATTTGCCAGCATCGACTGCGTGATTCACGCCAGCCACCTTCTAAAGAATATTTATAACGGCGCAAATACTTTATATAAGGATGCTCCAAATAGCATGTATGTGCTGGCACTGTCCCAGTCAGAGCATACGATTGCAGAGTTTAATAAGATTTGCAATATGCTTTCTGAATATGGCTCTGCAGAAAAGGTATCTAGTGCCGTGCTTGCATACCTGGAAGAGCATTGTGAGATCATCGTATCGGAAAGTGCAGTTCAGCAACTAAGTTGTATTTAGTAAAACAATAAAAAAAGTGTTGGAATCTAATCCAGGTTCCAACACTTTTTTCGTATTCAGAATTTCATAAATCTTTTTATGCGTTTACAAATGCATTGATTTTTTCAACTAATAAATCTGCATCAATTCCATGTACCATTGCAGCTTCTTCTAATGTTTCAGCCTGTGCAGATGGACATCCAAGGCAGTGCATTCCAACTTCCATTAAGATTGGTGCTACGTTAGGGAATGCCATGATAAGTTGACCAATTGTCATGTCTTTTGTTATCATTTTGACTCCTCCTTCTGTTTTTCGTTCCTTTATTATAATACCATTTTTCTAAATAAGCAATCCTTTATCTGCTATTGTGTATTTAGATGTTCCTGGTATGTTTTTGTAAAAAGATGGCTTCCATCATTTTTGTCTGTATCTGTATGATAGTAGAAATAATCATGGTCCTCAGGATTTAACGCCGCCTCCAAAGATGACAGTGCAGGGTTTGCAATTGGTCCCGGTGGCAGGCCGGCATTTTGATACGTATTATAAGGTGAATCATAAAGCGTGTGCTCATATGTCACGTCTGTAATATCATAAAGCCCTTCCGTTATTGGATAGAGGAATGTTGGGTCAATTTGTAATTTCATTCCGTCTTCCAGACGATTCTTGATTACACCCGCAATCGTATTTTTCTCGGCATCAACACCTGTTTCACGCTCAATAATAGATGCTTCAATTACCACTTCATATGTGGTTTTGCCAAGTGCAATAGCTTTCGCTTCCATATCTTTCGTGTATATATTGCCAAATTGCTCTAACATAGTAACAACAATATCTTCTGCTGTCATATCATCTGCAATCGCATAAGTCTCCGGATATAAAAATCCCTGCAGTCTGTATCTTACCTCTGCATCCGCAGGAATGGATTCTAAGAACCAATAGTCGTATTCCTGTTCTACCGCCTGAAGAAACTCACTCTCAAGACAAATTCCTTCTTCCTCCAGCTTCACAGCTATCTGCTCGATGGTATATCCTTCTGGCACAGTGAACCGGGTCTCTTCCTTCATTGCGCCGCCACTAACCAGCGAATTAATAATGGATTCCAGACCTGCTTCCTTATAAATCGTAAATGTACCATAGCGAAGCTTGCTGGTTGCTCCCATATTTCTCGCCTTCAAATAAAATACACTCTTATAACGAATGAGACCTTCTTCCTTAAGCTTTGCAGCAATATCCCAGGTTCCTTCGCCCTGCTTAATTTCAATCGTTACGGTTTCCCCTTTAAGAGCACCTTTACTATTGTATTCTGAAATCATTGTTGCAGCAAAGTATGCTGCCACTAAAATTAGCACACATACAATTCCTAATAAAATCCATAGAACGGGGCTCGTCCTTTTCCGTCTTCTTCTTTTACTCATATTCATGCTCTCCTTCTTCTTTCGCACATGTTTATATGTCTACTATACAATAGTTCCACAGATTTTAAAAGAACAACTTTAAATTGTCAGAATTGTTTTTCAATATTTTTTAATATTTAGATTTCTCAAAAGTCAATAATTTTATCCAAATTTCTTCGACAAAATATGATTTTTATTATTTATCTACAAAACGTTTGTTCTTTTTTTCAAAAAAATAATCCACACTTTTCACACCTTTTTATGTGGATAATGTGGATAACTTTGTGTAAAACTCGGTTTTATCACGTTTTTTTGCATTTAAAATGTGGATAACTCGGTTTTTTGGCTTTAGACCTTTTCTACTTTTTTCTACAAAAAAATATATTTTTGTGCGATTTGAACAATTGGTTTAAAACATTCTTCTGATTGTAATAATTCTATCATAGTTGACACTATCTATCGTGATACCATCTTCTTCATTTGCAGCATGTACAATCATTCCATCGCCTGCATAAAGTGCTACGTGTCCAGAATAACATACAATATCTCCTGGCTGCATATCACTGTAGCTTACAGAAGTTCCTACACTTCTCATGCTATAAGATGTGCGTGGTAAATAAATTCCATAGTGAGCATATACGGATTTAACATAACCAGAACAGTCCGTTCCTCTTGTTAAGCTTGAACCGCCATATACATATGGATTTCCGATAAACTGCTTTGCGTAGCTGATAAGATCTTTTCCTTGTTGCAACTTAGCAGCTTTCTCTGCAGCGATTCTTGCTTCTTCCGCTGCGATTCTTGCTGCCTCTTCCGCTGCAAGTCTTGCTTCTTCTGCCTCTCTTGTCTCGCCTACTGAAAAGCTTTCAAAAATTTGTTCCTCAGATAATGTATAAACATCTTGTTCTGGGAATGCTGCTTCTAATGCTGCTTTTGCTGTTGCAACTGCATCCTTTCCTATAATAAGGTTTTCAGCTTTTACGTAACCAACTACATCTCCTGACTGAATTGCCATAAAGCCATTTTCTTCACCTGTAATTTCAACTACAGACATGTTGAATACTTTACCTGTCCAGTCACTGTTTTCATCTGCTGTTACATTTACTAATAAATACTCTCCCGACACGTTTGCGAAAGCTTTGCTCTCAAACATTTTTTCAAACTGCATTTCTTCCGCGCTTTTTATCTTAATGACTTCTGTAGCGTTAGTCTCTTTTTTGACCTCGGCAAGTGCATTCGTTAAAGCATTCGCATCAATTTCACTATTCACTTCTTGCTTAAAAGCAGTTGTGAGCGACTTCACTTCGGCAGCCACTACTTGCTCTACTGGAATTAATATAACACTTGCAAGTGCCGCTATAATGATTCCTTTTTTTACGAAATTTGCCTTCATAAGGACCTCCGTTACAAAATTTTTATAATTGTTACATAATTGTTACATATGTTACGGTTGCAATTATAACAAGTTGCAAATTATATGTCAACATTTTTTAACATTTTTTAATAATTGTATCTTGACAAGTACAAAATATCATGTATAATATAATTATAGTAATCATTATTATTATTAACTTTGAGAGGAGGATTCATTTGAGTACATTAAAATATAGTAGACAAAGGGAATCCATCAAAGAATATCTTAATAGTTCTTGTGAACACCCAACTGCAGATATGGTTTATATGAGTGTAAGACAAGAGTTTCCTAATATCAGTTTAGGAACTGTATACCGGAATCTGAATCTGTTAGCGGATTTAGGAGAGGCAATTAAGATTACTACTCCAAACGGAGGAGATCGGTTTGATGGACGCACCGCTCCCCACTATCACTTCTGCTGCACAAAATGTGGGAATGTAATTGATTTAGATTTGAAAGAGCTTACCCATGTGAATGAAGCAGCAAATGAGCATTTTGATGGAATTATTGAAAGTCATTCCATGATGTTTTATGGCACTTGTAGTGATTGTATAAATAATCAATAAATTTAAAGAAAGTAATTGACAATCTCATATAAGTATGCTAAATTAATATTAGTAACTATTACTAATTTCAAAAGATAAAAAACAAAATAAATTTTATAAAAGGAGAGGAAATAATATGAAGAAATTTGTTTGTTCAGTATGTGGTTATGTTCATGAAGGAGATTCTGCACCAGAAAGATGCCCTCAATGTAGAGTGCCAGCAGAAAAATTCAAAGAACAAAAAGGTGAAAGAGAATGGGCAGCAGAACACGTAGTTGGTGTTGCTCAGGGCGTTAGAGAAGACATTATCATGGACCTTAGAGCAAACTTTGAAGGCGAATGCTCAGAAGTTGGTATGTATTTAGCAATGGCTAGAGTAGCTCACAGAGAAGGATACCCAGAAATCGGTTTATACTGGGAAAAAGCAGCTTGGGAAGAAGCTGAACACGCAGCAAAATTTGCTGAATTATTAGGTGAAGTTGTTACAGACAGCACAAAGAAGAATCTTGAACTCCGTGTAGACGCTGAAAACGGTGCTACAGCAGGTAAATTTGACCTTGCAAAACGTGCAAAAGAACTTGGACTCGATGCAATTCATGATACAGTTCATGAAATGGCTAGAGATGAAGCAAGACACGGAAAAGCATTCGAAGGTCTTCTTAAGAGATACTTCGCATAATTATATATAGAAAGGAAGTAAAGACTATGAAATATATTTGCCCTTGCGGTTATGAATACGACCCAGTAGTTGGAGATCCAGATAACGGTATCGCTCCAGGTACAGCCTGGGAAGATGTTCCAGAAGATTTCCTTTGTCCAATCTGTGGATTAGGAAAAGAAGTTTTCGAAGAAGCATAATATGATTTATTAAACTTCTACAAATTGGTAAAGGCTGATTTGTAGAAGTTTTACAAAAGATAGTATTTTAAGGAGGATTTTACTATGTCTAAATACGCAGGAACAAAAACAGAAAAGAATTTAATGGAAGCATTTGCAGGTGAGTCTCAAGCTCGTAACAAATATACATATTACGCATCAGCAGCTAGAAAAGCTGGTTTTGTACAAATGGCTAATATTTTTGAAGAAACAGCTAACCAAGAAAAAGAACATGCTAAAATGTGGTTCAAAGAGTTCCACGGAATTGGCAGTGTAGAAGCAAACTTAGTTGACGCTGCAGCTGGCGAAAACGAAGAATGGACAGAAATGTACGCTCGTATGGCTAGAGAAGCCAGAGAAGAAGGATTCGAAGAATTAGCAGTTAAATTTGAATTTGTTGCTAAGGTTGAGGCAGCTCACGAAAGACGTTACCTCAAATTATTAGAAAGCTACAGAAACGGAACAACATTCAAAGGCGATGCTCCTCTTGGATGGAAATGTAACAACTGTGGTTACATCCATGAAGGACCAGATGCTCCAGAAGTTTGTCCAGCATGTGCACATCCACAAGCTCACTTTGAAAGAAAAGTTGAAAATTACTAAGATGAATATGTTAAAAGATGCTGGTTTTTAGCCAGCATCTTTTTTTACTATTCATTTAATGCAGAAATTAATTTACAGATTACTGGTTCAAATTTTGCTCCATACCAGTGATTTTCTTCTGCTGCTGTTGCCTTAACGCATTCTGCTGTATAATCAGCTGCAATCTTAGCCGCATCATAAGCACTCTTTCCTCTTACGAATGCGCCCACAAATGCTGAAGCGTAGATATCGCCTGTTCCATGGCAGCTATTTGGCAAAAGAAGTTGTTCGTAATATGAGTACTGTCCATTTTCATAAACAACCACACCTGTTGTGCCTGGTTTATAAGATACACCTGTGAAAACAATATTTTTACATCCCAACGCGGTTAATTTCTCGAGTATTTCATCAATATATGCTCTATCGTACTCTGTCTTGTATTCCATACCTGTGAGGAAACAAGCTTCTGTAAGGTTTGGCAAAATATAATCTGCTTTTCCACAAAGTCCTTTCATTGCTTCTACAAACTCTGCATCGAAACCGACATATAATTTTCCGTTGTCTGCCATGGCTGGGTCCACAACTTTCACGCAAGTATCAGAAGCAGTAGCGTTGAAAATATCTACCACATAATCAATTTGTTTTGTACTTCCCAAATACCCAGTATAAATAGCGTCAAATTTAATACCTTCTTTTACCCAATGGTCTTTAATTTTTGGCATATCTTCTGTCAAATCACGGAAGGTAAAGCCTGTAAATCCTCCAGTATGTGTAGAAAGCACTGCTGATGGAAGCACACAGGTTTCAATACCGCAAGCTGAAATAATAGGAAGTGCTACTGTGAGCGAACACTGACCCACACAGGAAATATCCTGAATTGTTAATATTTTTTTATATGACATAAAATCATCTCCTCATCTTCTTATCTCTGATAAGGTCTATCATACTCGTTTTTGGTATTAGTTAAATATCCAATTTTATATTTTTTTATATGACCAGATTCTTATTTGCCCTTCTTCTAGCACGGCGGACACGGTTAATGTGGCGTTCAAAATCGCCACTATTAATCAACTCAGTCAAAACATATTGTTCAAATACTGGGACTGTGCATGAATAAAATCCAAGTTTATCTCTAAAGTTTTCCACCATTTGCTCTGGAAGCACCATATACCCAATTCTCATGGATGGCGCAATTGTCTGAGAAAATGTATTTAAATAGACTACTTTTCCACTCTTATCAAGCGAAAATACTGTATCTTCATTCTTCTTAGACACCGTCATCTCCGAATCGTAATTGTCTTCTATAATATAACCGTCTCTTTTTTCAGCCCACCGCAAATACTCATGTCTTTTTGAGACACTTGCCGTAATACCACTTGGAAAACTGTTAAATGGTGTAATATGAAGCACGGTTGCATCTGTTCTCTCAAGTTCTCTGGTTCTGATACCATTTTTCCCCAATTCCAGCATATCACATTCAACACTGTTTGCCTCATAAACCCTTCTGATTTTATCATAAGAGGGATTTTCTAACGCAAATTTCCGCCGATTACCGAGAAGCTGCACGATAAGGCTGTAGAGATACTCTGCTCCTGAACCAATTACAATCTGCTCTGGTCGCACCGACATCCCGTTACTTCGCGCCAAATAATTAGCAATTGCCGTTCTTAATTCTGCACACCCACGATTCGGTGACTTTACTAAAATCTCCTCCCGATAATCTGCCAACACTTTACGCATTGTTTTCGAAAGTACCGAGAAAGGAAATTCGCATTTTACTCCATGAGCCGGTTTTGTATGGTATCTCTCTTGATGAGGCGACTCTGCCAAGGATAAGAAATCGCTCTCCTTGTAAATAACAAAGTAACCACTGCGTTGTCTCGATTCAATATAGCCTTCTTCACAAAGAATAGAATATGTGTGTTCAACGGTAATAACACTCACTCCTGTTTCCTCTGCAAATAAACGTTTAGATGGAAGCTTCGCACCGTAAGGCAACACACCCTTCACAATATCGGCTCTTAGTTGTTCATATAACTGTAAATATGCAAACTTACTACTTTGTTCTTCGATATGGTATTTCATCTGGTTATACATCTCCTCGCATTATCAACTGTTTTTATATTGTCAAAACCATTTTATTCTTTCTTAAGAAAATTGTAAATAAAAAACACTTGCATTTTTTGTATATTTGAAGTAGTATATGCATATATTAAATGTAGTTTTTAAAACTACTTGTCATGTTTTTGATATTTTAGGGAGGTAAATATATGAATAAAAGACATTTGAAGGATCCATGGAGTGCCATTACTCATTTTATCGGTATGCTGATGGCAATTTTCGCTGGAATTCCTCTATTAATAAAAGCAGCACAGGAACCAAGCAAGATATATATCGTATCCTTGTCAATTTATTTAGTCAGCATGATTTTATTATATGCAGCTAGTACCATTTATCATTCCTTGGATATTTCTGAGAAAGTAAATCAGAATTTAAAAAAATTTGATCATATGATGATTTCCGTGCTGATTGCAGGAACATATACTCCAGTTTGTCTGATTACGTTAAAAGGAACACTTGGAATTGTACTTCTTGCTATCGTATGGAGTTTTGCAATTATCGGTATTATTATCAAAGCCTTCTGGGTAAATTGCCCGAAATGGTTTTCTTCCGTGTTATATATCGGAATGGGCTGGACCTGCGTGATAGCATTTACTAGATTATTGGACGCACTTTCACCAGCAGCATTTGGATGGCTTCTGGCTGGCGGAATCATTTATACAGTGGGCGGTGTGATTTATGCATTGAAGCTGCCTATCTTTAATAATAAGCATAAGAGCTTTGGTTCACATGAGATATTCCACTTGTTTGTGATGGGTGGAAGCATTTGTCACTTTATTGTGATGTATGTATTCATATTATAATATAGAAGAAACTCATCCCCTAGCACATTGTCTAGGGGATTCTTCTGTTTATTATGAATTAATATAGGCATCGGTAAATCCTGCTGCTTTAACTTTCTTCAACATTGCTTCTGCATTTTTCTTTTCTTTATATGCTCCAATTTGTACGCGATACCATTTATCTATTGGTGCTGTTATACTTGTAACAGATTCTTTGTATGTAATACCCAGATACTCTAAAATTGCTTTTGCATAAGCTATACCGAACGCTTTTTGTTCTGCTACTGTGTCGCCAATTTGTTTGTCTGTTGCATGATCTAAAAAGAATGATTCAACTAATACTGCCGTCATAGCAGTTTCTCGAGTAAACATCAAATTGTTTGTCTTTAGTCCACGACTATTCTGACCAAGTTGTTTTGCATATTTTTCACAGAGACTAGCTAGTTTCCTGCCGTCTGCATCTCCAGAGTAATAAAATGCTTCAAAACCATCTCCTCTGCCAGCGTTTGCATGAAATGATACTGCAATATCTGCACCAGATGCATTTGCTTCTTTTACTTCCTGTGCTACAGGGTCATTTTCATCTGTTGTACGTGAACATACAACTGTAATTCCATGTCTTACCAACTCACTTTGACATGCTAACATTGTTTGTAAATTGATATCCTTTTCTTTTAGACCGTTTGCTACTGCTCCGGGATCACTTCCACCGTGACCTGCTGATAAAAATACTTTCTTTGACATAATGACTACCCCACTTTCTTAAAATAAAAAAAGAGCAAATTGCTCGCTCTCAGTTGTTATGATATAAATCCATTTTAGTTTCGAGTTTTCCCACTCGAGTATCAAGTTTATCGATTGCTTCACTGTGCTTATCAAGTCGCTTGTTCTGTGTTGCATTGTCAGATGATAAATTATCAATCTTGTCATTTAATTTCTGAATTACTACTCGTAGGTCATTAATTGGCTGAGTAAACTTCATAATAACTGCAATAAATGAGCCAAGAGTGATCACTACACTGACTGCAACTCCGATATATTGCATTTCTTCCATCAAAATCACCACCTAACTACCTGTTTTGGTAAACTGTACGCCGAAGTAAAAACCTACAATCATCGTATAAATTGACATAAACTTATCGCCATCAATCATACCTTCAATTACTAGCACAATAAATGCAACTGTCAAAGTCAGTGTCATAATACTCTTAACATCGATTAGTTTAATCAGTCTTTCAATTAATTTGTTCATCTTATCTCTTCCTTTCCTTGTATATAAGAGAAAATCTTAATTAAATAGCAAATTAATAGATTATATAATCGAGAAGGGCACTTCTGGAATATGGAATTACCAAAAATGGAATAGCGGTTATGTGGAACTTGAAGGTGTACATATCGAAACATTAACTAATTACTCTTTATTTGATTATT
>JAFTWA010000013.1 GCA_017465565.1 Tyzzerella sp.
TATACTCCCGTACCGGTTCGATTCCGGTTTGCGGCATTATGTGGGCGTAGCTCAGCTGGATAGAGCGTTTGGCTACGGACCAAAAGGTCGGGAGTTCGAATCTTCTCGCCCACGTTAAGAAATAAAAGCACTTCGAGAAAAGCGTAATGTCCTTAACGGAGAAAACCAAAAACCGAATAGGATAAACAAAATGACAGTATGGTCGAAAGACTGTGCTGTCTTTTTGTTGATATCTATTGACAAACGCAGACTATCGTGATAGTATAGACTATAGAAATAGTCTATGGAGGTTCGTTATGAAAGAAAAGCTTTTTGACAGTGAAGCCAAGGTGATGGAAATTATATGGGAGAAAAGTCCGATTTCCGCAAAAGATATCAGCTTAATTGCCGCCGAGACAATCGGGTGGAATAAAAACACTACCTATACAGTAATTAAAAAACTTGAAGCAAAAGGTTTTATTCGGCGTGAAGATCCTGGATTTATTTGTACTCCCCTTGTATCACAAAATGAAATGCAAAAGGTGGAAGCTGCTTCACTGGTGAAAAAGGTATTTGGTGGCTCTCGCAAGGCTTTATTTTCGGCACTGCTTGAAGATGAGCCGTTATCTGAAGAGGAAATCAATGAGTTGCGTAAACTTATTGATAATAGGTGACGTTATGCTACAAGAAGTATTCTATTGGACATTCAATATGAGCATAACTGCCGCTATAACCGGTGTGCTTATTATGCTTGTCAGACTTATAAAAAAGATTCCAAGAAGGATGACGGTGTTTCTTTGGATAATTCCTTTTCTTCGAATGACGTTTCCTTTTGGATTGAACAGTCCTTATGGTCTGATGGCGTTGTTATCTAAGATCACTACAAAAACTGTCGTTGTGTATCAACCTACGGATGATATAGCGTTTTCAATGATGAATAGCGTTATGGCGGCGGACACTTATTTCCCGATAACATATAAAGTTAATGTCCTCGAAGATATATTTGGAGTGGCTTCGGTCATATGGAGCATTGTTTCATTAGCTATTATTCTAATGTTGGTTGTTACATATTTTACTACGATTTATGAAATCAAAGATTCAACGCATCTAAGAGATAACATTTATCTCTCAGAGAAGATCGTATCTCCTGCAGTATATGGCATTGTAAAACCCAAGATTATTTTACCTGCAACTTATAAAGACAGAGATATTGATCTTGTTATACTGCACGAAAAAGCACATATACGTAGTTTTGATAATTTGTGGCGAATCATGGCGTTCGTAATTGTTGCAGTACACTGGTTCAATCCGCTTTGCTGGTTATTCTTAAAAGGGTTTCTCGCAGACCTTGAACTGTCTTGCGACGAGCGTGTTCTGATAAAGATTGGAGCTGACCGTGCAAAGGATTATGCATCATCATTGTTGGAAAGCAGACGAGGAGCATCCGTATTTGCTTCTGCTTTTGGCGGTTCAAAAATACGCACACGAATTGAAAACATACTGTCCTTCAAGAAATTGACTTGGCTCGCGCTTACGGTATTTGTAGCATTGATCGGTGTCATTTTCTATGTGCTACTGACAAATGCGGGATGAAAGGAGAATGAATATGAAAAGTAAACTATTTAATCGATATTATCTGCTTTCTTGTATCGGCGTTTTGATTGCCTCATATTATCCTTTGTCGATGGGAATTCGTGTAATTACCGATATGATTGTTAATGGGACTGTACTTAAAGAAAACTATCCCAAATACATCATTCCGTACACTCCAATGAGCATTGCAATCATTGTCGGTGTTCTATTAATGCCTTTGTGCATCAAATTATTTAAGAAATTTGCTCTTGCCGGCGGCACTTCCATAGCAACAGGAATTTTCTTCGCAATCGAATTTCTATTTGAAGAAAAGGTTGTCGTATCAACAGCTGAAACCGTTACAAAACTTGAAGATTGGCAGATGTTTATGTGTTATGTGCCACCTGAGGGTTGGGGTGAAACTGTAACTACATATAAGACGCAAACAGCAGTTGATATTCTGATGGGAGATTATACCCCTGCATTCAAGTTGCACTTTTATATTATTTCCGTTGTATTAATTATTACCATCTTGAACTGCTTGTATGGCTTCGGGCAAATGGTAAAGAACGGGGAAAAGAAGCGTCTCAAATCTTTGATCTTGCAGTCAGTTTGTTCCCTTACGTTCCTTGGTTTGTGTATACTCGCTTGCTTTACAGCGTTTTGGAGAGACGGAAGTATCCAAGTATCTCCGTTGTCAGCTACGTTAATGACGATATTCTTTGTCCTTTTGGGTGTAACCGCTGGTGTGTTTGTTGGATCGTTCCTTTTGGGAAAGCGGAAACTTGTTTCTATTTGGATTCCGTCTATTGTTGCTTCTGTGATGACGTTCCTTATGTATATCGGCGAAATGATTCTGCTCAATGGGCATTTGTATAACCTTGGTACAGGTTTTATATTCAACAGCATCCCCGGAATTATTCTTGCTCCTGTAGATTTATTAATCATTGTGGCATCAGGGTGTATAACTGCATTGATATTTACTTTGCTTAACCGAAAGAATGTCAATTTAACCGAATAGTCAGTAAATTAAGAAAGGCGTCGCAGTAATGCGGCGCTTTTTCATAAACTCAAACACGATCGAACCCAGTCCTCCTTGTGTTGCCCACAGACCGCCCTCGTGCAGACGAAAGCAGAACAGTGAGCACCCCACCCGACAGAAAGGAAAACCGCCCGTTTCGGGCGATTTGAGGACAGTCTCACAAATGTTAAGAACAGATTGGTTTGTGGCAATTTTTAAGGCTTTTCGATGGGTCGAAAATTTAGCAGGAGAAAGAGTCGGGGTCGTAAACGTCCCTCGACTCAGTTCACAGTGGACGGCAACGCCGACCACACAAGGGTTTCCGGCTTTTTTGCTCTCAACTCGAAGTGGTGCCACTTCGGAGGCTTTGGTGCCAATTTATGAGCAGAGAGTTGCCAAAAGTGCCGAAATACAAGGGAAATTATAGGCGCTGTGATAGGAGATAAAATATAAAGTAATAACCGGAAGGTTTTTACGCCTTCCGGTTACATACCACCCTCAATTCTCCGTTAAGAACATCACGGAAAACTCGAGGTGTTTTTTTAGTGTGTTTGACTAACATTTGACTAACGGATTTTTAAAATGCAATAAAAAAGGTGCTGTCATAGACAACACCTAAATTTCATTGAACCACAAGATGGGCGGCGTATCCATCATCTCAGGTACTCTTGCGAGTGTGTCGGGAGCCTTTCCGACCTTTGCGATTCGTTTTATTGTACTATTATTATAAGTAAATTATACATCCTTGTCAAATCTTTTTTAGCCGGCCGTTTTCTATTCCGTGTTGTAATTTGCCATTGGTGATTGAATGAAGAGTAGCTACATATAAGTAATCATCTTTAACATCTAATTTAATTCCAATTTGAATGTTTTTATCAAAAACTTTTACCAATTCAAAACTTGTTCCTGATTCATTCGGATTTATACCAATATAATCCGGATGTGCAATAATGAATGGAAGGTATTGCAAATATTCTACACATTCGGGATGCCGTTTTTCTACATGTTTCTCTAAGCCGGAAGATTGATATATGTAGTTGTAATCTAAATTATATGGTAAATGCTCATTTACTATTTGATTAAATGGAGCAATAGGAAATATTTTATCCGTCATTTGTATATCATCTCTTTTCTATATATACTAACAATTATATTATAACGAATGTATGTTCGACAAACAAGAGTTTAATAAGCTTTTGGGGAATATTTTTGCGTATCTAGAATTTGATTATGGGGAATTCGCCACTATTAAAATGAAAAGAAGACTTGTATGATTTAAGTTGTATGTTATAATAAATTTACTAAAGGCATGATATTTTAAATTTGACACATTGTTTCTTTATGTTTATTTTTGTTTATGCAAGTGAGCAACTGTAAACATCCATAAACAAAGAATTAAATTTAATCTATGATGTCCGACATTTTCTATCTCGGTGCACAGGGGCAGTGTTTTTTGTCGGATATTATTATGCCTTTTAGTAAAATAATTGCTGAAAGGATTTTTTATTATGAAGAATGAGGATTTAAAATTTATTCAAGAACAAATTGGCTATGAGTTTAAAAATTTGGACTTATTGCAACAGGCGTTTATAAGACGCTCTTATTCTCAGGAACATGGTGGCGAGGATAATGAAGTTTTGGAATTCATAGGAGACAAGGTTTTAGACTTTATTGTTGTTAAATTACTTTCTGAAAGATATGGTTTTACATTAAGTGAGTGTGATGACTATGATGCTAATGAGGAGTTTGACGAGTTTGCCTGTGAAAAAAAAGAGTCGGAACTTACCGAAATTAAGAAAGCATTAGTGCAAAAGCAGAATTTATCTACAAGAATTGAGATTTTGGGTCTTGAGAAATTTCTGATTTTGGGAAAAGGAGATATTCAAAAGAAAGTATATAAAGAAGACTCAGTAAAAGAAGATTTGTTTGAAGCAATTTTAGGTGCGGTTGCTATTGATAGCAATTGGGACATGAAAATTCTTCAAAGTGCAGTCGAAGTAATGTTAGGCCCAGACAGCATACTATGTGGGGATGATGTTGACAATTATGTTTCACATATTCAAGAATGGTTTGTAAAGGAATACGGTGCTTATCCCAAATTTAATTATGATAATTCATCTTATTACGATGAAGCAAATGGGTTTAGGAGAGCAAACGAAATAAGGGCAAAAATTGAAAGAGATAATGTGTTTCAGATTATAAATGTTCAAGAGTATTATCAAACACACTTTAAATGTTGGCTAGACTTGTCCGATAAAAGATTTATTGGATATGGAACTTCAAAGAGTTTAGCACGTAAGGATCTGTGCAAATTAATTTATGAGCATTTGGAGGACAACGATTTACTTTATAGTATTCGTGATGAAATAGATAATCCCAATAAAGCTGATGCTATTAATCAATTAGAAATTTTAGCTCGTCGTGGCTATTTCTCAATACCTACTTATAAGTTTGAAGAGACTCACGATGAAAATGGAAATCCTGTTTGGAAAAGTACTTGCTGCATAACAGAAGAAAACCAAAGTTTCTCTGCAAAATCATCTTCAAAAAAAGATTCAAAGAAATCTGCCGCTTTTAAAATGCTACAGTACGTGTTGAAAGATTAGGGAGGGAATATCGTCAAGAGGAAGAAGTTGAGGAATAATCTTAATATTAATTTATCTTTATTGCAATTTCGACTAACATTTGCCTAACAACCTTACAAAAAACTGAGGAAAGCATACGTAATCCAAAAATGGAAAGTCTTGAAAATCAAGCATTTCTTCAAAAAACATATTGAGAAATAGGCCCTTTCTCTGCCTACGGACCAAAAGGTCGGGAGTTCGAATCTTCTCGCCCACGTTAGTAAAACCTTGTAAAATCAAAGGTTTAAGAAAAGCACTTCGAGTAATCGAGGTGCTTTTTTGGTATATTGACTAGCTTGACATAAAGAGTTGTTACATATAAAATAGTTACAAATATACAAATCGTGCAGTAATAAAAAGGAGAAAACATAGTGAAGAAAAATTTAATAGTTGTTTTGATATGTTTGCTTTCATTAAGTTGTTTATATGGTTGTAAGCAAAACACTGCAGAAACAAAGAAAGAAACGACACAAAATGAAGAATCAAGTTTTGTGAAACCAAAAGAATATGAGACGGTGTTAACAGTTACCATCAATCCGATTTTCAGATTATATCTCAATTCTGATAATGAAGTAATAGCAATTGAATCTGTTAATGAAGATGCGAAAGGCATTGTGAATGATATCAATCAAGAGACAAAGGAACTAGATGAAGTCATCAAAAATATTGTTAAGTGTGCGGATGAAAACAATTTTTTGAAAAAGGATGCCACGGTTGATGTCAAAATTGTTGAAACCACATCAGCACAGGATAAACAGGCAGAAATACTTGTGATTGTAAAAGATACTGTCAAGAATAATTTTGAGGATGTAAATGTAAATACTTCTGACGATATTAAAGATAACAAAAAAGAAGATAATAACAAAACTGATAAAGAACAAATTTCAGATGATAAAGATAACAAAAAAGAAGACAATAACAAGACCAATAAAGAACAAGCTTTGGATAATAAAGAGAACCATACAACACAATCAAGCATGTTAACACATAAGCATCAGTATGCAAATGCAACCTGCACACAACCTAAAAAGTGTTCTTGCGGTGTTACTGAAGGCAGTGCATTAGGACATAAATGGGCAAATGCAACTTGTCAATCTCCGCAAAAATGTATTACATGTGGTGAAATATCAGGCAGTACCACGGAACATGTGTTTTCAAATGGGGAATGTGAAATTTGTAAGATGAAAGATATTACGAATCCTCATGATACTATAAAATACAATATATCATATGTAAGTTATGATTCATTTAATGACGATAATATGGAAGATAATGTAATTTCTGAACTATGTTTTGCAAGTAATACGCTATGTCGTGCAAAGGAGACTTGGTGGTTGGAAACTCCTGGTATACATGGAAGCGAAACTATTAATTATAACGGAAAAATATATTATGGTGGAGATGGTGGAGGAAATCCGTTTGGTTGTAGATTTACAGAAAATGAAATTGTGGTTTCAGATTATGTGGAGAATACGGTTTTTTTTACACTTGTTGTTCAGCATAATGGAGAACTGAGAGTAGTGAGTTCAAATTTAGAAAGATACAGAGTTGGTAGTGTTTTTGTGCAAGAAAAATAAATTTATTGGGGGTATTGGTGAATATTAAGAGAAAATTGTAATGAATTGATAATACTATTGTAAACGACAATTTTCGAGTGAGAATTGTCGTTTTTATATTTATTTCAATAAGAAAATAATATAAAAAGCGTGATTAAAAATCACGCCTGCTCTTTGAAAAAGTGCTTATAAAAGGGAGGATGCCAGGTAACCGATAAATCGATTCCTGGCAATTATTATGAAAAAGTTTCTATTCAAAAGTGTTTAACTTATAACTCTTATTTCTATGGTCTTAGTATATCGAATGAAAGTGAAGAAAAAATGTTTATTAAATGAAATATTTTTAAAAGAAATATGAACAAATTATGAACGCCAATGTTTTTGAAAATACTAGGAAAAATACGTGAAATGAGGTATACTACATATATTACAGGGGAATTAGTTTGGAGGAAATAAAATGAAGTTAGTATCTTTTGCAATTCCATGTTATAACTCAGCTGAGTATATGGAAAAGGCGATTTTATCAATTTTAAAGGGAGGAGAAGACGTTGAGATTATCATTGTAAATGATGGCTCGAAGGATGCGACTCTTGAGATTGCGAAACGTTATGAAGCGGAATATCCAACAATTGTAAAAGCGGTTGATAAAGAAAATGGCGGACATGGCGATGCAGTTAATACGGGACTAAAACACGCGACAGGTCTTTATTATAAAGTTGTTGACAGTGATGACTGGGTGGACGAAAGTGCTTTGATGAAGATATTGGAAGTTCTTCGTGAAATGGTAGAGAAACAGCAGTTAGTAGATATGCTTGTTTCAAATTATGTGTATGAGAAGGTTGGTGCAAAGCATAAAAAGGTGATTCATTATCAGAATGTTATGCCACAGAACCGTGTGATTACATGGAAGGATATGGGGCATTTCCGCCTGGGACAATACATATTAATGCATTCTGTAATGTATCGAACAGAGCTGCTGAGAATGTGCAATTTGCAGCTGCCAAAGCATACTTTCTATGTAGATAATATTTATGTGTATTATCCATTGCCACATGTAAAAACATTCTATTATTTGAATGTAAATTTCTATCGTTATTTTATCGGAAGAGATGGACAGTCTGTAAATGAACAGAATATGATCAAGAGAATTGACCAGCAATTATTTGTAACGAAGACAATGATTGACATGTATGAAATGAATAAGATTGCAAATAAGAAATTAAGGGGATATATGACTAATTATCTTGCAATCATGATGACGGTTTCATCCATTATTGCAATTCGTTCTAAGAATCCAGAAAATCTGGAAAAGAAGAAAGAATTGTGGAAATATCTGTATGAAAAAGATGCAAAGGTTTATCGTAAGATTCGTTATGGAATTTTAGGACAGACAATGAATCTTCCAGGAAAACCAGGACGAAAAGTTTCTTCTCTTGCTTATACGGTGGCAAATCGAATTTTTGGTTTTAACTAGAATAAATATAAATTTAAGGGACATACTCTTGAAAAAAAGGAGAGTGTGTTATGGGAATTCAGTTTAAGGACAGCCAGACAAAAGAGAATTTGATGAAGGCGTTTGCAGGGGAAAGTCAGGCGAGAAACCGCTATACATTTGCAGCGGAAGAGGCAAGGCAGCAAGGTATGTATGCGGTTAGTGAGGTGTTTCTGTTCACTGCTGAGCAGGAGCGTGCCCACGCGGAGAGATTTTATGATTTGCTAAAGAATTTGTCTGGAAGCACAATTGAGATTACCGCGGGTTATCCGATAGATAAGCAGGATACGTTAGAAGAGTTGCTTTTATCAGCAAGGCACAACGAGTTTGAAGAGGCTGACGATGTGTATCAGTCTTTTGGAAGAACTGCGAAGGATGAGGGATTCATGGAAGTTGCTTCTGCGTTTTTTCAGATTGCAGAAATCGAAAAGATACATGGAAAACGATTTGAAAAGCTGGCAGAGTTATTAGAAAATGGGACATATTTTGAAGCATCTGAATCTGGAGAATGGATGTGCCTAAATTGTGGACATATTCATACGGGGAACAAGGTTCCAGGTGTGTGTCCAGTCTGCAGACATGAGAAGGGATTCTTTATTCCATTAGAATTGGCACCATATATGTCAAAAGAGCTCCAATAGAGGAGCTCTTTTTTTGTTGAACTATTCTTCCACGTGTGTCGGTACTGTACGGACAGGTACACCGTTTACTTCTATCTGGTCATTGATTTCGATAACTAAACATTGTTTGCCGTCTATGATTCGTGTTTCTACCAAGTCAGTTCTTTCAGGCTTTACTTTGATGATTACATCTGGTGTCTCGATGCTGAATTTACGTGTTTCTGCAATGATTGGAACTAAGAATTCAGCATTTTCGCCTGCGATGTGGTCGAAGTTGGCATCAAAACTTTCGATACAGTCTTCTGTGGCACCACTGTTTGCAAGAAGGCGTTTCATCTCAGGTTTTGTAAGAACTGGAAGTTCTGGGGATTCTTTTGCTTCTTCAATAATATCATTTAGATTTTCGTGAATATTACGGATAACATCATATTCACATTCCGTACCAAGCGTGTTCATTACTACAGATTGAAATGTACTTTTCTGGCTTCCGGCTGACATCGGGAAGGTACAGCCCAGAGCGTTTTCAATGAATTCTGGTTGTAAATCCTCAGATTGCTTTGAAAAGTATAATACGCCGTGGATGTTAGTACTGCGGTCATCGAAGGTAGGGAATAAGAATCCTTTTACCGGTGGCTCGATGAGCCAGTCACGGATACGGTTTTCAATTTGGTTTGTTTCAGGGTTGTAGCAAAGACCTTCTTTTGAAAGATGAACTGGGCAGATGCTGCAGAGAAGATATTCATATACTTCATCGGATGCATCAAACATTTCGGTTCCGTCAGTTGACTTCCCTGGAATGTCGTAAGCTACGTGAATCAGAATTATGTAGTAATTTTCGCCGTAATTATAGTTTTCAATGATTTCTTTATAAAATTCATCGATTAATGTGTCATCCTGCAATTTGCTGTTGCGGAGGTGCAATAGGAATTCTTGGGTTCCGCCTGGCATTTCCTGTGCCAATGGAAATTCCATGTTGATCAGGTTCTTTCCGATAGTTCCAGAAAGGGTTTGTTTGAAAATGGTTAAATATTTGAAAATCTCTTCGTCGGGAAGGGATAAGAATGCATCTTTGGACCGGGCTACAATTTCTTTATCACCGTTCACATAACAGCCGCAGATACGGGTGATAGAACAGTTTTCAGGTGTATATTGTTTACGGATTTCTAGAATTTCTTTTTTATTCATAATGATAACCTCATTTCTTTTGTCGCTTATGCATAATCTTAACATATTAAAAAAAGATTTACAATCATTTGAGGTGAGGGAATGGCGGATCAAAAATTAGAGAATGTATTGAACTTAGCGCTGGATGCGACGGAGGAAGAGCGGGATAAATCCTTGGAACTAAATGTGGGATATGACCCGATTGCAAGGGAGTGGGATTTGATTGTGAAATATTCAGGTTCCTTGGATTGTGTACGGAACTTGGGGGCTCAAGTTGTGGAATTACAGAATGAATTTGCAATTGTGACGATACGGGAAGATAGAATTCCGCTTCTGACGGATTGTGCGGCTGTGGAATATGTGGAGAAGCCGAAGAGACTGTTTTTTCAGGTGGAAGAGGGAAAGAGAGCTTCTTGCATTACGAGCGTGCAGACGCCGCCTGAGTCTCTGTCTGGAAACGGAGTTCTGGTGGCGGTGATTGATTCTGGAATTGATTATGAGAATGAAGTGTTTCGGAATCCGGATGGCACAACTAGAATTAGAAATCTCTGGGACCAGACGATTCAGGGGAATCCACCGGAAGGGTATGTGATTGGAACGGAATATACGCAGGAGGAAATAAACGAGGCACTTAGTGCTTCGCCGCGTCAAGAAAGACTTAGAATTGTGCCGAGTAGGGACATTTCAGGGCATGGGACTGCGGTGGCAGGAATCTTGGCAGGAAATTCGGAGGATTATCAAGGAGTTGCCTATCAGAGTGAAATGATTGTAGTAAAGCTTGGTACTCCAAGAGCAGAAGGTTTTCCAAGGACGACGGAGCTGATACAGGCGCTTGATTACGTGGTGAGAAAGGCACTGGAATATGGGATGCCAGTGGCAGTTAATATTAGCTTTGGAAATACTTATGGGGCGCATGATGGCAGCAGTCTGCTGGAACTTTTTATTGAAGATATTGCCAATAGGTGGAAAAGCGTAATTTGCATTGGAACTGGAAATGAAGGGAACACTGCAGGACATACCTCTGGTGTGCTCCGTGAAGATGAGGAGGTAGTAATTGAATTGGCGGTGCAGGAAAATTCACCGTCCCTTAATGTGCAGATTTGGAAGGCCTATTTTGATGAGGTGGAGATATCACTTATCACACCATCTGGAGTACGGGTTGGACCGATACAGGAGGTTCTTGGTTCACAGAGATTTAATGTAGGTAATACACAGATTCTGTTATATTATGGGGAACCAAGTCCGTTTAGCATTGACCAAGAGATTTTCTTGGATTTTCTTCCGAGGGATACCTATATCGACAGCGGAGTGTGGCGAATTGTACTGACCCCTGGGGAGATTGTGAATGGGGAATATGCACTGTGGCTTCCAAGCGAGGGTGTGTTAAATGAAGGAACTGGATTCTTATTTCCGACAGAGGAAAGGACACTTACGATTCCATCTACTTCTTATCGGACGATTGGTGTGGGAGCGTATGATTCAGCTACGTTTTCTTATGCGGACTTCTCAGGAAGGGGACCGGCTGGGCCAGGGAGAAGGGCGAAGCCGGATATTGTGGCACCGGGGGTGAATATACTTGCGCCTGTGCCGGGAGGAACGTTTGGGTCGTTTAGCGGGACTTCCTTTGCGACGCCATTTGCAACGGGAGGAGCGGCACTTCTGATGGAATGGGGGATTGTAAGAGGGAATGACCCGTTTCTTTATGGAGAGAAGGTGAAAGCGTATTTCCAGAGAGGTGCACGGGCCTTTCCAGGGATAACAGTGTATCCAAATCCACTGGTGGGGTATGGGGCGCTGTGCGTGGAAAATAGTCTACCGTAATTATTAAAAGAAATATATTGACAGTCTGAAATAATCTTAGCTACTATAGAATTAAGCTTTGTACTGGAGGGATGAATTATGAAGTTAATCGTAGTAGGACCTAGAGGAAAAATGGGGCGTTTAATCACAAAGATTGCAGCAGAGCGGGACGACTTGGAGCTTGTTGCAGGTGTGGGTCCAAAAGGAAGAGATTATATAGGAAAAGATTTGGGTGTGGTAACTGCTGTTGGATATGACCTTGGCGTACCAGTTGTGGATGATTTGGAATCGGTTATTGACAAGTGCGATGTCATTATTGATTTTTCTACAAAAGAGATGGCGATGGAAGTTGTGAAGTTAGCGATTGCACATAAAAAGGCACTTGTGTGCGGAACAACTGGATTTTCAGCGGAAGAGTTTGCAGAATTTGAAAAGGCAGCAGAGACGATTCCAATGTTATATGCAGCGAATACATCGAAGTTAGTAAATGTGATGAATAAGTTGCTGGAATTAGTTGCAAAGACAGTTGGAGAAGAAGTTGATATTGAGATACTGGAAATGCATGACCAATGGAAGAAGGACGCACCAAGTGGTACTTCAAAAGAAATGGGAGAGGTTATGGCGCATGCACTTGGAAAAGAACTCAGTGAAATTAAGGTGCATGGAAGAGAAGGGGAATCACCAAGAGTTCCAGGCACAATCGGATATCACTCACTTCGTGCAGGAAATATCCCAAGCAGTCATACAGTATTCTTTGGAGGTATGGGTGAGAGACTTGAGATTACGCATCATTCATACAATTGGGAATGCTTTGCGAGAGGGGCATGCGACTGTGCGGCTTATTTGGAAGGGAAAGAACCTGGATTCTATACAATCAAAGGTGTGTTGAATATATAAATAAGAATACCCATCGGCAAATGTAAGCCGGTGGGTATTTGTATTATAATCTTACAACAGTATGTCTGTGTCCTGTATGCTTCAGGAACTTTTTGATAATATCACTTGTCTTGATTTTCAAACTTGATGTGTTCATACAAGGATGGCAGCCAATATATTCTGCATCTAAAACATCTTTATCAATTAATAAATCCACGTACCAGTCTTTGTCATTCATGAGACCTAGTACACTCACAGAACCTGGAGTGATATTGAGGTATTTCTCCATATATTCTGGCTCGGCAAAAGAAAGTCTTGAAATGCCAAGCTGTTTTGACAAATCTTTTGTCATGAATTTTTTATCCCCTGGAATTAGGAGCAAAAAGAAAGTTGTTTTCTGTTGGTTGCGTAAGAATAAGTTCTTGCACATGGTAACGCCAAGTTTTTGGTCAATAAGCTCGCATGCCTCCATGGTATCGGCTGCATCATGGTCGATTCTTTCATATGGAATTTTTAATTTATCTAATAACTCATATACTGCCATTTCTTTTGGAAGACGGCTGCCGTCTGTTGGGGCAGTCGTATACAGTTCATCGCTTACATATATTTCACTCATAATCGAATTTCTCACTTTCTAAAAAATCTACTCTTTAGTATAGCGAAGAGATGGGAAAATGACAAGCATCTTGCGGTAGATTTAAGAAACAAGTATAATAAGAAATAGAATTGTATCAGAGTCAGTTCATTTAGCATATTATAAATTATATCTGGGAGAAAAGGGTGAGGATATGCGTATATGTGAACTGCGTGAAAAAGAAGTGATTAATCTTTGTTCTTGTAAAAGATTAGGGCATGTGGAAGATTTGATATTTGATATTTGTGACGGTTGTATTCAAGCCATTGTTGTGCCGGAGCATGCGAAGTTCTACGGCATATTTGGCAGTGACTGTGAATTTGTGATTCCATTTGATTGTATTAAGAAAATCGGAGAGGATTTTATTCTAGTGGAAATCAATGAAGAAAAGTTTCTGAAAAGTTGCAAAGACTAAAACACTTCTGATAAAATAAATAAAGGAACAAATTTCATAAATATTGGGGAGGATAAAAATATGAAATGTCCATATTGTAGTAACAGAGATACAAGAGTAATTGATTCAAGACCATCGGAAGATGGAAGTTCTATCCGTAGAAGAAGATGCTGCGATGAATGTGGAAAACGTTTTACCACATATGAGAAGGTGGAGACTATTCCGCTTCTTGTGATTAAGAAAGACAGTAATCGTGAGCAATATGACCGCTCGAAAATTGAAGCCGGTATCTTAAGTGCTTGCTACAAAAGACCGATTCCAACAGATGCGATTCAGAGAACAATTGAAAAGATTGAGACTGAGATTTTTAAACGGGAAGAAAAAGAGATTCCAACCAGTGTGATTGGGGAAATTGTTATGGAAAATCTGAAAGAGTTGGATGAGGTTGCGTATGTAAGATTTGCATCGATTTATCGTGAATTTAAGGATGTAAATACATTTATGGCAGAGATTAAAAAGATTCTGGAGAAATAGTATGAGAAATTATAAGATGGTGCTTTCATATGATGGCGGAAGGTTCAAAGGCTGGCAGAAGCTGGGAGCAGGAGAACTTACGATTCAAGGGACTGTGGAGCAGGCGATACAAGGTTTGCTGGGTTGTCCCGTGGAGATTCATGGTTCGGGAAGAACGGATGCAGGAGTTCATGCAAATGGACAAGTTGCCAGTATGAAAGTTCCATTTTTACTTAAGGATAACTTTCGGGAAGAATTGAATCACAAACTCCCGGAAGATATTTGTATATTACAGATAGAAAAAGTGGCCGGCAGTTTTCATGCGCGTTACAGTGCAGTGGCTAAAACTTATCGCTATCTGGTAGATACGAATGAAAAGCCAAGTGTGTTTATGCGAAAGTATGTGTGTCATTTTCCAGGAGAATTAGGTGTGTCAAGAATGAAAAAGGCAGCAGAGTATCTGAAAGGGACACATGATTTCTCAAGCTTTACAGATGATAAAAGTGAAGAGAAGGACACAACAAGGACGATATACGATATTCAGATTCATTGCAATAAAGGGCGGATAGAATTTGTGTATCGTGGTGACGGATTCTTGCAGCATATGGTAAGAATCTTGACGGGCACACTGCTGGAAATTGGAAGTGGAAATCGCTGCCCAGATGAAATAAAATCAATTTTGGCTGCGAAGGAAAGAGCGAAGGCTGGATTTATGGCACCGGCAAAGGGACTTTTCTTGGAAAGCGTAGATTACGATTAAAAGGAGAAATTAAATGAAGTTTATTTCGTGGAATGTAAATGGAATCCGTGCCTGCGTGCAGAAAGGATTTTTGGATTTTTTTAAAGAAGCGGATGCAGATATTTTCTGTATTCAGGAGAGCAAGATGCAGGCGGGACAGCTTGAGTTAGAATTGGAAGGGTATCATCAGTACTGGAATTATGCAGTGAAGAAAGGGTATTCTGGAACTGCAATTTTTACAAAGCAGGAGCCAATTTCTGTACAATATGGAATTGGAATCTCCGAGCACGACCAAGAGGGACGTGTGATTACATTAGAATTCGAAGATTTCTATTTTGTGACTGTGTACACTCCAAACTCACAGGATGGACTGGCAAGACTTCCATACCGTATGCAGTGGGAGACAGATTTTCTTGCGTATTTGAAGAAACTGGAAGAAAAGAAGGGAGTTATTTTCTGCGGAGACCTTAATGTGGCACACAAAGAAATTGACCTTAAGAATCCAAAGACGAATCGCAAGAATGCAGGATTTACAGATGAGGAACGCGGAAAGTTCTCTGAATTATTGGAAGCTGGTTTCATTGATACATTTAGACATTTCTATCCTGATGTGGAAGGTATTTATTCTTGGTGGTCTTACCGGTTTAGCGCAAGAGCAAAGAACGCAGGGTGGAGAATCGACTATTTCTGCGTGTCAGAGTGTCTGAAAGACCGACTTGTGGATGCGAAGATTCTGACGGATGTGATGGGCTCAGACCATTGTCCTGTAGAACTTGATTTTAAATAGGTTTATCAACGAAAATGGCGTGTTACGAATCATTTGTAACACGCCGATTATTTTATTTCAATTCCAAGATTTTATCTAAAATTGCACTGGCAACCTCTGATTTGCTCATGATATCCAGTTCCAGCTCCTCGTCCTTTGTAATCATAGTAACGATATTGGTATCCGTTCCAAATCCAGCACCGGCAACTTTTAAGTTGTTGGCAACTATCATATCCAGATTTTTCTTTTCTAATTTGGCACGGGAATTTTCCAGTATATTCTGTGTTTCCATCGAGAATCCACATAAGAACTGGCCTTCTTTCTTGTGTTCGCCGAGAAACTTTATGATGTCCTGTGTGCGCTCTAAGGCAATTGCCATGTCACCGTCTTTTTTCTTCACTTTCTCATCACTTACATTTGCAGGACGGTAGTCAGCCACTGCAGCAGATTTGATGATAATATCTTGCCCGTCAGCGCGAGAAGTAACTGCTTCAAACATATCCTGCGCACTTTTTATTTCAACAACATTTACAAATGGTGGTTTCTTGATATTGGTTGGTCCGGTTACGAGAGTAACATTTGCACCGCGGAGCATTGCAGTTGTTGCAATGGCATAGCCCATTTTTCCAGTAGAGTGATTTGTGATATAACGAACTGGGTCAATGGCTTCCTGTGTTGGACCTGCCGTTACGAGTACATTCATACCAGCCATGTCCTTTTCACAGGCAATCTCTTTTAAAATATAGTCTAATAATACTTCTGGCTCAGGCATTTTTCCTGCACCGATATCGCCGCAGGCGAGATAACCGCTGGCTGGGTCAATCACTTCAAAGCCATAGTGACGAAGGATACCCATATTATCCTGCGTGATTGGATTGTTGTACATCTGTGTGTTCATCGCAGGTGATACGATCTTTTTGCAGGTACAAGCAAGAGCGGTCGTTGTAAGCATATCATCTGCAAGACCATGGGCAAGCTTTGCGATTACATTTGCAGATGCAGGTGCAATCATCACTACATCGGCTTGTTTTGCAAGTGCTACGTGTTCAACATTATATTGGAAATTGCGGTCGAAGGTATCGACGATGCAACGGTTGTTTGTCAGCGTTTCAAATGTGATTGGATTAATAAAGTTTGTGGCATTTTTGGTCATAATCACATGCACATTACAGTGAAGTTTCATCAGCATGCTGGCAAGGTTCGCGATTTTATAAGCAGCAATACTTCCTGTAACGCCTAAGAGAACGGTTTTTCCTTTTAACATTTTAAAGTCCTCCATCACGAGTGTAGTTTTTCTTATTTTAACACAGTTTCTGGAAAAAGTATGCATATTTTTGGAAACATAGATTGAACGAAAAAAATGGTAGTGTTATAATGCGTCTATAATTAAAAATGTATTGTATTTTGCTATAGAACTATGACAAGGAGGAACTGAAGCATGAAAACAAAAAAACATGATACTAGCTGGATGGTCAGTGTTGCACTTATGGCTGCGATTGTAATCGTGTTAGCAAATACACCGCTAGGTATGATTCAGCTTCCGATAGTGAAAGCGACAACTGTGCATATTCCAGTTATTATAGGAGCGATTTTACTGGGACCTTCTGCCGGAGCAATCCTAGGCTTTGTTTTTGGTGTGTGTTCTTTGATTAGCAATACCATGGCGCCGACCCTTTTGTCCTTTGCATTCTCACCATTTATGAGTACGACAGGCTTATTGGGGGCAGTAAAAGCGATTTGGATATCTGTGGGCTGTCGTGTGCTGATTGGAGTTGCGGCTGGCTGGCTTTGGAAGTTTTTTAAGAAAGTGAAAATGAATGAGAAAAACAAACAGATTATTGCACTTGCAATTACTGGATTTGTTGGTTCGATGGTAAATACGGTTACTGTAATGGGAAGTATTTATGTTTTGTTTGCGCAGCAATATGCGGAGGCAAAGGAAGTGGCAGTTACAGCAGTTTGGGGACTTATTATGGGAACTGTTACAGCCTCTGGAATCCCAGAGGCAATAGCAGCGGCAGTTATTGTAGCTGTTGTGACAAAAGTACTGTTACGTATCGTAAATGCAAGGTAGAGGGCTTAAATATACCCGCCATCAAGCCCGATAATCTGACCTGTGAGATAAGCGGGTGAATTTACTAAATGCATAACCATATCAGCAACTTCCTGCGGACTGCCAAAACGGCCTGCAGGAATTTCTATTTCTAGTGATAAGCGTTCTTCTTCGCTGAGCTGACTGTTCATGCTCGTTTCGATACAGCCGCAAGCGATAGCGTTGACTTGGATATTACTTGGAGCCAGCTCTTTCGCCAGTCCTTTTGTGAGTCCATGTACGCCAGCTTTTGTAGCAGAATAAGCTACTTCGCAAGAGGCACCGGAGGTTCCCCACATGGAAGAAATGTTGATGATTTTCCCGTGTTTTTTTGAAACCATCTTTGGCACAGCTGCGCGTGAGCAATAGAACACAGAAGAGAGATTGGTATGGATAATGCGGTTCCACTCTCTGTCGGTCATATCGCTTAACAGTCCAATATGGGCAATGCCGGCGTTATTTACAAGTACATCTAAGGCATCACATCTTTTATATATTTTTTTGAAAATATCTTTGACTGCATCGGGATTTCCAACGTCGCCAATTACCATATCGCATGAGCCATCTGGCATTGCATCTATTTCAGAACGCACCTTTTCTAACTCTATTACAGAACGGTTGCAATTTAAAAATACATGGTACCCCTGCTTCGCAAAAGCGAGCGCGATAGCGCGTCCGATTCCTCTGGAAGCACCTGTTACTAACACGGTTTTCTTATTCATATATGCTCTCCTCGATTCTAAAAAGTTCCACGAATTAAGAATATTATATACCGGAAATTTCCCAAAGAAAAGAGGTAGACTATGCAAATTAATTGATTTATAATGAGAAAGGGAGTGAAAAGAGAGGAACGGTATTTCAAAGTGATAGATAAAGCGATTGCGTTTGCAACACGGGCACATGAAGGTCAATTTCGTAAAGGAACATCAAGACCATTTATCTTACATCCATTGGAAGTAGGAAGGATTGTGGCGTCTATGACAGAAGATAAAGAGATTATTTGCGCAGCGATTTTGCATGACACCATTGAAGACTGCGTCGGAATCACAGAAGAGATGATCTGCAGGGAGTTTACAGAACGTGTAGCGAGTCTGGTTGCGCAGGAGAGCGAAGATAAGTCTAAGACATGGATGGAACGGAAAAGTGCGACAATCGCACATCTGAAAGCAGCTCCAAAAGAGATTCAAATGATTGGTTTGGCGGACAAGCTGTCAAACATGCGTGATATTGACAGAGATTATCCAGAGTGCGGAGAGGAATTATGGAATCGTTTTCGCATGAAAGATAAAAGTGTGATTGGATGGTATTATAAAAGTATCAGAGAGTCGCTGGAAAGCTCTATGAAAGATACAGCAGCTTACAAAGAATATTGTGAATTAATAGATAAGAATTTTTAACGAAGGAGAAGGTTATGAAGAAAATTCTCATGATTGGAACTGGGGGAACAATTGCCTCAAAACAGACAGAGCATGGACTTGCACCGGGATTATCATCAGACGACATTTTGTCGTATATTCCACAAGTGAAGGATGTCTGCCATGTGGACACGCTGCAGGTGTGTAATATTGATAGTACGAATGTGACCCCAAAGCACTGGGTGCTGTTGTCAGAGACAATTGAAAAAAATTATGAGGAATACGATGGATTTGTGATTTGTCATGGAACAGATACGCTGGCTTATACAGCAGCAGCGTTATCTTACATGATTCAGAATTCATCAAAACCGATTGTAATTACGGGGGCCCAAAAGCCGATTAATATGGATGTGACAGATGCGAAGACGAATCTGCTTGACAGCTTTATTTATGCGGCAGATGATAATTCACAGGATGTGAATATTGTATTTGATGGAAAGGTCATTGTTGGAACGAGGGCAAAGAAAGAGCGCGCCAAGAGCTACAATGCATTTTCCAGCATTAACTTCCCATATCCGGCTGTGATTCAGGACCATAAGGTTATCCGTTATATTCCAACGATTCCTTATGAGGAAGAGGTGACATTCTACCATGATATGAAGGATAGTGTGTATGTCCTGAAAGTGATTCCGGGAATGAAATCGGATATTTTGAGTTATATTTTCCAGACATATGATGCAATTGTTATTGAAAGCTTTGGTGTTGGAGGACTTCCGGACAGCATTATGAAGCGCTTCTATTTTGAAATGACAGAGTGGATTGAGCGTGGGAAAATCGTAGTTATGACAACCCAGGTTGCAAATGAAGGAAGCAATATGACTGTCTATGAAGTCGGGAAGAAAGTGAAACAGGATTTCAATCTGATAGAAGCATATGACATGACGCTGGAAGCTACGATTACGAAGCTGATGTGGCTGATGGCATTGCCTAAGATGAAATATAGTCAATTTATGGAGAAATTTTACACGATGGTAAATCATGATATTTTATTTACCAAGAAGTAGAGGCTGAGTATGGATAAGAAAGCGTTTTTAAGAGAATATGGGTATATCACAGCCGGAATATTTATTGTGGCACTTGCAGTATATTTTTTTCTGATGCCAAGTAATGTTGTAGTTGGCAGCCTTGCAGGTCTTATAATGGTAGTTGCAGAATTTGTCCCACTTAAGATTTCGGTGTTAACATTTATTGCGAATGCAATATTACTTACGATTGGTTTTATATTGGTAGGAAAAGAGTTTGGGGCAAAGACTGTATATTGCTCTGTTCTTATGTCAGTGTATCTTGCGGTTTTTGAAATTATTTTTCCTAATTTCCAATCGTTAACAAATGATCAGTTTTTAGACGCACTCTGTTACTTACTTGTGGTAAGTGTAGGTCTTGCCATGTTATTTAATGTTAATGCGTCTTCCGGTGGTCTGGATATTGTAGCAAAACTTATGAACAAATTTTTGCATATTGAAATGGGAAAAGCTATGGCAATTTCAGGTATGGTCACTGCAGCAACCTCTATTTTAGTGTATGATTCAAAATCATTGGTTCTTAGTTTTTTGGCAACTTATGCAAATGGAATTGTAATCGATAGTTTTATCGATGGGTTTAACCGTAGAAAGCGTGTCTGTATTTTATCAACAGAGCACGAAAAAATTCGTCAGTATATTGTGAATGAATTGAAACAGGGTGTAACTGTATATAAAGCATATGGTGGATACAATAAAGAAGAAAAAGTGGAACTTATTACAATTGTCGATAGAAACTCATATGCGCAGCTGCTTGAATATCTGCACTCAGTGGATTCAAAAGTCTTTGTGACAGTTTCTACAGTAAATGAAGTGATTGGATACTGGAATATTCAGCGAAAATTAGGGTCATAAATTGAAAAAGTATATAGCCAGTCCTTTTTGGCTGGCTTTTTCTTATCTATTGTGTTATTATACAAAAACAATCATAATATTCATATATCAAATCTTTGGCAGTTCGCCACAATTTCACTCAAGTAAATTCATTAAAAGGTCAATAAAGGAGGATTATTATATGGTTTTTGAACGAATGCTTGCTGAAAGTAAAACTATTGATGCAAAAATAAAGACATTACAGTCACAACTAAAAAAATTTCCGGATGGTAAATTGATTAGCTCTTTTGATGGGAAATATAGCAGATGGTATCAGAGTGATGGTCATAAGCAAACTTACATTCCCAAGAAGGAACGTCAGCTTGCGGAAAAATTAGCACTTAAGAAATATTGGTCGATCCAGCTAAAAAATTTGCTTCATGAAAAGCAGGCAATAGACTTCTATCTCAGGCATCATGATTTAAATGCATATCAGGAAGAACAAGCTTTTCTAAATGCTCCCGAATATAGGGAGCTTCTTGCACCACATCTCAAACCTTTATCCAAAACACTTTCTGAATGGATGAATGCTCCATATGAGAAAAGTAAAAAATATCCAGAAAATATGATTCATCAAGCGTATTCTGGTAATTATGTAAGATCAAAGTCAGAGGCAATTATTGATATGGTCTTATGCAATCATAGAATTCCTTTCAGATACGAATGCTTGCTAGAACTAGGCGACTCCTTTATATTTCCAGATTTCACAATTCGTCATCCAATAACAGGACGAGAATTTTATTGGGAACATTTTGGAATGATGGACAATCCTGACTATAGCAAGTATGTACCGTCAAAACTTCATAGCTACATCTCAAATGGAATTATTCCGTCCATTCAATTAATCACAACTTATGAAACAAGAGAAAATCCGTTAAGTGTTGAAATGGTCGAAAAGATTGTGAAGCATTATTTCTGTTAATTTTCTTATTGTAGTAATTTTGTGTTTTAAATCAACTTTTGTTTTGGGTCGATTTGATATTCTTAGTTTAGTATTCTCAATATGCAGAAAAATTCTACGCACCTATACAAGAAATGAGTTTATTTGTGTATAGTTAGTTGGTATAATTTTGCATATTGAGAATAACGAGCTTGTATTACAATTTTTTACAGGATTTTGTAAGTTTAACAGCCATTTTTTTATATATTGATAAAGTATCCCCTAAAAGGTTTGGTCCTTTGGAAAAAAGCAAAAGTTTTTGTCTATATTGAGATAATATGAGACACTAGA
Source organism: Tyzzerella sp. (assembly GCA_017465565.1). Classification (GTDB taxonomy): domain Bacteria; phylum Bacillota; class Clostridia; order Lachnospirales; family Lachnospiraceae; genus Faecalimonas. The sequence continues at coordinate 22,381 of JAFTWA010000013.1, forward strand.
GCAGGATATAGGGACGAAAGCCCAAAGAAGTTGCGAAAAAAGTCCAAAACCCTTGACAAATCAAGGTTTCAAGGCTAATATATCATTAGTTTTTATAGAAGAAAAAGGTAGTGAGAAAGAGGAGTACACATGATTCGCTTACCAGAGAGGACTGCTCACCGGCTGAAAGGCAGTCTAAAGATAGAGATGTGGAAGGTAGCTTTTGAACTGGATGTCTGAACGATTAGTAGGATGTCACGGAGTGGTTCACGTTATCGGACTTGAGAGGTATAAATAAAGGTGGTACCGCGGATTTTCGCCCTTTGCATTTTATATGCGAAGGGCTTTTTTATTCGAATACTTCATTAAGAATTTCTTATGATTTTATTAAAACCACCACAAATGAAAGAATTTTTAGTAACATAAACAATGCTGGCATGGATGTGCCAGCGCTACAAGGAGGAAGCTATGAGCAAGCAACTTGAAAAAACTTACAATCCAAAAGAGATTGAACCAAAACTTTATGAAAGATGGATGGAAAAGAAATATTTCCATGCTGAAGTTGACAGAAGCAAGAAACCATTTACAATCGTAATGCCACCACCGAATATTACTGGTAAGTTACACATGGGTCATGCTCTTGACAACACATTACAGGATATTTTGATTCGTTATAAGAGAATGCAGGGTTACAATGCACTCTGGGTACCAGGAACAGACCATGCTGCTATTTCTACAGAAGTAAAAGTAACAGAGCAGCTCAAAAAAGAAGGTATCGATAAAAAAGAACTTGGCCGCGAAGGATTCCTTGCAAGAACATGGGAATGGAAGGAAGAGTACGGTGGAACAATAACATCACAATTAAAGAAATTGGGTACATCTTGTGACTGGGACAGAGAACGTTTCACAATGGACGAAGGCTGTTCAAAAGCAGTAGAAGACGTATTTATCAAATTATATGAAAAAGGCTATATTTACAAAGGACCACGTATTATCAACTGGTGTCCAGTATGTAAGACATGTCTTTCAGATGCAGAAGTAGAGCATGAAGAACAAGCAGGACATTTCTGGCACATCAAATATCCAATCGTAGGAACAGACCGTTTCCTTGAGATTGCGACAACACGTCCAGAAACAATGCTTGGTGATACTGCAATCGCAGTTCATCCAGAAGATGAAAGATATACAGACATTGTTGGCAAGATGGTACTTCTTCCATTAGTAAATAAGGAAATTCCAATCGTTGCCGACAGCTATGTAGATAAGGATTTTGGAACGGGTGCAGTTAAGATTACACCGGCACATGACCCTAACGACTTTGAAGTTGGAAAGCGTCATAACCTTCCAGAAATCAATGTTATGAATGATGATGCAACCATCAATGAGCTTGGTGGAAAATACGCTGGCATGGACCGCTATGAAGCAAGAAAAGCAATCGTTGCCGATTTGGAAGAACAAGGATACCTTGTAAAAATCGAAGATCATACACACAATGTAGGTACACATGACCGTTGTCATACAACAGTAGAGCCATTAATTAAACAGCAATGGTTTGTGAAAATGGAAGAGCTTGCAAAGCCTGCAATCAATGCAATTAAGACCGGCGAATTAAAATTCGTTCCAGAACGTTTTGACAAGATTTACTTACACTGGTTAGAAAATATCCGCGACTGGTGTATTTCAAGACAAATCTGGTGGGGACACAGAATTCCAGCTTACTACTGTGATGAATGTGGTGAGTTCGTAGTAGCAAGAGAAGTGCCAGAAGTTTGTCCACACTGTGGATGCACACATTTTACACAGGATGAAGACACACTCGATACATGGTTCAGTTCAGCATTATGGCCATTCTCAACACTTGGCTGGCCAGAAAATACAGAAGAAATGAATTATTTCTATCCAACAGATGTATTGGTAACTGGTTATGATATTATTTTCTTCTGGGTAATCCGTATGGTATTCTCAGCTTACGAGCACACAGGTAAATCACCATTCCACACTGTATTTATTCACGGTCTGGTACGTGACTCACTTGGACGTAAGATGAGTAAATCTTTAGGAAATGGTATTGACCCACTTGAAATTATTGAACAATACGGGGCAGATGCTCTTCGTATGACCCTTGTTACAGGTAATGCACCTGGTAACGACATGAGATTCTATGATGAAAGAGTAGAAGCAAACAGAAACTTTGCAAACAAAGTATGGAATGCTTCTCGTTTCATTATGATGAACATGGAAGGTAAGACAATTACTACTCCAGATATGAGTGATTTATCTCCAGTCGATAAATGGGTATTGTCAAAAGTAAATACACTTGCAAAAGATGTGACAGATAACATGGATAAATTTGAGCTTGGAATCGCACTTCAGAAGGTTTATGATTTCATCTGGGATGAATTCTGTGACTGGTACATCGAGCTTGCGAAATATCGTATCTACCATGCTGACGAAAATCCAGCTGCTGCAAATGCCGCACTCTGGACACTTAAGACAGTATTGGCAAATGGCTTAAAGATGCTACATCCATTTATGCCATTCGTATCAGAAGAAATCTACAGTGCATTAGTGCCAGAAGAGGAATCACTCATGATTTCAGAATGGCCTGAATTCAAAGTGGAATGGAATTTTGCAAAAGAAGAAAATATCGTGGAACATATGAAAGGAATCATTCGTGGAGTACGTAATATCCGTGCGGAAATGAATGTAGTTCCAAGCCGTAAAGCGCAGACAGTTGTAGTATGTGAAAATGAAGAATTATGTGCTGGATTTGAAGTGATGAAAGCTTCGGCAGCTCCACTTATGAGTGCGAGTGAAATCGTAATCCAAAGTACAAAAGATGGAATCGCAGAAGATGCAGTTTCAGTAGTAGTAACAGATGCAGTTGTATATTTACCATTAGCGGACTTAGTAGATTTCGCAGCAGAAATCGAACGTCTCGAAAAAGAAGAAGCAAGACTAACAAAAGAGCTTGCACGTGTAAATGGAATGCTTAGCAATGAAAGATTCATCAGCAAAGCTCCAGAAGCTAAGATTAATGAAGAAAAAGCAAAACTGGAAAAATATACACAGATGATGGAACAAGTAAGAGAGAGACTTGCAGGTTTAAGAAAATAAGCCTGCGTTACAGACTAAGAGAGGTTGAGTATGAAGCGTATCCGTATTGATGCCCAGAGTATGAAAGAATATTTTGGGCAGAGAAAGCAGCGCAGACAAAGAATTTTAGAAGAAAGAAGAAATAGTGCATTTGCAAAGAAGATGCAGCCGGTTTATCTGTGGATGAACCGTCTGTCTCTTCTGTTACATGCATTCTGGGCATGCTTCTTGAACTTTGTAATTGAAGCAATTTCAAGACATTCACCAGTGAAGGCATGGGAGTATATGCTTATGTCACCATGGACATTTTTGTTTAATGCGTATTTGATTTTTATTACGTTCTTATTGGTTTATTTGGTCAGACGGCGAGTGTTTTTCCGAATTATAATCAGTGTAGTTTGGCTGATATTAGGATGTGTAAATGGTTATATGCTGAGTGTCAGAGTAACACCGTTTAATGCACAGGACCTTAAGGTTGTAGACGATGCGGTGACCATGATTGACAAATATTTTACTGGTTTACAGGGCGCAATGCTTATCATTGGCATATTAGCCGTTATCGTCTGGCTTATCTCAATGTGGAGACGAGGGGGACAGTATACAGGGAAAATGTATCGTATTGCAGCATTAGCTGTAATTGTTGCAGCATTTGCTACAGTTGGTACAGTGACGAATTTTGCAATTGAAAAGCGTGTAATTTCAAACTATTTTGGGAATATCGCATTTGCATATGAGGACTATGGTTTGCCATACTGTTTTAGTACAAGCTTATTTAATACAGGTATTTCACAGCCAAGCGGCTATAGTGAAGAAACGATTAATGGGCTTACAGGGGATGGAACGCTTTCAAAGTCCAGTACAAGCAGAGAAGAGATGCCAAATATTATTTTAATTCAATTGGAATCCTTCTTTGATACCTATGAAGCAGAATTTTTCACAACATCCGAAGACCCAATTCCAACGTTCCATTATTTAATGGAAAATTATTCGAGTGGATATTTCATGGTGCCATCAGTAGGCGCTGGTACAGCGAATACAGAATTCGAAGTGCTGACAGGTATGAGTCTGCGTTATTTTGGACCGGGAGAATATCCTTATAAAACAATTGTTAAGTATCAGCCTATGGAAAGTGCAGCAACGGCACTTAAGGAATTTGGGTACGGTGCGCACGCCCTCCATAATAATGGTGGTAATTTTTACAGCCGTGCAGATGTATTTAACAATATGGGATTTGATTCTTATACAAGCAAAGAGTTTATGAACATTCTCGAGCTTACAGAAAATGGCTGGGCGACAGATGATATTTTGACTGAACACATTTTGAATGCAATGGATTCGACCGAGCATCAGGATTTTGTATTCGGTATTACGGTAGAGGGTCATGGTGATTATCCAGAAGAACCAGTAATCGAGAATCCAAGAATTCAGGTAAATGGAATTGAAGATGAAGGTAAAGCAAATGCATGGGAATATTTTGTGAATCATCTTTATGAGACCGATAAATTTATTGCAGATTTAATCGGCGAACTGGAAGAACGTGGAGAGCCATCAGTGCTCATTCTCTATGGAGACCACCTGCCAACAATGGGATTAGAGGCATCTGATTTAAAGAGCCGTTATTTGTTTAATACAAACTATGTTATCTGGGATAATATCGGTCTTGAAAAAGAAGATAGAAATATTCCGACGTATCAGTTGATGGCGGATGTATTTGAAAAATTAGACATCCATTCTGGAACGATTTTCAACTATCATCAGACAAGACGCCAGACCAACCATTATCTCTCTGATTTGGAGCTCCTGCAGTATGACATGCTGTATGGTAAAAATTATGTTTATGGTGGTGAGGAAAATGCACCGACCGTAGATGGAAGCTTCCAGATGGGAATTTTGGATGTGACTTTAACTGGTAACATTGAGCAGCATAAAGAGGTCTACGTAATCTTTGGCGAAAATATGACAAAGAATAGTAAGATTTATGTCAATGGCAATAAGGAAACGACGAAGTTTTATAACGATGCGCGAATTGCATTGAAGGATGTAGAGTTAGAAGAAGGGGACAGGATTGTGGTAAGCCAGGTTGGTTCAAGCAACCGTGTATTCCGCTCATCACCAGAATATGTATATACAAATGGGAAGCTGGTGGAAGCTTCTATGTATGTTCCGCCGGCAGAGAATGTGGCTGAGCCAGTGACAGATGACGCAGTCGAAACAGAAACTCCTTAAGATGTAGAGAAAACACGAAAAATGCGCACGGAAACGTATTGATTTTTCGGGAGGAAGTGCGTATGATGAATTTGTTAGGGGAGGAATTTGTATGCTGAATTTTGAAGAAGAATTGAAAAAATTTAAACCTTGTCTTGAGGTGGAAGAACTCGAAGAAGCTGTTTATCAGGAGGATTTAACTGATATGACAGATATTTTGAAAGAAGTTATGCAACAGAAATAAATGAGAACGATGGTGGACTAAGTGGAATATACGAAAAGATTTATATATCAGTCAAATCAATGGTATAACGATGGTCTGAAAAAAGCGAACATTCGTGATATGTCGGGTGCGATTGCTTCTTTGAAAAAGAGTCTTCAGTATAACCGTGATAATATTGCTGCGAGAAACCTCCTTGGACTTGTGTACTACGGCCGGGGAGAAGTGGTAGAAGCACTGGTAGAGTGGGTAATCAGCAAAAATATTAAGACACATGGTAATATAGCAAATTACTATATTAAAAAAGTGCAGGAGACACAGAGTGAACTGGAAGCAATCAATCAGGCAATTAAGAAATACAATCAGTGTCTGGTTTATTGCCAGCAGGGTGGCGAGGATTTGGCTGCAATTCAGCTCAAAAAAGTGATTGCAGCACATCCAACGTTTCTAAGAGCTCATCAGCTGCTTGCACTGCTCTATATACAGACAGAGCAGTATGCGAAGGCGAGACAGTTGATTCGAAAGGCACACAAGCTGGACACAACGAATGAAATCACTCTTCGTTATATGCATGAGTTAAAACAATTACATAAAGATAAAGCTGCGAAACTGAAAGAAGATAAAGCGCAGACAGTTTCTTATAAGCTTGGAAACGAGACAATTATTCAGCCGGTTTCTGCCACATTAAAAGACAATGCGACGCTGATTACAATCCTCAATATTGTTATTGGTCTGGCAGTTGGGGCAGCAGTTGTCTGGTTTTTGGCAGTTCCAACTATGAAGCAGAACATGTCAGCAAAAACAAATAAAGATATTATTGTCTATAGTGAACAGATTGCGGCGCTGGAAAGCGAAATCGATTTGATGAAGAGAGATCTGGATGCTTATGCAGCAGAGAGCGAAGCAACAGCGGCAGAAAAGGAAATTGCAGCTGGAACATCGGCTAGCTATGAAGCACTCGTAGCGGTAATCGAACATTATCATCAGGCCGGGTATAAGCGTTCTACCCTGGTGGACGAGATTCTGGCAGTGAATACCGCTTCTTTGGGGGAAACAGGAAGGGCAACCTATGATAAGATTTCCCAAGAGGTTTTTGGGGCAGAGTGTCAGGAACTTTACGCGACAGCAACTACAAGTTATGCGGCAAATGGTTTCAAACGTGCAGCAGAGAGTCTGGAACGCATTATGCAGATGGATGAAAAATATGCAGATGGACAGGCCATATTACTTTTGATGCAAACGTACCAAAAGCAGGGCGATGCAGAAAAGGCAAATGCAAAATACCAAAGAATTTTAGAACTGTTACCAGAAACGCAGGTTGCAAAGGATGCAGCAGCGTTAATGACTGGGCAAGCAGGGCAATAAAGATACGAAAGAAAAGGATATGCAAGGGAAGCATATCCTTTTTTTGCGTCTATATAGAAGAATAGGGGGAATATAAATGAGATATCAGGTACAGGAAAACTGTCTTACCATTTTCCTGCCAAAGGAATTGGACCATCACAATGCAGAAAAAATCCGAAAAAAATCGGACCGGTTAATCCAGAAGCATCACATCAAATGTGTGATTTTTGATTTTGAGGAGACAAACTTTATGGATAGCTCAGGAATTGGCGTGATTATGGGGAGATATCGCACCATTTATCTGCTTGGTGGTGAAGTGTGGGCAGTAAACACGAATGAGAGAATGAAAAAGATTTTGACGATGTCTGGCGTGACGAAAATAATTCAGATTTATGAGGAGGAAGAAGTATGAAAAACACGAATGAAATGGAACTTATTTTTGAAAGCAGGTCGGTAAATGAGGGATTTGCAAGGGTTGCAGTGGCTTCATTCATGACACAGTTAAATCCTACCTTGGAGGAAGTGGCAGATGTGAAGACTGCGGTGTCGGAAGCGGTAACGAATGCGATTATCCATGGCTATGAAAGAGATGTTCAGAAAATATGGATTCGCTGCCGAATGGAAGATGCGGTTTTGTACATAGAAGTGGAAGACAGGGGAATTGGAATTGCAGATGTGGAGCAGGCAATGCAGCCATTATTTACAACCAGACCAGAATTAGAACGTTCAGGGATGGGATTCTCTTTTATGGAAGCTTTTATGGATGAAATTAAAGTGGAGTCAGAACCAGGAAAAGGAACAGTTGTAAAAATGCAGAAAAAAATCGGAAAAGGAAGAGAATTATGGAGCACACAATCGCTTTGATTCAGAGGTCTCACGACGGGGATGAAAAAGCGAGGGCGCAGCTGGTGGAAGAAAATATGGGGCTTATCTGGTGCGTGGTCCGAAGGTTTTATGGGAGAGGCGTGGAACCGGACGATTTATTTCAGATTGGCAGTATTGGATTACTCAAGGCTATCGATAAATTTGATTTGTCATTCGACGTGAAGTTTTCCACCTATGCAGTGCCCATGATTTCAGGGGAAATTAAACGATTTCTTCGGGATGACGGCATGATCAAGGTTAGCCGTTCTTTGAAAGAACTTTCTTATAAAGCACATCTGGCGAGGGAGAAATTGCAGGAGAAGCTGCAAAGGGACCCAACGCTGGAAGAATTGGCAGAAGAGATGCAGGTTGAAAAAGAAGATTTGGTTATGGCATTGGATTCTGGAAATGAAGTGGAATCTCTTTACAAACCAGTTTATCAAAAGGATGGAAATGAAGTAGCGTTAATGGAAAAACTGGAAGAGAAAGAGGTTCAGGAGGAAAAGATTCTGAACCGGATGCTGTTAAAAGAACTTTTAGATGGTCTGGAAAAAGAAGCCAGACAGTTGATTTATTTGCGGTATTTTGCAAATAAGACGCAGACAGAAATAGGGAAAGAACTAGGTATTTCCCAGGTTCAGGTTTCCAGAATGGAGAAGAAAATATTAAAGAGTCTGCGGGGGAAAATCGATGAAGGAGCATAGTCAGAAGCAGGAAGTCTGAAAAAGATTTCCTGTTTTTTGTATGTTTTGTAATGAAATAGCCATACTATCACTAAAGGAAGGTGAGAGTTATGGAAAAAGCAAGAAAAAGGGTTCGCATTTGTTTGCTGTGTGTGGTGCTAACAGCAATAATAGTGGGAATCCTTTATTATTATAATGAACTGCAGGACGAATCCATCAAAGGAGAAGGGACTTTGATTACAGTAATTGACACAGGATGGAGCCGCCTATGTCAGTAGCAAACGAGACATTATATATCAAAGGTGAGCAGAGCGTAGAGGTACAGACAAGGGATGTAAGGCTTGGGGATTTGGTGGCCATGGAATGTGGTCAGCAGAATATTGTCTCTAAGCTTAAGACATTAAAGATTCTAAAAATGCCGGAAAAGGGACAGCATAGATTTGTAATATCCGTCCTGAAAATTATTGAGTGTATTCATAAAGAATATCCAAATCTCGAAATTCAAAACCTGGGTTCGCCAGATTTCATTGTGACTTATGAGGCAAGGGGAAAGAAAAATAAATTTTTAGAAGGATGCAAGATAGTATTGGTGGTTATCACTACATTTATAGGTGCAGCATTTGCGATTATGACATTCAATAATGATTCTGGAATTACAACGCTATTCGACCAGATATATGAGGCGCTCATGGGAAGTCCAAAAGAAGGATTTTCCATTCTAGAGCTGTCCTATAGCATTGGTATCATTGTAGGAATCTTAGTGTTCTTTAATCATTTTGGTAAAAAGAAATTCTCCGTGGACCCTACACCAATCGAAGTGGAAATGCGTTTATATGAAAAGGATATTCAGACAACATTGATAGAAAACTATTCGAGAAAGGGGCAGGAACTGGATGTGGGGAAATCAGATTCTAAATCAGGTTCTTCTGGTGGTGATCGGTCTTAGCTCAGGAGTGGTTGTAGCAGGCGGCTTGTTTGGATTTATTGTAAGTCTGGGCGTAGTTTCCGATTTGGCGGACCGCACGCATACAGGGCACATGGTTTTACTCTATGAAGATATAATTGCACTCGGTGGAATTGTGGGGAATTTGTGGTATGTATATCAGTTTCAATTTGGAGAGTCTGTAGTAATGCTTGGCATTTTTGGACTTTTTGCTGGTATATTCGTAGGATGCTGGACCATGGCTATCGCAGAGATTTTAAATGTTTTTCCAATATTTATACGGCGTGGCAAGCTGGTTCGGGCTGTGCCTTATATTATTTTGGGTCTTGCCATTGGCAAAGGAGCCGGTAATTTGATTTATTTCATTTTGGGATGGTAGAAAGGGAAATTTATGAACGATACAAAACAAATGCAACAAAAAGAATATCAAGCTTATGTCAAGCAGAAGACACCGGTGCACAACGTGTACTTAAATATGGCGAAGGCCTTTGTCACGGGTGGCATTATCTGTGTGATTGGACAGTTCATTTTGAATTATTGTAAGGATCAGGGATTGTCGGAAACTATTGCAGGTTCGTGGAGCTCGCTTGTATTGGTGCTTCTCAGTGTAATTTTGACAGGATTTAATATTTACCCCAAAATTGCAAAGTGGGGCGGGGCAGGGGCGCTTGTTCCGATTACAGGGTTTGCCAATTCTGTGGCGGCTCCGGCGATTGAATTCCAGAAAGAGGGGCAGGTCTTCGGTATTGGCTGTAAAATATTTACCATTGCGGGGCCGGTTATCTTGTATGGAATCTTCACGAGCTGGGTGCTGGGGATGATTTACTGGATATCGACGATGTTTTAAATAAAGTAAAAAATCGAGGCGTACCCACGTTTTGACGTTAGTATGCCTCGATGTGCTTTTGTGCCTTATGCTCTGTGGTCTCCCCGGTTTGCACTTCGGAGTCCAATTTCGGTTCCTTTATAAATCTTTACATAATTCATTCGATGCTTATATACAATAACTGCAGTGGCAATTAATAAAATTACTGGCATAATCCAGTGCCGTGTACTAATACCGAAATACGCAGGAACTAAAGTAATTGTCAGTGTAGTTCCAACCACAATGTAGTCTGTGACAAGCGTTGCGACTACTATTATGATGCCAATGACTAAACCTAGTTTCCAGTTCAGCGCCAGTGTCATGCCGTAATAAGAAGCAAATCCTTTTCCACCTTTGAATTTCAAATAGAACGGAAAGATATGTCCGAGGACACTTGCTACTCCAGCAACCGCTCCAGCGTTTGGCAGATCAGGAAAAATAAGTCTGGCTAAAATGACTGCCAGCGCCGCTTTCCCTATATCGTGTAATGCAACCGCAATTCCGTGTTTCCAACCGAACACTAACATAGCATTGGAAGCTCCAAGATTTTTTGAACCCCTTTCACGAATATCCACTCCCTTAAACTTGGATATGTATAATGACATGCTCGAGCAGCCTAATGCGTAGCCAAGAATAATGACGATAATATATGACAACATAAAAATCCCCCTCTGCTGGAAATGTGTTTCTTTCGACAAATTATACCATAATATGAGCAAAATGTCTTGGAAAAGCAGGGATTTATAGAATAAAAATGGTTTGCAGGGAAATAATAACGAAAAAAGGAAAGGGGACTGTCATGTTAAAGGGAACTCAAAGCATCGAATTCGATGATGCACCATATATTATTAGCCAAGCCTCGGTAGTTGGAAAAAAAGAAGGAGAGGGACCGTTAGGCCAAATGTTTGATTTGGTAGAAGAAACCAATCTTTTTGGACAGAACACCTGGGAGGAAGCGGAAAGTGAGATGCAGAAGCAAGCCTGCCAGTTGACCTTGAATAAGGCAAAATTGAAGCCGAATGAAGTACATCATCTCTTTGGTGGTGATTTGCTCCGTCAGGGAATTGCAACATCAATGGGGATCATGGAGTTACAGATTCCTCTATTTGGACTCTTCGGAGCGTGTTCTACGTCCGGTGAGTCGATTGCCCTAAGTGCCATGAGTGTGGCGGCTGGTTATGGCGATTATGTGATGGCAGTAACATCAAGCCACTTTGGCAGTGCGGAGAAGGAATTCCGTTTTCCACTTGCTTATGCGAACCAGCGGCCACTTTCTGCACAGTGGACCGTTACTGGAAGCGGGGCGTTTTTAGTAGGAAAGCGAAAAAGTCATGTCAGGGTAGCTGGAGTTACGATTGGAAAAATTGTAGATTATGGGCTGAAGGACTCGCAGAATATGGGAGCATGTATGGCTCCGGCGGCATGTGATACGATTATTCAGCATTTAAGAGATTTTGGACGTCAGCCGTCGGATTATGACCGCATTTTTACAGGAGACCTTGGATATGTGGGGCAAAGCATTTTGTTTGATTTAATGCGCAAAAGAGGTGAGGATATCAAACAAAATCATGTGGACTGCGGCATGCTGATTTTTGACCAGAAGACACAGGACACCCATGCGGGCGGAAGTGGCTGCGGATGTGCTGCGACTACGCTTGCTGCGTATGTTTTACCGAAATTAGAATCAGGAGAGTGGAAAAGAATTTTATTCGTACCGACAGGAGCGCTCATGTCGACAGTAAGTTTTAATGAAGGGAAAAGTGTTCCGGGAATTGCGCACGGGCTTGTGCTGGAGCACTGTTAGGTGAAAATATGGATTATGTAAAAGCATTTTTGATTGGTGGGGCTATTTGTGCCCTTGTTCAGATTTTGTTGGACAGGACAAAGTTAATGCCAGGGAGAGTCATGGTGTTATTAGTGTGTACAGGGGCGGTGTTAGGATTCCTTAATATATATGAACCTTTTACAAAATTTGCAGGAGCAGGGGCGAGTGTTCCGCTTTTGGGATTTGGGAATACTTTGTGGAAAGGCGTTAAAGAAGCTGTGGATAAAGAAGGCTTAATTGGGACCTTTTTAGGCGGGTTTAAGGCAAGTGCAGCTGGAATTTCAGCAGCATTAATCTTTGGTTATCTGGCATCATTAGTCTTCGAGCCTAAAATGAAGAAGTAAAGTTAAATCTATGTTAAATCTGGGTCAAGAATGTGAAAATCGGTTGTTTTTTCTGGATGATAATGTTATGTTGAATTTGGTTGGGTAAATTTTTATAAAACTTAGGAGGAAGATTTTATGGAGTATTTAAACATTATCATCCCTTTTGCAGGGGGGCTTGGAATGTTTATTTACGGTATGCAAATCATGGCACAAGGCCTTGAAAATGCAGCCGGAAACAGAATGAAATCGCTTTTAGAGGCACTGACGAAAAACAAATTAATGGGCGTTTTACTCGGTGCTTGTGTTACAGCGATTATTCAGAGCTCATCAGCTACAACAGTCATGGTAGTAGGGTTTGTAAATGCCGGAATCATGAACCTGACACAAGCAATGGGCGTTATCATGGGTGCCAACATTGGTACAACAATTACAGGTTGGCTGGTATCGGCAGGTGAATGGGCTGATTTCTTAAAGCCTAGCACATTAGCACCGATTGCTATTATGCTCGGTGTTATCATAATGCTGACAGGAAAGAGACGTTCTTCAAAAGACGTTGCAAGTATCATTGTTGGTTTTGGTCTTTTGTTTGTTGGTATTTCGACCATGTCAGATGCAGTAGCACCATTAGAAACCAATGAAGCATTTATAAACTTATTCGTAACATTAGGTGGCAACCCATTATTAGGTATTCTTGTAGGTGCCGGAGTTACAGCGATTATTCAAAGCTCATCAGCTTCTGTTGGTATTCTGCAGAGTCTCGCAGCAGCAGGCTTGGTACCATTTAATGCAGCGATTTACATTATTATGGGTCAGAATATTGGTACTTGTGTAACTGCAATGCTATCAAGTATGGGTGCTAAGAAGAACGCTAAGACAGCAGCTTTAATGCACCTGTTATTCAATATTATTGGTACGATTATTTTCAGTGCTGCTTCCATTGCATTCTTTACAATTGTAAATCCAGCATGGGGCCATGGAGATATCACACAGACACAAATTAGTACTGTCCACACAGCATTTAACATTGCCACAACCGTTTTATTATTCCCTGCGTCTGGACTTATTATCAAGCTTGCCAAGAAGATTAGCAGAGTGGATAAAGTGAAAGCAGATGACAGTGTTGTATCACTTGACGACAGAATGTTAGAGACCCCTTCCATCGCATTACAGGCGACTATGTCAGAAGTGGGACGTATGGGAGCACTCGTAAAAGAGACCCTGGATATTGCAAGAAGAGTTTTATTTACAAAGTCGCAGGAAGATATTCAGCTATTGAAGGATGATGAAGAGAAAGTAGACAAACTTTGTTCGGGTATTACAGAATATGCGATTAAAATCACGAGATTGCAGATTAGTGACCAGGAGCATGAAAACGTCGCACATCTGCTTCAAGTGTTATCTGCAGTGGAAAGAATTAGTGATTACTGCGAAAACATAGCGGAAGCAGCAGAAATTATGGCAGATAAAAAATTAGAATTTACAGAAACCGGTGTGGCGGAATTAGAAGAAATGATTGAACTTTGTGCAGACAGTTATGTCTATGCAATTGAAGCATTCATGGAAAAAGACAAAGATAAGGCACTTAAAGTAATTGAGAATGAAACAAAGGCAGATGATTTGGAAGCAGTGCTTCGTGCAAAACACATCAAACGTCTTGCAAATAATCAGTGCAATGCAGAAACAGGTGTTATCTTCCTGGATACTGTTTTATGGTTAGAACGTATTTCAGACCACTCAAGAAACATTGCAGAAGAAGTATTAGAACATATGAATTAATCACGAAAGGAGTTGCAAATTGCAGCTCCTTTTTACGTGGTGAAAACCTTTATTCTTCTATGATATGAATTTCAAGATAATCAAAATCAATACTGTCTACAAAATTATCCTGATAGAATCTTGTTTTGTCATGTTTTTTAAATTCTGCTATTGTAGAATCAAGCCAGATTGGCTTACTTAAGTCAAATTCATAGCAGATAGCATCCAGTGCGTTGAAGATTTTATGTGTTCTGGTATCGTTTGTTTCATCGCAGATAACAGTATCGCAAAGCATTCGGTTGTCTTTAAAAATTTTTCCCCATAAACGAAACATAAATAAGTTCCTTTCCTATATTTAAATCAAAGTGATGATATAGCATTATACAATATTCTTTCATGAACTTTCAATATAGAAATAATTTGTGGTTGATTTTTACAGATGATTGTGATAGACTACTCAGGTGACAAGACAGTTGTGTATATAAAGGTTGACAGAAGAGGGATGAAAAATGGAAAATTTAAAGAAATTAGGAAACCGCATTTTTATTGAAGGTTTATCGGGGATGGCTCAAGGCCTTTTTGCAACATTGATTATAGGAACAATTATTCAACAGATTGGTACACTTATTGGTGGGAATGTTGGAGATTTGATTTTTGTAGTAGGAAAAGTGGCAGCGGCGCTTACAGGAGCTGGAATCGGTGTGGGTGTAGCTTACCGTTTTAAAGAAAGTCCTTTAGTAGTGTTATCAGCAGCAACAGCAGGTATGGTGGGGGCTTTTGCAAGTAAAATCCTGGCAGGAACTGTGTTAGTGGACGGCAATATTGTATTTGCTGGTCCTGGAGAACCTTTAGGTGCATTCCTGGCAGCGTATATTGCGATCGAAGTAGGACATCTTGTGTCAGGCAAGACAAAAGTAGACATTATTGTGACACCACTTGTGACAATTGCAGCTGGTTCCGTCGTAGGTGTTATCCTTGGACCGCCGATTTCAAGTTTTATGCTTGCATTAGGAGAGCTCATTAACTGGGGAACAGAACAACAGCCATTTTTAATGGGAATTATCGTATCAGTTCTCATGGGAATGATTCTGACATTGCCAATCAGCTCAGCAGCGCTTGGAGTTATTTTGAATTTATCAGGGCTTGCGGCTGGAGCTGCTACAGTAGGGTGCTGCTGTAACATGGTTGGATTTGCAGTGGCTAGTTACCGTGAAAATAAAATTGGCGGACTTCTGGCTCAGGGAATCGGAACTTCCATGCTTCAGGTTCCAAATATTGTGAAGAAACCAATTATCTGGCTTCCAGCAATTTTGTCGAGCGCAATCTTAGGACCTGTTGGAACGATGGTGCTTCAAATGACAAATAATGCCACAGGTTCGGGTATGGGAACCGCAGGACTTGTAGGTCAGATTATGACATGGCAGACTATGATAGGGACAGAATCGGCAGGTATCTTATTTGGAAAGATTATGTTGATTCAGGTTATTCTGCCGGCAATTGTGACACTTCTTATTTCTGAATTCATGAGAAAGAAAGGCTGGATTAAATTCGGAGATATGAAATTGGATTTATAAAACTTAAAATTTTATGAAAACTATGACATCATTCTTCTAGCGTGCTATAATGTTTTTTAGGAACGAAGGTTCAAAGAATAGGAGAATTCAGAATGCAGGATGCAATCAAGAATTATGAGGATGTGGATAGCTGGAAAACGATTATGTTTTTATACAACGCAGCCCTCAAAGAAGTAGGCACAAAGCTGGAGATTTTAAATGACGAATTTCAACATGTACATCAGTACAATCCGATAGAGCATATTAAGACAAGAATCAAGACACCAGAAAGCATTGTAAAGAAGTTAAAGAAGTATGGCTATGAGACTTCGGTTGAAAATATGATAAAGTACATAAATGATATAGCCGGAGTAAGAATTATCTGCTCATTTACTTCTGATATTTACAGACTGGCAGGGATGATAGGAAATCAAAGCGACCTCAAGGTGCTTTCCATTAAGGATTATATCAAGAATCCAAAAGAGAGTGGCTACAAGAGCTATCACATGCTGGTGGCTGTGCCGATTTTCTTATCAGACAGTGTGGTGGAGACAAAGGTTGAGATTCAGATTCGAACAGTTGCCATGGATTTCTGGGCGAGTCTGGAGCATAAGATTTATTATAAATTTGAAGGTCATGCACCAGAATACATCAGCCAGGAACTGGTAGAATGTGCGGAAATGGTTTCGAAATTGGATGAAAAGATGCTGCTGCTTAACGATGCGATTCAGGAATGCTTAGAGCGGGAAAGAATTCGCGAAGCAGATGAAAAAGCTATTGATTTTGGATTATAAAGGAGTAAAATAATACCTATAGATTTTATCTAATCTATAGGTATTTTTACGTTGTGGGGGATGAACTATGAAGAAATGGATGAATAAAAAATTAGCAATTGAAATGGCGTGGGCATTCGTTGGGGTAACACTTTTTTCATTGGGAGTTAACATACTGATAACGCCGCTTGGATTATATAATGGCGGATTTATGGGTATGTCACAGCTTATACGTACTGGATTAGTACAGGGGCTTGGGCTTGATTTTTTAGGACGTGTTGATATAGCAGGTATTATTTACTACCTGATTAATATTCCAATATTTATTTGGGCATGGAAGGAAATGGGCAAGAAGTTCCTTGTAACTTCTTTAATAATAGTAACGGTGCAGACTCTATGGATGACATTTGTGCCAATTCCAAAGGAACCAATCATATCAGACTATCTGACGGCATGTATCATCGGCGGTCTTGTTGTCGGAACGGGTGTAGGTATGGTTCTGCGTGGAAGGACTTCCGGCGGTGGACAGGATATTGTAGGGGTTATTTTCGCAAAGAAGTATCCGAATTTCAGCGTGGGCAAGATTACCATTATGATGAACGCAGTTATCTATGCAGTATGTTTATGGATGTTTGATATTGAAACGGTAGTATATTCTTTGATTTACACAACCGTGCTTGCCATGGCCTGTGACCGAATGCATGTGCAGAATATTAATATAAGTGCAATGATTTTCACGAAGAAAGAAGGTATTGCTGCGGCGGTTATGTCTGAAATGGGACGAGGTGTGACAACATGGGAAGGTGTAGGAGCGTACACCAACGAGACCTCCCATATTCTTTACATCATGATTTCTAAATATGAAGTGGAGCAGCTCAAAGAGATTATACATCGCGTTGACCCACATGCGTTTATCATATTTAATGAAGGAAGTTCTGTAGTTGGAAATTTTGAAAAGAGATTATAAATTGTAAAAAAACAGGTTCGAAAGAGCCTGTTTTTTTTTACACAATTTTAACTTGATTAGGTTTTTAACTTTTACATTGGAGGAATATGATTACAACTGTGAAGAAGATACAAATAACTTTTGAGATTTAAGGGAGGAAGAAAAAATGAAATTGAAAAAGTTTTTAGCTTTAAGTGCAGCAGTAGTAATGACAATGAGTGTAGCCGTTGGATGTGGAAATACAGACAGTGAAGGAGAAAAAACAGAATTTGATTCTTCATATGAGATTACCGTCATTTCAAGAGAAGATGGCTCTGGAACAAGGAGCGCTTTTGTTGAACTGGTAGGAGTTGAACAGAAAGACGAAAGTGGAGAAAAGGTAGATTACACAACCGAGGAAGCAATTATTACAAGTAGTACATCAGTTATGCTTTCAACAGTAGCGGATGACGAATATGCAATCGGTTATGTATCACTTGGTTCATTAAATGATACTGTAAAAGCCTTAAAAGTAGATGGGGCAGAGGCGACAGAAGAAAATATAAAATCTGGAGCTTATAAAGTTGCAAGACCTTTTAATATTGCAACAAAAGATGAAGTGAGTGAAGTAACACAAGATTTTATCAACTACATCTTAAGTGAAGAAGGTCAGGCAATTGTTTCAGAAAATGGTTATATCTCATTAGATGAGGCAGAGCCTTTCGCAGGAACAAATCCAGAAGGTAAGATAGTTATCGCTGGTTCAACATCGGTTACACCAGTGATGGAAAAAATCAAAGAAGCATATCTTGCAATCAACAAAAATGCGGAAATCGAAATTCAAACAAACGATTCATCGACAGGTATGAATTGGGCAATCGAAGGTACATGTGATATCGGGATGGCTTCAAGAGAATTAAAAGAAGCAGAGCTTAATGCTGGTTTAACTGCAACAGTCATTGCAACAGATGGTATCGCAGTAATCGTAAATCATGCAAATACATTAGATGATATCACAACAGAACAAATCAAAAACATCTATGTGGGCGATGCTTACACGTGGGATGAAGTAACAGATTAATAAAAAGGAATGTAATAAGATGAAAAAGGCATGGAGTGAAAAGTTCATGCAGGGAGTATTCTTCATTGCCGCCTGCGCTTCGGTGTTGGCGGTAGCTCTCATTTGTGTGTTTTTATTCTCAAATGGAATTCCTGCTATGACAGAAATAGGAATATTTGATTTTTTGAGCGGACAAAAATGGAAGCCTGCGAATGATATCTATGGGATTTTCCCAATGATTGTAGGAAGTATCTATGTAACCGCTGGAGCAATTCTGATTGGAGTACCAATTGGGATTCTGACTTCTGTTTTTATGGCAAAATATTGCCCTAAAAAAATTTACCCAATATTAAAAGGAGCAACGGAACTACTTGCCGGAATTCCATCAGTAGTTTATGGTTTCTTTGGTTTAGTAGTTCTTGTACCGCTCATTCGTGATACAGGGCGGACGCTTCGAAGTATGGGGATTATTGAGAGTGCTGGCAAAGGAAGCAGTATTCTTACGGCATCCATTTTGCTTGGCATTATGATTCTTCCAACCATAATCGGTGTGACAGAATCAGCAATTCGTGCAGTACCAACCGCGTATTATGAAGGTTCCCTTGCACTTGGAGCAACACATGAAAGAAGTGTTTTCTCGGTAGTGCTTCCAGCGGCAAAATCCGGTGTAATCGCAGGGATTGTGCTTGGAATTGGACGCGCCATTGGAGAGACCATGGCGGTAATCATGGTGGCAGGAAATCAGCCACGTTTGCCAGAGAGTATTCTGCAGGGAGTACGTACATTGACTGCCAATATTGTAATTGAAATGGGATATGCGGAAGGCCTGCATAGAGAAGCATTGATTGCGACAGCAGTTGTACTCTTTGTATTTATTTTGATTATCAACTTAGCAGTATCCTTATTAAACAGGAGGGCAGGTCATGAATAAGAAAGGTAAGAAAATTTATTGGGGCTCTTTATTTTTGAAGACTCTTGTAATGTTGGCTGCAGTTGTAACGTTCGTGGTACTGTTTTTCTTAGTGGCATATATTTTGTTTAATGGAGTTCCGCATATAAAACCGGATTTGTTCGCATGGGAATATAACTCGGACAACGTATCGCTGATGCCGGCTTTGATTAATACGCTTATTATTACGGTAATGTCGCTTATAATAGCAGTTCCTTTCGGGATTTTCTCAGCGATTTATCTTGTGGAGTATGCAAAACGAGGGAATAAATTTGTAAATCTGATTCGTATAACAGCAGAAACCTTGTCAGGGATTCCATCAATCGTATACGGACTGTTTGGCATGCTGTTCTTCGTAACGGCTTTAGGCTGGAGAAATTCTATACTTGCAGGTGCATTTACCCTTGCAATTATGATTCTTCCATTGATTATGCGTACAACAGAAGAAGCATTGAAGTCTGTGCCAGACAGTTACAGAGAAGGAAGCTTTGGGCTTGGTGCAGGGAAACTCCGTACAGTATTTCGCATTGTACTGCCTTCGGCAATTCCTGGGATTTTGGCAGGCGTTATTCTGGCAATTGGTAGGATTGTAGGAGAAACAGCAGCACTTATTTATACAGCGGGTACAGTTGCGAAGATTCCAGACAGCCTGATGGATTCAGGAAGAACACTTGCGGTACACATGTATAACCTTTCAAGCGAAGCATTATATATGGATCAGGCTTATGCAACAGCCGTTATTTTATTGGCATTAGTAATAGGAATTAACAGTTTGTCGAGCTTTGTGGCAAAGAAACTTACGAAAGGAAATGGCAATGGGGAAGTTTAGTATTAAGAATTTGGATTTACATTATGGAGATTTTCATGCGTTGAAAAATGTAAATCTTGACATTGAAGCAAATAGAATTACAGCATTTATCGGACCAAGTGGTTGTGGTAAATCAACACTTTTAAAGTCCTTAAATAGAATGAATGACCTTGTAGAAGGCTGTAAAATCACAGGTGAAATTTTGCTGGATGGAGAAAATATATATGGAAATATGGATGTGAATCTGCTCAGAAAAAGAGTGGGAATGGTATTTCAGAAGCCAAATCCATTTCCAATGAGTATTTATGATAATATTGCATATGGTCCAAGAACACATGGAATTCGTTCAAAAGCAAAGTTAGATGACATTGTGGAAAAATCACTTTGGAATGCGGCTATCTGGGAGGAGTGCAAGGACCGCTTGAAAAAGAGTGCGTTAGGAATGTCAGGTGGACAGCAACAGAGACTTTGCATTGCGCGTGCGCTGGCGGTTCAGCCTGAAGTGCTTCTCATGGATGAGCCAACTTCAGCACTCGACCCGATTTCGACATCAAAGATAGAAGACCTTGCGATGGAACTGAAAAAAGATTATACTATTATCATGGTTACACATAATATGCAGCAGGCTGTTCGTGTATCAGATAATACGGCATTTTTCTTATTAGGCGAAGTCATCGAATATAATGAGACAGAGAAACTGTTCTCAATACCAGCGGATAAACGCACGGAAGATTATATTACAGGGAGATTTGGATAATATGAGAAATAGATTTGATATGCAGTTAGAGCATTTGAGTGGGCAATTAATTTACATGGGAAGTCTTTGTGAGAAGGCAATTGCAAATACTGTAAAAGCATTGAAAAATGGTGATCTGGAGCTGGCGAAATTGGTGATTAAAGAAGATGAAGAAATCGACCAGATGGAAAAGGAAGTAGAAAGCAAATGTTTGAAACTTCTTTTACAACAGCAGCCAGTGGCAAGAGATTTGCGTCAAATTTCAGCAGCTTTAAAAATGATTACAGATATGGAGCGTATCGGTGACCAGACTTCAGATATTGCAGATATTATTATTTCAGCTGGGATGTCTGAGGTGAGCGACATCCAGACAATTCTAGATATGGCAGAGGCAACAAGCCAGATGATTCGTGACAGCATTCTTGCCTATGTTAATAAGGACCTGGAACTGGCACAGAAGGTTATGGTGGCAGACGATAAAGTAGATGAGCTATTTGACCTTATGAAAGAGCGTCTGGTAAAGATTATTGCAGATGACCACGGAAACCAGGGGGAAAAGGCAATTGATATTATGATGATTGCAAAATACTTAGAGCGTATTGGTGACCATGCGACCAACATTGCAGAATGGGTAGAGTTTTCTATTACAGGACTGCATAGAGATAGTGCTGCAGTTTAGAACAAAGGAGAATCTGAGATGATATTTTGTGTGGAAGATGACAGCAACATTCGTGAATTAGTAGTATACACTTTGAATACAACCGGAATGAAGGCACGGGGATTTGAAGATGGGAAGGCATTTTTTAAGGCTTTGGCGTCAGAGACGCCAGAGCTTGTTTTGCTTGATATTATGTTACCTGGAGAAGATGGACTTTCGATTCTAAAGAAGTTAAAAAGTTCGTCAAAGACAAAAAATATTCCAGTAATCATGGTAACTGCCAAAGGTGCAGAATATGATAAAGTGATTGGACTTGACGGAGGCGCAGATGATTATGTGGCAAAACCATTTGGAATGATGGAATTAGTGTCGCGTATCAAGGCGGTGCTTCGCAGAGTAAAGCGCGAGCAAAATATAGATGAGATGACAATAGAGAATCTGAGAATGGATTTACAGCGCCATGAAGTGACTGTAGATGGACAGGTGGTAACGCTTACTCTAAAGGAATTTGAATTGCTTAGAAAATTAATGAGAAATAAGAATATTGTGCTTACCAGAGACCAGCTTCTTGGTGAAATCTGGGGATATGATTTTGATGGAGAAACAAGAACGGTAGATGTGCATGTGCGTACCCTGCGTCAGAAACTGGGAAGTGCAGGCGAACTGGTGCAGACTGTACGAGGCGTAGGATATCGCATGGGAGGATCCAATGAGAGCTAAGATTCAGAAAAGTATGCTTCTTGTAATCTGTGTTACTTTACTTGCAACATTTTTGCTCCTTTCTACTACTTTTTACGTGGAAACCTTGAATGATATGAAAGCAGATGTAAGGCAAGAGGCTGTTTACGTTCAGACAGCACTTGACATATCTGGAGTACAGTATCTGGAGGATATGGATAAAGCTCAAGTCAGTACAAGAATGACACTGATTAACAAAGAAGGCGAGGTTGTATACGATTCTATGAAGGATGAGTATACCTTCGAGAACCATGCAGAGAGAGAAGAAATCAAATCTGCATTAAAAAAAGGAACAGGGGAAGCGACGCGTACTTCGAAGACAGTTGGGAAGCAGACTTATTATTATGCAATTCGTTTAGAAAATGGTATGGTGCTTCGTGCGTCCAAAACAATCGACAATCTGATACCGACCATTCTAAGAATTTTTCCATATATAATCGGAATTGTGGTGATAATGGTGATGCTTGCTTATTTTATGGCAAAATGGCAGACGGAGAGACTTATCGCGCCTATCAATACGCTAAATCCGGCAAACCCACTGGGAAATGATGTGTATGAAGAATTAAAGCCCCTTTTAGTCAGCATGGACAAACAGAATCGCGCAAAAGAAGATGTTGAAAACATGAGAAGAGAATTCTCGGCGAACGTGTCACATGAGCTGAAGACACCACTTACATCGATTTCAGGTTATGCGGAGATTATGAAAAGTGGTCTTGTAAAAGAAGCAGATATGATTTCGTTCTCGGAGCGAATTTATAATGAAGCGAGCCGTTTGATTACTTTGATTGGTGACATTATTAAGCTTTCGAAGCTGGATGAAGAGAATATCGAACTTGAAAAAGAATGGGTAGATTTGTATACCCTTTCAAGAGAAATCTGCAGCAGACTTGCTTTAACTGCAGAAAAGAGAAATGTGCAGATTGAACTTGCAGGAGAAGCTGTTTCTTATTATGGAGTCAGACAGATTCTGGACGAAATGATTCACAATATCTGCGAAAATGCGATTAAGTATAATGTAGATGGCGGAAGAGTAAGTGTCTGGGTTGGAAATACTTTGCAGGGAATGAAAGTCATTGTGGAAGATACAGGAATTGGAATTCCAGAGGACCAAAAGGAGCGCATCTTTGAGCGATTCTATCGTGTGGATAAGAGCCATTCGAAAGAGACTGGCGGAACAGGACTTGGTCTTTCGATTGTGAAGCATGGTGCAATTTTCCATCATGCACAGATTTACGTGGAAAGTGAAGTGGGAAAAGGAACTAGGATGGAAGTCTTGTTTTAGAGCAATGTTTTGAAGGAGTTTGGATTTATGAAAGAAAAAGGTTTAGGCGTTTTATTATGTGTGGCAGTAGCAGGAACTGCAACTGTGTTAAGTGGATTACACATCGGTAATTTTTCAATGGAGATTATCGGTGCGCCAGTTTTAGCTATTCTGATGGGTATGGTTATTACCATGCTTAGACCAACTTTAGCAGAAAATAAAAGATTAAAGACGGGAATTAAATTTACTTCCAAGAAAATATTACAGTGGGCAGTTATTATTCTGGGATTTTCTATGAACCTGGGGACAATAGCAAAGATGGGAGGACAGAGTCTTCCAGTGATTATATCGACCATCAGCACTTCACTTATCGTAGCTTTTATTATGATGAAGGTGTTGAAAATGGATGGAAAAGTATCCTGCCTCATTGGTGTTGGTTCTTCTATTTGCGGTGGTTCAGCAATCGCGGCGACTGCACCGGTTATTGATGCGGATGATGAAGAGGTAGCACAGGCTATTTCGGTTGTGTTTTTATTCAATGTAATTGCGGCATTGGTGTTCCCAAGCTTCGGACATGCCATTGGATTTGGAACAGAAGGATTTGCAATTTTTGCAGGAACCGCTGTAAACGATACTTCTTCCGTGACTGCAGTTGCATCTACTGCAGAAGGTTTGTATGGAGTGGAAGGAATTTTATCATCGGCAGTTACAGTTAAATTAGTAAGAACGCTGGCAATTATTCCAATTACATTGGTACTTGCATTGTATCGTACATATCAGGCGAAAAAAGACGGCACACAAGGCAAGCAATTTTCGATAAGCAAAATATTTCCATGGTTTATCTTGTTATTCATTGGTGCAGCTATTATTACCACTCTTGTTGGGGTGTTGAATGAAAGTGCTTTTACTGTATTTTATAATGGCACTTTTGTGAAAACTATGAAGTGGTTAGCGAAATTCTTTATCGCTATGGCAATGTGTGCAATTGGGCTGAATACGAATCTGGTTAATTTAATTAAAAAAGGCGGGAAGCCTATTGCGATGGGATTCTGTTGCTGGGCGGCGATTACTGCGGTGTCAATCGGCGTGCAGTATGCTTTGGGAATGTTTTATACAAATATTTTGTAATATATCGTAAAAACAGCGATATAAGGTCTTCTATTTCGGTTATATAACTATTTTTTTATGCATTGATATATGTATAATATAAGTATAACTAAGCGGAAAGGAGAAAATGACATGCTGACACTCATATTTATAATATTGATGCTGGTTGTATTTGGAAAAATTCTTGGATTTGCCATTAGAGCGACATGGGGAATCTCAAGAATCGTATTTTCGGTAGTGCTCATTCCATTATTTTTAGTGGGGCTGGTATTAAAAGGACTTATTGCAATTGCACTGCCAGTTTTAATTATCGTAGGAATTATTTCTCTGTTCGCCCTGCATGATTAGGGAGACAGGAGATAAAAAATAAAAAGAAAGAGGGATGTTTTATGTACCAGATTAAAAATTTTTTCGACAATGATGATGTAAAAGTAATTGATTCTTTGGGAGCATTTTCAGTAATTGAATATCAAAGAGATTTGAGCGTTATGCCAGCGACTGCGATGGCAGCATTCTACTCAAGCCAAATGAACGTACGAAAGAAACAGGTTGTATGTGACGTGGCAAAATCAAATGTCACAGTTCAGGCTGGTGCAATGCAGTGGACAGTTGGAAATGTTAACGCAACTACAGGAATCAAAGGCGTTGGAGATCTTTTTGGCAAAGCTGTGCGTGGTTCTGTAACTGGAGAATCTGCAATCAAACCTGAATATACAGGAAATGGTACGTTGGTGTTAGAACCTACATACAAGTATATTCTTTTGGTAGACTTGGATGATTGGAACGGTTCTATTGTACTTGATGATGGACTATTCCTCGCATGCGAATCATCATTAAAGCACAAAGCTGTGATGAGATCGAATTTTTCATCAGCAGTAGCAGGAAATGAAGGCTTATTCAACTTAGGTATCCAGGGAAAAGGTGTTGTGTGTTTAGAATCACCTTGCCCAAGAGAAGAATTAGTGGAGGTCTCACTTGATAATGATGTGTTAAAGGTAGACGGCAATTTTGCAATCGCATGGAGCGGAAGCCTTAACTTTACAGTAGAGCGTTCTGGCAAGAGCCTCATTGGTTCTGCTGCATCAGGAGAAGGCTTAGTAAATGTTTATAGAGGAACTGGAAAAGTATTGCTTGCTCCAGTGAGATAAGGAGGGCATTATGAGCGGCACCTACGTAAAAATGGAAGGCAGCAGTTTTAATGGTATTAACGAAATGGCAGAAGCATTAAAGAATGGAATTAATGCGGAGCTTATCTGCGAAAATCATCGTCACATAGATTTTGTAAATCTCTGCATTCTTTCATTTGAAAAATTCTTTTTCCGCAATGGCAGTTATGCAAGCTTAACCGTAGTGCTTACAGAAAATGGAGATGAAATAACTGCGGATATTGTGGGCTCTGGCGGTGGAGAGGGATTCTTCAATGTCAGTTGGGGAGCTAATGCCGAGCTGGCTGGAGATGCAGGAAGAATTCTAAGAGAATTTGGACTGAGAACAGCCTAGTAGTGGCATGACATCATAGAACTTCCATATATAGATATTGATGGCAGAAGTATAATAAAAAAGCATTCGCTTGCACATCTCTGGTTTCGAGATGTGTTCGCGGATGCTTTTAATGTTTTCCGTTAGCTTTTAATATGTATTAGCAACCGAAGTTAATAAAATTGCAAAGAGTATTAAATAACTCGGAACAGCTATTGATGATAAATAACATAGTTTCGTCCTCCTTATTTTTATTTGTGTTAGCTAATCACAAGTGAATTGTAACAATTTTGTAACATTTAAGCAATAGGAGACTTTTGGCAGATTTTCCATCATATTGTATAAATGAGGAAAATAGAAATGAGAATTTTTTATGAAAGGAAGAATATCTCTCGAACCAGAAGCAATCGCAGTTTGTAATGAAAGTGCAGTCCCTCCACTTATTTTTCAATTACCACCCAGTCAGGGACGTCAAATTCTCGAAGAAGCTCAAAGTACACCTATAAGGATGTATTCCGCAAATATACAAAAGACTACTGTGGATACAGAAAAGTGGGGAAGAGTGCCTGTTTATATAGTTAGTCCTATTGAAGTAAAGACACCATCCAATGTTATTTTCTACATTCACGGAGCAGGATGGGTTTTTGGTAGCTTTCACACCCATGAAAAACTGGTGCGTGAACTAGCAGCACGGACAGGATGTATTTTAGTATTTCCAGAATACAGTCGTTCCCCAGAGGCACGTTACCCCGTAGCAATTGAGCAATGTTATGCTGTGCTCTGCAAGCTTCCAAAACTTTTGGAAGAGTACGGCTATCGGATGAATCCGGACACTTTGACGGTAGCAGGGGACAGTGTAGGCGGAAATATGACGATTGCAATGACGCTGATGGCAAAATATAGAAAAGGACCATATATACAGAAACAACTTATGTATTATCCTGTTACGAATGCCTGCTTTTGTACCGGCTCATATTGCCAGTTTGCAGAAAATTATTATCTTTATCGGGCAGGAATGATGTGGTTTTGGAATCAATATACGGTATCGGAGCATGAGCGAAATGAGATTACAGCTTCTCCATTGCGGGCGGACCTGAATCAGTTAAGGAATCTTCCAGAAGCAATGATTTTGAACGGAGAAGCAGATGTACTTCGAGATGAAGGAGAAGCATTCGCCAGAAAACTTCGGGATGCAGGAGTTCCCGTGACAGCAATGAGATTTCAAGGGATAATACATGATTTTGTGATGTTAAATGCGCTGGACCAGACAAAAGCATGCCGTGCGGCAATGGATGCGTCAGTATCTTGGATAAATGAAAGAAACTGATTTATCAGCCTATTTGATTATGTGGAATTTTATACAATCACTTTTATTTCCAATGGACTAGAAATAGTAAAACAATGTATACTTCAAGTATACAATAGGTTCTTGGGTTTTTAGATAGTGAAACGAACGGGGGGAAGTGAATTGTATAAATTAGAAAGAACACAGCGAGTCAAAATTATTTTAGGTGTCGGAACGTTTTTGTCTCTTTTCTTTGCGGTATTGGGCTATAGATATGGCGGTGAAAATCTGATGGTTATCGCTCTTGTCGCAGCACTTTTTTCGGGAATCTTGTATTTGATTATCAATGCGATTCAAAAAGATGTAGAGGAGCAGCTAAAGAATTTAGATAACCGATTTTAAATGAATCGCTATATGCGTTATGAACTCACCAGTTGATACATGGACTATCAAAAATGGATTTGTTATTATGATTTCAGAATTAAAGGAGTTATGTTTCAATGCGACAGGAGGGTAATTTGATGAATACAATTGGTGAAAATATTGCTACATTGAGAAAGAAAAAAGGCTTAACTCAAGAAACGTTAGCTGCTGTTATTGGGGTGTCACCTCAATCAATATCAAAGTGGGAAAATAATACCAATATGCCAGATATTCTGCTATTGCCGGTTATAGCCGATGTCTTTGAAGTTAATATTGACAGTTTGTTTGGACGACAAACTATGGGAACTGCGGGAAATGTGGAGGAGGCATTTGACAAATGCTGCCATACGATGTTAGAAATAATGGGGTCCTGCATATATCGTTCGGATATGGGTGATTCTTTTGAAAATTTTATGGAGCAGTACACAAAGTCACTTACGGTAAATAGCAAACAGAGAACGGCAATTATCCGAAAGCATGGAATCGTATATTATCGAGACAAAATAGGTGGATTGCTCTTGAAAAAGCCACAGAATGGTTGGTGTGAACTAATAAACAGTGATGAATCTGTTGCCGTATTGGAGTTGCTTTGGGATGATGATTTTCGTACGGCATTGGCGGAGATTATTAAAAGTAAAAAAAACGTATTTACAATATCATCCTTGTGTAATAGTTGCAAAATAGAAAATATTACTGCTTTAGAGAAGAAGTTTAAGGAAAGTAAATTGTTTGTTATTAAAACTATAGATATTGATGGAAAACAAGTTGCAATATATGAGTTGATTCAAGGACAGCGTTTGATTTTGTTGTTTGCTATTCTTGCTTATGCAATAGAATATAATCAATATGAAAGTGTTTATATAGGCTATGATGGTGATAGCAATTTCTGTTTTTGATATTCGGGTGGGATAATGTAGACATGTTAACAAAATTGAGGTTTTGAGGAGGTAAGTCTTATGAGCGAAAATGAAAAAATTGATATTGAATCAATCATAGACGAATTATCAAGCAATATAGAGGATATGATTGAGGACAAGGTGGAACATGCTGTCACTTGTGCATTGCAAGATGTTCTTCCAGAAGTATTGAGCGAGTGTTTTTCTGATTTTGAATTTGTATTAAATGATGGAACAATAATAAGACCAAAGCAGCGCATGAAATTGCTTAGCCCTGACAAATCCAAGTTATTGGTTTGTTACGGCGGACTTAGAATTGATGGTTGCTCTTTGATGGTTCAAACTGCAATTGGCCGTTGGGAATCCATTGCTTGCTATCCAGACAGAGATGCCGCTATTGCTGCACTAATGAAAGTGAAAAATGCTATAGATGCAGGTGTATTGTCATATGAATTGGAATAGCAAAATTCCAAATTATCTGGCACCTGGATAGTATAAAATCTTGAGTTGATGGAGGGGACTACTTTATGAACGTGGTAACTCATTATGATAAACTTATAGAAGAG
Source organism: Tyzzerella sp. (assembly GCA_017465565.1). Taxonomy (GTDB): domain Bacteria; phylum Bacillota; class Clostridia; order Lachnospirales; family Lachnospiraceae; genus Faecalimonas. Next base: position 51,703 of record JAFTWA010000013.1, read on the forward strand.
AATAATGATCCGTTTCGTGCCCCACCAATTCTACAAGAGTATATGAATAAATGGGATGGGCAAGTGTTTATAGATGCCATGTGCCTATTATCAAATACAGCAAAAATACTAGAAATAGGTGTTGGGACAGGGCGAGTAGCAGCGAAAGTGGGGCCGTATTGCTCAAAATTCTATGGAATAGATATTTCTCCCAAGACAATTGAGCGAGCAAGCGAAAATCTTTCTGGTTTGAAGAATATAGAATTGATTTGTGCGGATTTTTCGAGTTATATGTTTGTCGAGATGTTTGATATTATTTATTCAACATTGACATCGATGCATTTCGAAGATAAGCAAAAATTCATTTCAAAAATATCTGCATTGTTGAAAACTACAGGGCGTTTTATGTTATCAATTAATAAGAATCAAAACGAATATATTAATGTGGGAAATCGGAAGTTGAAAAATTATCCTGATGATCTCAATGAAATAACTGATTGCATCAATTCAACAGATATGGTTATTGAAGAACAGTTTGAAACTGAGTTTGCACATATTTTTATATGCACAAAATAGAGGAATATAATACAACAATATCATATTGGTTAACAATGACCAGAGCCTGAGTGGTTCTGGTCTAAATTTTTTATATCATAAGGCACACGAAAAACCAAAGGCGTCAAGAATACCTTATGATTGAATGGAAAATGTTTGAATGGTATAATGATTCTAATTAAGAAATGCTATTGAAATTATATAATGAAGAGTCGTCGAAAATAATGAATGGAAATGAGGTGACCGACATGGCAAAGAAACTCTCCGAAATGACTTTAGAAGAATTATGGCAGTTGTTCCCAATCTTTTTAACAGAACACCAAAAGAATTGGAAAGACTGGTATCTGGACGAAGAGAAGTTTCTAAAAAGCATATTGCCACAAAGTCAAACAAAACGAATTAGCCACGTAGGCAGCACTTCAATTGACACAATATGGGCGAAGCCAATTATTGATATTCTTGTTGAAGTATCTACAGATTGCAATATGGAAGACATAAAAGCGATATTAGTAAGCAATGGCTATGTTTGTATGAACCAGGGCGCAAATCGTATATCTTTCAATAAAGGGTACACGGAAAATGGTTTCGCTGAAAAAGTATTTCACTTGCACTTGAGATGTGTAGGCGATAATGACGAACTATACTTTAGGGATTATCTTATAGGGCATCCAGAGATTGCAAAAGAATATGAGAAACTGAAATTAAATATGTGGAAGCAATACGAGCATGATAGAGATGGCTATACGAATGCCAAAACAGAGTTTGTGTCTATACATACAAGGAAAGCGAAGGATCTATATAAAGAAAGATACTAGTACATTTAAATATAGCAAAAAGAAAGGGGATTTCATTTATGAAAGAGAAATTAAAGACGGTATTAAGATGTTTGTTCTGGTTTGTGCTTTCTTTTATTTTGTTGTGGGTAACTGGAATAGGACTCTTGTTTGAAAGTATTGATCCAATCCGAGCACTGGTTGCATTTTCTGTTATTCTTACCGTTATTTTTGAAGCAATCAACCGAGTGGATGTTGAGGCAAGGAAGAAAATAGAGGCGCTAGAAAAACGAGTTGAGGAACTTGAAAAATAGGTGAATTTAACGAGGTACTAGTATATGGATAAAAGAAAAAAAGTTTTATAAGAATGAATACAATAATTTGTATAATTACTATGTTAATAATAGGTATAGTGAGCTATCTTATGAAAGATATGGAATGGTGGCAGGTGATGATTTCTTTGTTTGCTATTGTTATTTGTTCTGCCGTGGTTAATTCGCTTAATATAGTATTTCATATGAGAAAGAAATAGATAATTTCCAATTTGGAATGGAATGACACAACTTGAACTTGCTGAACAGATGGGAGTTACAGATAAGGCTGTATCAAAATGGGAACGAGATTTATCCTTTCCAGATGTAAATTCAATACCTAAACTTGCTGAGATTTTGGATGTAACTGTTGATGAACTTATGCAGACAAAAGTAGAAGAAAAGGGGAATGTGAACGATAATAAAATGACTGAAATAATTGCACTTGCACTAAAAGGAGTTAGTCTGGCAATGGGAATTGCAGTTGTTGTTCTTTCTTTTTTGAATGAAATTGAAATGAATTCAGCAATCAGTATGTTAGGAATTGGACTTGCATGTTTAGCTATTACGCAATTTTTAAGGTGAGATGAGTAAATTATAAGTTGTTTGTTGTTCTGGTTTGGGTTTCTTATTATGGCTTGTTATTTGAGTGTGAGGGATAAAAACTACAGTTTGATGGTGTTTTCATTACCATTCTGGTTAGTGGGAATCTATTTGGTAAAGAATAAGCTTCTGAAGATAAAATCAAAGAACAAAGCAAAGTCAAAGTTTAATTTTATGATGATTATTAGTGCGGCATTGGTGATTATTGCATTTTTATCAGGTCTTATAATATCTGTTTTAGACATTATGAGACTTGATGCAGCTATGATTTTTGCGGGAGCATTTTTTACTTTTGGATCATTTACCTTTATTTTGGCAGGTTTAACAGCTCTGGGATATTTCGATAAATTAAAAATTGATGTATTGGGAATGTACGTCGGTGTATTGTTTGTGGCAATCGGAATTGGATTTATTGCGATTAAATATGAAAATATTCAGACCTTTGGATTTTGGATTTTAATACCAATCCTGCTTGTTGCAGCAGGTGTGTTTCAAATTATAAAGTGCTTGAAGAACGGAAAGTAAGAGGAAAGAAGTACTTCTTTTCTTAAATAATCACACATATATTTGTATGAAAGCAATATATGGAGTTGTTTGTATGCAACAAAAATTCAAACGAAAACTGAAAACACTAGCACTGTGTGGAATTTTAATACTCGGATTAAGCGTGGGAGTTTCTAAAGTAGTTACGGTCAGCAATACCGTAAATGGCAAGGAACTCCCTATTTATTCTGTAGAAACGGATGAGAAGAAAGTTGCGTTAAGTTTTGACGCTGCGTGGGGCAATGAAGATACACAGCAAATTTTAGATATCTTAGCGGAATATAATGTCCACGTCACGTTTTTTATGACTGGTGGCTGGGTAGAAAATTTTCCAGAAGATGTCAAGAAAATCTATGAGGCTGGCCATGACTTGGGAAATCACAGTGAGAATCATAAAAATATGAGTCAACTCACAGATGCTGACTGCCAGGATGAACTTATGAAAGTCCATGAAAAGGTAAAAGAATTGACTGGAGTGGAGATGGATTTATTCCGTCCGCCTTATGGGGACTATGATAATGAAGTTATTAAAAATGCGACGGTTTGTGGATATTACACGATACAGTGGGATGTGGATAGCTTGGACTGGAAGGACTATGGAGTAGAAAGTATCATAAAAACTGTAATGGAACATAAAAATTTGCAGAACGGTTCTATTGTTCTGATGCATAATGGCGCGAAATATACAGCACAGGCTCTGCCACAAGTGATAGAAGGATTGCTTGAACTGGGATACGAAATTGTACCTATTTCGGAGTTGATTTACAGAGACAATTATCATTTGGATGTAACTGGAAGGCAGATTCAAAATTAAAAAATAGATGGCTATGCAGTGAGTGTTCATTACATAGCCATCGTTATATATGTAAAAAATTAATTTTCAGATTCAGTACTTGAAGATTTGCCAGAATCATCTGCGACCTCATTTGGTTCAGCAGAAGCATTTGTTTGTAGTTCATTACTTAATTCAAGAATATTCAAATGAAGATTTTGGGTAGATTCTATCAACTCTTCAATTGCTTCCGCTTGAGAGGACATGGAAGCATCGACTGAATTCAGAAAGTTCTGGAGTAGTTCGTTTTGCTCCTGCTCAAGCTGCGTTTGTTTTTCTTCAATTTCCATAAGGCGCTGAGTAGTCTGTGCATCTTCTAACTGATTTGTTTGCTCAGAAACAATGGTTACAATACTGATGATTATAGAAATAATGAGACCAAGCAATGCAAGGAAATCGGATGTTTTCATTCGCACTTTATTTTTGCCGACAGGAATGGCAATCGTTTCAGGAATTTCCCATTCTTTAATTGCGTCTTTCTCAATCGTAACATAATCATCAGGTGCAAGGGATTCACATTCTTGATTCGGATCGGAATTCTTGTCGGAATCTTTTGATTTGATTTTTTGTAAATCAAAATAATACGAGATTAGATGTTCTTTGTATAGAGCATCATGGGTATATTCCAGAAACATGGCCGGCATATTGCGAGAAAATTTTCGCGCTGGCAGTTTTACTTCTATGCGTATACCATTCAGATAAATATCCCCCAAATCATCACGGGTTGCAAAACTAAAATATGGGGTGTCAGATATTGAGAGCTGCATGTTTGCAACTTGATTTCTGTATTCTTTCAAAAGTTGAAATAACTCTTCCGATTCTCGATTCATCATAAAATGTTCCTTTCAAATTATGAGAGAATTCTATCATAATCAGGAAATATTTTCAATCAGGGGTTCTGGACGAAGCGAAAAATAATCGGGCTGCTTTTCAGTATGCCCGATTATTTTGCTGATGACTGTATTTTCAAAATTACCCAAGAATTTTCGCCAAGTCATTTTCTGGTGTTGTGATTGGTCCAATATTGTAGTTCAGGGCCAAAAAGTTCAACACGTTAGGTGAGACAAACGCTGGCAATGTCGGTCCAAGTAAAATATTCTTGATACCAAGGTGTAGAAGTGTTAATAGGATGCAAACTGCCTTTTGCTCATACCATGAAAGAACCATAGAAAGTGGCAAGTCATTTACACCACATTCAAAAGCCTCTGCAAGTGCAACGGCAACTTTAATGGCACTGTAAGCATCATTGCATTGTCCCATATCCATGATTCGTGGGAGTCCGCAAATCGTTCCAAGGTCCAAATCGTTAAAGCGGTATTTTCCACATGCCAAAGTCAAGATGACGCTATCCTGAGGAGTCTGTTTTACAAATTCTGTGTAATAATTACGTCCAGTTCTCGCACCATCACATCCACCAACTAAGAAGAAATGCTTGATTTCGCCAGCTTTGACTGCTTCAATTACTTTGTCTGCGACAGATAATACTGCATTGTGGGCAAATCCTGTCATCACTTTATTGCCACCATTGATTCCGGTAAATATTTTGTCTTCTGAATATCCGCGGAGTTCCAGCGCCTTCTCAATCACAGGAGTAAAATCCTTGTCCTCACCGATATGCACGATTTCAGGATAAGATACCACTTCAGTCGTAAACACGCGGTCAGCGTAGCTTGCTTTTGGTGGCATCAGACAGTTGGTAGTAAAGAGAATTGGTGCAGGGAGATTAGCAAATTCCTTTTGCTGATTCTGCCATGCTGTACCAAAATTTCCTTTTAAGTGTGCATATTTTTTGAGTTCGGGGTAAGCGTGTGCAGGCAGCATTTCCCCATGTGTATAAATGTTTATTCCCTTATCCTTTGTCTGCTCTAATAATTGTTTTAAATCATACAAATCATGACCAGAGATTACGATAAATGGTCCTTTTTCTACGTTGAGTGAGACTTCCGTTGGAATTGGATTTCCATAAGTTTCTGTATTCGCTTTGTCCAGCAAAGCCATGCATTTCAAATTCACTTCACCAACTTCCATCACAATCGGAAGCAATTCGTCCATTCCGAGGTCTTCCATTCCAATTGCATAAAGCGCTTTGTAGAAAAATTTGTTCACATCAGTATCGGTGTATCCTAAAACCAAAGCATGATAAGCATAGGCCGCCATTCCACGAATACCAAAAAGAATGAGTGATTTTAGAGAACGAATGTCCTCGTTGGCATTCCAAAGGCTATGCATATCATAGTCGTTGCTCTTGCCATTTGTATGTTGTATGCGTCTTGTCATTGCTGAAATTGTTTCAGCGTTGAAGTTAACATTAGTAACAGTCGTAAATAATCCTTCGATGACAAGTTTATCGGTAGAAGATGAGGTTTTGTCCTCGTTTTCTAAAATTGTACGGGCAAGTCCAATCAAAGCTCCCGTTAATTTGTCCTGTAATTCGGCAACATCTGCTTTCTTGCCGCAAACACCTGCAGCACCAGTACAGCCACTGCATCCGGCAGTCTGTTCGCATTGAAAGCAAAACATTTTATGATTCATTTTAAAATCCTCCTAGTTATTATTGAATTCTGTTTTGAACTCTTGAGCATACTTTAAAATAGCGAGAAGAAAATGTATGTTGAAATTTCAACAGATGGAGATTTTAATGAAGAAATATTTGGATGTTCTAAGGAAATGTTCTTTGTTCGACGGAATTGAGGATGAAAATCTGATAGAAATGCTCGGGTGTCTTCGGGCAAAGGTAAATCATTATGACAAGAATGAGACTGTCATAGCGGAAGGGGAACCTGCAAAATATGTTGGGATTGTACTTTCTGGAGTGGTGCAAATTGAGCAGACGGATTATTACGGAAACAGAAGTATTGTTGCTGGAATTGAGCCTTCGGAACTCTTTGGAGAGAGTTTTGCATGTGCAGGAGTGGAGAGGATACCGGTTAATGTGGTGGCAAATGAAGAAAGCGAAATTATGTTTATCAATTGCCTGCGTATTACGCAGTCTTGTAGCAATGCGTGTTCCTTTCATCATCAGATTATTTATAATCTGATGAAAGTAGTTGCTACAAAAAATCTGATGTTCCACCAGAAGATTGAGATTACATCAAAGCGTTCGACGAGAGAGAAATTGATGACGTATTTATTGTTGCAGGCCAAGAAAAATGGCAGTAATCGGTTTGAAATCCCGTATGACAGACAGGGGCTTGCGGATTATTTGGAGGTGGAACGGAGTGGGTTGTCGGCTGAGATAGGGAAGTTGAGGAGAGAAGGGGTGATAGAGTGTAGGAAGGGATGGTTTGAGGTGTTGTGAGGGATTGGCCGATGGAGTATCAGTTTGGTGGAAATAAAATGTATTGGAAAAATATAATAGTATTGTATGGGATTATAATACTTGGATTGAGTTTGGGAGTTTCTAAAGTGGTTGCGGTTAGTAATACCGTAAATGTAGACTGCTTTTTTAGATTATAAGTTGTGATAGGTTTGTACTTATCGTGCTATCCTACTTTCATTTGATGAATTGAGTATATTATGTAATGGATTTTAAATGGTCGCGAGAAAAGCGACACTTTAAGGAAAAAGATTTTATGGGGAACTGTCAACATGAAAGGTTATACGGTATTTGTTAATAAAGGTGTCATGTACTTATGTGATCATGCAGATGCAATGTAATAGTAATAAGTGGATAGCATTAGTCGACAAAATATGGTACAATATAAAAGGGTATTGATGTAGGGCAACAAGGCAGAGAAAATCTGCCATGTTGTCCTGCGTTTTTATAATGTAAAAGCAATATTATATATAAATAAGTAGTATGTACTCCTAAGAAAAAAACGAAAGTTCGGAGTGCAAGACCATGTTTTGGGACATTAAAAGGTGTATGATGAGAATAAAATAAGGGTTAATCAAGAAAGGAGGGAATAAAATGATAGAATTGAGATTAAAGTTTGAACTTGAAAAGCCTGAATTGCCGAAGACAATCGAAAAACTGATGGTAAGTTTCTTAAAAGCATCGTTGCAAAATTATTCACAAGAATTATTTGAAGAAATGTATGATAAAAGCAAATCAATTATAAAACCATATTGTTTTTCATACTATTTGCCAGGTGCTGTGTTTAAGGACGAAAAGATTGTCTTAAACGAGAATTATTTTACGATGTTTTTTTCTAATGCAGATTTGGGACAGACCATACATTGGTTAAATGCTTTTAAACTGATGAAATCAAAACAGTACCACATGAATGGAAATTCTATGATATTAAAAACTGTTTATACACAGGAAGTGCCAAAGATAAAAGATTCAGAAATCGTTGTAAAAATGATGAGCTCCTTGATTGTACGAAAACACAACTCTGAAGATAATACAGATATATATTATACATACGATCAACCTGAGTTTGCGGAAGTACTAAAAGAAAATGTAGACATTTTTCTTCAAAAGTTAAATATTCCAATATCAACAGACGGTTTTTCAATAGTACCAATTAAAGGGAAAAAAGTGATTAGCGAAGCATTTGGCAGAAAGCTTGATTCCAATATTGGTGTTTATAAACTTACGGGTAATTCAGAACTGTTAAATTTATTACTAGTAGCAGGAGTTGGTGTGAGAAGATCAGCAGGTCATGGAAAATTCAAAATAATATGTTAGAGAGGAGGCAGTAGATTGGAAAGATATGAGATTACACTAGGTGATTTTCTAAAAAATGCAGGGATCGTGGGTCTGAAATATATGCTTGAAATTTCAGGTGCACGAGAAAATCTAGACTACGGAATTGCAGAGAACAACCAAGGAATATGGTTAGATCATGAATTTGCTATAAATGCAGATTGGACAAGTTTATATTTTAATGCATTTGTAAAATGTTTTGGGCCATCAACAGCCTACCAAGGAGTTATGGATAGAATTGACGGGCTGCTAGAAAGTATCAATAATGGAACATGGCAAGAAAGAAAAAACATAAAAGATGATTTAAAGTTTATTAATGAGAAGTTGCTTTCTAACAGTTATCAAGCAGGTTTTGAAAACATCAAAAACTATATACAAAAACCAGAAATATATGAAACGCTGAAAAAAAATAAATTAAATGGAAAAATGGATGTTTCGGAAATGAAAATGCGTTTGAAAGAATTACATGTATTTCTAGAACAACCGTTATGTAAAGAAACTTTCACAATGAAAAGTATTGTCTATACGTTTATCAATCGTTTTTGGGACGGAAAATGTTTTTTACTGCGGACAAATGCTAAAAATGATATGAGGGATTTGTTTGAGGAGGACTTTTCTGAACCATTGCGACAATATTGGAGAGCGGATCATAAAAAAGCAAAAGATTTGTGTATTGATTGTGGAATGCCAATAGACTCGAAAGAAAAGGTATCAATTGCTTTTATGAAAGAGATGGCAGATGATCTTACAAGAAAAAGGTCTGCGTTTTGGGACTGTAAAGTAGATGCGTTTTTATGCCCAGTCTGTGCTTTTGTATATGCTTTGAGTCCATTGGGTTTTCAGCTGTTTGCAAATAAGTTTGTGTTTGTGAATATAAACGAAAGCGTTTCTGAATTAATTCGAGCAAACGATAAAATGGGAAAAAAAGGGATTCAGTCGGAAAGAGAAGAAGAGAAGTATTCTGCATGGTTTGCCAGACAGTTGAATGTAATATTAGCTGAAAAAACCAAAGAAATATCAAATGTTCAAGTGATTTTGCGAGGAAAAGATCCGGAAGACAAATATATGCTTAGTATTGTTTGTAAAGAAGCTTTGGAAATCTTGAAGCAGAGAAAGGTTTTAGAAAGTCTAACATGGCTTGGAAAGCATCCCTATGTAAAAATGGGAAACGATTTTCTGAATGTTCATGAAGAAGTAGTGATGAATATTTTGCAGTATAGGAATCAATATCAATTGTTGAATCGATTATTAAAAGAGTCCATACAGAATGAAGGGGTAATAGTATATGCATATTGGGTATATCTTATTCAGTTATGGCAGAATATTATGGGCAGAAAAGAGAAGAAGGGAGAAGAGAGTGTTATGAGTCGTATTTCTATGCGAAATAGCGGATATGAATTAAGAAAAGTAATTATGGTAAGCAAAAATATTACCAGTGATGAGTGCTTGAGAGGAACAATTTATCAGTTGACAAATGCATTGTCTGTCAAAAATGAAGAAAAATTTATGGATATTGTTATCAGATTGTATAGTTCCAGCAAATTACTGATGCCAGACGGCTTTGTGTATATGTTGGGAAATAAAGAAAAATTTCAGGAATATGGATACGCATTTGTTTTAGGATTAAAAGGGAGTCATCCAGATAACAAGAAGGAGGAAGAATAAAATGAGTAGAAGTGGATTAACATTTACAATGATTTTTCTTGCAGAAAGTGCAAATTATGGAGAAGGAATTGGCAATATTTCAACTTTAAAGAAAATGACAAGAGGAAATCATGAACAGTATTCCTACATATCAAGACAGGCTATGCGATACAATATCGTACAGCAACTGGCATGGGACAATACCCCAGTTGATGGAAAAAGTGGAGTTGTTCAATTTGCACCATCAGCAACAATTGAAGATTATCCAGAGATTGATTTGTTTGGATATATGAAGACAACTGCAAAAGACGATAAAGAAAAAGGCGGAGCTTCAACGAGAAGCGCAGTTGCCAGACTGAGTAATGCAATCGCATTGGAACCGTATCAAAGTGATTTGGAATTTTTGACGAATATGGGAATGGCAAAAAGGCAAGGATTGGAAAACGGAATTGCACAAAGTGAAATTCAGCGCTCTTACTACACATATACATTGTCTATTGATTTAGAGAGAGTGGGGGTAGATGGAAACATTGAAATTTCACAAGAAGAAAAGGCAGAAAGAGTTAATGTGCTACTAGATGCTGTTCATTACTTATATAGAGATATTAAGGGGAGAAGAGAGAATTTAAGTCCGCTATTTGTTATTGGTGGTAGATATGCCCGTAAAAATCCTTTCTTTGAAAATCGCATTAAAGTAGAAAAGAATAAGGTGTATGCAGGAACATTAGTGGAATTATTGAGCGAGAGTAATGAAATTAAAGATTGCACTTATGTAGGTATTACAACAGGAATTTTTGATAATGAAGAAGAATTAAAAACGAAATTGTCAGCAGAATCTGTGGGAACTGCATTTAATCACTTAAAAGAGGAAGTGAATCAATATTATGGAGAGAGCAATTAGATTACAGTGTTTTCAAAATCTGGCAAATTACAGGAAACCGAGTAGTTTTATTATTAAAGAAACATTTCCGTTACCGCCATACTCTACCGTGTTGGGGATGATTCATGCTGCTTGTGGATTTACATCATTTCATCCCATGAAGTTAAGTATTCAAGGGACAAATCAAGGCACCATTTCGGAGTTGTATACAAGATATTCTTTCACAGCTGGTGGGAAATATGAAGAGGGGCGGCATCAGATATGTATAAATGATGAGCAAAAGTATGGTATTTTCAAGGGGATTGCCAATGTAGAGCTCGTATGTGAAAATCATATGGTGATTCATATTATTCCAGAGAAAGAAGATTTCAACTTGGTATATGAATCATTAAAAAATCCACCGAGATATTTGTCCCTTGGAAGATATGAAGATACCTTAGATGTTGAAAGGGTGGACATTGTAAATATTTATTTAGATGAATCAGTGACTGCCCAGAGAGATATCTATGTTCCTGTGGATTCAGAAATTTCAGGAGGAGAATACGGCACGACTATTTATAATTTAACAAAAGAATTTGAGATTACAAAACAAGGAATGCGAAGATGGAAGAAAGAAAATGGCCGAGTACGCGCTTATCATTTCCCGAAAGGACAAAGTCTGGAACAAGCGTATGTAGACGATTTTGAGGGAGACGCAGCAATTGTGTTTGCTTAGATGAAATGTGAAGGTAATAGTTACATTTTGGAATGAAAAGAAATGATGGTGGAGTTATGGAATATTTTGCAAAATCGAAAGAGAGAATCCTGTCTGTTCAGGAAAAAAGCAAACTGATACAAACAGTAAAAACGATAAGTCAGGACTTGGAAGCAGAGCTTTCGCAGATTGAGAAAAATGTTATTGCAAATGAACTGGCGAGATATAATGAAGATATCATAATAGAACAAAAGACGTTGGAGGAACACGAAGAAGACATTGTAAACTGTGCGTTTCATTTTTTTGAACAATATGGGGAATATTTTACCAGAAAAGAAAAGCAACTTATCATTGAGGCGTGTAGAATGCATGACTGGGGAAAAGCAAATGTTGTTTTTCAGAACTTAGTCAACCCGTTTTTTGTACCGATGAAGGGGAAGATACAACAAATTCCACATGGATTTCTGAGTGCAATAACAATATCGAGACAAGAGTTTTTGGCAATGTCAGAGTTGTTTCAAGATGAGGATTTTGGTCCATTTATTACTGCAATCCATTATCATCATGCGAGAACGGATGAATTGGAAGATGCTGAGATTAAGGAATATTGTGAAAAATTCTATGCGGAATCAATTAAAGAATATCTTGGAAAAGAAAAATGGAAGCCGTATTGTAGTAACCGAAACAAAAATACTTTACTATTTCGAAACAATATATATTCTAATAATGATGTTCCTGATAGTGTGAGATGGAACAAATATGTTCTAATAAAGGGACTTTTGAATAAGTTTGATTATTCTGTCAGTTCAGGTCATATGGAAGCAGAAGTAAACTCAGATTTAGATGAAAAACTTTTGAAGTGTAATGTGGAGAATGCTTTAAGTGATTTGGGGTTAAGACCAGCACAGGAGTTTATGAAGGAAAATCAAAATGAAAGTTTAGTAATTGTAGCACCAACAGGCTCTGGAAAAACGGAAGCTGCGTTGTTATGGTTAAATGGAGAAAAAGGATTTTATACATTACCACTAAAAGTATCATCGAATGCGATTTATGACAGAATTAGAGAGGGATATTCGTATGGTCAAGTATCGCTTTTACATTCGGATAGTATGTCGAAATACTTGGAAGACTATGGGGATTCAGAAGCAGGAGCGTATGAACAGTATGAAAAAGCCAAATTACTTTCAGCGCCGTTGACTGTATGTACAGTGGATCAACTGTTTAAATTTGTTTACAAAGCATTGGGAACAGAAATATTTGCAGCAACTTTAAAATATTCCAAAGTTGTGTTAGATGAGATACAAGCGTATTCTCCAAGAGTAATCGCCACGATTATTTATGGGTTAAAAACAGTTCTGGAAATGGGTGGGCGATTTGCAATTATAACTGCAACATTTCCGCCAGTATTACAATATTTTATGGCAAGATATGGATTGATAGCAGGAAAACAATACAAATTTAGAGATTTCTCGAGTGAAGTGACCCTGCAACGTCATATAGTAGAAATAAGAAATTCAGAGATTGATACAGGAGAAATACTTGAGGAAGGAAAATCGAAAAAAGTATTATTTATCTGTAATACGGTGACGAAAGCACAGGAAATATATGAAAAACTTTCTGAAAACGCAGAAAATGTATATTTACTACACTCTAGATATATTAGAAAAGATCGGGCATTACTTGAGAGAATGATTATGGATTTTTCTAAAGATAAAGAGATGTCAGGTGTTTGGGTTACTACACAGATTGTGGAAGCCAGTCTGGATATTGATTTTGATATTTTATATACTGAAATGAGTACAGCAGACAGTTTGCTACAAAGAATGGGACGGTGTAATCGAAGAGGAAGATATGTCCCAAAGAATTCTAATATCATTGTTTATACGGACGAAAACGGAGTGGGGGATAAATCTGTTTATGAATCGGTTTTATATCATCGTTCCCTAGAAAGATTAAAGAACTATGAAAAAGTTATTTTTACCGAGAGTATGAAGAGTGATTATATGAATCAGGTTTATGATACGGAGGAAATCAAAGAAAGCAAGTATTATAAAGAAATTGAGCGATACTTGCAACATTTTGATACACTTTCTCCGTTGGAGTACAGTAAAGAAGAAGCAGATATGGAGTTTCGAAAGATTAAAAGTATTACAGTTGTTCCAGAAACAGTTTATGAAAAATATCAGGATGTTTTTGAAAGATGTCAAAAATTGTTACACACACCACACATTGGGAAAGACATGAAAAGTATGCTGAATAACAAATTAAATGATATGACGCTCAGCTTGAATTTATATGGGAAATTTCCAGATGGAGTAGATGTGACGGTGATTGGTCAAAAGGATGGTTGTAGACAGAGCGGAATTCACAGAGCACGCTTACAGTATGAGTTTGATACCCTGAGCGGGCGAGGACGTGGATTATTATTGAATGTCAAAGAAGATGAAAAATTTATTCTTTAGTAAGACTGAGAGAAGGGATTTAAGTTGGAAGACAGAATTACAGGTGTGATGATTTATTATTACTTCGTTTGTCAGAGAAAATTATGGTATTTTTGTCACGAAATTAATATGGAAGCGCAGAATGATAATGTGCTTCTTGGAAAAATATTGGATGAAAGTAGTTATCAGCGTGACGAAAAACATATCAATATAGATAATGTAATTAATATTGATTTTGTTCGAGAGAACAAGGAGTTGCATGAAATAAAAAAGAGTAAAGCTGTTGAAGAGGCCAGCATATGGCAAGTGAAGTATTATTTGTATTACTTAAAGCAAAGAGGTGTCGATGGACTGAAGGGTAAAATAGATTATCCTTTGTTGAAAAAAACTCTGATTGTAGAACTGACTGATGAAGATATTGAGAAACTGGATCAAGTTATAAATAAGATTGTCGAAATAAAGAAACAGGAAAATACTCCGCAATTTTTAGCAACGAAGTTGTGTAAAAATTGTGCTTATCATGATTTGTGTTTGATTTAGGAGACTGAGAATATGAAGCAAAGTTTTTATGTGTATAATAATGGCGATTTGAAACGAAAAGATAATACGCTTCAATTTACATCATACGAAGGAGTAAAGAGAGATATACCAATTGAAAGAATTTCTGATATTTATGTAATGTCGGAAATGTCTTTTAATACTAGTTTTTTGAATTATATATCCCAATATGGTATTCCAATTCATTTTTTCAATTACTACAATTTTTATACGGGGAGTTTTTACCCAAGAGAAAATCTTTTGGCGGGACAATTGTTAGTGAAACAAGTGGAACATTATTCGGATTCAGGTAAGCGAATCACACTTGCTAGAAAATTTATTGAAGCGGCAGCGGATAATATTTATCGAAATCTTCGGTATTACAATGGACGTGGAAAAGAGGTTATTGAGTATATGCAGGAGGTGAACGATTTAAGAAAGAAACTTCCAAAAACATCTTCAATAGAAGAATTGATGGGAGTAGAAGGAAATATTAGAAAGAGATATTATGCAGCCTGGAATGTGATTGTGAATCAAGAAATTCAATTTGAAAAACGTGTAATGCATCCGCCAGATAATATGATTAATTCATTGATATCGTTTGTGAATTCTTTGGTTTATACAAAAGTGCTTAGTGAAATTTATCATACACAACTAAATCCAACAATTAGTTATCTTCATGAACCAGGAGCTAGAAGATATTCATTAAGTTTAGACATAGCAGAAGTATTTAAACCACTAATAGGAGATCGACTAATTTTCTCATTACTAAATCGGAATCAGATTACAGAAAAAAGTTTTACAAAAGAATTGAATTTTCTTCATTTGAAAAAAGAGGCATCAAGATTGATAGTCACAGAGTTCGAGGAACGTCTAAAAAAGACAATCATGCATAAGGAACTGGGAAGACAAGTTTCTTATCAGTATCTGATGCGACTTGAGGCCTACAAATTGATTAAGCATTTGATTGGCGAGAAAGAGTATGAAGGATTTAAAATATGGTGGTAGATTATGTATGTAGTGTTGGTTTATGATATTTGTAAGGAAAACAACGGACAAAAAAGGTGGTCTCATATTTTTAAAATATGTAAAAAATATTTGTCCCATATACAAAACTCTGTATTTGAAGGAGAAATATCGAAAGTACAGCTAACTAAACTTCAAAATGAATTAAAGTCATATGTGAATACAGAATTGGATTCTGTTATTATATTTAAAAGTCGGCAAGAAAAGTGGTTGGACAAGGAATTTTGGGGAAAAATTGAGGATAAAACAGGGTTCTTTTTGTAGTTGTCGACCTAGGATGAGGGGAAAATAGCGGGGAGTTGACAATGGCTTAAAATCAAGAACAAGAGGATAAATCTGATGATTAAAGGAATGGAGTTAGAGGATATTTGGGTGGGTAGACAAAAGTGGATGTCGTAGATGTGGAAAATAAAGGGCGAATGGAAGACGGGAATTAATAGAAACATTGTGGAATGTAAAGAAACCTCAAAACCACTAACCTTCTGCGAATCTAACCTTGGAATTAATAGAAACATTGTGGAATGTAAAGATCTTATTGACGCTGATCCGCTCGAGCTCCACTCGAATTAATAGAAACATTGTGGAATGTAAAGCTTGTAGTACTAGTTAATAAGAGACCCATAAAACGAATTAATAGAAACATTGTGGAATGTAAAGCCCTGAATGACAAAATGATAATAATAATCTGAATCGAATTAATAGAAACATTGTGGAATGTAAAGCATTATCATGTTATGTTCATGTATGATGGTGTTAAGAA
>JAFTWA010000050.1 GCA_017465565.1 Tyzzerella sp.
TGCCGAAAACAGCGACGCTTTGAGACCGAAAAGAGAGAGAAAAGGAATCGAAAAGGTGGTGGGCGAGAGTTGTAGGCAAGAGTTGTAGGCTAGGATAGTGAAATTTACACTTTAGAGAATAAAGTGGATTGCACGGCGACAGTTAATGAGCCGAAGAATCCAATAAAATCAAGGGTTCTCGGCTCTTTTCTTTTGTCTATGATACTAATTTGATACTAAAATCTGTAATTTGTCTGCAAGCTCGACTTGTTTATTAGGATATAGATGCGAATACGTGTTAAGTGTTGTTTCGATATTTTCATGCCCTAGACGTTCAGCAATTAGCAGAGGACTGAAGCCTAGCTCTATCAATAAGGATGCATGAGAATGTCTGAGGTCGTGTACTCGTATCTTTTTTACTTCCGCCTTTTGGCAGATGCGCTTTAACTCATGTGTGAAATAATGCTTTGTGTGTTCAAATACACGGTCATTCACATGCGGTTTATATATCTTGCTCTTGTAATCTCTTATAATGTCGGACAGATAATCAAATATTACGATTGCGCGTGTGCTCTTGGGTGTCTTTGGCTTTGTTATCACATCTTCGCCCTTTATTCGCTGATAGGATTTATTAATGCTTATCGTATTGTTATCCAAGTCAATATCTTTCCATGTCAGTGCTAACAGTTCTCCTACACGTATACCGGTATAATACAAGATATTAAATGCAGCATAAGATACAGGTTTGTCTGATGCTTCCTGGATAAACTTCTGGAATTCGTCAAAGGTCCATATCTGCATCTCCTCAGCGTGTTTCTTTCCCATACTTCCAGCTTTGTGGCATGGGTTCTCTTTCAAATCATAATACTTCACCGCATAATTGAATATGGCAGAGAGCTGATTATTGATTGTTTTAAGGTATGTTTGAGAGTATGGCTTACCGTTCTCGTCCGTGTATGATAAGAGCGTGTTCTGCCATTGTCTCACGTGTACTGGACGTATCTCAGAGAGTGTCATATCTTGGAAATAAGGCAGTATTTTGAGATTGATTAAGGTTTTCTTGTTCTCTAGTGTACTGCGTCTTAAACGGCTCTCAGCGTCCTTGTAGTATTGCTCTAGAAAGTTCTTGAATTTGACATTCACATCTAGGGCTCTAGTCTCTAGAAAGTTCCGTTCCCAGTCTTTTGCTTCACGTTGTAGCTTAAAGCCACGCTTGAGCTTCTGCTTCTTGGTTCCGTTGATGTCGGTATAATAAAATTTAACGTAGTAAGTGCCTGTTTTCTCGTCTTTATAGCAAGGCATATATACTCTCCTTTCATCTTAACCAGGGCAAGGTGGAGATGACTGGAGAATGTTCGATTTTAGCAAACCAAATATTATCTACTATAGTAGAAATTAATCGTTATCTTTTCTTTTACTCTTTATAAATTCTGCAAATTTTCTTATTTCTTCAAGTTCTTCTTCTGTAAACTCATCACCTTCTAAGTGTGCTGCGAGAGTCTGTATTTTCATAGTTGCTAGGTTTTGTCCAACGGTTTTCCGGGGATTCCAACCAATCATTTCATCAACGGAAATACCAAAATAATCGGCTATTTTTTCTACTATTGATATTGAAGGGTCGCGTTGTCCTTTTTCCCAGTAGTTTATCGACGACTGCGCGACTCCTAGCGTGTCTGCGAGTTCTTTTTGACTAATCCCTTTTCCAGTTCTTAACATATATAATCTTTCAGCAAAACTCATTTTATCACCACCTTTACAAATATAATATCACAATTCGAATAAAAATCAATCACTTTTGTTATTGACAAACAATCATAATAGTGATAATATGAAATCACAATAATGATTGAAAGGAGAAGTAAGTATGGAGTTAAACAGAAAGAAAATTGATATTTGTTTGGCTAGAAGAAAAATGACGATTGGACAGTTAGCAGAAGAATGTGGTTTTAGTCGTAACCGATTAAATGTACTGTTGAATAGTCGAAATATAACGCCAGCGTCAGCAGGTAAGGTAGCAGGCGGGCTTGGTGTTGATATTACAGAAATTATTGAAGCAGAAAAGTAAAACACCAGGGCAAGGTGGAGAGTATTGGAGAAAGGAGAGCTAATGAAAACATATTACGAAGACGCAAGGCTGACAGTAACAGAGAATAATGGGAGGTATAGCATATTTGATGGGAAATATGCTAGGGAAACCCATAAAAATGCAAGTAAAGGATTCATAGACGATTTTCTTAATCGTGTTAAAAGTAAGCGTAGAAAGGGGCGAGTACATGGCAAAACAAGTATATGATGCTAATGAACTGGCGGAAGTGTTGGGGGTATCTATCAGTAAGAGTTACGCATATATCCGTCAAATGAATGAAGAACTTAAGCAAAAAGGTTTTTTGACTGTCTCAGGCAAAATTCCAGTTGCCTATGTAGAAGAAAGGTTCTTCGGTGTCAAAGCAAATGCCGTCTAAACAAGAGCTACTAAGCAGCATTCAGCCAGGAATGAAACTTACAAAGAATTTCTTCATGCGTATATATGGCTATGAGATTACATGGCCAGGATTTGCAGAGCAGGCTCTGACAGAACTGGAGAAAGCTGGTTGCAGTAAAGCACGAGACTATTATCAACGCTTTGTCAGTGAGTACGAGCAAGAACATGAGAAGGCTATGAAGAATGTGGCTGAGTGGTACAGGAAACAAAATGAAAAGAAAGGAAGTGAAGGAGTACGGAAACAACAAGAAGTGGAACAATTGACGAAGAAATCGCAGCTGTTGAAAAAGAAATTGCAGCTCTTGAAGCAGAAGAAGACAGAACAAAGCCAACTTGTGACAATGGAAAAGCAAGACCAATAAAAAAGGTCGATTTCCATTTGGATAAAGCGGAGGAAGTTGAAATAAAAGAGCCTGAGTGGCTTATTCCTGGTTATATTCCTAAGTACGGTATAACAACGATAGCTGGAGAAGGTGGTGTTGGAAAAACATCTATATGGTGTGCTATTGTGGCATGTTTAACTACTGGAGAGCAACCATTTTTTATGGGTGGTCTGGAAATACCATTTAAAAATGAACCGCAAGAGGTAGTTGTTTTTTCTGCTGAGGATTCATGGAACTATGTGTTAAAGCAAAGGCTAATAAATAATGGTGCAGATATGAGTAGAATTCTATATATGGGTCCCGAAGATGAACGCTTTACAGATTTGAATTTTAACGGTGATTTGCTAAAGGGAATTATAGAGACAAATAAGCCTGATACAGTTATTTATGATCCAGTGCAAGCATTCGTTCCAGCGAATTTAAGAATGGGTGACAGAAACGCAATGAGAAAGTGTTTTTCTCCATTAATTGGATTTGGTGAGACATACAAAACAACATCTATTGTTATCGCGCATGCTAATAAGCAAAGCGGTGTTTGGGGGCGAAAACGTATTGCAGATAGTTCTGACATATGGGATGCTTCAAGGTCGGTTTTAATGACTGGTATAGTTCCAAATAGCGAGGGATTGCGTTACATATCCCATGAAAAATCGAACTGGGGCAAGTTGCAGGATTCCGTTATATTTGAGTTGAATGACGGTGTACCGGTATTTAAAAATTACTCGAAGAAGAAGGACCGGGAGTTCATTCTTGAGGATTCAAAGATTAAGAACAATGCACCTGCAGCAGAGGAAGCGAAAGATTTTATATTAGATGCACTACAAGAGCATAAGCAAATGGAAGTTGCTGAGCTTGACGAACTTGCAAAGGTTGAGGGAATCAGTAAACATGCGCTGAAGGATGCAAAAGCGGAATTACGCAAAGAGGGTGTAACTCATACATGGTCAATCGGTTATGGAAAAGATAAGAAATTTTTTGTCACTCTTAAAGACACTGAAAAAACCGACGAATAAAGAAAAAAGCCTTATTTTATAAGGGGTTTATTTATTGGACGGTAATCGACGAGTAAACAAGAAAGAAAGTTCTTTACTGGGCGATATCGACGAGTAAATTGATGCCTTGATTTATAAAGGCTTGCACCTTATTGGGCGGTAATTTTAGTGTATATAGGGAAGAGTTGACTAGTAAGAAAGGAGCAAAACAATGAAAATCTACACACAAGACAGAAGAACGATGGTAGAGCTACCTCGTGAAGTATGGGCGGCGCAAGTTGGACCAGATAATAAAGGACTTGTAGCAGCTACAAGCTATATAGCTCCACAAATGGGATACTATGATACCTTTGATAGAGCAAAAGAGGTAGTTAAAGAAATTTTTGATTATCACAGAAATGGCAAAAACAGTTACATTATGCCAGAACAATAAGAAAAAGCCCCATAGATATTGGCGTATCTAAAGGGCGCATAGCTGGTATTGCTACCTAACTAGAACAATTACATAGTAGCACAGACCGGCGGAAAGGTCAAATTATGAAGATTAGAGAAGAATTAATACAATATTTATATGACACAGTAAATAATGAAAATTTGTGCGAGGATATGCAGGGTAAATTCATTGCATTAGAAAAAATATGCGAAAGGAACTTTCCAAAAGATAAAGAAGATGATTTCATGAGTGCAATATGCAACTTGGAATACGCTGCATTTATGGCAGGAGCTAATATGGTACTTGATTTCATTTCCGGAAGAGAGGTGCAATAGTATGACATATCCAATAGACAAAGAAGTATTTGTAAAAAGATGGTGCGAAGCAAAGGGAGAAGCTGATGAATCAGATAGAGAATTTGCAGAGGCATTAGTAAATTGCATAAATAAAGCTTACAAAAGAGGTGTAGAGGATGGCAAAAGAAGTTGTAAATAAAATAGATGCTTATGAATTATCAGTAGAAATAAGTGCTACATCAAGTATAATAAACGGTCTTGCTAATCAGTGTGATAATAAATGCGACCATTTAACAGAAGAATCCTTGCGATTGGCTTTGTTTGGCGTTTGTAGATTATTAGACCGCATAGCAAATGATGTAGAAAAACTAGAATAGACGGCTTGCATACACCGAAGAGATACACCATTTTGACAGCGCGCCCCGGCTAAACAGGGGCAAAATACCCGAAGAAATACAACTAAATTTGCAATGCCTGGCGTCCTACCAATACTGCCAGACAATTATAAAATACAGGTGTTAAAAGTTTTGCACCGGTGGAAGGAGAAAACATAATGAAAGCAGTAAACAACTATAAAAAGTGCTTATGCTGCGGCATGAAGTACGACATCAGAAAGCAAGGGACTAAATGCATCTGTGGAGGGCATTTATACATAGTAGGGATGATTTATCACGAAAAACTGAAGGGAGCAGTTGAAAATGAGTAATGCGGAGTATAAAGAACGGATTATTAAAATGTTAGACGGAATTAGTAACAGTAGAGTTTTAAAGCAGATATATGAGATTACACGTGCTTTGAGAGGAGTGGCTGCATGAGCGTAAAGATTAAAATATCCTACACAACTAAAGAAGAATTAGAAAAGGTCCTTCAGGTGCTTTCGCCAGTAATGAAAGATTATAAGATATCGAAGAACCAGGAAGGGCGATATAAGAAGGCCTATGTAGAGGTTAAGGAATAGTAGAGTGCAATTTAATATAGGAATAATAGAAACGTCTTGCAATGCAGGACGTTTTTGTTGAAATTTGTCACAAGAAGAATTATTATTAAAACAAGGGTTTCAATGTATAACGTAGAAAAGAGGGAAAAGAAATGATTGATTTCAAAAATGGAAGTTTTGTAAAACTCAAAAAAACTAATGCAGAACCACTCACAAAAGAAGTGGCGCCTTTACTAATCGGTGGCGAACAAGTGCTTTCTGCATACCAGTCAATTCGTGATTATGTTATATTTACAAACAAACGAATCATCTCTGTAAATGTACAAGGGTTAACAGGAAAGAAAAAAGATTATACTTCCCTTCCATACTCAAAAGTAGTCGCATTTTCAGTTGAAACATCAGGTGTATTTGACCTAGATAGTGAATTAGAATTGCATTTTAGCGGACTTGGTTTAGTTAAGTTTGAATTTACTGGCGCAAGTGATATTGTTTCGATTGGAAAATCTATCGGCGAATACATTCTCAAATAAACAAAAACGCCTCAGTACTCTGATACTGGAGCAACTATTAATATCTTTACCATTGCTACTGAGATTCGGTGGTGGTTGTAGGGGTATTAACATAAGATGGTCTCGAAGAATCACAAAAGAAAAGAGGTGAAAAAATGTCTAAATCTTATACCAAAGATGAAGCCATTAGTCTAAAAAAAAGCGGCTTTAAAAGTATGAATTCAATGCTAGAATCTTTTATAGCCAAACCTTTGCCTACAAACCCTACGGATACGGATTACATTAAAAAGGCTGCTCTAATTAGTAAATGGTTACAACAATATGCAAATTATATATCTTTTGAGGAAAAATTTGATCCAAGAAAAAGCATTTCTTATAAACGTGGCGATGTCATTTTTGCTAATTTTGGTTTTAATATTGGGGCTGAATTGGGCGGTGAACATTATGCTGTTATTCTTGATAAAGAAAACCATCGTAACTCCTCTACTGTCACTGTTATCCCTCTAAGCTCTTTTAAACCTGGAAAATCTATTCATCCTAACGATTTGCATTTAGGAAATGAGCTATATGAAAAGCTGCAATTAAAATTGAAGACAATCATTCCCAAACTTAAAGAGGAAAGCACAAACCACCTCCTTATGTTAGGACTAATTAAAGAAAAATTGACTTCTGTTGAAACTTCAGAAAAAAATTCTACAGAACTTAATGCTCTTATTAAGGAATTAGAAAATAAAGTAACAAATCTAGAACAGGAAATTAAAAAGGCCGAAAAAGTAAAAGCCGAATTACTTTCCTTAAAACATGGAAGCATTGCAAAAATTCAACAAATTACAACCATTAGTAAAATGCGAATTTACAATCCAAAGAACGCTTCTGATCCCCTTTATGGAATAAAATTTTCTGAAAGTACAATGGATAAAATCAATGACAAACTTAAAGAATTTTTCGTTTTTTAGAATAATTCTTGACTACGAGAATATATTATTCTATAATAACTTCAGAAGTAGTGTAGCG
This sequence comes from Tyzzerella sp., assembly GCA_017465565.1. Classification (GTDB taxonomy): domain Bacteria; phylum Bacillota; class Clostridia; order Lachnospirales; family Lachnospiraceae; genus Faecalimonas. Next base: position 7,026 of record JAFTWA010000050.1, read on the forward strand.
TTTTGTTGCACCTTCTAAATTGCGCCTTTAGGGCATTAATAAAGATTGAAGTTATTAAGTGAAGACCTCGTAGAAATACGGGGTCTTTTACGTTGATAAAAAACTGTCTTGAAATTATTATACAGATAGTGTATTTGAAAATATATATTATTCTGAAATCGAGAGCACCTTGCAATAGAGGTGCTTTTATAATGTTGTAATTTGGCACATTTTGTAATATTATGTCTATCAGGGACTCGTGTTTGGCGTGAGGAGGAAAAATGGATAAATTAATAGAAATATTAGCTGGCAAACGAGTATTATCGCTAACAATAGTATTCTTCGTGGTATTCGCGATTTTGCCAAGTTTCTTTTTGATTTTTATATGGAATCGCCATTTCTTTTGCAATATAGATTTATGGAAATTACTATTACTGTCTGCTAGTGTAGGTACTATATTTTGCTTCTTCAACTTTTTTGCATCGTTTTTATGGGATGAAATCTATATAGCAATTACAGGACAAGAAGGTGGTGTGGCAGAAGAAGATAATATGGAAAAAAGATTTGTTTTCTACTATCTAGCTTCCTTATTCTTGTTTATTATAGAAGTTTCGGCTTTAGTTATTATAAAATGTATATTTCCTTCTACGACAATAGGGACTTTATTACGAAGTTGTTGGTCGTTTGTGAAAGTTATTGTAGTAGTTTTGATTATGAAAATAATAGCAAACAGAAAAGCAAAAAAAAGAAAAAATGCAAAGGGAAATGTTTAAAAATGAATACGCATGGCATGTTAATTGAGGCACTTTTGTATGAAGGATGTTGAAAACGATAAATGAAATTGAAAAAGAACTAATGAAGTAGAGACATCCAATTAGGGATGTCTTTTCTGGGCAAAAATATTGAAAAGTACTAATACATATTATATTCTGTAGTCAGATATAGGGAAAATGCTTAGTTTCTAGTGAGGAAAGCGGGTGAGTGCGATAGATGGCAAAGGAAAGTAATTGGGCGACATATGGAATGATGGAATCTCCGTATTGGCGAAATGGTATGACGCCAGAAGAATATGATAGAGAAAGAGAATATTACTACAAACACATGGATGAAGTACAAGCAGGGACATATGTTCCATTATGGAAACAAAATATTGTAAATGATAAAAACTGATAGCATTATGCTCGATTTAAGGGAATCTTATGCTGACTAAATAGACATTTTATTATGCAAAAATGATACATAGAAATGCTTGGAAGTGGCTTAAATACTAGAAATTTGCTTGTATACCCCCTATGGTTAAATTGGAGTTAATATCTTGATAAGGAAGGTGCAAAATGGCGAATAAAAGCAAATTGCAAGAATTGGAAGATAAAATATTGTTCGGTGATTTCACAGATGAAGAATGGAAGGCAATTGACAAAGAAGTAGATGAAGAATTTCAAAAAGCAAGTGAGGAAGAGAGAAAGGCCTTTATAAAGAGTGGGGCTGGAGACTTCCTAGCAACGGTAATGGAATATATGGATTAATACCACTTAGTCGGAAATGCTTGAACAGTATTTCTTTATGTTTGTGTGTATAAAAGAATTGCCATGAGCAATCTGAACTGTTATAATATTTCGTAGAATATATGTGAAGTACCCCAGTATCAACTGGAAGCCATAAGGCGCGGGAATAGTTAGATCTGAAAAGATTTGATTATTGTCGTGTCTTTTTTTGTTGAGGTGTTAAATGTTTCAAAGGGATATAGAGAATTGGTACAAATTTAATTTTGAAGATGTGGGTAAATATGGAGTTCCAGCATTACTTGCAGAGATCATAGAGACAGAGCAGTTCATACCATTTAATTATGCAAAGAGTTGTAAGAATGCTGATAAGAAAGGAATTCATTTCTTTTTACATGATTATCAATTCCGAAGATTATGGGATATGCCAGAACGATATATGTTAATGTTGCAAAGATTCAATTGTGTATGTACACCGGATTACAGCTTGTATACTGATATGCCTAAAGCAATGCAGATATATCATCATTATAAAAAGCAATGGATGGGTGCATACTGGCAAGCCAATGGAATAACGGTTATACCTACTGTGTCCTGGAGTGATGAAGAAAGTTTATCTTGGTGTTTCGACGGAATACCGAAAGGTGCAGCAGTAGCGGTGAGTAGTGTTGGATGTTTGAAAGATAAAGCGAGCCGAGAAGGTTTTATGCTAGGATATCAAGCTATGCTGAATACATTGCATCCTAGACAAATTCTATTCTATGGAACAGTTCCAGAGGAAGTAGAAGAGAAGGTTATATGCATTGGGAGTTTTCAAGAGAGATTTGGGAAAATAAAGGAGAAATAATATGGGCGGAAGAGGAGCAAGTAGTGGAAAGAAAGGAGCATCTGGCGGTGTAGGTGGTTCTACATCATTTTCTGGTGCAAAGATGGGTGGTGGCGGTGCGTTATCTAGTGGTGTAGGCTCTGTAACTAAGCAATATACTCCGTCAAAAACGCCAATAAGTAAGATGAGTGATAAGAAGCTGAAAGAAGAACTAACAAAAGCAGCGGGACATTATTACGCATCGGGAAAAAGCGGTATTTCTTTCGGTGGACGGGATCCATATCAAGTAGCATCTACATTAGCTAATCAAAAGATGAGCCGTTCACGAATGGAGAAGGAATATAAAAGTATTATGAAACGATTAAAGAACTAAAAGAAAAGGGGTGAAGCATTAGTGCAACAGGGAACAGTGAAATGGTTTAACAGTGTAAGAGGATATGGCTTTATTGTTGGCGATGATGGTGGAGATATCTTCGTGCACCAGAGTGAGATTTTGATGAAAGGTTTTCGATTTTTGGAAGCTGGACAGCGAGTGAGCTATCAAGTCAAATCAGTGGAAAAAGGAAACAAGGCAGTAAACGTAATTTTGAAATAAGAAAGGAATAGGAAAGATGAGTAAAAAAACGGAATTAATTAAAGTATTTAAGGATTATAAAATGAAATTTGATGCTGTACAGGTGGAAATCGTAAAGATTAATGAGAGAACAGAATATACACCAGAAGGACGAGACAAGGCTTTAGCAGAACTACTGGAGAAGTTTAAACCAATCGTAACAAATCATCATGATATGGCTACAGGGATTATCGATAATGGGTTAGCAGGATTGGCAGAAAAATGGAGAAAGAACAGTACAGGCAAGTTGGCAGATGCTGGTTATCAAGCAGGACTTGCAAATGTAATTAAGATGCTGGAATTAGGTGCAATTCAAGAAAAAGGCGATTTGCAGAACATTGTGGATACATACAAAGATGATTTCAGTGCATTGGCAGTTATAAAGAAGATTCTCCAGAAAAGTGGAATTGAGGCATTGCGAGATTGTGCTGTTATGATTCCTGAAGATAACAGAGAAAGAAATAAGCAGCTCTTAAATCAATTAAAAGGAAATGTTGATCGATATATTAATCTAGAAATGTTAAAGGGATATTCAAAAATCTGGAATGCGTATAATCGAGGATTAACAGATGTTTCGGTAAGTATGGACAGCATGTCAGAGTTTGTAGAAACTAAACTTGGTGATAATTTGGAATTGTTGAATTAATTGAAAGTGTCCTAGATTTTCCATTGTGGTTTGTCTGGGGCATTTGTGTAGGTGAGTATATGAGTAGGATAGATAGGTTGTTGAATAAAGTTAAGCCAAAACCAACATTGCATGACAGAATGAAAGAAAACAACCCGTATTTTGGAAAGACAAGTTCGGAATTATTGGATTATCTAAGTGGGGATAATTATAGAGCACCAGAAAAAGGAACTCCATCCTGGAGGAAATTTATGTATGCATTGATGCATGCACCACATGAACCGAGTGAATTAGAACTAGAAGAATAAGAGGTGATAATGATGGCAAAGATTCGATTAAAAACAAGAACTGCAACAGAGGTTCGAAGAACTTTGACAAGAGTCATAAATATGGTAGCTAATGGCGAGATGGATAATAAAACGGCTAATACGATTATACTCGGTTGTAATGCGGTATTATCTTCTATTCGTACAGATGATCAGCAAAGAAAGATTGATGAATTAGAAAGAATTTTAAATGAAGGGCGATAAAATATGGACCGGGTAAGTAGATTAATTCAGAAAGCAAAGCCAAAGCAAACCATACATGATATTTTGCAAAAAGAAAATCTGTATTTGGGTTTAAGTTATTGTGAATTGAAAGCATATAGGTGTCCTAATTCTGGGAAGATTCTTCCAGAAGTGGGAACGGTAGAACATACCAAGTATATGTATGCATTGCTACAGGCTAGGAGAAATAGAAAGAGATGATATATTATGACCAACGAGCAACTTGTCGCACGCATTCAGGCAAGCGAGAATGAAGCAGAGAATATGCTGCAGTTATGGAAACAGAATAAAGGCTTTATCTATAAAATAGCCATGAAATATCAAGGCTATGCAGAAATAGAGGACTTAGAGCAAGAGGGCTATTTAGGCTTGTGTGAAGCTGTGCGCCATTATGATTCAGAGCAAGGTGCATCATTTATAACTTATGCGACATTTTGGATAAGGCAGATTATGAGACGTTACATTAACAACTGCTGCAGTATTGTGCGAATGCCGGTAGGAGCAAAGGAAGAAGTCTTGCAGTACAAGAAGATTGCTAATGAATACCGTAAATGGTACGGCAAGGAGCCCACAGATAAAGAAATGCGGTCATTTCTTGGTGTTGGCAGAGAAAAACTAGAGTCTATCAAAAAGAGTGCCTTAACGGTGAAAATACGAAGTCTGAGTGAGCCTATTGGTGCTGAAGATGAAGAATTTTCATTAGGTGATATGGTTGCATCAGAGCAAGACCTAGAAGAGGATGTTATGAAGAGATTAGATACCGAAGCAATGGCAGAAGCATTGTGGAATGCTGTTGCAGATTTACCAGAGAACTATCCAGAGGTACTCCATTATAGATACCAGGATAAGATGACTCTAAAGGAGATTGGGGAAAGTATAGGCGTTGCTCCAGAACGGGCAAGACAGATAGAGAAAAGCGCGTTGAGGAAATTAAGAATGCCGAATAGATGTGCACCATTTCGTGGATACTATGAGCAGTATTTGGCGCCAGGACCTATTTATCATGTGGGACTGGAAACGTTTAAAAGAACGTGGGTAAGTGCAGTTGAAGCAGAGGTGCTTGGGTGGTAATTAATCTATAGGGTTTTAGCGTTTGAAACGTAAGAAGTCCATGCGCAATGATGATATTTAGAAGTTGAAGTGCTTGGAGGGTAATATAAATAAAAGCATCACAGAAGTGATGCTGTTATGTTTGATAGCGGGACTCGAACCCGCGACCATGCCTTTATGAGAGGCGCGCTCTATCCACTGAGCTATACCACTATTTAAAATAGGATTTTATTATAATATGGTTTGCTGAAAGTTGCAACCTATTTGATACTAAAATGATACTGAAAAATTATATAAACAGTAGAATAAGAGTAAAAATACAAGAAAAAACTAACAAAAAGCACGATAAAAACGTGATAAAATGGCTCGAAAACGATTTTAAGTCGAGTGGGAATAGTATTAGGTGGTTTTCAAAACGAATTAATTGAACCACAGGTTCAATGACAGATATTTTATAATATAGTATCCTCTTATCAGAACGATAATTATTGTTTTGATAAGGGGATTTTTATTTTAGAAGGGTGATTCAGGAGGGTGAGAAGATGACGCAGAAATTCGAGTATATTTGTGAGGTGTATGGAATAACAAAGGTTATGACACCGCAAGAAGCATTCAAGGAAGGGTGGGACTATCCACCGTTGATGGGAAGTTTTGGAGTGGTTTCACCAAGAACATGTGGAAATTGTCTTATTACTGAAACCGCTTGGTGGGCACTGGCATGTGACAAGAAACAGATAAAAGATTTATCGAATAAGCAAAAAGAAACCATACAGAGGATTTTAAATGAATCGAATTATACTACAAGTTCAATGATAAATGTGTAGTACTGTATTATTCTCAAAACAAAATAATTACCAGTTTTAGAAAGGGGAACATAGATATGAAAAGGAAATTGGCGAGTGTACAATACGTACATAATATTACACCTATTGAAGGCGCAGATAATATTGAGTGTGTCCACGTTCTAGGGTGGAAATGTGTTGCAAAGAAGAATGAATTTAAAGTTGGAGACAACTGTGTGTATTTTGAAGTGGATTCATTCTTACCGATTTGTGAACAGTATGAATTTCTGAGAAAAAGTTGCTATAAAAATGATTCATTTATGGGAGAAGGATTTCGTTTGAAGACACAACGTTTCCGAGGGCAAATTTCTCAAGGGTTAATATTATCTGTTTCTATTTTGCCAAGTGATAGAGTATATAGTTTGGGTGAAGATGTCACACACATTTTGCAAGTGCGGAAATGGGAGATAGAGGAAACTGTCACGAGTAGTGGTACAATCATAGGAGAGATGCCATATGGGATTCCTAAGACAGATGAGTTGCGTGTACAGGCATATCCTGAACTATTAGAAGAGTTCGCAGGTTTAAAATACTACATAAGCACCAAGATGGATGGTACCAGTGTTACAATGTATTGGAAAGATGGCAAATTTGGTGTGTGCGGGAGAAATTATGAATATGCGGATGATGGGAGATGTGCTATGTGGGAATATGCAAAACAGCACCAAATAGAACAGAGATTACGAGGAAACAAATTGTGCGATTTAGCAATACAAGGAGAATTTTGTGGAGGTGGTATTCAGAAAAACAGATTAAGATTACAACATCCAGAATGGTATGTATTTACTATTATTGATTTGAAAACGAATAAAAGAATAGAATTGGAGCGTCAGCAAGGATTATGTGAACTATTAGGACTTCATATGGTTCCTATAGAAGAGGTAGGGGAGAGTTTTAATTATCATTCGGTGGAGGAGTTGCTGGATAGGGCAAAGGGAAAGTATGCTTCTGGCATGAACAAGGAAGGGATTGTTATTAGACCGGTTATTCCTATTTATTCAAAAGTAGCAGAGGGACCTTTGTCTATGAAAGTACTAAATAATGAATATTTGTTAAAAGAATAAAGGAAATTGAGATGAATCAAGTAGAAGAAACAAAAATAGTTAATGTTTTTAATCCTACAACCAGAAAAATCAGATGCATAGAAAATGAGCATGATTATCTTGGGGATGGAACAATTCTTAAAGAGGAAAAATTAATAAAAGGTGAAATTTATACATTTGTCAAGGGCGAAATGGCATCATATGGTTCGATGGTATTTCTAAGAGAAGTTCCTTCAAAACATGGTTTTCAATCTTATTTATTTGAAGAAATGGAGTCTTACGAAAGACAGATTGCAGAGGATGCGTATAAAAACTGGTTGTTTGAAAGGTTGGAAGAAGCAGAGGAAGATGTAAGAGCGGGGCGGGTTTATTTGTTAGAGGAAGTAAAAGGAAGAAAGACAATAGCATGAAATAGTACTATACCAAATAGACGATGCAAATATATGCATAAGTGTTGTTTGTGAGGATGAAACATTTTGGTTGATGCAGAAAGCAATGGCATAATTGTTTGATGTTAATGTGCCGGCAATATCAAAGCACTTATCGAATATTTTTGAAGAGGGTGAATTACATAAGGAGTCAACTGTTTCCAAAATGGAAATAGTTCAACTTGAAGGCGGACGCCAAGTTAGAAGAGAACCAGAGTTTTACAATCTTGATGCCATTATCGCAGTAGGGTACCGCGTGAATTCTAAGAAAGCCACACGTTTCAGACAATGGGCCACAAAAACATTAAAAGAATACATAACCAAAGGATTAGAATTATTTGAATGAAAAAGAGTTGAGCAAATTAAATCGATTAGTAACAATGTTTATTGATTATGCTGAACTCATGGCAGAAGATGGGATTCTTATGAGTATGCAGGATTGGTTGGAACAGACAGACCAATTCCTAAGCAACAACAGAAGAAATGTGCTTGAAGGAAAAGGCAAAATATCTCACACGCAAGCATTAGAAAAGGCTAGTAAAGAGTATGATGTTTTTAGAGTAAAACAAGACCAAGAATATATTTCTCAATTCGACAAGGAAATGGAGAAGTACTATAAAGGTTAAACCACTGTAAAACTTAAACAAATATATTTAAGAGCAACAATGAACACGCCGAGTGGGAATAAAATGCTTTATTAAAGGGCAAACATAGAAGACTTTGCGAAAGCTGAGTCTTCTTTTTTGTCAGAAAATAAAAAGAAAAGACGGGAAGAATGGGAAACTGGGGAAATCTTGACAAATAAAGAGGTGAACGTTAAACTGATAATAAACTATCAATCGAGAAAAATAGCGAGGTGAGAAAGGGATGAAAAAATATTTATCAATCATTCTTATCTGTTTAATATCAATGTGCTGTTTCTTCGGATGCAAACAAAAAGAGGTTCCAACTCAAACTTCGGGGTTTGAAAAACCTGAGGATTATGCAACTGTTTTAACGGTGTCTATAAATCCAACATTTAAACTTTATCTTAATATAGACAATGAAGTTTTGGCAATTGAGCCAATAAATGATGATGCAAAGGGTATCGAAGCAAAAATCAAGTGCGAGAAAAAAGATGTTGGTGCAGTTGTGAAGGAAATTATTGAGTGTACGGACGAAAATGGTTTCTTGAAGAAAGATGCAATAGTTGACATTAAAGTTACTGAGACTATAGTGTCAGAAGATAAGCAGTCAGAAATTATCGCAATCGTGGAAAAGGAAACGAAGGAAAACTTTAAGCAAATAGAAGTAAGTGTGTCCATTGCTCTTGAAGACAAAAAACAGGATACAGAGGAAGCAGAAGTCGTGACGAAAGAGTCTGTTGACTCAAACCTACAATCCGATTCCGGTAAAGAGACTATAACTGCTACGGATAAAACACAAACTGATAAAAAGCCTAATGATATAAGCAGTTCAACACCAAAACCAAGTACAGTTACACATACCCACAAGTATGCGGATGCCACATGTAAATCCCCTAGAATATGTTCTTGCGGCTCCACAGAAGGTGCCGCATTGGGACATAATTATGTAGAAGGTGTATGCTCGCTGTGTAACGAGAAAGATCCGAATTTTAGATATCCAACATTGTCATCTATGAGAGGTAGTTGGATAATGAAGTTTGTAGAGGGAAATTATTTATATGTGCAGGATTATTCGTTTGGTGAAGCGGTTGTCTGCGGGGAATGGAAGTACCTTTTGAAAAGTGCTTGGCCTGAATTGGAGCAAGGGAAGTATTGTAGTAATGAACGCTGTATTATTTTGAATAACCAACATTACTGTAGCGAAGGCGGCGGTCTGGTGATTGATGAAAGCACATTTTCTGAATCTAATGATACAATCAATGTTTTTGATGATTATAACCATAAAATGGTATTACAACGAACCTCTACAAATACCATGAAAGTTATTTCGATAGAAGAAGGCTTTGCCTACGGTAGTGAAGCACCAGTAGGCACTGTTCTGAAATTCGAAGCTGATAATTAAATTTATTTATTAGACGTAGAACGTGGTGTAGGGAGAGCTGGAGAAATCCGGCTCTCTTGCGTTATATCGGTATTGATAAACATGGATGGACAGAAGATGAGCGGAGTGTAAACTTCAACTGAAAGATAATCATTTCCCATTTTGTTATTATTTCAACAGTAAACAATGTTGGAACGTAATACAAGGGAGAGGATGAAAGATGAATGAGCTGATTGCTTTTCAAAAACGAGGAGGCAACAATGCTAGAGACACATAAGAAGAACAATTCTATGACGGTTTATATCATGGATGAAATATCCAGATGTGAAGATGCTGAGGAGTTAAAAGAAAAGATAATTCCATTAATCAAAACACAGCAGGAGCAATGGTCGAAAAAGATAAATGAAATTATTGAGGAAAATGGTTACACAAAAAGTGAATTTGCAGAAATGTGTGAAGTAAGCAGGGTGTCTGTGGATAAGTGGTGTAAAGGCTCCATACCTAAGAATCGTGAAACTTTTTTTAAAATAGGAATGGCTGCACACTACAATATTGATCTGATGAATCAGCTATTGCAAAGGTATGGTCGTTACCCCGCATTGTATTCAAAAAGTCTGGAAGACTGTATCTGTATGTTTGTGTTGGAAAGAAATTTAGGTAAAGAAACATTAAATAAATATCAGTATATTCTGAAAAAGGTAAAAGATGCTATTATTAAGGACAATTTAGAAGAAAAAGAGAATGTCAGCACGGACAAGTTTGATAAAAGTCTTTTAGAAATCCAGGATGAAGACGAACTTGAAAGATTTATTACGGAGAATATTGCAATATTTTCTTTTACATATCACAAGTTTTATGCCTATGTAAAGATGTGCATTAATGCCAATTATATCAGATATGCAGACAGCATTTCTGATTTTGCAGTGATACAAAGTTGGTCTTCGTCGCTTAAGCAGTGTGTATCCGCGATTCGACAGAATAAGTGGTATCCAACTAGAAATAAAATTATATCTTTAGGATTACACTTAAGTATGGACCATGATCAAATTGATGAAATGCTGGAATTGGCTCACATGGAACCTTTATGTGCCAAAAACATTTTTGAAAGTGTGATTATTTTTATATTGGAAGATGCTAGCTTAAACAATATATTAGACGTAAATTCAGATGAATTTGATCCTGATGAATTGTGCAGATATGCGAGAGAAATTTTAAGTAATTTTGACTTGCCGGAAATAGAATCTTTTATTTCAGAATTGCCAGAGGCAGAGGACGAAAGTTAATATGAATAATAATCTTATAATAATCGAAAACGGACAATTGGATATATATATGCTTGATGACCGACTTCTATGGGAAATGGGAAGACCAACTAAAGGAAATAATCCGGATATCAAACTCTATTCTTCAACTGTGAGCAGAAGGCATGGTGCGTTTCAGAACATGGACGGAATTTGGTTTTATCTTGATTATAACGGAAAGAACGGAACTGTATACAATAACAAGCAGATAAAGGCAGGGTTGAATGGAAGAATAAGACCAATCATGTTGAAAAACGGCGATGTTTTTATTTTCGGCGCAAGGCAAGAGGCTGCAAAGAGTTGTAAACCAGTGTGGGCAGTGTTCTCCACGAATAGTTATAGTGCAAGATGGCGCGTGGAGGATACCAAAGAAATGATGCAGCTTAAACTAAAAGATGGAGATAGTGTTACTCAAATAGACCAGCCTGAAAAAGGGACAATGGTAGAAACTGATCATGGTATAGCCATATATATGGGAGATGTAACATATTTAGTAGGGGATACAAAACTTATATGCAACAATACTAAAGAGGAAAAATAGATGTTAAATGTAGATGAGATTGCAATGGATGCTCTTCTTTGTAAATTAGACGAAGAAGGGCATCTTTTTCCGAAATTTCAATTAAATAAAGACAATAATGAACCCCGGATATTGGGAAGAGGGGGATATGCGACCGTATATGAAATGCGGGATAAAATAGATCCGATGAAGAAGTATGCACTAAAGGTAATTGGGTTAGAAAAACACGCAGTTACTTTAGAGGGCTTTTGGAACTCGGTTAGATTGCAAAAAAAATTATGTGAGAATTCTCCGTATATCATGAAAGTTTTTGATGCACGGGCGCTAGTGATTGTGTTGGACAATGACGGAAATATTAGAGATGTTATAGATGAACTGGAGGGAGCTTCAAAACCAGAATTGGATGGGGATAGACTACACTTGCAGTTTATTTTGATGGAAAAGCTGGATAGTATTATAGCAAAAGACAAATATAGAAACACAGTCTTATTAAGAGATGAACTCCGAAGCGAAACAGAAATTATAAAATTTGCAATGCAAATAGGCCAGTCGCTTATGTTTGCGCATGCTAATCATATTTTACATAGAGATATTAAATTGGAAAATATTTTTTGGGATGCAAAAGAAGAAAGGTACAAACTGGGGGATTTCGATATAGCAAAATATGTTGAGGCGGGACATGCAGAAACTATTGTTTATACCGATGGTTATGGAGCGCCTGAAATAAAAATGTGGCTTACTAAAAGTTATAATGAAACAACCGACATTTACTCATTAGGAATCACTCTGTATTTATTGTTAAATGACCTTGTTTTTCCAGGGTCAACGGGATATTTTGTTAATTTGATTCAGTATAATTCAGAGTTTGTTTTTCCAGCACCGAAAAATGCTTCTAAAAATATGACACGCATTATTCGTAAAATGTGTAGTTATAGAAGTGATGAACGTTATAGCTCATTAGCAGAGGTTCTTCTGGATTTAGGAAGCATTGATGAGAACAATGGTGCGGACAATGGAATTGAGAGCTTTGAATATCCTGATGTGGAAACAGAGACCTATCGTCATAGTGAAGAGAGTTTAACTGCAGATGACAAAAATGGAGTCCGGACGAAAACTCGTGCCGAAGTGCGATTAGAACGCAAGAAGATGAATGCAGCGTACAGAAAGGGATGCTTCAGATATTATATCATTCTTACGCTATTGTTTGTTTTGGCGATGATAGGATTGCAGGTGGAACTTCCTGTGATTTTGGAATGGGGATTTTGGATAGTGCCGGCAATGATTTTACTGACGAGAGATGCTGTTATTATAATTTCTTATGCAACGGCAATTGGAATATGGCTGCTCTCGGAAATGACAAATGGACTCAGTTTTTTGAGTTTTATTGCGGACAAAAATATTGGATGGATTTTGATTATTTTAGTTATTGCTGAAGTGAGTCGATTGGCATTTTTTAAGTTTGAATCACAGAAAATTACAAAGAAAAGATTAGATGTGGAATTGAGCACATATGCGTGGATATGCTGGTTAATGATTTTGACAGGGATTGTCTGCAAGATTCAGCAGCTGCGTGGAGTGTGGAATGTTCCTGCTGTGGTGGAGAATATACACTTTATACGTACTGGAATCCTATCGTATGTGATAATATTTGTTATTCTTGTGTGGTGTGGGTATGAAGAAGGAGAAACAGAGTAGATAATGTACAAGTGGAAAACAAAAGATATTGAATGGATTTTAATGCAACTTGAAGAACGAAAATTACCGTTTAAGAAATACAAATTTTCTGGTTTAGGGCAAGGAATGAATATTCTTGGAAGCGGTGGATATTCCAGAGTTTATGGAGCTCAGTCAAGAATCACATCTAGTGATAAATTTGCAATTAAAGTGATTGGATTTAACGATAAACATGTGGATTCCGGGGCGTTTCGGGAAACAGTCCAAGGGCAAAAACAAGTCGGCTTTTTACAAAAAAATATTGTCAAAGTGTATGATTTTGTGGAACTAAAAGTGTGGGTGGATGATGACAATAATGTTATAAAAGCAGAAAAAGTGCAAAACCATGAAAAAGAGCTGCCAAAAGAAAATTATCTGACACTTCGGTTTGTTGTAATGGAAAAACTGATTCCTGTATTGTCAGAAGACTTAACGATAGGTTACAAAATAATGCCTCAAAAATTGGCTGATTTTCATGAAAAAGAAATTTTAAAACTGGCGTATGATATCGGCAGGGCATTAGCTCAAGCTCATGAATTTAAGCTGTTACATAGAGATGTGAAGCTGGAAAATATTTTTTATTCACCTTCGGAAGGATGCTATAAGCTTGGAGATTTTGGCATTGCAAAAATCACGGAAAACGGAATTGCCAGTACAGTTGCATATACAAAGGGGTATGGGGCACCTGAGGTGATTTCTGCTTCACAGATGAATTATGATAATACTGCGGACATTTATTCATTTGGGATGCTGTTATATGTCCTGATGAATGGTCTGAGATTTCCAGAATCAGACAAATACGCAGCGAATGTCAATTCACAGTACAACCAAGGCTATGAGCTTACAAAACCGTTGCATGGTTCGGAAAAATTGTTTTGTGTGGTTGACAGAATGTGCAAATTTGATCCAGACGATAGATATCAATCGGTGGAAGAAGTATTAAATTCGCTGGATGTCATACGAATTGGCGAAACGATAGAAGTGAAAAAGAAAAACGAAAATAATGCTCTTGTTTTGGGCACAGTTTTTCTAATTGCTGGTATGGTGGCATGTAAACTTATATATTTTCCGGATATGTTTATAGGTTTCACCCAGTGGGAGTATGTGCTTCTGGGCTTATTGATTTTAAAGGCTGCAATGAGATTCGCCAAAATAGATCCTACGCTCTTTAATTTTATTATTTTGGGCGTTGGTATCTATTCTGTTTTTGATTCTGGGTTTAATTGGTGGAAATTATTGATTTTGTTACTTATTGTGTTCTCAAAAGGTGTTCTTGCAGGAGCTGCAGCAGTAACTGCATTAGTCCTTAATATTGTTTCGATTGTAACGATATATAATAACCTGTCATTAGTAATTTCTGGGGAATATAAGTGGGTTGCGGTATTACTGTTGTCTTTATCGCTGGTTTTATTATATCAATATGCAGCCTTAAATAGTGATGATTACAAACTTAAATTTATGCTTTTTAAGAGAAACGTCTATTGGATATTAGTGAGTATAACATATGGTTGCTGCGTGGTGTATGGCATGGCACTCAATAATAAATATCTGCAATCGTTGGATTTGTTTAAGATTGGAATGTTTGGTTTGGCGTTTTGCGCAATTTGGAATGTAGCAGAAAGAGTATGGATATTAAGGAAAATTAATAGCAAAGATGTAAACTTAGGGTGAAATAACAGGTGAAAACATAGTATAACATGTCAGTATACAAGAAAATTGTATATTATTGAATAAAAAATAAGGAGGCCGGCTATTATGGGCTTATTTTCAAAAAAAACACTGGTATGTGCTCACTGCGGAAAAGAATACCAAACACGTTTTGCTATGGGGGTAAAACTTTGTGACGAATGTCTTTCAAAAAAGACAGAACTGGACAGTCAGGTAAAGGGATACGCCAGTTATTCATCTACATACTTTGAGTCCATCGAAGAAATCGAGGAAATTATCGGGCATCGTGCGGGGATACTTGAAAAATACCGCAAGAACGATGGCATCTCCCGTGCTGAATTAAAAAATGCATCTGATAATTATAAAAAATTGACAGATGCACAAGCGGAGGATGTACTGGTGCGGGCGGCAAACTCTTTGGTTCATACAACGATTGGGGCTGCCTACACTGATAACTTTTTTGCGTTAACACAGTGGGAAGGTGTTGTGGTTGATGCAGCAGATGTATTTGCTGTCGCATACACAACTTCAAAGAAATTCAAGATGGATGGACAAGAAGTAATTATATGTGCTTTATTTACTAACGATCCTTATGTTCCAGCCTTTACAATGGTTTATACTGGGAAATTGGGATTTTTTGACTTTAAAAAGAGTTCTCAGGGCCGCCAGGCGATAAAAGAGCAGTTTGAAGCAATTTGTCCGAATTTGACGTATCCGGTTCAAGATTTAGCAGACCTCAATAGCCAGATTGTTTTCGGGAAAGAGGTAAAAGGCAATATTGACAAAAATGATATGCGTTCAAGAATCGGCGAGATTATGCTCGGCTGGGGTATTTCGAATGAGAAAAATATGGAAAGTGCTGCATGCCCAGCAACGGCTGAACTATTAGATCAGTATGGTTATATTCTTGACTACGAAATTGACACTATTTTGAAGATGGATAAGATGTTTAATAAGAATTTTTGGAATAAGCACATTAAGCGTTTGTCAAAATAGTTAGCCGTATGGAGGGATATAAATGAAAAAATGTACAGCGGTATTCTTAGCACTTTTTGTGGTATTTTCCATGGTCGGCTGCAACGTGTCTTTTGATGAAGAGGCAGCAAAGGAGCTGGCTCAGGAAAAAGCGGAAGATATTATTAATGATATTTTCGATAGTGGCAAAGAGGAATCTAGTCAGGAGCCTTGTGCGTTGGGGTGTAGTTATCGAATTATTACAGAAAATAAAAATCGGGCAGTTAGAATCACATGTCTTATTTGCGGTAACGAACTTATGGAGAAGCACATTGATTTTGATACCTTTAAAGCGTATGACATTGAAGGGCACACAGACGAAGAACTCAAAATTATGCTGGCTATTTATAAAGCCCGAGACATAGGTATTGAAATGCTGGAGATACTCAAGACGCTGGAAGGAAGTGAAGGCGTCGGGGTGAAAAAGGGATTGTTCAAGACAACTGTGAATTCAGACGACGAAGAGGTCGATTCCGAAATTGCGGAATTTCTAAATGGTTTTAAGACGCATTTCGATATATGTTTTGCGGTGTTAGAAAATGATGATTATATTCAAAACTGTATGAGTAAGGACGAATTCGTGGAATTCTGGCTTGGTCAGGAAAGGGCAGAAATTATTGAGGGTGGCGAAGCAGCAGAAGATATTTTTGATAAAATCAGGACTGCGTCTAGCTTATATCAACTTGCAGGTGCTATCTCCAAACACGATGATACGCAGGAGTCTACCAAGCAATCTACACTTTTAATGCTTGATACCATTAACCATATTTTAGGATTAGCACCGGATGAGTTGCTTCTTAGTCAGGTTTATTCTGAACAATTGGATGCGCTAAAGCAATCCTGTGAAAAATATTTCAAGAGCTATGATGATTATACGAATTTACATCTGGTTTATAATGAATACCTTAATGATGAAGCATTTCAAAGTGTGTTTCATGCTGACCGGGATTATGAAATCGATGTGTTTATTCAGGTGTTTTCGGCAAATCGGGAGGTTAGCGATTGTTGGAGCCAGCCACATATGCCTACGTTGGCAGAAATGCTGGAACGACTTTCAATAACAGATGAGAGTGGGAAAACAGTTTATGAACGTTTGAATCCAAAGGTTCAGCTGCTGGTTACGAAGTATGTTGAATATCGTGTTCACTATGAATTCGAACAACTTACTGATATTAGCCTTGAGTACTATTATGACCTCATGAAGCCGGAGAAGTTTTTATGGTTCTTTGATTCATGGAAGGCTCCATGGGAAAAAGGCATTGATCCTGACAACTATGAAAGCTATTTGCCAGGCACGCAAGACGACAAATAGAACAATTATTTTAAGAGAGGAGAAAGAACTGTAAATGTTTACAGTTCCAATTAACCATCATGGAAGAAAATAACGAAATGAAGGATGTTAGTCAAGTCAGTATACTTGAAGAGATTATTAAGCTTAGTGAGCAGTGTGAACATCTAAATGCACTTATGGTAAATCGCATCCAAGCGAGAGATGAGTTGATTGACAAACTCCATGAAGAACTTGATTATTACAAGAAGGATTCTGCGGCAAAATTTGAAAATCAATTGCTCAAGGCGGTTATTAAGATTCGTCAAGATATGAAAAAGAAATTGAACACTAATTTCTTTGAAAATAAAGGTGCGCCGCAAATACTTCAGGAGTATACATATATTTTTGAGGATTTGACAGATTTGTTAGAACAACAAATTTGTGATGAAATTGAAACGGCTTCAGGAGAAATTTTCAATCCTGCGATACATCAAGCAAAAATAGAAGCAACTGACGACATTTCACTTGATAAGACAGTGAAATGTTCTCTGGGTACAGGATACAAAAAAGATGGCAAGGTGTTAATTCCTGAACGTGTCATCGTATATCAATATAAAAAATAAAAACACAGGGAGAAAAAATCATGAGTTATGTATTTGGAATTGATTTGGGAACAACTTATTCGTGCATTGCTTACATTGACGAATATGGGAAACCAGTAGTGCTGAAAAACAGTGATGGTGACCACACCACTCCATCAGTCGTAATGTTTGAAACGAGCGATAATGTGATTGTTGGTACAGAAGCTAAACGGTCAATAGAGATTGAGCCAGATAAAGCAGTACAATTTATTAAAAGAAAAATGGGCAAGGACAATGATAAGGTTACTTTAAATGGAACAACCTATTCTGCTCCCGAGGTGTCGGCATACATTTTGAAGAAATTAACATCGGATGCGAACGAAGAATTAATTCAAAATGGTGTTATCAAAAAGGGAGAAGAAATTAAAGATGTTGTTATTACTTGTCCTGCATATTTTGGAATGAATGAGAAACAGGCGACCAAGAATGCCGGCGAATTGGCAGGACTGAATGTTTTGAATATTATTAACGAGCCTACCGCGGCGGCAATCAGTTATGGTGTTTCAGGAGGCGAAAAGAATGAGACAGTTCTCGTTTATGACCTGGGTGGTGGAACCTTCGATATTACAGTAATGAATATTGCTGGAAATAAAATTTCAGTTATCTGTACAGGCGGCGACGACCAGTTGGGCGGAAAAGATTGGGACGAAGCATTAATGAATTACATTATGGAACGTTACGAAGAAGAATATGAGGAAGATTTATCCGAAGACCCTGAAACCGTAGCGGCTCTTTATGTAGATGTCGAAACATGGAAGAAAGCCTTGACAGCTAGAGAATCAGTTAAAATTTCAGTCAATGGACCAGCTGGCCGATTGCGAGAGGAATTGTCAAGAGAGAAGTACGAAGAAATTACAAGTCATTTGCTGGAGAGAACAAAGAACTTACTTGATGACGTGCTTAATACGGCGGCAAAACAGGGGTATCCTATCAGTAAAATAGATAAAGTGCTTCTTGTTGGTGGCTCTTCAAAGATGCCTCAGGTTGCTGCTATGATTGAGCGTGATTATCACGTGACCCCGTCTCTTCAAGACCCTGACGAAGCAGTGGCAAAAGGTGCGGCTATTTACGCAGGAAATGAAAAACAGTTTTCTGATTTTATTGCTGAAGAAGCACAAAAAACTGGAAAAACAGTTGAGGAACTTGTTGAAAGCAATTTGCAGTCTGGAGAACTTGACAAGAAATTTATGCGTGCTTCTGGCACTGCATCTACCGCTATGAAGATTAGCATTACTAACGTTCTTTCCAGAACATATGGTTTGTCTGCGTTGAATAGTAATAACGAAAAGACTATCTTCAATATGCTTATGATTAATGATAAGCTTCCTGCTTCTGTTAAAGAGTCATTCTATACACACTCCGATAACCAGGAAGGTGTAGCATTAGATATTTACGAAAGTAGAAGTACAGATAAAAGCATGGCAATCGAGGGGAGAAAACCATTGACTACGATTGATATGACTTTTACTCAAATGGTTCCACGGGGAACAGAGATACAAATTGCTTTTATGTTAGATAATTCGGGAATTCTTCACGTTGTAGCGGAAGAAATGTTATATCATTCAAAGCTTGATACAACATTTACTTTATCGAATCAAATGTCAGGAACAGAGATGAAAATCGCTGGTGACAGACTTAATAATTCGACCGTTGAGTAGAAGGGAGCCATTCAATGATTTCATTAATAATTTTGGGTTGTATAGCGATGTCATATTTCTTTATGGCAACAACAATGATCATCAAAGGAATATCTGCGCTGATGGATACAATGCTTGATATGGTTGAAGTATGGGCAATTCTTCTGCTTGGTGGAATTGTAATTGGTGCAGTTGAACTCATTGTTGCAATATCCGGTGCAAGCTTTTGGGCAATAGTTGGTGTTATTATCATCTGCGTCTTAGTGGGGTGGGTGTTTGGTATTATAGGTGCGATATTCTTAGTTATATTTGAGTTAGCAATGTATGCAGCTTTGTTTGCATATGGTATCCTTGATCTGATTCTTGAGAAATTGGGTGAGTGGAGCGAGCTTGGACTAAAATATTTTTTGGGAATAATCAATAGAAAGATTGTTCTGAGTTAGGTGAGAGGTGAACCATGGCAGATATTATAGATGTGATTCGTAGAAAATACGATATCGATATAAAAAAAGACAATATTATAAAACTGTATAAAATTGATTCTGCTGACATCTCAATATCTGATTTAGAGTCGAAAATTGTGGATAGAAGGAAAAAGTGGAATCAAAGCATAAATGGTGCCAACGAAAAGTTTGCGGAACGCGATAAAGCTTATCTAGAAAAGGCAGATAAGTTTGAAGCTATTTTAAGAGATGAAAAGCTTAGGAAAGACTTATTCGAGTTTTATAAAGGAAAAAAAGGTTCGGGGAGTGCGGAAGTATCGGGGTTAGTAAAGAAGTATTTCGGACTGATTAGTGCAACAACAAAAGTTGGAAAATCAGAATTGGAGTTCTTCTTAAAGTATTTCCCGGATGAAAAGAAAAATAAAAAAAGTATTTTAGAGTTCCTAAAGAAGGAATACAAAGTTGTCATTGCTTCTTTTGGCGGACAGAAAGACAATGAAGAAGAGATGGATGAGGATTCCCAAAAGACAAAGAAAAAAAGTTCGAGCTTCATCGTCAATCTTTTTTCGGAAAAGACACTCATTAAACTCAGGAAATGTGAACTTGATTTTAATATAGCAGCAGAATCAGAACAAGTTGTCTCCAGATATCCTGAGGTTAAAAAATCCTTGTATGAGTACCTTGAAATTGGCAAGTATAAGAAATTAGATGATTTCAAGAAACATGTCGGGGATAAGAGAACTGAAATATACAATATTCGAAACGATTTCGGCTCTGAATTCATTTCATTGGTTGACCTGTATAATGGTTTGTCTTCTGTTGTTGAAAATGATGACGTTAGAGATAACTTTGAGGAATTCAAACTTCTTATTATGTATCCGGCTTTAACACCATATATGTATGAAATTGGAGAAATTAAGAAGGACACTTTGAATGAACTATACGCGATTGCTAATGAAGAATATAGTTTCAGAAGTGTTACAGACTTCTTGGTATCGTATTTTAATATTGTTTACGACAACTTCGGTATTTACGAAGATCCTATCAAAAAAATTATGGCTAATGCAGAAAAGCAAGCCGGCAAGGAAAAAGTATTAAATGCAATTTCTTCACTTTGGGGCAGAACAAAAGGGAGAAAACTCCCTGCAAAATTACGGGTGGTGTATGCCCTATCCTATTGGCCTATTCACGTTCTTGCTTTTGTGTTTAAAGCCGGTAAATTTGCAATTGAGAAACTCAGATATTTTGGTGTTGGCTCAGCGGTACTTATTTCCTTAATGTTTATCTTTGGTGGTGAGAGTGTGTATGGTGATGCAAATCTATTCACCAACGGCTTGCCTTGGGGACAATATTTGAAGGCATTGAATGGATTAGAAAGCACCAATTTCTTATTGCAATTACTAAGTTCCATTGAAGCAATTATAAAAATTATCTTTATGTACTTCTCTATCGGCGGTGTTGTCGGATATTTCTTCTGGCAATTGTCAGTTAACCTGAGAAAGAAAATTGACCTTAAAGGGTTAGAGAGAAGTATTGATGCAATCATTGACAATGCAAAAAAACGCATTATTGAACAAGACGAAGATAATCCAAATGGATTAATGAGTAAGAAAATGCCATTGATTATTACGAATGTGGTCGGTCTGCTCGTCTTTGTTATGGCAGTAATACTGCTAAATATCATCTTATAAGGTCGAAGGGATGCAAAAATGAGATTAAGATTGATTTTTAATCTGCTGAGTGCATCCCTTTTTGTCTATATGCGCGAGGGCTAATCCCTATTATTTTTGAAAACAATTTAGAAAAGTACGCAAAATCATGGTAGCCAACGGCGGTTGCCACTTCCGAAACAGACATATGTGTAGTGTTGAAAAGCCGAATCGCCTCCTGCATACGAGTCTGCTGAATAAAATTTGTCAGTGTTTGTCCGGCTTCTTTACTAAAGATATTTGAAAGAGCAGAAGCATTCTTTTTAAAATGGCCGGCTAACTGGTTCAGAGATAAGTCTTCATCCAAATGAAACTCTACATAAGCCATTACGTCTTTGGTTATCTTAGAAAAGTCTGGATTCGAGTAATTCTTAACCAGTAGACAATATTTGCGGCAAATCTCATTTGGCAGCTGCCTTAATTTGGTCAGGGATGTTATGCTGTCGATTTTTACACCGATAGAAAAAGCTTGTTTTAAAACATGAGACGGATGAATATCTGTCTCCAAAAGTGCCATATGACAGTAATCATTTAAGGCCTGCAAAAGCATTTTATAGTTTCTTAAGTTGAGATTAGTAGTAAACTTGGATTCCTGAAATAATGTTTGTAATGCTTTTTTTCCCTTTTCGTTGTCTCCGCATTTCAGAGCAGCGAGAAAAGCGGATAGTAATTTATGATATCGTGTCGAAAAATCTAAGAAATTTTGTTCAATCAAATTTGTGTTCACTTCAATAGGTCGTTTGTGATCAGCATACTCAATGAACTCAGGGGTTAATTCCTTGAATTCAGGAATAAACGCTCCAAGAATGTGCTGGGTAACATTTACAATTGTGTCCACTTGGACGAAAGGCATTCCTTCATATAGATGTTTCATGCGCTGCATTGTACTCGGAGTAATATGTGCGTCCTTCAGAATTTGCGTAAAATAATTTGCCGAAAGTTCGTTATTGCGAAAAGGACCGATGGAAATAAAATCTGGTTTTTCATCCGCACCAAAGAACACCAGCACATTATAAAAACCAAGATTACTCTTTATTATTAGTATACGATACGGCTTTGAAAGGTCTGTAAACTGAACCTTTGTATTCCGGTCATTATAATTCGTCCATACAAAAGCTCTCATCCCCTGGTCAATCTTGCGGATATCCTGATACGGCGGGGTAAAATATACAGCTGGCACATTAAAGGCGTCTAACAAAACATTTTTTAACAAATCATAACACTTTTCCATAACACATTCTCCTTTTGTAAAAATTATATATATAAAACAAAAATAATACAAGTACTGGAATGTACAATTTAGTACAATCATATTAAGAATTATAAAGGGAGGACTTTATCTATGAAATTTAACTGGAATGACTCTTGGTTATTTACCAAAGATAATACGTTAAATGTATCTGACTGGGAAGCGGTAAATTTACCACATACTTGGAATGCAAAAGATGGACAAGATGGTGGTAATGATTACTATCGTGGCACATGCTACTATGCTAAAAAGTTAGCATTGGCAGATGTGAGCGGTGCAGAAGGAGTATATCTTGAATTCGAAGGTGCGAACTCTTCTGCAGATGTATACGTAAATGGAAATCTTGCTGTTCATCATGACGGCGGTTATTCTACATTCCGCGCAAACATTACAGAATATTTGAAAGAAGAAAATGATATTCTTGTAGCAGTGGACAATGCTCCAAACGACAGAGTATATCCACAAATGGCAGACTTCACTTTCTATGGTGGTCTTTACCGTGATGTAAATGTAATCTGTGTACCAAAAGCACACTTTGATTTGGATTACTACGGAGGCCCTGGTATCACAGTAACACCTGTAGTGGAAGGGGCAAATGCAAATGTTGAAGTAAAAGGTTACTTTACAGGTCTGGCAGGAAACGAAAATGTAAAATACACAATCAAAGACGGTGATGCAAATGTAGCGGAAGCATGTGTTGCAGCAGCGGACGGAAAAGCTGATTTTGTAATTGAAAATGTACATCTTTGGAACGGAAGAAAAGACCCATTCCTTTACACAGTGGAAGCAGTTTTAGTAGACGGTGAAAAGGAATTGGATGCAAGATGTGTTAAATTCGGCTGCAGATATTTCGAAATTGATCCTGAAAGAGGATTTATCTTAAATGGTGAAGAATATCCACTTCGCGGTGTGTCTCGTCACCAGGACAGACTTGGAATTGGTAACGCGTTGTTGCCAGAACACCACAAGGAAGATGCAGAACTCATCTATGAAGTAGGTGCTACAACAATTCGTTTGGCTCACTACCAACACAATCAATATTTCTATGACCTCTGTGATGAAATGGGATTTGTACTTTGGGCAGAGATTCCATATATTTCACAACACATGCCAAATGGCCGTGAAAACACGATTTCACAGATGAAAGAATTGGTAGTACAGAATTACAA
The DNA here is from genome assembly GCA_017465565.1 of Tyzzerella sp. GTDB lineage: Bacteria > Bacillota > Clostridia > Lachnospirales > Lachnospiraceae > Faecalimonas. Next base: position 30,823 of record JAFTWA010000050.1, read on the forward strand.
CCATCCATCCATTTTTGTATGGGGACTTTCAAATGAAATCTCAATGAAGGGTGCAGACGATCCTGATTTAATTGAAAATCACCACATTTTAAATGATTTATGCCATGAAATGGATAAGACGAGACTTACTACAATGGCAATCGTTTCTATGTGTGATATGGATGCAGAATACGTTCAGATTCCAGATACAGTTTCTTGGAACCACTACTTCGGATGGTACGGTGGAGAAACTCATATGAACGGACCATGGATGGATAACTTCCACGCAAAATATCCAGACCTTCCAGTTGGTATGAGTGAGTATGGTTGTGAAGCCCTCAACTGGCACAACTCCAACCCACAGCAGGGAGACTATTCCGAAGAATACCAGGCTTACTACCATGAAGAATTAATCAAACAATTATTTACGAGAAAGTACATCTGGGCAACTCATGTATGGAATATGTTCGATTTTGGTGCGGATGCCCGTGCAGAAGGCGGAGAAGATGGACAGAACCATAAGGGTCTTATGACATTTGACCGTTCCTATAAGAAAGATTCATTCTATGCTTACAAAGCATGGTTATCAGATGAGCCATTTGTACATATTTGCGGAAAACGCTATGTTGACCGTGTAGAAGATATTACCAAGGTAACTGTTTATTCTAATTTGCCAGAGGTTGAGCTGTTTGTAAATGGTAAGAGTCTTGGAAAACAGACAAGTGATGTGCATTTCTTCTATTTCGATGTGCCAAACGCAGGCGAAACGGAATTAGTTGCAAAAGCAGGTGAATGTGAAGACACATCAAAGCTTAAAAAAGTAGCTGAATTTAATAATGCATACCGTATGGTTGAAACAGGTGATGTTCTCAACTGGTTTGATATTACAGAAGTACCAGGCTGCTTCTCGCTCAACGATAAAATGAGCGAGCTTATTGCCAATGAGCAGGGTAGAAATATGATGGTGGGTCTTATGAAGTCAGCATCTGAAGGACAAAAGACAATGGCTGACCCAACACAAATGCTTAGCAATCCAGCGATGATTGAATTCATGGGCGGATTTACAATCAAGCGTTTACTTTCAATGGTTGGTGCAATGGGGGCAAAACCATTGACAAGAGATCAAATGCTTGCATTTAACACGATGTTAAATCAGATAAAGAAATAAGAAGTTATACAAAGGAGATTTGAGAGATGGAAAACAAACGTAAATTTGGTATGCGCGACTGCCTCGCATATGCTGCCGGAGATTTCGGCTGTAACATGAGTTTTGCTCTTAAGGGCACAATGATGATTTTCTGGACCCAGTTCATGGGATTGGAGCTTTGGTATTCATTGTTATTAGTTGTTGTTCAGGTGTGGGATGCCATTAATGACCCTGTTATCGGTTCTATTATCGACGCTGACCGTCGCCAGTACAAACGAAACAAGTTCTTACAGTATATTTGGTTCGGCTCAATTGGTCTTATTGTAGCAGGTGCGTTATGCTTCCTGCCATTCAAAAATGCTCCATTGGCAGCACAAATGATTATCTTTGTTTGTGGATACGTTATTTGGGATGCATTTTATACAATTGCAAACGTTCCTTACGGCTCATTGTTATCGTTGATTTCTACTAACGCAGCTGACCGTGCTTCTCTTTCAGCATGGCGTTCCGTTGGCTCTATGCTTGGGAACATGGTTCCTATGGCTATTTTGCCAATGATTATTTATGACGCAGAGGACAATTTGATTGGTGAACGTGTATTTATTGCGGCACTTATTATGGGTGTTTTAGGATTTATCAGTTTCCAATTTATGATTCGAAACACAGAGATTCGGGGAAATGCAGATATTCAAGTGAACGAAGACCAGCCTAAATTCAATGTTTTCAAAGCAATGGCTAACTTTGTTAAAAACCGTCCAGCCATGGGAGCTACTATCGCTGCAGTAGGTATGTTCCTTGGTATGCAAGGTGGAACGGCAGCTGTTACCGTTCTGTTCCAGTCATACTTTAACAATGCAAAGATTTCTGGTGTGGTACAGGTATTTGCTATGATTCCAATCGTTGCTTTTACACCTCTTGCACGTAAAATGGTTACGAAGTACGGTAAGAAAGAATTAGCTACTGTTGGCGCTATCGTCAGTATGGCAGCTTGTGTTCTGATGCTATTCTTACCAATTACACCAGATGCTACAGGTATGATTTTCTATATTCTTTGCCAGTTATTCAACAGTCTTGGTATGGGTATCTATACAACAGTTAGTTGGGCAATGATGGGTGATGCTATCGATTACAATGAATGGAAGACTGGTACTCGTGAAGAAGGTACTGTTTACGCATTACATTCATTCTTCCGTAAATTGGCACAAGGCGTTGGTCCTGCGCTTGCTTTAGTTGTAATGGTTGCTTTAGGATACGTTGGCGCTAACGAAGGAAATCAAACTTTAGAAGTTGCAACAAATATGCGTTATCTTGTACCAGCACTCTACTTATTCAGTGCAGTAATGATGTTCGTTGGTTTATCATTAGTATACAACCTTGACAGGAAGAAACTTACACAAATGCAAGACGAGTTAGCTGCACGTAAATAAAAATGCATAAAAGTTCATAATGTTGCCATAATAATCTTGGGGTGATGGTATGAACAAGAAAAAGCAGGAAAAACAAGAACAGCAGCGAAATCAAAACAAATTCAATAGTGTAACTGAAAAGGTGAAACCAGAGAATCAGAACCAGACACATAATGTCAGGTCTGAAGCGGTGGAACCTAAAATCAGACAAGTATAGGCATCCCATTCGGATGCCTATTTTTTTGCAATTGCGCTTCGCGAAAGAGTTCGCAGGCGAACACTTTATTCCCAAAATAGTTGACATGATATGTATATCATATTATAATACATTTAACAATTAGGTTAAATGTTAAATGAAAGAGGTGATAGAATGGGATTACAGAACACATTACGTGCACTAGCAGATCCCATACGTCGTGAAATCCTAAATTTACTAAAAAATGGCAGACTGTCTGCTGGAGAGATTACAGACCATTTTGATGTCACAGGGGCATCGGTTTCAAGACATCTATCTGTCCTTAAAGAGGCGGATTTGATTCGGGATACGCGAGAAGGAAAATTTATTTTTTATGAATTAAATGCTTCCGTTTTAGAAGAAATTATGCTATGGATTACAGACTTGAAAGGGGAAAATAAGAATGATTAAAGAGAATAAAGGAAAATTAATTTTAACATCCATAATTACAATGTTGCCAATTCTTATTGGATTGATTTTATGGAATCAGCTCCCGGATAAGATGCCGACACACTGGAATGCGGAAGGTGTAGTGGATGGCTGGAGCAGCAAAGGTTTTACCGTTTTTGGTCTGCCGCTCTTTTTGCTTGGCTGTCATTGGCTTTGTACGCTGGCAACAGCAGCAGACCCGAAAAAACAGAATCATTCAGGAAAGATTTTGGGCATTGTTTTTTGGATATGTCCGCTTGTGTCTGTATTTATGCTGATTTTAGTGTACGGCACTGCACTTGGTATGGAATTTAAAGTAGATACCTTAATGCTGATAGTTATGGGACTTATGTTTATAATAATAGGCAATTACTTACCAAAGTGTAAACAGAATTATACGATTGGGATTAAAGTGCCTTGGACATTGAATGATGAGGAAAACTGGAATTATACACATCGTCTGAGTGGAAAACTTTGGGTAATCTGCGGGATTGTGGTTATGTTGTGTGTACTTCTGCCTGCAAATGTTATGAGTGTTGTTCTGGTAGCAGCACTGATAGTAACGGCAATTGTGCCAACGATATTCTCCTATGTGTTTTATAAAAAGAAGATGAAAAGTGGTGACTAAGATGAATGCAATTCAGACTACAAATTTAACAAAATATTACGGGAAATCCAGAGGAATCGAAGAGTTAAATCTCACCGTGAAGAAAGGACAGTTCTTTGGCTTTATTGGCCCAAATGGTGCTGGAAAAAGCACGACCATTCGAACACTTTTGGGTCTTATTAAGAGCAGCGGCGGAAGTGGAACTGTCTTGGGGTTTGACATTGCAAAAGAAAAAGAAGGAATTCTAAAACGTGTCGGCTATCTGCCATCGGAAGCTATGTTTTATTCTGGCATGCGAGTGCGTGATGTGTTGAAATTTTCGGCAGATTTGCGCAAAGCCAATTGTAAGGAAGAGGCAGAAATATTATGTCAGAGATTACAACTGGATACCTCCAAAAAGGTGGAGGAACTTTCTTTTGGAAATAAGAAAAAGGTGTCTATTGTATGTGCACTTCAGCATAAACCAGAGCTCCTGATTTTAGACGAACCAACCAGTGGCTTAGACCCGCTGATGCAGAGAGAATTTTTTGAAATATTAAAAGAACGTAATGCGGAGGGTACGACCATATTTTTGTCTTCTCATGTGCTGTCTGAGATTCAGCGAAACTGTACTCACGCAGCGATTATTCGGGAAGGAAGACTCATCGCATGTGACAGTGTAGAAAAACTTTCCCAGACCAATGCAAAACGAATTCAGATTCAGGGAAATGTAGATATTGCTAGTTTAGAGAATATTCGCGATATGAAGCAGACAGAGCATGGCATTAGTTTCCTTTATGGTGGAGACGTGAATGTACTCTTACGAGTTCTTGCGAAGCAGTCGGTTCAGGATTTGTCCATATCAGAGCCTGATTTGGAAGAAATCTTTATGCACTACTATCTGGATGGAGGTGAGGAGTAATGACAATGGTGAAACATGAATTAAGGCAGAATAGGATTTCGTTATCTGTTTGGACGTTAGCGATTGGATTTTTAATCTCCGTTTGCATCTTTCTGTATCCAGAGATGAAAGGTGAAATGGAAAGCATGAGCGACGTCTTTGCCTCTATGGGAAGTTTTACTGAAGCCTTTGGAATGGATAAAGTCAGTTTCGGAACCTTGCTTGGTTATTATTCTATAGAATGTGGAAATGTGCTTGGTCTTGGAGGAGCTTTCTTTGCGGCATTATGCGGTGTATCAGCCTTGGCGAAGGAAGAAAAGGAGCACACAGCAGAATTTCTCCTTACTCACCCGGTAAGCAGAACTCGTATTATTACAGATAAACTGATTGCTGTAATACTTCAGATTCTTATTTTAAATGTAGTTGTATATGCTCTTGTGGCAGGGTCTATGGCAATAATCGAAGAAAATGTTCCGTGGAAAGAAGTCACACTTTTGCACTTGGCATATTTGTTTTTGCAGATTGAACTTGCAGGAATCTGTTTTGGATTTTCTGCATTCCTGCGACGAGGAAGTCTGGGAATCGGGCTTGGAGTTGCAATCATGATGTATTTTATCAATCTCATTGCAAATATAACAGAGAGCGCTGAGTTCCTGAAGTACATAACTCCTTTTGGATACGCGGATGGGGCAGAAATCGTGTCAGAGGTTGCCCTGGATGAGAAGTTGATTGTACTGGGGATGCTATATTGCGTTATCGGTATTATAATTGCATATTGGAAATATTCCAAAAAGGATATTGCATAACTATATATCCCGATATTGTGTGGGAGATTTACCAGTCATTTTCTTGAAATTGTGGTTAAAACTGCGTATACTTTGAAATCCACTCTCATAAGCGATATCGGTGACTGATTTATCCGTTTCTGTGAGCAGCATAAGAGCGTGCTCCAGTCTATATGAATTCAGATAGTCATTAAACGACATATGAAAGATTTTATGAAAATATCTGGAAATATAACAATAATCATATCCAGATATTTTCGCTAAATCTGCTAAATCAAGCTTGTTTTGAAAGTTGTTTGCAATATAGTCTGTGATAGTGCGCATTAGTAGATCACTTTTTGTAGACAATTCTTTTAATTTCACATTGTTGCAGTACTCAGCACAGACAGCATACAAACATGATTTTAGGATATAAGTTTCTGGACACTCTTTTGTGAGGAGTGTTGTCTTTAAATAATTTTCAATCTCAGGACGGCAGCGAAATTTAAAATGTTCGCCCGTCTTATTTTTTGTCTGTTTTTCAAAAGCGTGGACAAAATCGCCGGAAAATACACCTACCCAGGCTTTAGATTCGCCGAGAGTGTGATAAGCATGGATTTCGTTGGACAGGCATAGGCCGAACTCATTTGCACGCAGAACGTCGGTTTTGCCATTAATCGTACATTCAACTTCACCAGATATAACATAAATAAGTTCAAAATTTTTATGAAAATGATAGTTCCATTTAATATTTTTGTAAATGCATACATTATAGGAATAATTACTTAAACAGTTTTGGGGCTGATGAAAAAGCACATTCATGGTTTCACCTCGAAAAAGACAAGATTTTGCTATTATAGTACAATGGATAGCAAGAATATGTCAATAAAATGCGATAGTCTAAAAATAATAAGACGTGGAAGGAGCAGAAATATATGACAAAGGCAACATTAAAAATCGACAAGGATTACAAAATTGGGAAAATTGATAATCGAATTTATGGGTCTTTTATTGAACATATCGGACGTGCAGTGTATGGCGGAATCTATGAACCAGGGCATCCGACAGCAGATGATATGGGATTTCGCAGGGACGTTATGGAATTGACCAGGGAACTTCAGGTTCCGATTGTGCGCTACCCAGGCGGCAATTTTGTGTCGGGCTACAATTGGGAGGACGGAATTGGACCGAAGGAGCTTCGTCCAAAGCGCACAGAGTTAGCCTGGTTTGCAATTGAGAACAATCAGCTCGGAACGGACGAATTCTGTGAGTGGAGCAGACGTACAGGAACAGACGTCATGATGGCAGTAAATCTTGGGACAAGAGGCGTGGATGCGGCCCGCAATCTGGTGGAATACTGTAATTTTAAAGAAGGAACCTACTGGAGTGATTTGCGAATCAAAAACGGATACAAGGACCCACATAACATCAAGCTTTGGAATCTGGGAAACGAGATGGACGGTCCATGGCAGATAGGCCATAAAACGGCGGAGGAGTATGGAAGGCTGGCGGTAGAGACCGCAAAAGCAATGAAGTGGGTGGACCCGTCGATTGAACTTGTGGCTTGCGGAAGTTCAAATATGTCAATGTCAACCTGCTACGAGTGGGAGTCAACGGTTCTGGAGCATACCTATAAATATGTGGATTACATTTCTATGCACCAGTATTTTAGCAATGCAAAAAATGATTCGGCAGATTTTCTGGCAAGTATAATATCCACAGATGATTTTATAAAGAATATTATCGCAACCTGTGATTATGTCGGAGCGAAAAAGAGAACGAAAAAGAAGATTAATATTTCCTTTGATGAATGGAATGTATGGTATCATGCACGGGAGGCTAATAAGAAGGCGGAACGCTGGCAGATTGGACCATCATTCAATGAAGATATCTATAATTTCGAAGATGCATTGATGGTTGGTGGAGCGCTAATTACACTGCTTCGTCACGCGGACCGCGTGAAGGTTGCATGCCTGGCGCAGCTTGTGAATGTAATTGCACCGATTATGACGGAAAATGGAGGAAGAATCTGGAAACAAACTATTTATTATCCATATCTTCATGCATCACTTTATGGACGAGGAACGGCGATGAACGTATTAGTGGATGCACCGAAATATGATACGAAGAATTTTACAGACGTCTCCGCACTGGAAGCAATTGCAGTAGAAAGCGAAGCGGAAGATTATTTGACCTTCTTTATGCTGAATCGTGGAACAGAGGGGCTGGAAGTGGAATGTGATCTTCGTGACTATCCAGGTTCCCGGGTGGCAGAAATGCTTACCATGACCTGTGATGATCTGAAAGCAATTAATACAGCAGACAATCCAGACAGAGTTGTGCCAAAGACGAGTGGTGACTACGAACTGGATGATAACAAGGTAACAGTGAAACTGATGCCGTACTCATGGAATGTAGTTCGGATTCGTATAAATGAATCATAAAGAAAATATTCTTGACTTGAATATGTTTTGTCGTGATGTTATAATCATGGCAAAGCATATTTTCTTTTGCAAAGCGTTTGGCACTTTGCATTCTAAGAGGGAGAATCCCTATCAATAAGACATTTCATCATAACTGCGAGAGTCGATAAGATGCAGTTATATCAGAAAATTCATGCTTTTAAAATCACATTAACAAAAGCAGGAGTTTTCTAAGTTGGATGGCTCCTGCCACGAACAGGAGGAATTGCATATGGGAAAAGATGCGGGCTGGAAAGGTTTCTTTTCAGACGATGAACGTTACGCAGATGTTATTAATGGCATTGGATGTAAGGGGAAGCAAGTTGTAAAAAAAGAAGATTTGCAGGAAATGGATACGCAGACGGGATTTTTGCGTGGTCCGAAGTTTATTCGGAAATTACCATCGTTGAAGAAAAAGAACGTGAAGATTCGTGATTGTGTTCGAAAGGTTGCGTTTGGGATAAATTTTATGATTGTTGGAATAGAAAACCAAGAGACAATCGATTATTCCATTCCGCTAAGAAGTATGTCGCATGATGTTGGAACATACGAAAAGCAGGCGGCGAAAATACGAAAAGAAGTCAGGAAGAATCATAAGGGATTAACAGCAGGAGAATATCTTTATGGATTTCGGAAGGATAGTAGGTTGTATTCTTCGGTAACGATAGTGTTGTATTCGGGTTCAAAAACGTGGGATGGACCAAGGTCATTGCATGAAATGTTGGATTTTACGGACATACCAGAAGAAATGCAACAAATGGTAGCGGATTATAAAATCAATCTTGTAGAAATTCGAAAATTAGAAGATACAAGCGTGTTCAAAACGGATGTGCGTCATGTCTTTGATTTTATCCGATATTCTAACGATAAAAGAGCCTTGAAACAGTTAGTTGAAAATGATGATTACTATAAAAATATGGAAGAAGATGCATTTGATGTGGCAGTTCAATATACAAATGCAACGGAGTTAATTGAAGCAAAAGAATATTACGAAAAGGAGGGTGTTGTTGATATGTGTAGAGCGCTGACAGAATTGATAGAGGATGGAAGAGAAGAAGGAAGAGATGAAAAACTCAAGGAACTAGTAGAAAAGAAAGTGAGAAAAGGTCTTTCGGTTCCTGAGATTGCGGAGATATTTGAGGAAAGTGAAATGACAATCGCTGAGATTGTAAAAAAATTGCAATAAAATTCTATAACCTTACGGAGTAAGAAATATATTGCTAGAGTGTAGCAGAAAAGAGGAATCTGTGTTATACTTTACCTGACTTTAAAATATGCAGGAGGATACTACTATGCAGAAATTTGTGGAAAAGAAACGTACAGCACTCTTTGGATTGCCAATTTATTTTACTACATACACAATTACAGAAGAACTTTTACAGATTAGAAAAGGACTTCTCAAGATCACAGAGAATGATTGTTACTTATACAAAATCCAAGACGTTACATTAACAATGTCTTTATTGGAAAGAATTTTTGGACTTAGTACAATCATTTGTCACACAGGTGACACAACAGACCCAATCATCACGTTAGAGCACATCAAAAATGGAGCAGAAATCAAAGATTACCTAATCAAGACTTCTGATGAAATGAGATTAAAGCGCAGAACAATTAATACGTTAAATATCAATGCAGATGATTTGGATGACGCATTAGAGGAATAATTCCAATGAAAGAAAAACGGCTGGCAAAGCGCCAGCCGTTTTCTAGAGAAAGAGGAATATTTATGTTAACGATGAAATCGAAATTGTTAGTCGAAGTCCAACAATCGTAAATAAATACTTAAGTGCGATTGTTGTCTTCATTTGATATTATTATTATATGCGGGAAATGTGAGTAAAATATGTCGAATTTGGAAAACATTTCTAAAAAATCTAAAGAAATTCATAAGAAAGAATAAGAGGAGTCTGAAGATGGGAAATAAGAGAATTATCTTAGCTTCTGCGTCGCCGAGAAGACGTGAACTTTTAGCGCAGGCAGGTTACGAATTTGAGATACAGGTGAGTCACAAGGAGGAAGTGTATACGAGTACAGAACCGGCAGAAATTGTAAAAGAACTGGCACTTCTGAAAGCAAAAGATATTGCGGAGAAGAATGACGCGAAAAACGTAATCGTAATTGGTGCAGACACAGTGGTGGCACATAAAGGTGAAATTCTTGGAAAGCCACAGTCAAAAGAAGAAGCGTTTCGGATGATAAAAGGCTATCAGGGAGATAAGCATCAGGTTTATACTGGGGTGGCAATTCTGGATTACGATGCTGAGGGTAATGAAAAAATAGTTAATCACGCCGTGAAAACAGATGTATATGTCAATCCGATGACCGACGAGGAAATCTGGAATTATATCGAAAGCGATAACGTGATGGACAAAGCAGGAAGCTACGGAATCCAGAGCGGATTTGCAATTCATATTGAGAAGATTGAGGGAGACTACTTTAACGTAGTGGGACTTCCCATTTCATATATTTACGAAGAACTTAAGAAGAGGGAATGAGGAAAATAATGAAAAGAATACTTGCTATTTTGATGGTAGCGATAATATTGATTATGTCAGGGTGTTCAGAAAGTAAGACGCAGGGGGTGTCGAAGAACCAAGAGGATAAAGTCACGTTCACGGATGACCTTGGACGTGAGGTGACTGTGGAAAATCCGCAGAGAGTAGCAGCCTTACTCGGAAGTTTTGCAGATATGTGGTTTTTGGCAGGAGGAACCGTATGTGCCTCAGCTGACGATGCCTGGGATAATTTTCAATTAGATATGCCAGCCGACGCGGTAAATTTGGGGAAAACAAAAAGCTTGAATCTGGAAAAACTATTTGCGGCAGAACCGGATTTTATCATCGCAAGCACGAATACAAAGATAGATTTGGAATGGAAAGAAACTTTGGAGAACGCAAAGATTCCAACAGCTTATTTTGATGTGTCTGACTTTGACGACTATCTCCGCGTGCTAAAAATATGTACTGATATTACGGGAAGAGAAGATTTATATGAGAAAAATGGACTTTCTATACAGAAGCAAATAGAAGAGACCATAAAGAAAAGTGAAGATAGAATTGAAAAAGAGGGTGCGCCAAAAGTGCTTATCCTTCGCATTTCTGCAGCAAGTGTTCACGCAAAAAACAGTCAGGGAAATGTTTTGGGCGAGATGTTAAAAAAACTTGACTGTGAGAATATTGCAGACAGCGATAAAACCCTATTGGAGAATATCAGTGTCGAGCACATTTTGAAGCAAGATCCTGATTTCATCTTTTTTGTTCAGCATGGAGATGATAAAGAGGCTGCCGATGCGAATATCGATAATTTTATTTCCGAAAATCCAGCATGGCAGGAGTTGACTGCAGTAAAAGCGGGAAGAGTTTACAGCATGGAAAAGGAGCTTTTCAATCTGAAGCCAAATGAGCGCTGGGCAGAAGCTTATGAAAAGCTGGAGGGAATTTTGAACGATGAACAAGAGTAGAAAACGGATTTTTATAGCAGTGGCGGTGTTGCTTGTTTTAGGAATCATATTGAGTGTCTCCCTGGGAGCAGTTTGCCTGACACCGGCCCAATTGGTGAATGCCATAAAAAATGGTTCTGGAAGTGGGCTGGAAGGTAATATTTTTTGGTATGTGAGAGTGCCGCGGACGATTGCCTGTCTTCTTGCAGGAGCAGGACTTGCAGTTTCCGGTGTTGTAATTCAAAGTGTTCTTTCCAATAAATTGGCGTCGCCTGGAATTATTGGTGTAAATGCAGGAGCAGGATTTGCCGTTACAGTTTGCTGTGCACTTGGAGCGTTGAGTGGCTGGGCCCTCGCGGGCAGTGCGTTTATTGGTGCGCTCTTGGCGGTACTCCTGGTGGTAGGTGCGGCACAGAAAATGAATGCCTCCAGAACAACGGTAATTCTCGGGGGAGTTGCCGTGAATAGCTTTCTGAATGCAGGCTCCGAAGCAATTATTACACTGTTTCCAGATATAGGAGTAATGAGCAGCGACTTTCGTGTGGGCGGTTTTACATCGGTCACGATGACCCGATTATTGCCGGCTGGTATTTTAATTCTTATCGGACTTTGCGTATTATTTACATTATGTAACGAACTCGACCTGATGAATCTGGGAGAAGAGACCGCCCAGGGGCTGGGACTTCCAGTGAAAAAGATGCGTACTATATTTCTAGCTGTGGCGGCTCTTCTTGCAGGGGCCAGCGTGAGTTTTGCAGGACTCTTGGGATTTGTAGGGCTTATTATTCCACATATTGCAAGAAGACTTGTGGGCGGAGAGAATAGACATTTGCTCCCATTCTGCGCCATAGGCGGTGCGGCATTTGTGGTGCTGTGCGATCTGGCTGCAAGACTTGTTTTTCAGCCTTACGAGATACCAGTCGGAATTTTGATGTCCTTCATCGGCGGGCCATTTTTTGTTTTCTTATTATTCAAAAACAAAGGAGGGCATAGACGTGATTGAGATGAAAAATGTATGTGCAGGCTACGGAAACGAAGAAGTATTACATAATATAAATCTTTCTATTGAACCAGGGAAGGTAACTGTTTTGGTGGGACCGAATGGCTGTGGGAAAAGTACTCTTTTAAAATCTATAATTCGGTTGAATCCGCATACGTCGGGAACAATCGCAGTTGATGGGGATTTGATTGAGAAGTTGGATTCCAGTGCTCTTGCGCAGAGAATTTCCTATCTTCCGCAAGGGAAAAAAGTGCCTGATATTACGGTAAGACGAATGGTACTTCACGGAAGATTTACTTACCTTAAATATCCAAGACATTATAGAAAACAGGATTATGAGATGGCACAAAAAGCAATGGAGTGGGTTGGAATAGAAGAATTGGCAGAAAAAAATGTAAGTCAGCTTTCAGGAGGAACCCAGCAAAAGGTATACATCGCCATGGCTTTGGCACAGGATACACCGGTGATTCTGATGGACGAGCCGACCGCGTATTTGGACATTGGGCACCAGATGAAATTAATGGAGACTGCAAAGGCTTTGGCGGCGAAGGGAAAAGCAGTCGTTATGGTGCTTCACGACCTTACGCAGGCATTTCGCTTTGCAGATCGAATTGTTGTGATGTCAGAAGGGGAAATCGTGGCGCAGGGCATGCCGGAAGAGGTATACCAAAGTGCGGTAATAGATACTACGTTTCGTGTCTGTGTGGAACGCATGTTTACTGAATCTGGATGGCAGTATTTTTATAAAAGTGAATAAAAGAGGCTTATAGATATAATCTATGAGTGTGATAAGTAACAATGATAAGATTCCATGATTAATTTCGTGGAATCTTTTTGCATATGCTGATAAAATGGTATTAGGAGAAATTTATAATTTAGAAAGGAGCCACCATGGGATACAATTTATCAAAAGAAAATGCAGAGAAAGTCCTTCAACAATGGTTGGAGAAATATGATATTTTTGCTCCAAAGTTGATGGAAGGCGAAGGCTGTTTTTCGGATACAGACATTGTCCGCTATGGAAAAATTAGCAAACTGGATGATATTGAGTGGATGAAAAAATCGGATTATTCATTCAAAGAGATTCTGTTAGCGATTAATGAAACTTTATTTTACTTTACGGAAGACCAGACAACAGTTCCGAAAGGACCAGAAAAGGATATTCTAATCTTTTTGCGCTCATGTGACTTGCATGCAGTGAAGCGTCTGGATGAAATCTATCTGAAAAACGGTTTTGAAGATTTTTATTACAGCAGAGTAAGAGAACGGGCAAAATTTATTCTTATGGGTTGCGAAACCACATGTTCATCAGGATTTTGTGTAAGTATGGGTACGAATAAGTCAGACAATTATGATGCCTACATAAAAGTAGATGGTGATAATGTTTACATGGATTTGAAATGGAGCGAGCTTGCAGATGCTGTAACAGAAGCAGAGGAAGTGGATGTAACGCCTGATTTTGTGACGGAAAACAAAGAAAAAGTTACATTGCCAAAGAATCTTTCGAATGAAAGCTTTACAAAAGAAATTTGGCAGGAATACGGTGCACGCTGTATTGCATGCGGACGCTGCAATTTTGTCTGCCCAACCTGTACCTGCTTTACAATGCAGGATATCTTCTATAAAGATAATCCGAAAGTTGGTGAGAGACGAAGAGTGTGGGCGTCTTGCCAGATTGACGGCTACACAGATATGGCAGGGGGACATGGTTACCGTAAGAGTCAGGGCGACAGAATGCGTTTCAAGGTAATGCATAAGATTTATGACTATGAAAAACGTTTTGGATACCCGATGTGTGTAGGCTGCGGTCGATGTGATGATGTCTGTCCTGAGTACATCTCTTATTCAAACTGCGTGAATCGTTTGGCAAAGGAGGAAAGTGAAGCATGATGAATCATTACATTCCACAACTTTCTACGATTAAAGAAGTAATCAAACATACCGATTTAGAGTATACCTTCCGCATGACCTTTGAAGGTGATGTGAAACCGGGACAATTTTTTGAAATTTCCATTCCGAAATACGGTGAAGCACCGATTTCAGTAAGCGGTATTGGTGAAGGTACTGTAGATTTTACAATCCGCCGTGTAGGTAAAGTAACCAATGAGATTTTTGAAAATTATGTTGGCGACAAATTCTTTATTCGTGGACCATATGGAAACGGATTTGAGATTGAAAATTATAAGAATAAAGAGCTTGTGGTAATTGCTGGAGGTACAGGCCTTTCACCAGTAAGAGGCGTGGTGGATTATTTTGCACATCACAATACGGAAGCAAAAAGCACGACCTTAATTGCAGGATTTAAATCACCAAAAGATGTACTTTTCAAAGATGATTTCGCATTTTGGAAAGATAACATTAACGTAATCCAGACTGTTGACACGGCGCCAGAGGGATATGAGGGACCAGTAGGTATGGTAACCAAATATATTCCAGATTTGAAATTCGAGAATATTGAGAACACAGCGTTTATCTGTGTTGGACCGCCGGTTATGATTCGATTTACGGTCATGGAAATTTTGAAATTAGGTGTTCCAGAAGAAAACATCTGGATTTCCCACGAAAGAAAGATGTGCTGCGGACTCGGAAAATGCGGTCACTGTAAAATTGGCTCTACATATATTTGCCTGGATGGACCAGTATTTAATTATGTAGATGGCAAGGAACTGATTGATTAGGAGGTGTCGGCATGGGATTAGATATTAATACGAAAAAATTAAAAAAGAATGCGTTCCGCGTTTCAAAACATCGTGGAATCGGCGCATCTAGAATCCGTGTGCCAGGCGGTTATCTGAATGCAGAAGTACTTGGCATGGTGCAGGAAATTGCTCAAACCTATGGAAATGGGTATGTTCATCTTACGACTCGCCAGGGCTTTGAAATTGAAGGAATCCGTCTGGAAGATATGGATGAAATCAACAAAAAACTTCAGCCAATTATTGAAACGGTAGGAATCAATCAGGATGAACCAAACAAAGGTTATCCGGCATCTGGAACAAGAAATATCACAGCATGTATCGGAAACAACGTCTGTCCATTTGCCAACTACAACACAGCAGAGCTGGCAAGAAAGATTGAAAAGGAAGTATTTCCACATGACCTTCACTTTAAGATTGGTCTTACTGGATGCTCTAATGACTGTGGTAAGGCGAGAATGCATGACTTTGGTATCATCGGCCAGACAATGCCACAGTATGATCCAATGCGCTGTGTGAACTGTCAGGCATGTATCAAAGGCTGTAAGAGCCTCTCTGTAGATGCACTTCGTTCTGAAAACTATAAGATTGTGAGAGATACAGAAAAATGTGTGGGTTGCGGTGTATGTATCACGAAATGTCCAACACGTGCACTTACAAGAAGCAAAAAGAAATATTACAAGCTTACGATTATGGGACGAACCGGAAAGAGAAATCCAAGACTCGGGGAAGACTTCCTTATCTGGGCTGATGCAGAAAATATCATAAAAATAATTCTCAATACTTACAAATTTGTAGATAAATACATTTCACCAGATGCGCCAGGAAGAAAAGAGCATATTGGATATATTATCGACAGAGTAGGATTTGAAGAATATAAAAAATGGGCACTGGACGGTGTGGAATTGATGCCAGAGACAATCATGAAAGATTGTGTTTACTGGAGCGGAATTCATTTTGACCGTTAGGAAAGGAAAGATATATGAAAAAAATACAATCAACCTGTAATTATTGTGCCATCGACTGCAATCTTGATTTCTATGTAGAAGACAACCGCATCGTAAAGGTTGTGCCTACAAAGGGTTATCCTGTAAACGATGGTTTCAGCTGTATCAAAGGTCTTTCTTTAGATAAGCAGCAAAAAACGGTAAAACCGAACAGTCTTCCAAAGATTCGCCAGGAAGATGGAAGCTTCAAAGAAGTAGCCTGGGAGGAAGGATTCCAGCATGTAGCTGATAAACTAAAAGAAATTCAGGCAAAATATGGTCAGGAAAGTGTTGCCGGCATTAGTACAGGCCAACTGACGTTGGAAGAATTTGCTCTCTTTGGACACGTGATGCGCGACCATTTAAAAGCAAATGTAGACGGTAATACACGTCTTTGTATGGCAACTGCAGTAGTAGCGCACAAACAGAGCTTTGGTTTCGACGCACCTGGGTATACATTAAATGACCTTGAGCTTTCTGATACAATCGTTCTCATTGGTGCAAATCCTGTAGTAGCCCATCCTATCGTATGGGGAAGGATTCAAAAGAATAAAGTGCCTGGCCACAAACTGATTGTTGTAGACCCTAGAAAGTCTGAATCAGCAATGAATGCAGATTACTGGTATGGTCTCAAGCATAGAAGTGACTTGCTGTTATTATATACGATTGCAAACCAATTAATCGAAAAGGATTACTTGGACCACCAATTCATTGAAGCGCATACAGAGAAATTTGAAGAATTCAAAGAATTTGTAAAAGCCTATACATTAGAACGCGGCGTGGAAGGAACAGGCCTTTCGGCAGAACAGATTTTAGAGTTTGTGGAATTGATTCACAGCGGTAAGAAGGTGTCATTCTGGTGGACCATGGGTGTTAATCAGGGGTATGAAGCGGTTCGTACTGCCCAGGCTATCATTAACATTGCATTGATGACAGGTAATATTGGAAAGCCTGGTACAGGTGCCAATTCAATTACCGGTCAGTGCAACGCTATGGCATCCCGCGCTTACTCTAATACAGCGGTATTCTACGGCGGCGGTGATTTCACAAATCCAGCGAGAAGAGCCCGTATTGCTGAGGTGTTTGGAGTTGACGAGAGCAAGCTTGCTGAAAAACCTACAAAGACATATAACCAGATTATTGAAGGTATTAATGCTGGCGAGATTAAGGCTCTGTGGATTTTGTGTACAAATCCAAGACACAGCTGGACAAACAATGAAACCTTTGCTTCTGCGGCTAAGAAACTGGAACTTTTCGTTGTTCAGGATATTTATGACACCATCGAAAGTGCTGAAGACTGTACCGTATACTTCCCGGTTGTTCCGGGCATCAAAAAAGAAGGAACATACATCAACATGGAGAGACGTCTTTCAGCAATGCGTCCTGTTTTAGAGCGTGGCGAAAATGAAATTTCAGACTACGAAGCAATCCTCGGTGTAGGAAAAGCTTTGGGAATGGGCGATGAATTAAAAGGCTGGGAAACTCCAAAGGATTGTTTCAATCTTATGAGAGAATGTTCTAGAAACATGCCTTGTGATATTACGGGTGTAACTTGGGAGATGTTAGAAAACTCTCATGGTATCCAGTGGCCATATCCGGAAGGAAAAGAAGAAGAAAACAAAGAAGAACAGAGAAGACTTTACTCTGACGGTAAATTCTTTACACCATCGAAAAAAGCACAGTTTATGTTTGAAGATGTACGTGAAAATCCACTTCCAACAACAGACGAGTTCCCGCTAGTTTTCAATACAGGACGTGGAAGTGTGGGACAGTGGCACACACAGAGCCGTACAAAAGAAGTGAAATTTGTAGAAGATGTTTCTGCTAAAAAGGCATACATCTATATGAATACAAAGATGGCAGAAGAAAATGGCGTGAAAGAGATGGATGAAATACGTGTATATTCTGTGAATGGTCAAGATGCTGTATTTGCAGTAAAAATCACAGATAATGTTCAGTACAACGAATTATATGCGCCAATTCATTATATTGAATGCAATAAATTAACGCCATCTTTATATGACACTTATTCAAAAGAACCTTCATACAAAGCGACACCAGTTCGATTTGAAAAATGTGAAGAAGTATAGGGAGGAAGCTTATGTATCGAATTAAAATTGACAGAAGCCGCTGCATCGGCTGCCTTACTTGTGTGACAGCGTGCGTTGTAAGTCATGAAACTGAGAGTGGCGATGCAAGAAACCGTGTGACAATCGACAGTGAGATCAAACCAGCACCTATTTTCTGCCGTCACTGTGACAGACCAGAGTGTGTATATACATGCATGACAGGCGCAATGAAGAAAAATCCGGAAACCGGATATGTAGAATACGACAAAGAACAGTGTGCAAGCTGCTACATGTGTATCATGTCCTGTCCATTTGGAATTCTAAAACACGATAGTATTAACAAGACAGAGATTATGAAATGTAATATGTGTGTGCACAGAAGTGAAGATGGTTCTGGAAATCCAATGTGTGTGGAAAAATGTCCAATGCATGCAATTACAGTAGAGGAGGTGGGAAGATGAGATATGTGGTAATCGGAGCTTCGGCTGCAGGAATCAATGGTGTCCGCGAGCTTAGAAAACTAGACAAAGAAAGTGAAATCATTCTCATTTCAAAAGACAAGGAAATTTATTCCCGCTGTATTCTGCATCACTACCTTGGCGGTGAGAGAACTGTTCCAGAACTGAACTTTGCGGAACACAATTTTGAAGAACTTTATAATGTGCAGTGGATCAAAGGAAAAGCCTGTACGGGATTAAAACCGGAAGAGAAAAAGGTGATTCTGGAAGACGGAGAGGAAGTAAAGTATGACAAACTCCTCATCGCTACAGGCTCCCACACATTTGTCCCACCGATTAAGAACTTAAAAGAAGCAAAAAATGTGATTGGATTCCGTAATATTGAAGACATCGAAACCTTGAAAGAAGTTGCAAAGACACACAAGAATTTCCTAGTAATGGGAGGAGGTCTTGTTGGACTTGACTGTACAAGCGGTCTCCTTGAACTAGGAGTAAATGTGACGCTTGTCGAAATGGCAAAATGGATGCTGGTAAGACAGCTTGACCCACGTGCAGCAAAGACGTATCAGGATGCCTTCGAGGCAAAAGGCGTGAAACAGTACTATGGTGACGGTATTGCAGAAGCTGTTATGAACGGGGAAGGCGTGATTACATCTGTAATTTTATCCAGCGGAACAGAAATTCCATGCGATTATGTCGTTATCACAGCGGGCGTTCGTTCGAATGTAGAATTCCTGGAAGGTTCTGGAATTGAGACGAGCAAATTTGGCCTTATTTACGATGAAACAGGCAAAACAAGTGATGAAAATATTTATGGGGCCGGAGATGTTTCAGGAACAAGTCCAATCTGGCCGGTTGCTGTAAAAGAGGGAATTATCGCGGCAAGCAATATGGCAGGCGTGCCAAGAAAGATGACAGATTTTTTCGCAAGTAAATCTACGATGAATTTCCTTGGAATTCCAAGTATGTCTCTTGGCAATGTAAATCCAGAAGACGATTCTTACTGTGTAGAGATTCGCGACACGAAAGATTCCTATAAGAAGATTGTTCATCAGAATGGCAAGATTGTTGGAGCAATCCTTCAGGGAGATCTGGCGTACGGCGGTATCCTTCAGCAGTTGATTGCAAGAAAGATTGATGTCACAAAAGTGAAAAAGCCAATTTTTGATGTGGATTATTCAGACTTTTTCCATATCAATGAAAACTTTGAATTCTATTATGAAGATTAGTGAGGAAAAATATGAAAAGATTAGAAAAAATGCCGGTACCGGTACTTCCAACATTTGTTGGCGCGCTGACATTGTCTAATGTGTACTCTGGAATGGGATATCTTTGGGTTCGTCACATTACGATGTGGGCGGCAACGATTATTCTTTTACTTTATTTAGTGAAAATAATTAGATTTCCAAAAACATGTAAGCAGGAATACGAAACAGTCGTTCCAAGTAGTTTATATGCGGCTTTTAACATGATACTTATGATTCTTGGAAGCTATTATTTTGATTATGTTCCAGCCTTAGGGAAAGGAATGTGGGGCATTGCAATTGTGATGCATGCGGCACACATTTTAGTATTTACCTATCGGAATGTAATCAAAAAACGCGATGTGAATACGTTTGTTCCAAGCTGGTATGTTACATATAACGGAATCATGGTAAGCTGTGTTGTGGGCGGCGCAATGAACGCGGCTGGTGTATTAAAATACATTGTATATTATGGTATTATCATTTACTTTGTGATTCTCCCATTCATGCTTTGGAGACTGATGAAGGTAGAAGTAAAAGCACCAGTTTATCACACAATGGCAGTTTTACTTGCTCCATGTAGTCTCTGCGTGGTGAGTTACTTAAATGTGATTCAGAATCCAAATCAGATTATACTATATATTTTATATGCATGTGTATTAGCATCACTTACATTCATAATCATTAAGCTTCCAAAATTCTTTGCATTCCCATTTGCACCGGGATTTGCAGGAATGACCTTCCCTATGGCAATTGGTATCGTGGCAAGCAACAAAATGGCAGGATACTTAGCAGGAGCAGGAAACGAAGCGTTGGCAGGTGTGGTTACACAGATTAGTGGAATTCAAATATATCTGACAACAATGATTATTGGATTTGTGCTTTTAAACTTTGTCATGATGGCATTAAAAGTGGAGAGAAAATAAAAATGAAAATTGGTTGTGTAATCCTGGCAGGCGGGAAAAGCTCCCGCATGGGAAAAGACAAAGCGTTATTGGAAATAAATGGTAAGAATTTTATAAAACAATTGACTGAAGAGCTTGATTGGTTTGGAGAAAAACTGATTGCCCGCGGAAACAATAGTGAGATACAGGAGGTCTCGTGGCCTGTGATGCCTGATGTATATCAGGAGCGCGGTCCAATCGGCGGACTTCATGCGGCGCTTTCATTATGTGAATCGGATGCATTGTTTTGCGTTTCTTGTGACATGCCGCTGATACAAAGCCCGCTTGCAAAAAGTCTGTGTGATTCCATGGACGAAGCCTGTGATGCAGTTGTTGCAAAGGCAGAAGACGGAAGAATCCATCCGCTGTGTGCAGTGTACCGGAAAGAGGCAGCGGCAGTTTTTGAGGAACAGATTCTGTCTGGAAATAATCGTATCATGAGTGCACTTGATAAGATGCGGGTAAAATATATTACCATTGATTTTGAAAGGGGAGCACAACAGCTATTTAATGTAAATACTCCAGAAGAGTATTTGGAGATAAGAAAGCCATAAAAATGAAAAAACCGGATTTCGAGTCGATGATACCTAAACGCTTGGCGCATGGTGCTCGACCGTGGATGGTTCCACCGGAGTGTATCTGGAAACGGGTATGCTTTCCAATGTGAGAAGGAGTTCGTATGAGATATTCAAAATTATCTATGTTAAATTTCATGGCTTTATGTTGTATACTTGGTCTATTTACCAAGAAATTGATAAATCCTTTTGCCAATATTATTACAGAGGCATTACATATCCCAGGGGGAATCAGCACTGGATTCTCCATCATGTTTCTAGTGATTGCAGTAGAAATTGTGAAAGGGAAGCACTGCGGGACTCTGATGGCGACTGTGCAGGGGCTTCTTGCACTTGCGCTTGGAAGAATCGGAAGTATGGGAATGCTGATGCCGCTTGGCTATATTGTAACGGGTGTTGCTATTGATTTGATTTACGGCTTGCAGAAATACATCAAGTGTTCCAGAACGGAGCGAATGGTATTTGCAAATGCCTTGGCAGCAGTCATGGCGTCCGTAACGGCAAATGTGCTGGTGTTTCATTTGCATGGACCGGTCTTATGGCTATACCTGTGTGTGTCGGCGACAAGCGGAACCATGTATGGATTTTTAGGCTCAGCTGTTGCAGCGCGCCTTTATCCTATATTTGAAAATAGTAATGGAAAGAGAGAGGATTATCATGAAATCGCGTAAAGCTATTATTTTAGGAGTAGTATTAATTATACTTACTGCAATCGCTGCAGTAATTCATCTGAGTACACGAGAGGAAGTACCAGAAAATGCAGTACAGATTTCTGCAAATGACAAGACATACACGATTGATATTAAAAAATTAAACTATGAGCAGGTGGAAGGAATTCGCGTGAATGGAAAAGGCGAAGAGATTCCAGTAGAAGGAGCTGGCATTGCGCTAAAAGATATTTTGGCACAGGAAAAGATTACAGAGTATTCGAAAGTGACGGTTGTTGCGGATGATTCTTATAGCGCAGAACTTACGGCTGAAGAGATAAAGGAAGACGAAAAGGTGTATTTGCTAAATGAAGAGGAGAGTCTTCGTTTGATAGTTTTCGGAGATGAAAATAGTAAACGCAGTGTATCGAATGTAGTGCAGATTATTGTAGAATAAGTACAAAGAAGGCCCATAGAAGTCAAAATTGACTTCTGTGAGCCTTTTTTAAATGTTCTACAAAAAGCTGGCGAATAATAGGATATTCTCCCAAACCTTTTAGTACACATTGGACTTCATACCCCTCGCTTTCGAGCACTGATTTCCATGAATCCTCTGCATCTCCTGCAAGTTCATTCACTGCGTGACTTCCTGCTACAATCATGAAAGGCGCGAGAAGAATTTTGCGGGTGTTCGTATTCTTTATATGCTCTATGACGGCTGCAATGGAAGGGGAAGGCTTCATAGTTCCGAGGATGATATTCGTGTGCCCCTGAGCCTGAAGTTTTTCGTTGACTGCACTATAGACAACGTTGGAATCGTGTTCCGAACCATGTCCGACATAAACTAGCATTTCATCTGGCTGCAAATGCCATTCTTTTGTAATAAATTCGGTTACTTTATGGATATCTTCTTGTGCCGAGAGAAGCGGAGCTCCGACTGCAATACCGTCAAATTTGTCTCTCATCTTATCAATATCCTTTTCCATGATGGTGTTTTCTGTACCATTCAGCACATGCGTTGGCTGTACAACAACATAGTTGACCCCATCCTTATACATCTGTTCGAGTGCTTCAGTGACACTAAAAACATGTAGGTTGTCACGTTTTTCAACGATTCTGCGGATCATATTGCTTGTCCAAGCGCGGTAAAGTGGATAATCAGCATAAGCTTCCTGAATCTCATTTTCAATTGCAGCAATTGTTTTTTGATATGTTTCTTTGTGACTCGTGCCAAAGCTTACTACCAGAATGGCTTTATCGTTCCCGGTCTTCATGAAATTACTCCTTCTAAAACTAACGGGCTTCCCATCTGCCCGATGCCCCGCATGGAAGCACCAGTCCATTGCTTGATACTGGAAGTCCAATTTCCTGTGAATCTACTGTCCCGTTGAAATCCTTCAATTCCGTTGCAAGCATGTAGGTTAATACCGCAGGAGCAAGTCCTGTTGTATAAGAATTAATCAGGAAAAATAAAGGCTCATCCGATAAAATCTGTGTACATAATTTGATAAGTGGATGAATTGCTTCCTCGATTTTCCATATTTCCCCTTTTGGACCACGGCCGTAAGAAGGTGGGTCCATAATAATCGCATCGTATTTATTTCCACGGCGGATTTCGCGTTCTACGAACTTCACACAGTCGTCAACAAGCCAGCGGATTGGGGCGTCTGCAAGTCCAGACGAAACTGCATTTTCCTTTGCCCACTGAACCATGCCTTTCGAAGCGTCAACGTGAGTGACATTTGCGCCGGCAGCAGCCGCAGCGAGAGTTGCACCGCCTGTGTATGCAAATAAATTAAGTACCTTAATAGGCCTGCCTGCATTTTTGATTTTTTCAGAGAACCAGTCCCAGTTTGTTGCCTGTTCTGGGAAAAGTCCAGTGTGTTTGAAACTAAAAGGCTTCAAATTAAAAGTGAGACTCTTGTAATGAATCTGCCACTGCTCAGGCAAGCTGAAGAACTCCCATTCGCCGCCGCCCTTTTTACTGCGGTGATAGTGTCCATTCATATTTTTCCAGCCTTTGTGTGTCTTTTTTGTATTCCAAATAACCTGAGGGTCTGGTCTTACTAAAATATAATCGCCCCAGCGTTCTAATTTTTCTCCATTTGAAGTATCAATGACTTCATAGTCTTTCCATCCGTCTGCTATCCACATAATTTTTCTTATCCTTTCGCGTTTTTGCATCACACCTATTATAACAGTGTTTTTCCAGAATGTACATATGTATTAATTTAGGAAAAACGCAGAAAATGGTTTACTTTACACCTGTACAATGATAGAATATTTCTATAAGTGAAGAAGCGGAAAGCGACAAAAAATAACAGAAAAGGTGGAAAAGTTTATGATTAAAGTAAATGCAATTGGCGATGTATGTCCAATTCCAGTAGTAAAAACGAAAAAAGCAATGCAAGAACTAGAAGGAGCAGGCGTAATCGAAGTATTAGTGGATAACGAAATCGCTGTTACAAATGTTACAAAAATGGCTGCAAGTGCAGGCGCAAAAGTAACATCAGAAAAGAAAGCAGAAAAAGAATACAAGATTACAATCGAGGTGGTAGATGGCGCTGTGGCCTGCGCAGCATGTGAAGAGGAAAATTTGGTAGTGGTTGTTTCATCTGACCGTATGGGAAATGGTAACGACGAATTGGGTAAAGTCTTGATTAAGGGCTTTATTTTTGCGATTACACAACTTGACAAATTACCAAAGACAATGCTCTTTTACAACGGTGGCGCTACACTTACAGCAGAAGGCTCTGATTCATTAGAAGATTTAAAACATTTGGAAGAACAGGGTGTTGAAATCTTAACTTGTGGTACATGCTTAAATTACTACGGTTTATCAGATAAATTACAAGTAGGAAGCGTAACTAATATGTACACAATTGTAGAAAAAATGGCTGGGGCTGATAACATCATCAGACCATAATCGAAAGAACAAGGGAAATTGAAAGGAAGAATTTGACAGTATGATTAAAGATGTAAGATTGACGCAGATGACAAAGACGGCAGGTTGAGCGGCTAAGATAGGTCCGGAGACCCTTGCTCAGGTTCTGGGTAAGTTGCCAAAATTTGAAGATGACAATTTATTAGTAGGAATTGAAACATCTGATGACGCTGCTATCTATAAAATAACTGATGATATTGCAATGATTCAAACTGTTGACTTCTTCACTCCAATCGTCGACGATCCTTATATGTTTGGACAAATTGCAGCAGCAAACTCATTAAGCGATGTATATGCCATGGGCGGTGAACCGAAGGTGGCGCTTAATATCGTAGGTTTTCCAAATTGTTTGGACCCAATGATTTTAGGAGATATTCTTGCAGGGGGTGCAGCAAAAGTAAAAGAAGCAGGTGCTGTACTCGTAGGCGGACACTCTGTTCAGGATGATGAACCGAAATACGGACTTTGCGTATCAGGTTTCGTGCATCCGGACAAGATATTTAAAAATTATGGATGTAAACCGGGAGATGTTTTGATTCTGACAAAACAAATTGGAAGCGGTATTGTAAATACAGCAATTAAGGCACAAATGGCATCCGACGAGGCAATAGCCGAGGCGATTACCGTTATGTCGTCTTTGAATAAAAAGGGAAAAGAAGTCGTAGAAAATTATCCTGTTACAGCTTGTACGGATATAACAGGATTTGGACTTCTTGGTCATTGTGCAGAGATGGCTTCTGCCAGCGAAGTAACATTTGAACTGAATGTAGAAGAGATTGCATACATGCAGGACGCTGTTTCCTATGCGAAGATGGGACTTGTTCCGGCGGGAGCATACAAGAACCGTCAGCATACGGGCAAATTAGTAGATTTTTCGCGGGTAGAAGAACATTACATCGATCTTTTATACGATCCACAGACATCCGGAGGATTGCTCGTCAGTGTTGCTCCAGAATGTGTGGAATCTATGATGGAAGATTTTGAAAATAAAGGAATGGATACGAAAGTATCAATTATAGGAAGAGTAGTGGAAAAAGGCGATAAATTAATTCGTCTATATTAGGAGTTTAAAGATGAATAAAAATCTTTTATATCGCAGCATCCCAAAAGTAGATGTACTTTTGGAAAATGAGGAAATAAAGGCCAGCATGGAATATTACGGCAGGGACATTGTTGTGGAAGCCATTCGTGTGGAAATGGACGAGCTCCGTGCATTTATCGGAACCTGTGAGGATGAAGAGGCTGCAATGGAGAAAATTACAAAGCTCACAGAAAGAATTCTCGAACGCGCAGAAAAGATGCTCCAGCCAAATATGAAACGCATCATCAATGCAACTGGCACCATTCTTCATACCAATCTTGGACGAGCACCAATCAGCCCAGAACATATGAAGCACGTTATGGAGATTGCGGTGGGGTACTCGAATCTGGAATATAACTTGAATGCAGGAAAACGTGGTGAAAGATATTCTCATTTTGAAGAATTGCTTTGTAAGATTACAGGTGCAGAAGCAGCTATGGCAGTAAATAATAATGCTGCGGCAGTTATGCTTGTGCTCAGCTCTATCGGTAAAGGAGGAGAAGTTATTGTTTCCCGCGGAGAGCTGGTGGAAATCGGCGGCAAGTTCCGAATTCCAGATGTTATGGTTCAAAGTGGTGCTGCTTTGGTGGAAATTGGAACAACAAATAAGACACATTTTTCTGATTATGAAGATGCAATTACAGAAAACACAGCGGCTTTATTAAAGGTTCATACAAGCAACTACCGTATCGTCGGATTTACAGAGACTGTGGGAATCGATGAGTTAGTTACCCTCAGCCGAAAACACGATATTCCAATCGTTGAAGATTTAGGCAGTGGTGTGCTTTTAGACCTTAGCAAATACGGCATCACATACGAACCGACAGTTCAGGATTCGATTCGGGCAGGTGCTGACGTTGTAAGCTTTAGCGGGGACAAGCTTCTTGGCGGTCCACAGGCAGGTATTATTGTCGGTAAGAAGAAATACATCGACAAGATGAAGAAAAACCCTCTTACCAGAGCGCTTCGTATCGATAAATTTACAGCAGCAACGCTGGAGGTTGTGCTCAAGGAATATTTATCAGAAAAGCGTGCTGTAAAGAATATTCCAGTATTACAGATGATTACAAAATCACAGGAAGATATTATTAAAGAAGCGAGAAAATTAAAACGTTTCTTAACAGGTTTAGAGTTGAACGCAGAGCTTGGAATTGAGAATTGCGAGTCACAGATTGGAGGAGGTTCTCTTCCGTTGGAAAGAATTCCAAGTAAAGCAGTTACCATTAAGCCAAGAAATATTTCGACGGCAGAGCTTGAAGTCCGTATGCGTTTCCTTTCTGTACCGATTATTCCAAGAACAGTGAATGATAAGATTGTCTTGGATGTAAGAACAATTGGCGTAGATAACTTTGAAGCCTTCCGCCAATTAAAGGATATCTGTGATTAGAAAGGTCATTTAAGATATGAAAAATATTATTATAGGAACAGCGGGACATATCGACCACGGTAAGACTACTTTAATCAAAGCGCTTACAGGGAGAAATACAGACCGCTGGGAGGAAGAACAGCGAAGAGGAATTACCATTGACCTCGGGTTTACCTATTTTGATTTAAAAAACGGAGACCGTGTCGGAATTATTGATGTTCCTGGACACGAGCGCTTTATTAATAATATGGTGGCTGGTGTTGTGGGCATGGACCTTGTTATGCTGGTAATTGCAGCAGACGAAGGGATTATGCCACAGACGAGGGAACACATGGATATCCTGGGACTCCTCGGCATTGAAAAAAGTATTATCGTGCTAAATAAATGCGATTTGGTGGATGAGGACTGGCTGGA
Source organism: Tyzzerella sp. (assembly GCA_017465565.1). Lineage (GTDB taxonomy): Bacteria > Bacillota > Clostridia > Lachnospirales > Lachnospiraceae > Faecalimonas. The sequence continues at coordinate 58,598 of JAFTWA010000050.1, forward strand.
ACTGGTAAAGGAAGAGATTCAGGAAGAACTGGAGGGAACCTTCCTCGACGGTTCTCCAATTGTAGAAATCTCAGCAGTGACTGGTCAGGGGATTCCAGAACTAGTTGACACTATTGAACGACTTACGTCAGAAGAAGTGGTGGAAAAGGATATTAATACGATTCCGCGTCTTCCGATTGATCGTGCCTTCAGTTTATCTGGTTTTGGAACCATTATCACAGGGACACTTCTTGCGGGAACTATCACAAAAGATGACAATCTGCAGATGTACCCGATGGGAAAAGAGTGCAAAATCCGAAGCATTCAGGTTCACGGACAAGATGTGGACAAATGCTACGCCGGCCAGCGTGTAGCCATTAACCTGTCCAATGTGAAGAAGAGTGAAATTAGCAGAGGATGTGTGCTTGCTCCACCGAATAATATGAAAAATACAGAACTTTTGGATGTGCGGTTAAATGTGCTTCCGGGTTCGAAACGTGTGCTTACCAATCACAGCCGTCTGCATTTGTTCACGGGAACGAGTGAAATCTTATGCAGAGCCGTGCTGTTAGATAAGGAAGAAATAGGACCAGGTGAAAGTGGTTTTGTGCAGCTTCGTTTAGAAGAGGAGATTGCACTTCGCCGTGGCGACAAGTTCGTGGTTCGATTCTACTCACCAATGGAAACCATCGGCGGTGGTGTTGTGCTCGAGCCGAATCCAAAACGTAAACGCCGTTTTCAAGATGATGTGATTGAAGAACTGAAACGCAAAGAGTCAGGTTCTTCAGAGGATGTCATCGAGATGCATGTGAAGTCTCACGGAGAAACTATGATTACACTCACGGAGTTGGCGAAGCTCACGGCTCTTTCTATGGAAGAGGTAGTGGAGGACGTGGATTCCTTAGAGGCGCAAGGTATCGTGAGAGTATTCCCCATGAAGAAGGATACTTATGTATGGCACACAGTACATGAACAGCAAATCAGACATGAATTAGTGAAAGTACTTCGCACTTATCATGAAAAATATCCATACCGCTATGGTATGAAAAAGGCAGAAGTACACATGACATATATGAAGAAAGTCAAATTAAATGTATTTGACATGTATATGGAACTGCTGGAACAGGAAGAAGCAGTGATGCGATACCAAGAATATTTGCAGCTTCCTGAATTTGAAGTGGCAAGAGATGCTACATATGAGAAAGTAAAGAAGACAGCAGAGAAAGCATTCCAGAAAGCCCAATTTGATTTTGTCCGTTTTTCTGAAATTTCATTTGCGGATATTGACGGTGAAGTGGTAGAAGATATTTTGCTTCTATTAATGGACGAGAGGTTTATTGTAAAAATTGAAGAAAATATCTATACATTGCAGACAATCATTAACCATGCAGAAGAAGTGATTCGCGCACGTTTGAAAGAAAATCCGCTGATTACCATTGCGGAGGTGCGTGATTTATTAAATACAAGCAGAAAAAGTGCGAAACCAATTTTGGAATATATGGATAGCATTAAAGTAACAAAGAAAAATGGAACAGAGAGTGAAAGGGTAGCATTTATATGAATTTAAAGCAATTAGAGGCGTTCGTGAGAATTGCAGACAGTGGCAGTTTTTCGAAAGCAGCAAAGGTTTTGTTTTTGACACAGCCCACAATCAGTGCTCATATCTCTTCTCTGGAAAAGGAACTAAACAGCCGGCTTTTTGTCCGTAATACAAAAGAAGTACGTTTGTCAGAAAGCGGGGAAATCTTATATAACTATGCAAAGCAAATGCTCCTTATACAAAGGCGGATAGAGGAGTCTTTTGCAACAAACGAGGAGAAAGATCAGCAATGTCTGACGATTGCAGCATCTACGATTCCTTCGCAGTATTTATTACCTAAGATTTTGGTTGCTTTCAGTGAGAGATACCCCGAGCAGCAATTTAAGGTTGTAGAAACGGACAGTGCGAAGGTAGTAGAGCACGTTATGAATCATACAGCGGATGTTGGGCTTACAGGAACTGTATTAGATAAGAAGTTTTGTAAGCACATTCCGTTTTATGAGGATGAACTGGTTGTAATTACACCTAACACAGAAAAATACAGAGAACTGGGAAAAATTGAAAAAGACGCAAAGTGGATTATAAATGAAAAATTGATTATGCGTGAGGAGGGTTCTGGAACCAGAAAAGAGGCAGAAAAGCAATTGAAAAAGATTGGTTTGCCAGTCGCAAAATTGAATGTGATTGCGAGTATGGAGAATCCGGAAGCGATTAAAAAAGCGGTTAGCAACGGTATGGGAATCTCAATTATTTCCAAGCTGGCAGCAGAGGAGGAAGTGGAAAAAGGCACATTGCTGTCCCTTCCGGTTGATACAGAGGATGCTAAGAGGGATATTAATGTGGTTTACGACCGTAACCTGCAGCCGTCACGTACTACGGAGCGTTTTGTGAAGCTCGTGAAGGAAATATATAAGTAGAGAGCGAAGCTCGTAAAATGGAGGAAGCTATGATTTATATGGATAATGCGGCGACAACCATGAGAAAGCCGGAAGAGGTAATTACGGCTGTCATGAACGCCATGAATTCTATGGGAAATGCGGGACGTGGAGCCCATGCGGCATCCTTAAGTGCGTCAAGAGTGATTTACAATGCAAGAGAAGCATTGGCACGTTTTTTCAACGCAGAAAGCCCCAAGCAGATTGTTTTTACCAACAACTCGACAGAGAGCCTTAATATTGCAATCAAAGGACTTTTAGAACCGGGCGACCATGTGGTAACAACCATGCTGGAACACAACTCCGTATTACGCCCTCTGTACGAGATGGAGCAAAAAGGTGTATCACTTACGATTGTGAAGAGCGACAAACAGGGAAGAATTTCCTATGAAGAAGTGGAAGAAGCGGTGCAGGAAAATACAAAGGCGATTATCTGTACAAATGGCTCCAATCTTACAGGAAACTATGTGGATGTGAAACGCATTGGAGCAATTGCAAAGAACAAAGGCGTTCTTTTTGTAGTAGATGCATCTCAGACAGCAGGCGTATATCCAATTGATGTGCAGGAAATGAACATCGATGTGCTTTGCTTTACAGGACACAAAAGTCTCCTTGGACCACAAGGAACAGGTGGGTTGTGTGTAAGAGAAGGTCTGAAACTAAAGCCATTAAAGAGTGGTGGCAGTGGTGTTCTTACTTATAGTAAAGAGCATCCATCTGATATGCCAACAGCTTTAGAAGCGGGAACGCTAAATGGACACGGCATTGCCGGGCTTGGTGCAGCAATTGAATATTTGGAAAAAGAAGGAATTGACAACATCCGTGAAAAAGAATTACAACACATGTGGAAGTTCTATCATGGAGTGAAAGAGATTCCAGGCGTAAAAGTATACGGAGATTTTGAAACAGAACTCCGTTGCCCAATTGTTACGCTTAACATTGGGGATTATGATTCGTCAGAAGTAAGCGATGAGCTTCTGATGACTTATGGAATTTCTACCAGACCTGGAGCACACTGTGCGCCACTCATGCACGAAGCACTTGGAACAGTAGAGCAGGGAGCAGTTCGTTTTAGTTTTTCTCATTATAATACAAATGAAGAAATCGAAGCTGCAATCCAGGCAATCAAAGAATTAGCAGAGGAATAGTATTAATATGAGAGTAAAAGAATTGAAGTTGGTCATTACATTCCATACGACAGCAGACGCAATGGCAATGGAGAAATGCTGTAAAGAGGCAAATGCGCCAGGTAGATTAATTCCAGTACCAAGAGCGATTTCATCAGGCTGCGGACTTGCATGGTGCGCAGATTTGAGTGAGAAGGACGGGCTGTTGGAGGTAATGGCGAAAGTAGGACTGAAGCAAGAAGACATACATAAATGTATGGTATAGTATGATGCAATAACGTAAAAAGCACTCCGTATGAAAGGAGTGCTTTTTTATATGTCCCCCAAGTAAGGGATAAAAGGAAGACGAGAGCGGTAACCAAGCCCTCAAATTAATACCTTTCCTATTATATGGGTGAGAATACGATTTGTCTAATTGATAAAAAATAGACAAGCAATAGAAAAAGTCTATAATTAGAGAAATAGATAATAGAAAATATCTATAGAAACATGGAACGATAGAATATATCAATTTGACCTGTGTTTATGGGAAAAGTACAATGAAAGATAGGAAAACAATGAAGGAGGATATGTGGAAAATAATGAGCATGAATTATGTTGGAATTGATATTGGTTCTACTGCATCAAAAGTTGTGGTGCGCGGTAAGAACGATATTAGATTTGTACTTCCAACTGGTTGGAGCAGCAAAGAAACGACCATAAAAATTAAAGAAAGATTGCTAGAAGCAGGAGTCGATGTTGCGTCGGAGGACACAAGGGTGGTTGCAACTGGATATGGACGTGTGGCTGTGGATTTTGCGGATAAGGTAATTACAGAAATTACCTGCCATGCAAGAGGAGGAAGAGAACTTGCGGGTGGCGACTGTACCATTATTGATGTGGGTGGACAGGACACAAAGGTTATTCAGGTGAATCAAGGAGTGGTCACAGATTTCCTTATGAATGATAAATGTTCAGCCGGAACTGGTAAATTTTTGGAAATCATGGCTAATCGTTTAGGAATCACCTTGAATGAACTGTTTGAATTGGCGAAGACGGGTGAGAGTATTCCTATTAGTTCTCTTTGTACAGTGTTTGCAGAGTCAGAGATCATCAGTTATATAGGGGAAGGACGCGCAAGAGAGGATATTGCTGCTGGAGTAATCGATTCGGTTGTAGCAAAGGTTGCGCAGCTTGCACAGCGTCAGAAATCAGCAGAAAAGATTATTTTGACCGGTGGTTTAAGCCACAGCGATTATTTTGCATCGAAGCTGTCTGAAAAAATGGGAAAAAATGTTATGCCCACAGAACTTGGAAGATTTGCTGGAGCACTTGGAGCAGCGTATTTGGCAGAAGAAAAAAGAAGATAAAAATACAAAGTTAAAATTAAGGAGGAAATGAAATGGAACTTATTAAGGATTTACCAGAGGTGTTTGAGGAGTTTGCAGAACAAAGACAAAACTCATTTTTGAATGTGAAAAAATTAAAAGAACAGGGTATACCTGTAGTTGGAGTATATTGTACATATTTTCCACAAGAGATTGCTATGGCTATGGGTGCGGCAACGATTGGACTTTGTTCTACATCTGATGAAACAATTCCAGATGCTGAAAAGGATTTGCCAAAGAACTTATGCCCTCTGATTAAATCAAGTTACGGATTTGCAAAGACAGATAAATGTCCGTTCTTCTATTTCTCAGATGTTGTGGTAGGTGAAACAACATGCGACGGAAAGAAGAAAATGTATGAATATATGGCAGAATTTAAGCCAGTACACATCATGGAACTTCCGAATTCACAATCTCCAGAAGCATTAGAATTATGGAAAAAAGAAATTATCAAATTTAAAGAATTCTTGGAAGAAAAATTCGAAGTAGAAATTACAGAAGAAAAAATTCGCGAAGCAATCAAAGTGAATAATAATGTAAGACGTTCATTAAAGAAGTTCTACAAAGTTATGGCAAACGATCCTGTTCCAATGTATGGACATAACTTGTTCAAAGTATTGTACGGAAGCACATTTAAGTTCAATCGTGCGGCGATTCCAGCAGAAGTAGATGCTGTTGTTGAAAAGATTATGGCTGAATATGAGGTGGAAAAGAAAATTGAAAAGAAACCTCGTATCTTAGTAACGGGATGTCCAATCGGTGGTGCAACAGAAAAAGTTATTAGAGCAATTGAAGATAATGGCGGTGTTGTAGTTACATATGAAAACTGTAGTGGAGCAAAATCAATCGACCAGTTAGTAGATGAGGATAATCCGGATGTTTACGATGCATTAGCAAGAAGATATCTGAATATAGGATGTTCTGTTATGACGCCAAATCCAAACCGTTTAGAATTACTTGGAAGATTAATTGACGAATACAAAGTGGATGGTGTTGTAGAAGTGGTGCTTCAGGCATGCCATACATATAATGTGGAATCCTTCGGAATTCGCCGTTTTGTAAATGAAAAGAAAGGTATTCCATATATTGCTGTAGAAACAGATTATTCACAAGCTGATATTGGTCAGTTGAATACAAGATTAACAGCATTTATCGAAATGTTATAATCAAATATACCAAAACAATGGGAGTGGGATACCACTCCTAGTTTTGCACTTGGAGGAAATATGGAAACTAGAAATAAAATTGTCGAAATGGCAGCGCGATACGAGGAAGAATTTATTTTGATAAGAAGAAAGCTGCATCAAAATGCGGAACTTTCTATGAAAGAGTACGAAACATCCAAAATCATCGCAGAAGAATTAAAAAAATGCGAGGGGATAGATGTATTTACAAATGTGGCAGGTGGAACAGGTGTGATAGGTGTTCTTAAAGGAGGTAAACCTGGAAAATGTATTTTGCTGAGAGCAGATATCGATGCTTTGGCCATAGTAGAGAGAAACGATTTGAGTTTTAAGTCAATAAACGAAGGATGTATGCATGCGTGTGGACATGATGCACATGCTGCTTGGGTACTGGGCGCTGCAAGGATTCTGAGTGAACTGCGTCAAGAAGTCCCAGGTACAATTAAATTTGTATTTCAGCCAGGAGAAGAACGAGGTGCGGGAGCGAAAGAGCTGATTGAACAGGATAATGTTCTGGAGAATCCAAAAGTGGATTACGCATTTTCGGCGCATGCATGGCCGTCTATTCCAGCAGGGAAAATAGGAATTGCACATAAGTATGCATTTGGTTGTCCTGCGGTATTTAGAGTAAAGGTGCTCGGAAAAGGCGGACATGGTTCTATGCCGCATCAAGCTGTCAATCCTATTATGGTTGCAAATCAGATATGTACAATGTTTCCCCATATCTTGTCAGAAAAAATAAGCGGAACAGAGCCGAGAGTAATCACTGTATGCTCTTTTATGGGAGGGAGTCCGAAAGGAATGAATGTGATTCCAGAAGAATGCTATTTCCAAGGCACAGTTCGTGCCACAAATATGAGAATTCTGAAAGAAATTGAGAAAGAAATGGAAGCAGTAGTAAAATCTTGCTGCTCATTATATGATGCAAAATATGAATTTGGCTTCTATAAAGGCATACACGAAGTGGAAAACAATGTCGCGCTTATTGAAGTGTGCGCAAAAGCATCCCAAAATATATTGGGAGAAAAAAATGTAGAGATAGTGGAGGAATGCTCCCTGGGTGGAGATAATTTCTCGGAATTTAGTCGAAGAGTACCAAGTGTATATATGTATGTTGGGATTAAGGACGAACAACAGAAAGAAGAATTTAGTATACATAGTCCACAATTCATTTTGGAGGAAAGTGCTATAAGTAAGGCGGCAGCAGTACTTTCAGAAGTGGTGTTTGAAGCAAATATATAATGGTTGATTATAGAAAAAAATTATAAATGGCGTTTTGGATGGGAAATATGAATTAGACACGTTCAGGTACAATTGCTATAATCAAGGTAGGGAAAGGAGATAGGTTGCTTATGTACAATTTCGATGAAAAAACGAATCGTCTAGGAACCAGTTGTTTGAAATGGGATTTCGCAGATAGAATTTTCAAGGGTACGAATTTGTTGCCGATGTGGATAGCTGATATGGATTTTAAGACGGCGCCAGGTATTCAGAAGAAAATTCAAGAAAGAGTAGAACAAGGAATTTACGGATATGGAGCGCTTCCGAAAGAATATCATGATGCTGTTATTTCATGGATGAAGCGAAGACATCACTGCGATATCGAAAAAGAATGGATTTGTTTTACACCAGGTGTTGTGAGTGCGCTTAATTTTGCAGTGACAGCAACAACAGAACCTGGCGAAGAAGTAATTGTAATGCCTCCTGTTTATGATCCTTTTTACCATGCGATTGAAGACCAGGGACGAAAAGCTGTAAGAATTCCATTGGTAAATAATAATGGTTATTACACTATTAATTGGGAACAAATGGAACAACAAGTTTCGGAGAAGACGAAAGCTATTTTATTCTGTAGTCCACATAATCCGGTGGGACGTGTATGGGATAGAGAAGAATTAGGACGACTTGTTGCATTCGCAGTGGAACGCGATCTGGTTATCATAGATGACGAGATTCATCATGATTTGGTGTATAAAAAGGAACACATCATGCTGTGCAGAATTTCAGAAGAAGCCATGAAAAGAAGTATTATCTGCACCGCTCCTAGTAAGACATTTAATATTGCAGGGATACAAGTTTCCAATATTATTATTCCAGACTCAGAGTTGCGAGCAAAATATCGTGCTGTAGTTAATAAAAATCATGCATTTTCTTCGAATTCATTTGCTGCATCGGCATTGATTGGTGCTTACAATGATTCGGAAGAATGGTTGGATGAACTTTTAGAATATTTGAAAGGAAATATTGAGTATTTCTGTTCTTATATTACAGAAAACATACCAGAACTCAAGGTGCAAGAGCCGGAAGGTACATATTTAGTGTGGGTAGATTGCAGCGGGTTAGGTATGACCGCGGAAGAACTCAAAAGATTCTTTGTTGAGAAATGTGGCATTGCCCCAGGAAGTGGAGCAGGCTACGGCGAAGGTGGAGAGTCCTATATGCGATTTAATTTAGGTTGTCCTAGAGCTTATGTCGAACAAGCTCTACAACAAATAAAACAAGCTTTATTTGAACGAACAAAATAAAGTGACTTCAAAAAAGAGGAGGAAAAACATGAAGAAAGCATTAAGTATGTTATTAGTAGTTGTAATGGTATTAGGACTGCTTGTAACAGGTTGTGGAAACAGCCAAGAGGAAAACAAAGAAGGCGGAGATAAAGTATCTGCAGGTGAAAAAGTAGAAGGTGGTTCAGTTGTTCGTGCAATGCCAACAGACATTTTAAGCTTAAACTACTGGTATGAAACAGGTGACGAAGGTATGACTATGTTAAGACCAGTATATGATCCACTTTTTATCGTTGCTAAAGATGAAGTTCGCTATTATTTGGCAGAAAGCTATGAACTGTCAGAAGACGGATTGGAAGTTACTGTTAAATTACGTGATGGATTGAAATGGCATGATGGTGAAAGTATCACAGCAGATGATGCTGTATGGAACTTCCAAGTAAAATCAATCGCTGAAAACAAAGCTTCAAGTGGAACAAAAATCAATGGACAACTTGTAACAGTTGAAAAAGTGGATGAATTAACATTTAAAGTAATTCTTCCGGAAGTTTCTGCTTCTTACATTGCAACACTTGGTGGAATTAGATTAATTCCAAAACATGTGTATGAAAACGAAGCAAACATTGCATCATCTGAGTTAAATATGACACAAGGTGTTGGTTCTGGTCCATACAAAGTAAAAGAATGGAAACAAGGCGAAAGTCTTACACTTGAAAAATTTGAAGACTACTACAGAGAGTCAAGCTTAGATACAGTTGTATTTAAAGTTATGCCAAATGAAAGTGCACAAGAAATTGCATTTGAAAATGGAGAAATTAATGTTCACCGTATTACAACATCTGATAAGCTGGAAAAATATTCAAAAGACGACAGATACGAAATCGTAACATTAAATGAAGGCCGTATCAATTACATGGGATTCAACTCTAACAGTGAACTTATGAAAGATATCAAGGCGAGAGAAGCAATCGCAACAGCGTTGAATGTTCCTGAAATTGTATCTGGTGCTTATGGTTCGGAAGAAATTGCTGTAGCTGCTAAAACAGTGTTCTGTGAACAAAACTTCTACTACAAAGATATCGATGGTTACAAACATGACTTAGAAAAGGCTAAACAATTAGTAAAAGATGCTGGATTAGAAGGCAAAACATTGCAATTAGTTTACAACTCAAGCCGTGCGAATATGGAAGACTGTGCGCTTATTATTCAACAACAATTAAAAGAAGTTGGTATTGAAGTAAAGGTTACAGGATATGAAACACAAGGTTTCTTTGAAAAATTCTTCTATACAGATTTAGGTGATTGGGATCTTGGATTAAATGGTTACTCTACAAACGCAGATAACCAAGGTGATGAATATATGTTCAGTAACCAAGGATTCTTGAGCAAGAACTTAGTTTCAACAGATGAAATCGCTGATTTATGGAACGCTGGAGATGCAACAACAGATCCTGAAAAACGTGCAGAGATTTATGCTGATATCCAACAAAAAACTAAAGATGCGTACACAATGGTACCAATTTCTGACTGTAACTTTATTTTAGCTGTAGACAAGAATTTGAAAGGCTGCGATGCAATCAATATCGTACCAGTATTCGAAGATTATACAAAGCTTTACATGACAGAATAGTAATGAATTGAGAGAAAAGGTGAGATGGGCTGGTGCAAGTTTGCACCAACCCTTTTTCCTATTTATAAGGAGATAACATGAAAAATTACATTTTAAAGAGAATTGTTCAAATGATACCGGTACTGATACTTGTATCTATTTTTTCATTCATGATTATCCATTTGGCACCAGGTGATCCGATAAACATGTACATTAGACCAGATATGACGGAAGAGGAAATACAAATTATCCGTGAAGACTTGGGACTTGATGGGACAATTGTGGAACAGTATGTTGCCTGGCTGAAAAATGTTCTTCGGGGAAATTTTGGAAACTCTGTAATTACCCACCAGCCTGTGGCGGACCAGATTTTCAATAAATTGCCATCGACCTTGTTGTTGATGGGAACATCTTTTGTACTGTCTATTATAATTGCAATTCCATTGGGCTTGGTATCTGGTATGAAAAAGAATAAATTGGTAGACCAAGTGATCAGTATTTTTAGTTATATTGGTATATCCATACCATCGTTCTGGTTTGCTTTGATGCTTATTATTGTATTTTCGCTTAACTTACATTGGTTTCCAACAAACGGAATGAGAACAATTGGCGTTGAATCGGTGTTGGATGTTGTATGGCATCTGGTTCTGCCGAGTATTGTACTTAGTATAGACAATATCGCTGTATTTACAAGATACATTCGCTCAAATACAATTACGCAGCTTGAAGAAGAATATGTTTTGACTGCAAAATCAAAAGGGGTACCGAAGAAAAGAATTATGACAGGTCATGTGTTAAAAAACTGCCTTCTTCCGATTATCACAATTGCGGGTATGAATTTAGCGAGTTTGGTTACGGGGTCTTTTATTATTGAATCTGTTTTTGGATGGCCAGGTATGGGGACTCTTGGTATGAGTGCAATTAATTCTAGAGATTATCCAATGATCATGGGATTTACAATGCTTTCGTGTCTCATTTTGATTGTTGGAAATTTGATTGCTGATTTATTATATAGCGTAGCCGATCCACGAATTAAGCAGGGGGTGAAAAGATAAATGAATCCTGAACATAATGAAATCGTACGAGATGAAGTTTTAAAAGAAGACGCGTTTATGCCTATAGAAACGAAACATAAAGAAGATGATGTGTTGCGTGACAGAGGGATTTGGTATAATCTGCTGACTAGTTTTAAAGAAAATAAGCTGGCGATGTTCTGTTTATGCTTTTTGATTATAATTATTATAGCATCTATCTTGGCACCGCTTTCACCACATGATCCAGATAAAATGGATTTATTGAATAAGCTGGCTCCGATGAGTAAGGAACATTTCCTTGGAACGGATGGTCTGGGGCGAGATTATTTTACAAGAGCATTGTATGGAGGCAGAGTATCGCTGGTGGTAGGCTTGTTTTCTATGATGGTTGCAATTGTATTCGGAACGCTGTATGGAACAATCAGCGGATATATTGGTGGAACTGTTGATAATTTAATGATGAGAGCGGCAGATATTTTTATGTCAGTTCCAAGTTTTTTGCTAATCATAATCATTAATTCCTTATTATCACCTAGTATGACAACAATGATTGTCATTATCGGGATGTTTTCTTGGATGGGAGTTGCAAGAATTGTCCGCGCAGAAACTATGTCGTTAAAAGAGCGAGATTTTGTATTGGTTGCAAAAAATCTAGGGGCTGGAAGCTTTAGGATTATTTTTAATCATATTATTCCTAATATGATTCCTTCCATTATAGTGGCAGCGAGTATCAGTATTGCAAGAGCGATTTTGACAGAATCTTCTCTGAGTTTCCTGGGATTTGGCGTTCAGCTTCCGATGTCTTCATGGGGAAGCATGTTACAGAGTGCGCAGGAGCATATCATGGATGTTCCATCACTTGCGTTGTATCCAGGTCTTTTAATTTTACTTACAGTGCTTAGTTTTAATGTATTAGGAGACGTGCTTCGCAATGCATTAGAACCAAAACTGGTAAAATAGAAATGATTAAACGAAAGGAAGAAATTCAGATGAATAATATTTTGGAAGTTAAGAATCTGCAAGTTTCCTATCATACATACGCAGGAGAAGTGAAAGCAGTTCGAGGTGTGGATTTTTCTGTAAGTGAAGGAGAGACTTTGGCGATTGTAGGAGAATCGGGATGTGGAAAAACTGTTTCTGCAAAAGCTGTTATGGGATTAATACAAACTCCTGGTGTAATCAAGGAAGGCAGCGAGATTAACTATGGTGGAAAGAATCTGGTGGCGCAGCCGGAAAGTGAGTGGGAAAAATACCGTGGTGGAGAATGTGCGATGATTTTTCAAGATGCATTAGCGGCATTGAATCCTACACTATCAGTAGGGAAACAGATTGCAGAGAATCTTATTATACATAGAAATTGTAACAAGAGAGAAGCGATGGAGAAGGCGGTTGAGCTTTTGGAAAAAGTAGGAATTCCAGAAGCGGATAAGCGTGTGAAACAGTATCCTCATGAATTTTCGGGCGGTATGCGTCAGAGAGTTATGATTGCGATTGCTTTGGCATGCAATCCGAAAATTATTATTGCGGATGAACCGACGACAGCACTTGATGTAACAATCCAGGCGCAGATTTTGGAATTATTGAAAGAATTGCAGAAAGAATTAAAAACATCAATTATTTTGATTACACATGACTTGGGTGTCGTGGCAGATATGGCAGACCAGATTGCAGTTATGTATTCGGGAAAGATTATTGAAAAAGGAAGTGGGCGAGATATCTTTTATCATCCGCGCCATCCGTACACATGGAGTCTTTTGAATGCTGTGCCACGATTGGATGGGGACCGTAAGAAAAATTTGGTATCAATTGAAGGAACACCACCAGATTTGTTATTAGAACTGAAGGGTTGTCCGTTTGTGGAAAGGTGTGCACACTGTATGAATATTTGTACAAGACAGGCACCACCAACATTTACGTTTGAAAATGAGCATAGAGCAACCTGTTGGCTGCATCATGAAAAAGTTCAGGGAGAGTATCCTTTTGAGACAGGAGGGGCATTATGTGTGGAAAAAGCATAATTGAAGAACCGGTTTTGCAGGTTAATCATTTGAAAAAATACTTTCCAATGGGGAAAGGGCAAATTTTGAAAGCCGTTGATGATGTCTCTTTTGAAATTGGAAAAGGAAAAACATTAGGACTTGTTGGTGAGTCGGGGTGTGGTAAGACAACCTGTGGCAGAACCTGTACTGGTTTATATAGTAAGACGAGCGGAGAAGTTCTATTTAAGGGACAAGATGTGCATAAGTTGAGAGGAAAAGACAGAAAGGCATTTACAAAAAGTGTTCAGACAATTTTTCAGGATCCTTATGCATCTTTGGATCCTAGGATGAAAGTTAGCGAGCTTGTTACAGAAGGATTGCGAATCCATAATATGATTTCGAACAAAAAAGAGGAGCAGGAAAGAGCGCAGGAACTGCTGCGTTTGGTAGGATTGCAGGCAGAGCATGCAAATCGCTATATTCATGAATTCTCGGGCGGACAACGTCAAAGAATTGGAATTGCGAGAGCGTTAGCGATTGAGCCTGAATTTATAGTTTGTGATGAACCGATTTCGGCGTTGGATGTGTCCATTCAAGCACAAATTGTAAATCTTTTAAAAGAAATGCAGGCGAAAATGGATCTTACATATTTATTTGTTGCACATGATTTGTCAATGGTGCGTCATATTTCAGACCAAGTGGCGGTTATGTATTTGGGCAAAATTGTAGAACTGACTACTTCGGACGAATTATACTCACATCCTGTGCATCCGTATACACAGGCGTTGTTATCTGCAATTCCAATTCCGGATCCAGATGTGGAGAAGAAACGAGAACGCATCGTATTAACTGGTGATGTTCCTAGTCCGATTTCACCACCGCCAGGATGTCGATTCTGTAGTAGATGTAAATATGCGACTGAGCAATGCTTTGAAGAAGAACCAGAAATGAAGAAAATTGGACCGGAGCATTATGTTGCTTGCCACCTTTGTAAATAAGGAATAAGGAAAAGGAGAAGTTTTATGGGAAAAGAATCATTGTTATTGCAGCCTTTAAAAGCAGGGAATTTGACGTTGAAGAATCGTATTATGTTTCCGCCTCTCACAACTGGATATGAAGAGCGTGACGGTTCTATAGGAGAAAGAAGTTTGCATTTCTACGAGAGATTAGCAAAAGGTGGAGCGGCGTATGTAGTAATTGGGGATGTTGCACCGGTAAGAACGGCATCGCCAACCCCAAAATTATTTGATGATCAACAGATTCCTGTATTTAAAAAATTGGCAGATGCTATGCATGCCTACGATTGTAAAGTGGCATTGCAAATCTTTCATCCAGAATACGATGTTCCAAGTGTTGGAAGATTGATTATGGCTTCGAGAAATGCAGCTATGGAAGCTGAAAAGGCAAAAGCACAGGGCGATATGGAAACCTTTGGAGCAAAAATGCAAGAAGCAGGAAGATTAGGAAAAGAATCCTATGCGAAGATACATTATGATATGCAGCACTTTGTTTCGGAGGCATCTGTTGAGCAATTGGAGGAAATCAAAAAATCCATTGCGGATGCATCAAGAAGGGCAATGGAAGCAGGTATCGATGCGATTGAAATCCATGGCGACCGTTTGTTGGGTTCATTGTGCTCTACATTGTTAAATCACAGAGTGGATAATTATGGCGGAACATTTGAAAACCGTATCCGATATGCATTGGAAGTGGTTTCTGCGATTAAAGAAGCGGCACCAACACTTATGATTGAATACAAATTACCGATTATCACGATTAATGAGGATGGAAGTTCTCGTGGAAAAGGTGGATTATATGAAGCGGAAGGTGTTGAGTTCGCAAAAAAATTAGAAGAAGCAGGTGTAGACATGATTCAGGTTGCCCAGGCAAACCATACAGGAAATATGGGTGATACGATTCCGCCTATGGGGACAGTGCCATATAATTGGACATTACCAATCGCGAAGAAAGTCAAAGAGGCGGTATCAATTCCAGTGGCGACGGTAGGACGTGTTCTAACGGTTGAAAATGGAGAAGAAATTTTGGCAAATGGAGATGCGGATGTTATTGCTTATGGTCGTTCATTGCTTTGTGATCCAGACATTGCATTAAAAATAGAAAAGGATGAACCAATCCGCGAATGTCTCAACTGTAACAAAGGCTGTGTAGATGCAATTCAAAGCCGTCGCTACATTTCTTGTGTATTGAATGCTGAAAATGGTGATGAGACAACGATTTACATAAAGCCAGCTGAAGAAAAGAAACATGTAGTAATTGTTGGCGCAGGAATTGCGGGATTAGAAGCAGCTCGTGTTGCGGCAATTCGTGGATATAAAGTGGATATTTACGAAAAAGAAGAACGCGTTGGTGGACAGATTCATCTTGCGGCAGTTCCGCCACGGAAAGATGAAATTTTACGTTCTGTAGAATATTATGAAAAGATTTTAGCTGATAAAGGTGTAACTATTCATTTAAATACTGAATGTACAAAAGATATCATGAATGCAGCAGATGTAGTAATTGTAGCAGTGGGTTCACACGATGTTACACTTCCAATCAAGGGTGCTGACAGTGAGAATATACTTTCTTCCTGGGACGTATTGGCTGGGAAAGCAGAAGTGAATGGTCATTGTGCGATTATTGGCGGAGGTCTGGTAGGTACCGAAACGGCAGAATATGTTCTTGAAAAGGGCTGTAATGTATCGATTATTGAAATGACAGATAAGATTGCAAATGGTGAATCATCCACGATTCTTCCGAGTATTATGGCGAATTTTGCAAAACATGATGTAAAACAATATGTAAATACAAAGGTAAATAGCATTGAAAATGATGGAAAGACAATTTTAGCCACAGATACAAAAGAAGAAAAAGATATTACAATTGATTGTGATATGATTATTATGGCTGTTGGTTCTAAAAAGAATACAATAGATGTGGAGGGTGTATCGGTTCCTGTTTACTATATAGGAGACTGTGCAGGAGAAAGAACAGCAAATATTGCGGAAGCAATCCGTACAGGATATAAAGTGGCAAATGAAATTTGATTTTATAAGAGTTAAGGTGCCGGAAAACAATAAGAGAGCTACCACATATGTGGTAGCTCAATTTGATTTATTGAGTTAATATTAACCTACGATGAAACCATATTTTAATGGATCTAATCCGTCGATTAAGTATGTGCCGTAACCTGTTAAGTAGCAAGCACCTGTAATCATAGGGATTACTGCATCGTAATCAGCAACTTTAGTTGTTTCTTTGATTACTCCCTTGAAGATAGAACCGATGAATGATTCGTAAAGGAATTCTTCACCAACTTTGATTTCTCCCCAGTGATGTAATGTAGCAAGCTTAGCACTTGTACCTGTTCCACATGGAGAACGGTCAGCCTGGCCTTCACCAAATACTACAACGTTTCTTAATGTAGCTTTATCTGGATTTGGAGTTGGTCCGTAGAATTCTACGAGGTCAACTGATGTAATGTCGAGTAATGGATGCTGGATTTCGATTTCTTTGTTAATCTTTTCCATCATCTTCATACCTAAATCGATGTATGTAGGTACTGTTTCAGCGTTGATTTCTCCGATATCTAATTGTGTAGTGTCAACTAATGCGAAGAATGAACCACCAAATGAGATAGTGAATTTAATGTCCTTTCCATCAACATTTACAACTTGGTTTTCTTTGTAAACGAATGCTGGAACGTTTGTTAATGTAACACTTTCAACCTTACCATCTTTAACGATAGCTGTTGTACGGATGATACCTGCTGGAGCTTCAAGTACAACTTCGTTTTCGCCTTCGTGCATTTCTTTAAGACCTGCTTCAAGAATTACAGTAACAGCACCGATTGTACAGTGTCCACACATATTTAAGTATCCGCCTGTGTCCATGAACATAACACCGAAGTCAGCTTCTTTATTTACAGGTTCACAAATAAAAGCACCGAACATATCGTGATGTCCACGTGGTTCAAACATTAATGCTGTACGAACGTGGTCGTAATTTTTTTCCATCCAGTGTTTCTTTTCGATCATTGTGTTTCCAACTGGTTCAGGGAAACCTCCGATTACCATTCTACAGAATTCGCCGCTTGTATGAGCATCTACTACCTGAAGAGCAGATTCAAAACGGTCAACATTGATTTTTGCTTCTAATTTCATAGCTAAAACCTTCTTCCTTTCCTATTATATAGTTGTTTCTGAAACATATGTTGCGGCAGAGGCCTGTTAATTGTTGCCAGCGTTGCACATTATTTATAGAAAAAAGCGATAAATGAAAAGTATAATATTCAGAAAATTCACCACTAAATAAATAAAGCGAAAAACAACTGACAAAAATCTAACAAAGATTCATGCCATTAATATGTTGTTCAGTTCTTGAATATATTATCTCGTAAACGTATTGAAAAGTCAACGGAAATTTGCTAAAATAAAAATGGTTAAAAGCGTAAAAAAAACTTGAAATGCCTAGGAAAGTGTGGTATTGTTAGGAACGGCGGAAATTTATATGGGGGTAGTTAGGTGACTGGTGTGCCTCCTAGTCTTCAAAACTAGTGTAGGGCGTTAAGAGCGTCCTGGGTGGGTTCGATTCCCACATACCTCCGCCAAAAAAGTGTTAAAAAATAGACCAACTCTATAATTCGACAATTATAGAAAAGGTCTATAAAAATATATTATAGGTAAAATGAATAAGTAAGCCAGGGCGATATGGCTTTTTACTTATAAAAAAGAAAAAACAAAAGGAGAGGATTGTCATGGGAAATATTCAAATTTTACTAAGACAACACGTAGGTGCACCTTGCGCTCCAATCGTTAAAGCAGGCGATGAAGTTAAAAAAGGTACACTCATTGCAACACCAACAGGGCTTGGCGCAAACATTTTCTCTAGTGTGTATGGTGTAGTTGAGGAAGTTAAAGAAGACAGAATCATCATTAAGCCAGACGCAGAACAAAAAGACGAATTCGTACCAATCGAAGAAGGCAGCAAATTAGATATGGTTAAAGCTGCAGGTGTAGTTGGTATGGGTGGTGCAGGTTTCCCAACAGGCGTTAAATTAGGAACAGACCTTGATGGCGGATACATCTTAATCAACGCAGCAGAGTGCGAACCAGGACTTAAACACAACATTATGCAAATCGAAAATGAATGTGATAAAGTTATCCGTGGCGTGAAATACTGTATGGAAATCTCAAATGCTGCAAAAGCTATTTTCGCAATTAAGAAGAAAAACGAAAATGCAGTTAAGACATTAAAAGAAGCTTTAAAAGATGAAGCAGCAATCAGCATTCATCTTCTTCCAGATATCTACCCAATGGGTGAAGAAAGAGCCGTTGTTAGAGAAACACTTGGTATCGAATTAGAACCAACACAGCTTCCAGCAGCAGCAAAATCTATCGTTATCAACGTTGAAACTCTTGCAAGAGTAGCAGAAGCTATCGACGAAAGAAAACCTTCTTTCAGCAAGAACTTAACAGTAATTGGTAAGATTAAAGGCGGTAACAAACCACACGTATTCATGGACGTTCCAGTAGGAACAAGCGTTGGCGATTTAATTGAAATGGCTGGCGGCCTTGATGGAGAACCAGGTGAAATCGTTATGGGTGGACCATTTACTGGTAAAGCTACTACATTGGACGCACCAATCACAAAGACAACAGGTGGAATTATTCCAACAATCGAGTTCCCAGACTTACACGGAGCAACAATGGGTGTTCTTGTATGTGCTTGCGGTGGTGATGAAACACGTATGCGTGATATCGCTACAAAGATGAACTCAAAAGTAGTTTCTGTTGCAAGATGTAAACAGGCAGCTGAAATGAAGAGCGGTGCATTAAAATGTGAAAGACCAGGTAACTGTCCAGGTCAGGTTAAGAACAGTATGCAATTCAAGAAAGATAAATGTGAATACATTATCATTGGTAACTGTTCAGACTGTTCAAATACAGTTATGGGATCTGCTCCAAAGATGGGCTTAAAAGTATTCCACCAAACAGACCATATCATGAGAACAATTGGTCATCCATTATACAGATACTTAAGAGTGTCTAAGAAAGTTGATCAGGATATCTAATATCTAGATTAATAGAAAATGGTATAACTGTCACAGAAAAGTTTATAAAATCCCCCCGATATTTTATAAACTTAAGGGTGATTGGATATATACATAGCGGAAAACCGCATTAAACAAACAAGGAGGTAAGAAAAATATGTCAATTACAGCCGAAACATGTAAAGAACATGCAAAGGATCCTGCAGTATTATGCTGTAGAGCAGAAGCAGGCATTACAA
Source organism: Tyzzerella sp. (assembly GCA_017465565.1). GTDB lineage: Bacteria > Bacillota > Clostridia > Lachnospirales > Lachnospiraceae > Faecalimonas. The sequence goes on from JAFTWA010000050.1 coordinate 78,147, forward strand.
TTGGCCCAGAAAATTTAGAAGATCCAGCAATCTTTGATGATTTAGTGGATTCAGGGTTATTAAAATTAGATGGTTGTTTAACTATCGAAGAAGTATTAGGTGCTAAACTTCTTAAAACATGTGATTCTCTTTCACCACTTACAGCTGACGTTGTTGAAGGTGCAAAAGCTCCAGCAGCAGCTGAAGAAGTTGTAGAAGAAGTAGCTCCAGTAGCAGCTCCAGTAAATGCAACAACAAGCGTTGCAGGTGGAATGTTAAAAATCCACATTGGAGAAGGTAAAGACATCGATATCCAATTACCAATGGGAATCGGTGGAGGCGTTGCAGAAGTTGTAGAAGTACCTGCAGCAGAAGGTACAGCAGCAGTTGCAGCTCCAGTAGCAGCAGCTCCAGTAGCTCAAGAAGAAAAAGTAATCAGAAGTTTAACAAGAAAACACTTCAAAGTAACAGAAGTAAAGAGAGGACCAGAAACAAAATTTGATGGTACAGTTCTTTACATCCGTGAAGGTATTGAAGAAGAAGCAGCAGCTTCACAAAAACTTGTTAACAGCTTAAAGATTGATATCATCACACCAGAAAACTACCACACATACTCAGAAACAATCATGGACGTTCAACCAATCGCTACAAAAGAAGGCGATGCTGAAATTGGTACAGGTGTTACAAGAGTACTTGATGGCGTAGTTATGGTAGTATCAGGTACAGACGCTAACGGTGTTCAAATCGGTGAATTCGGTTCTTCAGAAGGTTACTTAGATGAAAACATCATGTGGGGACGTCCAGGTTGTCCAGAAAAGGGTGAAATCTTCATTAAAACAGAAGTTATCATCAAAGAAGGAACAAACATGGAAAGACCAGGTCCTTTGGCTGCTCATACAGCAACAGATGTTATCACACAAGAAATCCGTGAAGCATTAAAGAAATTAGATGAATCACTTGTGGTTGATACAGAAGAATTTACACAAGTAAGAAGACCAGGTAAGAAGAAAGTAGTTATCGTTAAAGAAATCATGGGCCAAGGCGCTATGCATGATAACTTAATCCTTCCAGTTGAACCAGTTGGTATTCTTGGTGGTAAACCAAACGTAGACTTAGGTAACGTTCCAGTTATGACATCTCCACTTGAAGTATTAGATGGATGTATCCATGCATTAACATGTATCGGACCAGCTTCTAAAGAAATGTCAAGACATTACTGGAGAGAACCACTTGTACTTGAAACATTACACGATGAAGAAGTTGACCTTTGCGGTGTACTCTTTGTTGGATCTCCACAAATCAATGCTGAAAAATTCTACGTATCTAAACGTGTTGGTATGATGGTAGAAGCATTAGACGTTGACGGTGCATTCGTTACAACTGAAGGTTTTGGTAACAACCACATCGACTTCGCATCTCACCACGAACAAATCGGTATGAGAGGCGTTCCAGTAGTTGGTATGTCATTCTGTGCTGTACAAGGTGCTCTTGTAGTAGGTAACAAATACATGACACACATGGTTGATAACAACAAATCAGAATCAGGTATTGAAAACGAAGTTCTTGGATGTAACACACTTTGCCACGAAGATGCTATCCGTGCTCTTGCAATGTTAAAAGCAGCTATGGCAGGTGAAGATGTTAAGAAAGCAGAAAAGAAATGGAATCCAAACGTTAAATCTACTAACATCGAATTAATCGGTAACACAAGAGGTGCAGCCGTTGAATTAGTAGCTAACGAACAATCATTACCAATGAGCCAAAAACGTAAAGAAAAATACGACTAAAATTTAGGTGACAAACATGAAGTATGGTGATAAAATCATTAAGATGGAAGGTGTAATCGTTGAGGTACACGATGGCTGTGTAGCAATCGATCTCAAAGGTCGCCTTGGATATTTAAAAGTGCCGATGCGAATGATGATTACAGATTATCCGCTTAAGGTGGGTCAGGAGGTTGCATGGAACATGAGTTTTGTGGAACAGCTCGGACCAGAAGTCAACGACAAATATGTTAGTAACTTAGATATTTACAATAGGCGTCAGGCAGAAGCCCGTGCCAAGAATGAAGCAAATAATTAAGGAGGTATAGAGACAATGAGTTTAACAATTGTTAAAGGATTGCAATCGGAAATTTTCGTTCCAATTACACCACCAATGGTTTGGACTCCAGTAACAAAAGAACTTAAAGATATGAAAGTTGCTCTTGCTACAGCTGCTGGTGTTCATCATAAAGAACAAAAAAGATTCAACCTTGCTGGTGACTTTACTTGGAGAGAAGTTAAAAATGAATGGCCATCAAACGAACTGATGGTATCACACGGTGGATACGATAACGGTGACGTTAACAAAGATATCAACTGTATGTTCCCAATTGATAGATTAAATGAATTAGCAGCTGAAGGATTTATCGGTTCAGTAGCTGATACTCATGCAGGATTCATGGGTGGCGGTGGAAACCAGGAAAAATTCAAAAACGAAACTGGTCCAGCTATCGCTAAAATGCTTAAAGAGGAAGGCGTAGACGCAGTTATCCTCACAGCTGGCTGAGGTACTTGCCACCGCTCTGCAGTATTGGTGCAGAGAGCGATTGAAGAAGCTGGTATCCCTACAATTTGTATCGCAGCTCTTCCACCAGTTGTACGTCAAACTGGTACACCACGTTCGGTAGCTCCATTGGTGCCTATGGGTGCTAATGCTGGTGCTCCAAACAACCCAGAACAACAAACAGCAATCGTAAAAGCAACATTAGAACAATTAATCGAAATCCAGACACCTGGAAAGATTGTTCCATTGCCATTCGAATACATTGCTAAAGTTTAATATGGACTTTCAAAAGGCAGATGCGAAAGCATCTGTCTTTTTTTGCGACTTTTTCTGGAAAATGACTGGTAAATTTTATGCATAGAACAGAGTATTCCTGTTTGGTATAATGGCAAAAGATTTGAAGTATAGAAGAAAGGCTTGGGGCTATGAGTAATATTAAAATCAGTGATTTGTCATTTGCGTATGAACAACAGGAGAAGTTGATTTTGAAAGACATTAACGTAGAAGTGAAAACAGGAGAGTTTGTCTGCATTCTTGGACAATCGGGATGTGGTAAAAGTACACTTCTGCGTCTCTTGGCAGGACTTGAAAAACCTACGGCAGGAGAACTCTTGATTGATGGACAATTGGTTGATGGTACAAGTCTTGAAAGAGGCGTCGTATTTCAAGATTATGGGCTTTTCCCATGGATGACAGCAGGTGAAAATATTGTGCTGGCATTGAAGCAAAGATTTCCAGAACAAAACAAAACTGAATTAAAGCAGATTGCAATGAACATGATGCAGGCTGTTGGACTCAGTGAAGACGTATATAAAAGGCTGCCAAAGGAACTTTCAGGAGGTATGAAGCAGAGATGTGCGATTGCACAGGTCTTTGCAATGAATCCACCGGTTCTGCTTATGGACGAACCTTTTGGTGCGCTGGATGCAGTGACACGCGCGCGTCTTCAGGATCTTGTGTTGGAGCTCTGGAAAAGGGATGAAGAAAAGAAAAATGTATTTTTCGTTACCCATGATGTGGATGAAGCCTTACTATTAGCAAATCGAATTATTGTACTTGGTCAGTCTCCGGGTAATATTATCTATGATATTTCGATTTCGGATGATAAACGACCGACAAGAGAAACGCAGTTTGAAGATCCCAAGGTTTTTCAAATGCGAAATGAGCTGATTCGTCAGATGAATAAGGATATAAAACCAGAGGAGGATAAGTAATGAAAAAACGAATTTTAGCTGTGCTTTTGGGCTTAACTATGACTTTTAGCATGGTGGGATGTGGAACGAATGATGGTGACACGACAAATGAAGAAAATACTCAAAAAGGAGCTCCAGAACAATCTGTAGTAAGATGGAATTATGGTACTAGCGGTAATGTACTTATTACAATTGCCAATGAAAAAGGATATTTTGAAGAGGAAGGTATCACGATTAAGCCGGTAGCTGCGGATGAAAATAATGATGCTATGTCATTATTACAAACTGGTAAAGTGGATGTTGTATCCAATGCGGGAACAAGTACTCCGCTGCAACAAATTGCCGCAGGTATGGATTTTACACTTTTTGGCGGACACATGGTAAATGGATGTATGCCAATCGTTGCAAAAGAAGGTGCTGAGTGGAACGGCGTAGAAAGTCTGGTTGGTAAGAAATTTGCCTGCAACACAAGTTATTTCGCACTGACAGGTGCTGTTATGGATGCAGTTGGCGGCGATCCGTTTGAAGCAGTGGAATGGGTAACATATAACAGCTATAACGATGCTTTGGCTGCTGTAATTCGTGGAGAAGTTGATTACGCGCTTATGGGAACTGGTCAGAACTATGCAGTAAAAGAAGAACTGGCTGATAAAGTCGATATTGTTGCTTATCAAAGCGAAATTATGCCGAACTACTCATGCTGTCGTATGTTGGCACAAACAGAATGGGTGGACGAAAATCCTAACACTGTAAAAGCGGTTATCAGAGCGTTGCTTCGTGCGCAAAGCTACTATGAAGCGAACAAAGAAGAAGCTGTTTCGATGCATGCAGAAGCAATCGATGCTACAGAAGACTATGTTGCTGCGTATATGTTAGACGATGAACACTACACGGTAAGCGTTGACCCACTTCAAAACTCGGTTGTTCGTGCGTGGGGAATTCTTGGAGAAACAGGACTTCTGGATGGGAACGATGTTGATATTTTAGACCATATAAACACTTCTCTGTATGAAGAGGCGTTGGCTGAGGCTGCGGAAAAATATGGCGAAGAAGCTCCGAAATTCTATGAAAATATGAAAACGTTTTTTGAGGAAAACAATAAATAATGAAAAAGTACTTTATCACAATTTCTATTTTTATAGGGATCATAGTGTTCTATATTTATGTAACGAAAAATGGATTTGCGAATCCTTATTTATTTCCTAATGCAGATGATATTTTAAAAGTTTTTGCTGAGGATAAAGGGACGATGCTATTAAATATGGCGGCATCGTTTAAATTAATGGTGCCGGCTGTTGGTATTTCGTTGCTGTTAGCCCTTGGGATAGGGACAGTACTAGGGCTGAATGAGAAGCTGAGAGAAGCGTTGCATCCAGTTATCTATACATTTAGTGTGATTCCGTCAATTCTGCTTTCTCCGTTTGCATTGCTTCTTGCACCCACTTTCTGGACTGCATCGCTATTCCTGATTGTGTACAGTACAGTGTGGTCAACGTTATTTGCCACGATTACTGGTATCATGACAATTGATAAAAGGTATCTTGACAAAGCGGCAACCTTAGAGTTAAAAGGATTAAAACGCTTTGTAAAAGTAATTTTGCCGGCGGCAAGTCCTGCTATTTTGGCGGGCTTTGTAAACTCGCTTCGCAATACGTTTGTGATGCTTGTATATGCGGAGATGACTGGGGCACAGTATGGTATGGGCTTCTATGTAAAGAAATACTCAAGCTTTGGTTTGTATGACAAAACATGGGCGGGATTTATATTTATGGTAGTCGTCCTTGTTGTAGTGATGCAGCTTTTTGAAATGCTGAAAAAACGATTATTAAAATGGACAATTGATTAAAAACGTGTTGGAAAAACATGGGTTTTATTGTATAATAACGTTAAATAATTAACTTGGAGGTGGATGAAAAGTGGCTGATAATGTAAAAGACTTACGACGCTTAGTAATCAAAGCATTCCACATGGATGAAGTGGAATGGGGCGAACATAATCATATTACTCCAGATGGGAAGATGACTGTTAGCAAAGAGATGATTGATGAACTTGTGGCGGCAGAGCCATTGATTGAAAAGATTGATATCCAGATTATTAAACCGGGTGACCATGACCGCTGGACAAACACAATGATGGATATTATCCCTATTTCAACAAAAGTTCTTGGAAAATTAGGAGAAGGAATTACACATACCATTACTGGTGTATACGTAATTTTAACAGGTGTGGATGTGAACGGAAAGCAGACACATGAATTTGGTTCTTCAGAAGGTAATATGAAGGAGATGCTGTATTTGAACCGCGCAGGTACACCTGGGGATAATGATTACATAATCTCTTTTGATGTTACACTTGCAGCTGGTATGGGACAAGAAAGACCAGGTCCTACTGCAGCACATAGAGCGTGTGATAAATTTATTCAGACATACCGTGAGAAACTCAAGAAGTTCAAAGGTGACCTCTGTACAGAGCGTCATGAATATCACGATATTGTGAGACCAGGGAAGAAACGTGTCTTGATTATCAAACAAGTGGCTGGACAAGGCGCTATGTATGATACACATTTGTTCCCGAAAGAACCTTCTGGTGTAGAAGGTGGAAAATCTATTATTGATATGGGTAATATGCCGATTATTCTGACTCCAAATGAATATCGCGACGGTATTATCCGTTCAATGCAGTAGGAGGTGCGAAAGTATGGGAATTGGTCCTTCAACAAAAGAAACATCATTGCATCACTTTAGAGATCCATTACTCGATGTAGTGTCAAAGGATACAGATGTAGATTTGATGGGTGTTATGTTAGTGGGTTCTCCAGACGGAAATGAAGAAAAAATGCTTGTGGGTACAAGAGCTGCTGTTTGGGCAGAATGTATGAGAGCTGATGGTGTTATCGTTTCCTGTGATGGATGGGGGAACAGCCACGTAGACTACACAAACACAATGGAACAGATTGGTATTCGCGGAATACCTGCAGCGGGAATCACATTCAATGGTACGGTTGCTCAATTCGTAGTAGTAAATGATTATCTGGATGCTATTGTAGATATCAATAAGAATCCTGAGGGTGTAGAATCTAATATCGTTGGTGAAAACAACATGGTAGAAAAAGACTGTAAGATTGCACTCTACAAGTTGAAAGCAAAGATGAAAAAGAAAGAATTGGAAGAAAGATAATTGGATACTATGGAAAATAAAGAGTTAGAGATTCAAAACGAGGAACTTGACCGTAAAATGAGTAAATATGTTGTACCTGTCAAGCGTGATGAAAAGATGCTGAAAACATTTGTTAAGTTTTCTAATAATGTAAGACACCCTAGAGTTACCGGTTATATGGTAATTGTTGGTGGTACGCTGGCGATACTGCCATTTGTGAATAAGGAGATTGAGCTTCCGGGTGTGATCATCTGTCATGTGATGGGCACTTTGATGGTGCTCATGGGAATCTTTAGACATTGGATTGGTGTCTACATGTTAAAGAGTAATCCGCAGACTCAACTGAACGAAGAACTAACATATTTGTTTGGAAATACAGGAGTTAAAGTCGAGAAAGGTGCAAATATTGAGCACATGGGAAGTTACAAGAAGATTTACCGTGTGTGGGAAGATGAAAAACACTTCTATATTGGAATGAACGAAGATGATTTGGCTGTGTTGCCGAAAGACCATTTTGAAGTGGGTGATGTTGGTACGTTCCGCGATTTTATTCTTGAAAAGAGCAGGGCGATTTACACATGGAAGCCGACAAGAGTTGATAATGTTATAAAGCAAAACATTTTGAACTTCAAGGTGAGAATGACTCAAATGAGAATGGGAGCCAATGAAGAGGAAAAATAATAATTGAGCAAAATGAAAGGGCATTTGGAATTTCCAAATGCCCTTTATGTACTTCCATATTAAGTTTTAAATCGTGTTTAAAATTACGCTGCTGAACCTTTCTTGATAGCGTCTTTGAGATAAAGAGCTGCTGTGAAGTATACTACAACAACGATAACTTTTGTAAGAAGGTCAAGTGGCATGCTCTTAACTAAGTAGTAAGCTACGAATACACCAACTGAACCAGCGATTGCTTGTGTCCAAGATGCAACAAGGTCGATTTTTGCTTCTTTGATGAATTTTGGACCATTACCAAATGCCATCAAGAATGCACAAGAACCCATCATAGCTGGGAATGCACAGTTAGCATCCATACCTAATGCAAGAACCATAGCCATACATGGAGCGTAGAGACCTACACCGATACTCATAAGAGCACCAAATACGAAGTTACCAACTACTGCGATAACAAGTTTTACACCTGATAATCCAAGAGCTGTACCTTGCGAACCGAATGGGCCAACACCAAGGTTTCTCATAAGAACTACAGTTGCAAGAAGGAACAAACCTACGAATAATGAGTAACGAACTTTCTTTCTGTCGAACTTAGATACGATACCAGCCATTACGATAGAACCGATAACAGCTGCAACAAGCATAAGTACGAGTGTAAGAATATCCATTTCTACGATGCCGAAGAACAAGAAAGCTTCCACACATACAGGAACTGTGTCACCTACGTTAAGTGTTCCAGGAACAAGAGCGTCATCTACAGATTTTGTTAATTTGAATGCTGCAGATGTAGGAGCAAATGAACCGATACCTAATGTATCAAGGAAGTTTGCTACGAAACCGATGATTGAAGTTACAACAACGTGTTTCATACCGAATTGCCATAACTCTTCACCTGTCATTCCTGTTACAGGGTCTTTTTCTGAGCTGGCGCGCATTTCTTTGGTTTTTAATGCCATAAGAATTACTGTAAGGACAACACCTGCAAGAGCGAGCCCTTTTAATACGTACATCATAATACATACCTCCAAAAATATTAAATTTTTTGACACCTCATACCTTTAAATTATGTAATAATAGAATCCGTATATGCATCCCCCGAAAATGAATATACTTTGTTAAAAATATGACTGTCTAATATAAATTATACTATCAAATTTTGTGAAAAAAGTCAATTGGTTTGTGGTAGAACGGTAAAGTGTTAAAGAAGTTGTAATAACTTGTCGAAGAAAAAATGTGTTTCTACCTATTATAATGGTGCGATATGTGATACAATAAAAAGCAAAATTCGTGCATGTGAAAAAGTACAAAAAATAAATGAAATTTTTGTAAAAAAGTACTTGCAATCTTGAGGAGTATCCTATATAATAAAAAAGCTGTGACAAGATAGCGTTGAAGCGTGAGGTTGCTGCTTAGAAGAAAAGCAGGTGTTCCGTGGAGCGAATGTCAAGTTAGGAAACTGGCGACAAGTCACTGTACGAATCTATAACAGCCGATGAAAAACGGTAACAACGTGTGTATCACGACACACACGGGAGAGTGTACAGTCACCGCTTGTCGTACTGAAACCCAAAGTACGAAAAGGAGGCGACTTTTTTTATGGCAAGTCAAGTAATGAGAATTACACTTAAAGCATATGAACATCAATTAGTTGATGCATCTGCTAAAAAAATCATCGAAACTGTAAAGAAAAACGGATCACAAGTGAGTGGACCAGTGCCACTTCCAACAAAGAAGGAAGTTGTAACAATCTTAAGAGCGGTTCACAAATACAAAGATTCTAGAGAACAGTTCGAACAAAGAACTCACAAAAGACTTATTGATATTATCGCACCAACACAAAAAACAGTTGATGCATTATCAAGATTAGAAATGCCAGCAGGTGTTTACATCGATATCAAAATGAAAAACAAATAAGAGTCTTATAATAAGAAGAGTTCAGTAACAAATTAATGAGACAGTAAGAATCCTAACATTTAGGATGAACGCAGAAGCGTTCCGCTGTAAATCACAGGAGGTAAGAATAATGAAGAAAGCTATTTTAGCTACAAAAGTCGGAATGACTCAAATCTTCAACGAAGACGGAGTATTAACTCCAGTAACTGTACTTCAAGCTGGTCCTTGTGTAGTAACACAAATCAAGACAGTTGAAAACGACGGTTACAGTGCTGTTCAAGTTGGTTTTGTGGATAAGAAAGACAAAATCGTGAACAAAGACAAAGCAGGTAAGAAAGAAATCGTACACAGAAATGGTACAACAAAAGCAGAACAAGGACATTTTGCAAAAGCTGGTGTTTCAAGCAAGAGATTTGTAAGAGAATTTAAATTCGAAAACGCTGACGAATACTCATTAGCACAAGAAATCAAAGCTGATATCTTTGCTGCAGGCGACAAAGTAGACGCTACTGCAATTTCAAAAGGTAAAGGTTTCCAGGGTGCTATCAAGAGACATAACCAACACAGAGGACCTATGACTCACGGTTCTAAGTTCCATCGTCACGCTGGTTCTAATGGTGCTGCATCTGATCCAAGTAAAGTATTCAAGGGTAAAAAGATGCCAGGACACATGGGAGCAAAGAAAATTACAATTCAAAATCTTGAAATCGTAAGAGTAGATGCTGAAAACAACTTAATCTTAGTAAAAGGCTCAGTTCCAGGACCTAAGAAATCTTTAGTGACAATTAAAGAAAGCGTAAAAGCAATCTAGTCTTAAATAGGAAA